>DASTDE010000001.1:611543-1223086 GCA_035710515.1 Candidatus Rubrimentiphilum sp. | reverse complement strand
GGCTGGAACGGGTTGTCAAAACAATGCGGCGACGCAGACTCGGACGATTGCCACGGGCAACACGTACCGGATCTACGCAGCCACCTTCGACTATCCGATGTTCGAAGCTTCGCCTCCGGGCAACACGTCGCAAACGCCGACCATTGTCGGCGCCGGCGGACAAGCGGACATCGCGACGTCGCCCTCCACGCAGTTCATCTACTAACAAGACGACGGCTGCTTGGTAACCAGGGCCCGGGAGAAATCCCGGGCCCTTTCTTTTTTTATGGCCGCGATTGGGGTAAGAGGTTTCCAATGCAAGAGACGCTCTCGGCCATCGTTACCACAATAGAGGAAGAAGAACGCCGCATCATGCGCCCCGTCATTCGCTTTAGCGAGCGGCCGCGCGATTTTCTACCTTCGGTGTTCTTGCTGGCGTTTATGGGGCTGTTTTGGGTGCTGGTCTTTAGTCTACGGTTTTTTATCCAGAGCCATCATCTGCGCTGAGTCGCGCCGTTGCCCTCGGGCTCAACCTCGCCACGCGTATATCGCTCGGCTCGGGCGTCCGAGCTTAGCTGCTGCAGCTCGCGCACGTAAAACGCAATGAGACGCCGATCGATGTCGCGCCCGAGATTCTCGTGGATAATACGCTGGAGATCGTGCTCCATCTGCTCGTGCGTCGGCGGCGCCGGCAAACGGGCATAGCTATTGGCGAGCTCTTTAATACTCCGCCAGACCCTATCAGGACCGCCCGGGACATCCATCCGGATGCCTTTGCCCAGTATTGGGCACACCAAAACCTACGAGAGGCGGTTCGACTCGGCGATGCCCCCGGCGTACATGAGAATGGTAACCACGATACCCGCGGCGGAGATGAGCCAAACGATGGTTGGGTTCACTGCAGCCCGATACGATAGGCGGCTATCTTCCCCTCCGCATCGAGGCGCAGGACGACGGGCGCAGACCCGTTGGTGAAGTCGGCGCGGTAGGTGTATTCGTTCTTGAGGGCGTCGTTGCTGACGTAGGTGAGTCCCTTGTAGTCCCCCAGCTTGTGGAGCTTGTCGGAGAGCATGCCCACTTGAGCGCGCGTGATGCTCGACTTGAGGGCCGGCTCGAAGTTCTGTTGGGCGCCGTCGGCGTCGTTGTTGTAGACGGCCTTGGTCACCGTATCGGCCTGGCTTTGCGCTTGGCCGGCCGGCGAGCCCCCGCAGCTCGCCAGGACCGCGCCCAAAGCAAGGCACGCAAGCGTGCGCGTCATGCCTAGATCGTGCCCCATCCGTAGTACGTCATGGCTACCTGACGGCTCGGGCCCATGCTTGCCGCCTCCACGCGGGTGCGCGGCTGCGTTACAAAGGCTTGCGAAGCGACCTGGTGCCGCTGCCCGACGATCACCGAGTGCTGATACGCCACTTCACGTTTGAGATCGACGATCTCCGCCAGGGCGTTCTTGTAGGCGGAGCGCTCGCTGTTGTATGCCGCTTGCATGTTCGAGTTTTCGGACTGCAACTCGGCCTGACGGCGTGCGTCTTCCGCGTACCGTTCGTGCACCTTACGGTTGTGCTGAATGATCAGATAGGTTGCCAGTCCGGCGCCTAACAGAATGTTGCGCGTGCTGGCCGCACCGTCCGCCATCGTGGGAGACGGCACTGCCAGTGCCAACATTGCCGCCATCGTCGTGCCGGCGACTGCTCGCTTCCATAACATCATAATGCTGCTTATTCCCACTTGTCATCCTGAGGTATCGGGATGTCATCCTGAGGTATCGAAGGACCCTGAGGTATCGAAGGGACAGGAAGGCGCTCGCCTGCTGAGCGCAAATTCCAGGCCCTCGTGGTTCACACCGAAGAACGCTTGACGCTCGACGACGGCGCGCAGACGACGCTTGAACGCTGGGGAGAGCGAGGGCCCGTCATGTTAGCCATTCACGGGATGACCGGATCGCGCAAAGCCTGGGAGCCGCTCGCCGAGCACTATGGCGCGCGAGCTCGAGTCTACGCGTACGATCAGCGAGGTCACGGAGATTCGGACGTCAGCGGTTCGATGACGCTGCACCGGTCGCTCTTGGATCTGCACAACGTGATCGCCGCGATTCCCGATGAAGTGGACACGGTGATCGGACACTCGTGGGGCGGCGCAATTTCGATCTTAGGCGGGCGGCGCTTCGACGTGCGGCGCGTGGTGGCGATCGATCCGATGATCCGGCAAATGGGCAACGGATTCTACAACCCGATTTTGCGCGAGGTAAAAAAGCAGAAGACGCTGCAGTCGGCCATCAAACGCTTGCGCGACGAGAACCCGCCGCAGAAGTGGGACTTGCGCGGCGATCTCGAGAGCTATCCGAAGCCGCTGTTTCTGGCAGTCGGCGAGGGTTCGGAGAGTTTGGTCGCGCTGGAAGATCTCAAATACATTCAGGAACGCGGCGGCCCCAACGTCGCGTTGCGCGTCTTCGAGGGGCACGGCCACAGCCCGCATCGCACGGATTTCGAACGCTTCACGCGCGCGCTCGACACGTTTCTGGAGCGAACGGAAGCGCGCTAGAAGGTCATGCCCGCCGTTCCGGGCGGCGCCGACGGTTTCCAGCCGTCCGCACAAGCGTAGACGTAATCCGCATTCGAATCGGGCGGACAGTTCACCGACGGAAGATCCCCGCCCGTGGGCGTGCTGATGCCGGTATCAATTTGGCTGCTCGAGTTCGCGAGCGTCCACGTATAACCGCCGTCGGTACTTTGGTAGGAGTTAAGGGTCGTCGTTTGTGTCCAGTGATACTGCGGCCACTCCGCGTTCGAACAATCTCTGATCTGCCCAGGACAATTTTGCCAAAACCCTGTGACCTTTACGGTTTGGATGAGGGCGCTTAGCGTGGCGATGACGATTGGACTTGGCGACGGCGCCGGTGTGTAGAGCAGCACGACCGTAAAACCACTGGGCGCAGTCTGTGTCGAGAGTTCGAGAACGCGCGCGGATTGCAGTGTCTCGACGCGCACGTAGGTGATTTGGTTGCCGCCGGCGATCCAAGGCCGATCGCTATAGCCGAAGCGCACAGTCGCCGCCTGCAGCGTCGCGTTCTTATAGAGATCCGAGTACAGCGGCGAAGTCGAGTCTTGCAGCGCCGTCACCGGATAGGTCTGCGCAGCGAAGCTCGTTATTTCGGTAATGGGCGGATCGTCCGCGATCGGCTGCGCGCCCGGCGACGCATAGAGATACCGTTGCAGCGCATGTGCCGCCGCGTCGTACCGGTACGCCCAAAAATACGGGCGGCTTTGCGCGTCGCGCGTGAAGAAGTCGAGTTCGTGGCGATCGGCATTGCTTTGACCGAGTACGTCGGTCGGCGGCGTGAAGATCGCCCAGGCCGAATCTTCCTCGGCTTCGAGCCGGTCCGACAGCGCGGCCCCGGCAGCCTCGGCGCGTTCTCTGGCGGAGAGCGCGGCATTCCAGCGCAACACGCCGCCCGTCGCGTTCAGTAAGAAGAACGCGAGCGCCGTCATCGCGGCGAGGGCCACCATCACTTCGAGCAGCGTAAATCCGCGCTGGCTACGGCTCACGGAAGCGGAAGTGCCCGGCGAGGGCCCCGGCAAGGCGCGGAGCGAACGCGTTGCCCATGCCGAGCGCGGAATATCTAACCGCCTATGCTACCATCGCCACGTTTCTGGTGATCGCGGCGACCGCGACCGCGGCGTTCATTCAACTCCGTCACATCCACGGCGCCAATCAGCTCGCCGGCTTGCTGCATCTGAAAGAGGTCGTTTTGTTGCGCCGCGCCGCCTCCGCCAGCAATTCGATGTATGAGAACTTGGAGTACCTGGCGGTTCGCGCGCAAGACTTCGAAACGCCGAATGGCAAGCGCTCCGGCGCGAGTTGAAGATGCCCTAAGTATGTCAATGTTCATTGAGAACCCGTGCGAGCGAATCGGCATAGATTGTCCGCCGCCTGCGGTTCGCCCCACAAAGGGCACGCTAGTGCTCGCCGCCTCGATCCTCGGCTCGGGAATGGCGCTGCTGGACGGCACTGCCGTCAACGTTATTTTGCCGGTGCTGCAGCGTGAGCTGCATGCGAATGCGCAATTCGTGCAATGGGTGGTGGAAGGCTACGCGCTGTTTTTGTCGGCGCTTATTTTGGTTGGCGGCGCGCTCGGCGACGTCTACGGCCGCCGGAAAATGTTCGTGGCGGGCACTATCGTGTTTGCGGGCGCATCAATCGCTTGCGCGCTGGCGCGGACTATGGAACAGCTCGTCATCGCGCGGTGCATTCAAGGGGTCGGCGCAGCGTTGCTCGTTCCTGAAAGCTTGGCGCTGATCAGCGCGCAGTTCGAACCGGCGCAGCGCGGCAAAGCGATCGGGACGTGGGCCGCCTTCTCCGCAATTAGCGGCGCGATCGGGCCCGTGCTGGGCGGCGTCATAGCGCAGCATTTTTCCTGGCGTTGGGTGTTTCTGGTGAACGTTCCGATCGCCGCGCTCGTCATCTACATCTCGTTGCGCTACATTCACGAAAGCCGGGACGAGGACGCCGGGCAGCACATTGACTTTGTCGGCGCCGCGCTGGCAACGCTTGGGCTGGGCGCGCTCGTCTATTCGCTGATCGAGCTGCAGAGCGGCACGAATCAAACGATAAACCTTGCGATCGGAGTCGCCGGCGTAATCGTGCTGGTGCTCTTTGTGGTCTACGAGAAGCGCTCGCCTTCGCCGATGATGCCGCTGAAGTTCTTCACGTATCCCGGCTTTGCCGGCGCCAACGTTTACACGTTTTTGCTGTACGCCGGGCTGGGCGGAAGTTTGTTCTTCGTGCCGTTCGATCTGATCAACGTCCAGCATTACACGCCGACGGAAGCCGGCGCTGCGATGCTTCCGATGACGCTGATTATGTTTTTCTTTTCCCGCTACAGCGGCGCGCTGCAAGCCAAACTCGGCGCCGGGCCGATGCTGGTCGGCGGGGCGATCATCGCGGCCTTGGGTTTTGCGCTCTTCGCGCTCGCTGGGCAAGGACGGAGCTATTGGCTGTCCTTTTTCCCGGCTTCGGTGGTGCTCGGAATCGGCGCGGTCACCTTCGTGGCGCCGCTGACGGCCACGGTGATGAACTCGCTGGAGACCAAGCACGCCGGCGTCGCGTCGGGGGTAAATAACGCCATAGCGCGCGCTGCCGGCTTGATCGCCGTCGCCGCGTTGGGCCTTGTGTTGAGCGCCGCCTTCTATAGAAGCTACGATGCGCGGATAGCCCGCGCGACGGTGGCGCCGGCGACCCGCGCGAAACTGGCCGCCGACCGCACGCGCCTGTTGACCGGCTACGTGCCGGCCAATATCGCCGCGTCCGACCAGCCCGTGGTCCGCAGTATCGTGGATGCGTCCTTCGTCAATGCGTTCGCCTGGGTGATGTTCAGCTCGGCCGGCCTGGCGCTGGCCGCCGCGGGAATTGCAAAATTTGTGTTTCGGAGCAGCCAAGCAAGCGCGTGAGTGATATCTTTTTAGTATGGTGGAGAAACCCAGAGTCGTTAGGCTCGAGGGCGATTGGGACATCGCCCGCCGCGACGAACTGGAGCGTCTGCTCGGGCCGGTAAGCGACGCGCCGAGCGAGGTCATTCTGGACCTGGCGAGCGTGAACTATGCCGACAGCACCATCCTGGCGGAGCTGGTAGTGCTACGGAACCGGCGGCGGACCAAGAACCTGCCCCTCCCGCGGCTGGTCATCGGCTCGCCCCAAGTGCGCCGCTTGTTCAGCATCTCCGGCCTGGACCAGGCCTTTCCGACGTACGACTCCGTCCCTGACGCCCAGGCCGCCGCCTCGGCCGAATAGCGGCCGTCCCCGCCTCCTCGCCTCGCCCTTGACCCTCTAGGGTCGACAGCCGTATAATAGCCGTCTGTGCCCGCGCCCTCGAGCGGCCAGCGGCGACGGTGGGAAGCCTTACGTGACCACGTGAGATGCGTTCCCTGCGTAAGCCCGGCTGATGCGCGGTGGAGACCCGTTCTTGAACCTGATAGATGTTAACAACTTCGATGCGATGCGTATCGGTCTCGCGTCGCCGGAGCAGATCCGCGCGTGGTCGTTTGGTGAAGTAAAGAAACCCGAGACGATCAACTACCGCACGCTCAAACCCGAGCGCGACGGCCTGTTCTGCGAGAAGATCTTCGGGCCCACCAAAGACTGGGAATGCCACTGCGGCAAGTACAAGCGTATCCGCTTCAAGGGCATGATCTGCGATCGCTGCGGCGTCGAGATCACGCGCGCGAAGGTGCGCCGCGAGCGCATGGGCCACATCGAGTTGGCCACGCCCGTCAGCCACATCTGGTACTTCAAGGGGGTGCCCAGCCGCATCGGCATTCTGCTCGACATGTCGCCGCGCCAGCTCGAGAAGGTGATCTACTTCGCGGCCTACGTGGTGATCGATCCCGGCAGCACGCCGCTGCAGAAGCGCGAAGTGCTGACCGAGCAAAAGTATCGCGAGCATCGCGAGAAGTACGGCACCGCCTTTAAAGCCGGCATGGGCGCGGAAGCGATCCGCGAGCTGTTGCGCGACTTGAACTTGCGCAAGCTCCAGGAAGAGTTGCGCGTCGAGTTCCAGGCCACGACCGGACAAAAGCGCCTCAAGGCCATCAAGCGCCTCGAGGTCGTTGAAGCATTTCTCAACAGCGGCAACAAGCCCGAGTGGATGATCCTCTCGGCCGTCCCGGTGATCGCGCCGGAACTGCGCCCGATGGTGCAGCTCGACGGCGGACGTTTTGCCACCTCGGACTTGAACGATCTCTACCGGCGCGTCATCAACCGCAACAACCGTTTGAAGCGGCTGCTCGAACTGTCGGCGCCCGAGATCATCATCAAGAACGAAAAGCGCATGCTGCAAGAGGCGGTTGACGCGCTCATCGACAACGGCCGCCGCGGCCGCCCCGTCACCGGGCCCAACAACCGGCCCCTGAAATCGCTTTCCGACATCTTAAAAGGAAAGCAGGGGCGTTTCCGTCAGAACTTGCTCGGCAAGCGCGTTGACTATTCGGGACGTTCGGTCATCGTGGTCGGCCCGTCGCTCAAGCTGCACCAATGCGGCCTGCCCAAAGAGATGGCGCTCGAGCTCTTCAAGCCGTTCGTGATGAAGAAGCTGGTCGATCGCGGCCAAGCGCACAACATTAAAAGTGCCAAGCGGATGGTCGAACGCGTGCGCCCTGAAGTCTGGGACGTGCTCGACGAAGTGATTCGCGAGCACCCGGTTCTGTTGAACCGCGCCCCCACGCTGCATCGCCTCGGCATTCAAGCCTTCGAGCCGGTGCTGGTGGAAGGCAAAGCCATTCATCTGCATCCGCTGGTCTGCACGCCGTACAACGCGGACTTCGACGGCGACCAGATGGCCGTGCATTTGCCGCTCTCCGCGGGCGCACAAGCCGAAGCGCGCATCCTGATGCTCTCTTCGAACAACATCTTGTTGCCGGCATACGGCAACCCGGTTTCGATTCCGACGCAAGACATGGTCTTGGGTCTGTATTACCTCACGTTCCATCGCGACGAGTACGTCGGTCCGGCCAAGGCTGCGATCGCCGACGACTACGATGCGAAAGTGGAGCACGAGTACAACATCTCGGGCCGCAGCGGCAAGGGCAAGAAGGCCAAGGCCGGCGAGCCCAGCGCCAACGGCCACATGCTCTCGTTCATGGACGCCAACGAAGCGATCATGGCGCACGAAACCAAGAACGTCGCGCTGCAGGAGTGGATCAACGTCCGCTGGCGGGGTGAAATCATCCGCACGACCGTCGGCCGGATCATCTTTAACAGCGCGTTCCCGGAGAACTGGAACCACCCGTACGTCAACAACATCTTCGACAAGGGTGCGCTGAAGAAACTGATTACGGATTGCTATCGCAAGTACGGCAACGCCGAGACGGCCAAGTTCTTGGATGCAATCAAAGAACTCGGCTTCCACTACGCGACGATGTCGGGCACGACCGTTTCGATTAGCGACATTATTCTGCCCGAAGCCAAGTACGAAATCTTGGGCAAGGCGCAGGGCGAGGTCGACGAGTTGCACCGCTTGTACGAGCAAGGCTTCATCTCGCACGATGAGCAGTACAACAAGACAATCGACATTTGGTCCAACGCCAGCGACGACGTCAGCGACGCCATGCAGAGTTCGTTCAGCCCGCTGAACCCGGTCTTCATGATGGCGACTTCGGGCGCGCGCGGTTCGATCGCGCAGGTTAAGCAGCTGGGCGGCATGCGCGGACTCATGTCCGACCCGTCGGGCCGCATTTTGGAGATCCCGGTCAAGGCGTCGCTCAAAGAAGGCCTGACGGTTCTGGAATACTTCATCTCGACGCACGGCGCGCGCAAGGGTCTGGCCGACACCGCCCTGCGCACGGCTGACTCCGGCTATCTCACGCGGCGCTTGGTGGACGTGGCGCAAGACGTCATCATTCGCGAGGAGGACTGCGGAACGTCGAACGGGATCACCGTCGCCGACATCGCGGCCGGCAAAGAGATCATCGAGCCGTTGGGCGACCGCATCATCGGCCGCCGCGCGGCTGCGGATATTAAGGAAGAGCGCACGACGATCGTCAAGCGCGACGCCGAGATCGACGAAGAGAAGGTCAAGGCGATTCTGGAGGCGGGCATCAAGACCGTCAAGATCCGCTCGGTGCTCACGTGCAAAGCCAAATACGGCGTCTGCTCGATGTGCTACGGCCGCAATTTGGCGACCGGCACGAAGGTGGACATCGGCGAAGCGGTGGGCATCATCGCGGCGCAATCGATCGGTGAACCGGGCACGCAGCTGACGCTGCGCACGTTCCACACCGGCGGCGTCGCGACCGAAGACATCATCACGGGTCTGCCGCGCGTCGAAGAAATCTTTGAAGCGCGCAAACCCAAGGGCCAAGGCACGATTGCCGAGCACAACGGCAAAGTCAAACTCGGCGAGGAGAAGAACCGCCGCGTGGTCTTCGTCGTGGACGAAGTCGGCGAGGAGCACGAGTACGACATCGCGCACGGCATGCACTTGCTCGTGCATGAAGGCGACACGGTTGCCGTGGGCGATCAGTTGAGCGAAGGATCGCTCAACCCGCACGACATTCTGCGCATCAAAGGCGAGACCGCGCTGCAAAATTATCTGGTGGAAGAAGTGCAGAAGGTCTACCGCTCGCAAGGCGTGGACATCAACGACAAGCACATCGAAGTGATCGTTCGCTCGATGCTGCGCAAGGTGAAAGTGCGCGACGGCGGCGACACGCAGATGCTGCCCGGGCAGTTGGTGGAATTCGCCAACTTCGCGGAGCAGAACGAACGGCTGGGCTCGGGCGACCACAAAGCGGTCGCAGATCCGGTGCTGCTGGGCGTCACCAAAGCCTCGCTCGCAACCGAATCGTTCCTGTCGGCGGCGTCGTTCCAAGAGACGACGCGCGTGCTGACCGACGCGGCCATCAAGGGCAAACACGATCCGCTGCTGGGCTTGAAAGAGAATGTCATCATCGGCAAACTCATTCCGGCCGGCACGGGCATGTCGCGTTACCGCAACATTCAGATCGAGCCGGAAGGCCAGGATCTGGATGCGGACGGGCGTCCGAAGAATCAGTTCGAAGCCTCGGTCTTCGATACGATGAGTGCGGACGACGCGGCGCTGGCCGAAGTGATGGGCACCGGCGGCGACGGCATGCAGAAACTCGTGAGCGCCTACGATCGCACGCGCGAGCCCGCGACCGTGCACTACGAAGGCGAGTACGAGGATCACACCGCCGTACATGCGCCGCCGAAGAAGACGCAGTACGACAAGACCGGCTTCAAAGGCATCTCACCCGACGACTTATAGTCATCCTGAGGTATCGAAGGACCCCGAGGTAACGAGGGGATGACGAAATGAGGGCGGCGATCTTCGTCCGTTACCGTGGCGGGGACGGCGCGGGCCACGTGGGCTGGGCGTTTGAGTACGATCCGCCCAAGCGCATTGATGCCGGCTCGGTCGAAAACCATAGCGGCGGCATCCACACGGATGCCAAGGACATGGGCTTCTGGAACGAGCTCAGCTCCGACCCGGTAGCCTGCATGCGCAAGCTGCAATACGACGACGTTAAATTCATCGACGTGCCGGACGCGGACCCGGTTCGCGCCTACGAAACCGTGCTCTGGATCGAGAAGCACGCGTACATGGCGATACTGCGCAACTGCCTGGACGACGCCTATGACGTTCTGCGCGCCTACGGCCTGGAAGACATTGAATGGCCCTCGCACGACTGGTTTCCCAAGAACTGGTTCGCGCACTTTCAGGGCACGCAGCGCAAAGTTTCGGAGTTCGATTGGAACGAGGGTCGGCAAGAATCCGAGCGCGGCTCAAAAGATGTCCCGGATCCTAAATCGCTCGAACCCAAGCCGCCGGAATGGCGTAATCCGTTCCGCTCCGCCTTCGGACTATTCCGGCTCGCGCTATTTCGCGACTTTTTCCGCGGCCTGATGCATCGCCGCCGGCGCCGCGGCTAGAGCCGCTTCCCGATAAGCGCAGAGCAGATTCACCATCGACATCTGCTCGGGCGTCTTGCACGGGGCGTCCAGCAGACGCGGACTACAAACGATCACGCTCATGCACTGCGCCCGCGAGATGGCGACGTTAAAACGGTTCTTGTCGAATAAGAATGCGGCATCGCGCGGCAGCGTCTCAGAACTCGACGTTGCCATGCTATACAGCACCACCGGTGCTTCTTGCCCCTGGAACTTATCCACCGTACCGACGCGTACGTCCGGAAATCCGGCCGCCGCCAAGAGTTCTTCGATGCGAATGCGCTGCAAGTTGTAGGGAGCGACGATAAGGATGTCGCCTTGCGTCATCGGCCGGTTCGGCTGGTCTTTAATCGTGACGGTGCCCCGCAACAGTAATCCGACTTCCTCGACGACGCGCTCCGCTTCCTCATCCGAACGCCGCCCGTTCCCCTCATGCTCAACCGGCATGTAGATCGGGCCGCCGCCGCGTAAGCCCGGGGATTCGATCGCGTTATTCGCGGTCAGCGGCTGGTTATGCAGGCGCCCTTCGTAAATGGCCTCGGAGATAAAATTGCAGATGGCCGGCTGCATGCGGTATGTCGTATCCAAGAACAGGCCGCGATCCGGAGGAATCGTTTCGTCATTCCCAAGCAGATGCTCTAGAATGGAGAGATCGGTTCCGGTCGGATGTGAGCCCTTCGTGACCTGCGGCAGTTGAAGCGGATCCCCTAACAGCACGACGTTCTTCGCGGCGATCGACGCGACCAACGCGTCGGCCAGTGAGATCTGCCCACCTTCATCAATAAATATGTAATCAAACTCTTTCATGAGGCTCTCATCGGCCCAGGCATACGTCGTTCCGGCCGCGAGCACGCACGTTTCCGCGGTTAGCGTTTTGATATCGTCGTGACTCTCGACCATCGGCCATTCTGGAAGCGCCTCGTAGGCTGAGCCTTCGGTCGTTCCGCTTTCCTTGTGGCAGCCGTGAAAGCGGAAGTCGCGCTCCCTGGCCGTTTCCTCAACTTTGCGCAGCAGATTATGCACCGCCTTATGGCTTTGCGCGACGATGCCGACTCGTTTGCCTGCTTGGAGCAAATCCACGATGGTCCACGCGCCGACGGTCGTCTTGCCCGAGCCGGGCGGACCTTGCGCGAAGAGATAGCTGTTGTCGAGGCTCTGGATGACGCTCGAGACGGATTCTTTGCTGACTTCAGCAGGTTGAATCGGGCCGGTACTCTTTAGGCGGGGCTTATTGCCGAGCAGCATTTCGAGGGTCGCCGGGAACTGCGATTGCAACGTGCCGTCCAGATAACTGCGCGCGATGCGCTCCAAAGCGGCGCGTTTCTTGTTCTGCGGAATCGGCGTGCCCGGAATGAGCGCGCGTAAGTTCTGTGGTTCGATCGCTTGGGAGAGTTTAATCTGCAAAATGCGCGCGACTTTATCGATGGCGACGATTTCGCCCGCGCTCTTGCCCGTGAACGGATCGTGGCTGCCTTTGAGCGGAAGCCGGTGCTCCTGCGGCGGAAACGTGTAGGTGTAGACCGAGTTGCGATCTTTCGGCCCGAGTTTGTACGGCGCGATCTCGGCGCACAGTGTGAGTCCGCCGATCGCCTCGTCGTCGTACTCCAGCAGATCCTGGGGGTTACTGCAGCGGTCGAAATACTTCCACCACTCGGGCTTGGTCTCGCGCCGGTGATACTGCACGAGATTGCCCAGCAGCCAGTGCGCGCGCAACGATTCGTTCCAGCCGCGCAGTTCGGTGAGCGAGTCGGGCGGGGGCAGGTTGTCGAGCAAGCGCGCCTCGAGTTCGGTGCGCGCCGGCTCGTCGTCTGCCTTGACCTCCGGCTCGGGCCGCCAGGGAAGCGGCTCCGGCAACGTCGCGTTGAGCTCGTCGCGTAATAGGAGCAGCCATTCACGCAAGCGGTAGGTCGAGCGGCAGTCGTCTTCGTTGTATGCGCGGATGTCTTCGAGGATGGCGTTGTCTTTGCGATCGGTCAGCCACGCCTCGAACATGACGATCGATTCGTCGCCGCCTTTGACTTGCGTCTCGCGTTCCAGCCCGTAAAACGCCTCGACCCTCTTGATGGAATACGACGGCTGCGAGATCCACAGGCCTTGGCGGACGACCGGGAAGAGATCGATGAAGACGCCTTTGCGCAAGAAATCGTCGACCTCGCGCTCGCGCGAGCCGAACCGGCCCATCAGGTGCTTCAGCGCGGTGATCTCATACGACGCGTAATGATAGACATGCGCGTCCGGATACTGCTCGCGCCGCTGCACGACGAAGTCCACGAACTGCTCGAAGGCGGTTTGCTCTTTGGACGAATCGGTTGCCCATAGCGCGCGGTATTCGTCCTCGTCGGGCAGGTAAAAACCCCACAAGTATTCGAGTCCGCGATCGGGGCGGTAAAGCGGGTCGCCCTCGATATCGAAGAAGATGTCGCCCTTCGCGGGCGGAGGCAATTTTGCAAAGCCGCCGAGCTCGTCCGACAACGGACGAAAGCGATAGAAATGCTTGGCGCCGTCGCCGTTGCGTCGCGACTGGCGATGCAGATGCTGTTGTTGCGCCTGTGCTTGCAGCCGCTCGAAGGTCGTTTCGGTCATTTTATGAGGCCGCTGCGCGTTTCCAGCCGCCAGGCCCGCCAGCGTCGTGATGCCGCTGGCGTGAAATTTTGCGACCTGGTCGCTCCGCATGCCGGCTACCAGGCTCAAGTGGTCGTCGTCATCGCGCCGCTTGGCGCATTGCGCGTTCCACGGGCAGATCGAGCAATGCGCGCACTCGGTCGGATAGACGTCGAGCCCACTCTCCATGCTTTCGAGAAACGAGCTCTTCACGTGGCGATAGTAGGCGGCGTAGTCGTTGAGTCGGAATCGCGCCTGCTCGCCGCTGCCGAGGATGATGTATCCGAACTCCGGCGCGGTGCCTTGAATGCGCTGCAGATGTTCGCTGTAGTTGCAGAGCTGAATCAGGAAATAAGGCTTGGGATGAAGCGCAAGTTTGGTATCGATGACCTCGTAACTCCACGCCCAGCGCGCGCATGGCACGGGAACCCGGCGTAGGAAGTCCGCGTGCCCGAGGAACCTGCCGTCGAAAAACGTGGCCTGATAAATATGCTGGACGCCTTGCTCCATCGCGCGAATCGTCCGCGCCTCGGCCTCGTGCAGCGCGGCGATCGCGTTATCGCCTGAGGCTTCGAAGACTTCAACGCCGCCATCCAATTCGAGAAGGCGCTCAAGGTAGAGGCGCTCGTGTTCTAAGCCCTTGCGCGCGATGAGGGCCGTCATGGGGTCCTCTTCGGACGGGCGCGTCAGCTCTTTAAGAGCGACTCGCCTGTCCAGCTGCGTGAGGTGCCGGCACTCCAGGTAGTTGTTCAGGTCCGAGGCTGAGTAGACGAACCGGCCGTCTGTCGTCTGCATGGGTAGAGAATACCTAGGGCGAGTGCCATACGCCTGGCACGCTGTGGATCGTCAACCTGAATTGATTCTTCCGCAAGGAGCCATCAGCGTGGACTCCACCTTGGTGCTGGCGTGGGCTTCCTACCACATAGGAAACAGCCCAAGGGTCAGTCCTAGGCCATCACCTCAACGCTTTGGCCGAGCTTTAGCATCTACGCGGAAAACCCTAGAGGTTATCGGAAGATTCATACCAATTTTGCGTGTACAAACCATCCGGCTTCCTGCGCGCCATACATGCATATAAGAAACATTTTTTTGGGCTGTCGCGACGTCTCCGGCCATAGAGAAGCTCCCATCTCGACCTCTAGGCTAACTGATGCCCAAATAAGCGTCGTCCTAAGAACAAGCTCTAACGCACTTTTGCCGCTATTGACCAAGTGATTAGCGCGATCACGAATATCGGAATCGCATTTACAAGAAGCGACCCTAACGCTACTCCAAGATAATTTAAGTTTTGCGGGCTGTTGGAGAAATGCAAATAACCGGCGTAAGCTGCAAGCAAGGCAATGATGATGCCCGTTGTTCTCAAGGCGACGTCAGTTTGAAATATCTCGAACGCGACTAGCAGCGGGACCGCCACCAAAGTGGACCAAAATGGAGCCGCAGCACGCAAGAAATCTGCGGAGTTAGCGAATCCAGCTCCACCAGCAAACCCGTAGATAGCACATACGATCAAGAGTACTAATGTCTTCATTCTACAATCTTATCTTATTCGGCAGGACTTCGGGGACGCCCACTGCCGGAAGGAGCCGATTTACGTTTGGGATCCCACTCAAACCAACGTCCACCCGTCCTTTATCAAGAGCCTGTTGGGCTGTCGTTTCGCAGTTATTCGTCAAGAGGTTGTAGTGCTCTCCTTGTTTCGACGCTTTGTCGTGCTGGTCGTAGACCGACTTAATTGCATTATCTTGTGCAGTTGAAGTACTTACGTGATAGTAGTGATGCCCTTCGGTTGGTAGAGAGTTGACGTTTGAAACACGCGTTTCGTGGATACCTATCGTACTGCCAAAGGGCGCCCCGGTGCTACTTTCGGCTGACAAGAGCCATCCCTTTCCAGTTTTAGGATCGTAGGTGATCAGCTCAATGTGCCCGAGGCCGCCAGCTCCCCCAGGAACGAGGTCTATCAGGACATCATAACCACTGGGATCATGGTAGGCTAGCGGATTGTTTCTATTCCACATGTATTTTGCCTGGGACATCGGATCGTGAATCTCGCCAGCATATGCGTCGGGCGTGGTCCATTGTGATGTCTCGGAGCTGTAGTTTCGGACACCTTGAATGTTCGCTGAACCGTCAGTTATGCCGTCCCGCCGCTGATAGGACAAGATAATGCCCGAGGAGGCGTCATAATATCCGGGCTGCTGCGCTGTGCCGCCCCCGCACCCTAAGTTGTTAGGCCCGGGAGTGTTTGCAATCGGTCCGCCGTTGCAGCTTGCAAATAAGCTGTGGCCGCTCGCGTTGTGGTCCGCGAAGGTTGCACCCGAGGCGTCGCGATCGTAGTAGGTCGCGCCGGAATAGCCCGACGCATTACCGTTATAAAGAGTCCCCGACAGTACATCCCCGTCGAGGCCCAGCTTGTAGTCACTTACGGACGAATCAGCGCGCGTTTCAAAGGCTAGGGCGTCGCCGTTCCAATGCAGTCCGTTGTAGTGCCAGCCACCCATCTGGCCGCAGATCGGAAGGCCGGAGTTACAGGACATCCCCACGGTAACGGGATGCCCATTGGGGCCCCAGGCGTAGGAATGAGAGGCAGTAATTGTGCTGGTAACCGCGGCCACATCTGAAACCGACGTAGTGTGATCCTCTCCGTCGTACTGATAGGTGTGCTGGGTTTGCCAGACCCACTGCCAGTCGCCACGGCCGTCATCGTACGTTGTCATCGATACGGTCTGGGTGATTCGCGTATTTGCATCATAGGCGTTGGAGCCAGACACGACCACGTTCCCCGAGCCATCCTCCACTGCGGTCCCGACAGCAAGCAAATTGCGAGTGTCGACGATGGCATTATTTGAGTACTGGTTGCCATCTGGTGCGTAATAGGACGGCGCATTTGGGATTGGAGTGCCGTCGAAATACCAATTACACGGGCCATCTATCGTGTGCTTACATGCGAGCTGCCCTGTCGCCGTGTAGTCTGACTGAACTTCACTGTAGCTGCCTGAAACCGGATAAATCCGATAATCCGTTGGCAAGCCTTGATCATTGTATGTGAAGTTGGCGTATGTCCCCGACGGAACCGATTGCGTTGCCAACCGCCCATAACCGTCGTAGGTCGTCGAGTCGCTCCCGCTCGGGTCGGTCCGGTTCGTGATTCGCCCCGCCGGTGTATACTGACGCGTGATCGACCCTGGAATCGTGGAATAGTAGTCGGTTTGCGGCAGGCCGTCGCTTCGGTAGCTTTCTTGCTGCGTCGCGGCGTTGCTGCCTTGGACTTGGACTTGCGATGCCCAACCGTTCCCGTAATAGCTGTATAGGTAAGTGGAAGGGGATGTTAACGTTCCCGAATTGCTATATGGCGAGCCTGGAATGCCGCTGCCGCCGCCGGCTGGCTCGGCCAAACTCGATAACCGGCCGTCGGCATCATAGTTATAATTCCAAGTACCAAATTCGGAGTTCCCGACACTTGCGACGCGCCCGTCAGGATCGTATGTGTAGCTGCGCCCCGCGGTGTACGTGCTCGAACTAGAAACGGCGAATGACACGGCTCCAAGGCGGCCCGCATTGTCGTACGTGTAAGTCTTGGAATCTCCGACGGGCATCGTCTCAGAAACGAGCAGGCCTGCGGCGCCAGAATCGTAGGTATAGGAGTGCGTCCCAATGCTGTCGCTGCCCGGGATGTAATGATATTCGGCACTTTTTCGGTCGAGCGAGTCAAAGGCAGTCCCTGAAACATCCATCCATTGACCGCCGGTCCCCGACGGTTGGCTCATTCTAACGATCGCTCTTGGCGCGATTGCCGAAGGAGATGTCTGCAGTGACGCGCGCGGCGCCAACGTCAGAGGCGTAAGCGCCTTCGGTAGACGCATTGAGCCACGCGGGAGAATCGGGGCGGAGGGCTTCAGCGAACTCGGAGCTGGGGTTGATTCGGCCGTCTTAGCGGCGGCTTGCTTTCGAGATGCGCTCATGGTCGTGATCGTTCCGTAGCTGCTCTGAACCGTTATCAGCTTTGCTGGCACATATCTCTGCGTCTTGAACAGGTTGCCGTGAGCATAGTACCCGCCCCCGTACTGCATGCTGACCTGGTTATTTTGGCTCATATCATAGATATAGCGCGTTAGCCACGGAAACAAGTCCGCACTCAGACTTCCATAGACGGAGCCGCTTGTCGGCTCGACAACCTCGACCAGGCGGTCCGCACCGTCATACCACTTTTGAGTCGGGCCGTAACCGCCGGCCTGGCCAATCTGATTACCGTTCGAATCGTAGGTGAACGTCGTTGAAACGCCATAGGAGGCGTGCTCAGACGGCGATTGCGTTGAAGCCACCTGGCCGTTCTGGTAGTAGGTGGTCGACGAGACAATGTATGACCCGCTGATCCCGGGGCTGTTTGAGCATTGCGAGACGGTGAGCGTCGCATCGTCGGGGTCGGCAACTGCGGTTTGGCGGTTAAGCGAATCATAGGTCAGCCTCGACCAGTGCGTTCCGCTGCCGTCCTGTAGCTTCGAGAAGCAGACAAGATTACCGTACCCGTCATAGATGAATTGCTGCGTGGGTGATCGCGACGTCCCATCGTTTTGTGTGAACGTATCGCCGACAACGGATGTCGGAAGCCCAAAATCGCCTCCTTGCGCGCCTGAGTCGTAGGAGTATGCCCGATGATAGCCGAGCGGCGTGTAGCTGTTGCTCAGCCTGCCAAATGGCTCGCTAGCGTCGCTATAGTCCCAGGTATATCGGGTCGTGCCGGATTGGCTGGGGCAGAGCGAATCACTCGTTCCGGGATTGGAAGTCCAGTCTTGGCCATGGGAGTGCGCGAAAATGGGGTCGCAAACTGCGACAATGTTGTCGGCATTGTTCGTGCGGTCATATGAATACAGTGTCGTAGGCCTGAAGGTACCCTGGTTTGTCGAGACGCTCGGGAGGCCAACGGCAACCGTATTTCCATTGGAATCGTACGCATAGTCGGTTGCTTGGTTGCGAACGTCGATCGACTCGGTTAGATTGTTGTTGCTGTCCCAACTGGCATATGTGACGAGCCACTGAGAGCCAGTCCAGTCCCTTGTTTGCGAGTTCCGGCCAACTGTATCGTAAAACCAGTTCGTCGCGTGTCCGTCAACATCAGTGAGGTCCGTCTCGCCTGTCGATGGGTAGCTAAAGGTCGTGTAGGCCATAGTCCGAGCGCCCGTAGAGTAGCTCGGCTGGAGCGCCGTTCCGGTGCCGTCGTCGGGCGTAAAGTTGGGGTAGCCGTACAATTGAATGCCGACGACACGGTTACTACCGTCGAAATAGAACCACGTATCGGCTCCATCCGCAGCCCCGCTTTGTGCCCAACGCGGAGGGAGGACGTCAATCAATTGATGGGCTTGGCCGGGCCACCAATTGTATTGATGATACCCATAGGCACTGTTGTTTGTCGCCTCGGTGACCCCGCTCAGATCGCCGCTGCTGTCATAGGAATAGGTGATCATCACGCTGTCCGGGCGAGTCAGCCACGCCAGCTCGCGGTGGCCCGAAAAATCCGTAAAATGAAGACTTAGTGTCTGCCCGTCACTGTGCGTTGCATAGATTACGACTAGGTGCGCGGCGGAGCTGGGGTCCCCGTTATCCCAGCCAAAGCCAAACGTGATGTTGTTGTTATGGTTGCGCGCATATATTCCCATAGTGCGACCGGCGTAGCCGGCGTATCCGGAACCGCCGGGACAGCTGGTGATTGCGGGGCTCCAAAAGACGTAAACCGTGCCGTTCTTTTTTTGCCACTGGTACTGACAATTGCCGGTGTAGATCAGAACGGCATGTTGGCCGGCGGGGGCGACCCAGTTACCTTGTCCGTCACTTGTATAATCGTAGCGCGCGCCGTCCAAATCATAGACGGTCACAACGTTTGAGCCGTTGTACGCTAGGTGCACGTCAAAATTGTTGGTCCACCCGTCACCGTAGTTTGAAGGCACTCCACCGTCGCTGCCGGCGGAATCGTGAAGGCTTTGGGAATTGTACGTTCGTCTGAAGGCGAGGTCTATGCCGCGCTCGGGAATGTCGACATCGTCCTCCTGGACGATTAAGTTACCACTGGCGACGTTGACCATATACTTGCCAACGCCCGGAATCGCGCCCTCTTCATAGGTCCACCAAGGGTTGATGCCTGTCCCGGCGGAGTTGGCGCTATTGATGCTCATTGGCTTGAGAAGGGTTGGTACTGCCTGAGCCTTTCTCATGATGCCGCCGCGCGCGCTACCGAAGGTCGCGACCGTACGCTTCATCGCCAGCGGGTCCGGAGGCGCGTCTTTGGGTGCAATGGGACGCATCCGCGGAAATGGCGGCTCCACTTTGATGCCCGTACGAACGGGTGGCAGCGGATGCATCGCGTGAATCTCAGGGTTTGCGGGTTTGGGGATCGTTCTGGGAAACACCGGCGGCGGGGCGTGCATGGCATTCCATCGGTCCGCATTGCCCGTAAGTAGCGCGCCGATGTGTGTAGCGGCCGCCGCAGCTACAATGTGCCCGAGGTCCATTCGAACCTGGGCGAAAAGCGAAACCTGCCCGCCCTGGGCGGTCGCAGCCAGCGCCGAAGCCCCTGTGCTTTGAGTTGTGAAAAGAATCGCAAAGGCAAGAATAACAAAGCGCGGCATGGCGACCTCCCAAAGTCAGTTAACAGAAGCCTATCCCGCCGGCTCGTGTTTACGCAAAGTCAACAATTGCGCTGGCTTTGCCAATACTTGACGCGCTGAAGCCAAGTCGTGCGCCCTGTCGGCCAATTTTTGCGCGCTATAGGCCAATAATTGCCCGGCGATCACAGAGTAGCAAAATACCCCGGTCACGAAATAGCGTTGCCCTGCGTCTTGCGAAAAGACGCACACGATCGTTATTGTCTGCAGTACGGGAGATTGCAATGGATATCGGATTGTTACAGACTTCGGAAGCTCTCACAACAGCGTTGCCGCTCTCCAACGCCATACGGCAAAGGATTCTCTTCCACCAACCCCTACGGGTCGCGACGCAGTACATCGCCAGCCATGCGAACTCACCCATTTGCCTTGAGGTAGTCGCAAGAGCAGTCTGCATGGAGCGCACGTCATTTTGTAGGTATTTCCGACGAAAAACAGGCATGGGGTTTTCAGAATTCGTTCACATCGTCAAGATAACGGTAGCCCAACAGCTCCTTTCGGCGAGCGATCGAAGCATTATCACCGTTTCCGCAGAAGTGGGATACGGCAGCGTGTCCGCGTTCGTCAGAAACTTCAAGAAAGCCACAGGATCTACGCCGTCGGCCTTCAGGAAGCGCGTCCTCGCAAGCCACGAATTAGTTCAGGACGTTGAGCCTGCTCATGTAATTGCGCTCTAACGCGCAGCCGGAGTGTTTTTCGTGAACAGGCCTTATTGGTTTTCTCTCCTCTGTGCCGTGTCGTTAGTGATTTCGCTCTGCGGCGGACTTTCGGCCGCGCAACGCCGACCCGCGCGGCCGCCGCCGACGCCCATTGTTCTTACTTTCACAACGGTACGCGCACAAGACGCAGCGCGCGTGCTCCGTCGGCTCTATCCCCATCTTTCATTTACGATCGATGGGGCGGCGAATGCCGTTGTCGTGCTGGCGGGGCCGGACGACGCGGCGGCATTGCGCCAAGTCGGGGCGGCAATCGACACGAGAAACCCACTGACTCCGGTTACGGCATCATTTATTTTGCATCGCATGGACGCTCAGCAGATTGCCGCGCGTCTCCATCCACTCTATCCGAACGCAAAGCTGTCGGTCGTGAATCGACACACGTTGCTAGTCAGCGCGATCAGTTCCGACTTGCAGCAGATGCAAGCGCTAGTCTCCGCGATCGATCAGCCTCCGCAGACGCCGACGCCGCGACCCGCGCCTAGCGCGCCCGCTACAGAAGCTGTTCGTATCCTGCAAGCAAACCCCAGGGCGATTGCGCGTGAAGTCGCGGGTGCGGTTCACGGATTGCGCGTGGGCGTGGCTGGACAGACAGTCGTCTTGGCGGGCGCGCCGGATCTTGTCTCTCGTGCCAAAGACGTAATTGCCGTGCTCGACGCGCCGTCTGCCGGGGCGAAGTATACGGCCGTCTATCGCATCCGGACGCTCGATGCGCAATCGGTAGGCGACCTCATTGCCCGTTCGTACCCCAACTCTAAAGTCACAGTCGACGCCGAGATAAACTCTTTGAGCGTCTCAGCGAATGCGGCTGATCAGCGGCGGATCGCCGATGGGATTGCGCAACTCGACGCGGTTCCAAGCCCGGCCCCCGGTGCGATTGGTGGTGGCGGCGGGGGCGGGACCGCGGAAATCTACACCTTGAAGGCCGCACTGCCGGCAAGCAACGGCAATAATTCCACGACGGCCAGCGATCTTGCAACCCTCGTCACACAGTCGCTTTCATCGCAGGCGCCGGACCTACATATTACGGTATCGCCTGATTCGCCTAAGCTGATCCTCACGGGAAACCCCTATTCGATCAAGCTGGCCAAAGATCTGATCGCCAAACTGGACGTCTCGGAGAAGCTGGTGGTGCTCGATACCGAGATCCTCGAGGTCGACGAAAACACAGCGAAAAATCTGGGCATCTCGCTTTCGTCGATTTTCGGCGGTGACTTCAGCATCGGCACCCTTATCGGTGAGTCGACGCCGGCTCCGGACCCGATCACTGGCATAACGCCCGGCCTGATGCGCCCGACAAAACTTATTCGCACGCCGATTGCGTTTGGCTTCCAGCTCAACCTCGCAATCCAACACGGCTCCGCGCGCGTGCTCGCCGATCCACGCATCACGACGCTCTCCGGCCACACAGCGACCATCCGAGCGGGCGACAATCTCTCGATTCAGCTGCAAGCCGGCGGGGGTGCGGGAACCGTTGCGACCACGCAAATCCAGACGTTTCAAACCGGCGTAACTCTCGACATCACTCCGATCGTCAACGACGACGGTTTGATTACCGTGGCGCTGCATCCGGTGGTCAACAGCCTGACCGGGATACTGAACGGCATTCCGCAGATCTCCACGCGCGACACGCAAACCACCGTCGCCTTGCGCGAGAATCAGACGCTGGTTATCGGCGGTCTCATTCAGGACAACACCCAGCGCACGGAGTCAAAGATTCCGGTGCTGGGCGACCTGCCATTAGTTGGGCACGTTTTCCGCAACGAGACGCTAAACGGCGTGAGCAATGAGCTGATTATCACGGTAACGCCGCACGTGGTGGTACCGGGTACACCGGACGGACTCTATCCCGGAGCGCCGTTGCAAACCGTTCCCACGCCGAACCCGTTGCCGACCTTACCGCCCAGCGCGGTGCTACCTTCGGCCGCAGCGCTGCCGCCGAACCTAAGTTTTGCTAGGAGTCTGCCGACGCCGCCGGCTCCGTTCCGGCCGCTCACGCGACGTATGCCCGTTGTCGTGTCGAGACTCTTTACGCCAGCGCCGCTGCTGACACCCATACCGGCGCCGATGCCGTCGGCCTTTGCGCAAGCGAACACGTTTATCTTCGGGTCGCCGCCGCCCAATAATTTCGCCGCGCCCGGGGATGCGGTTCAGATTTTTTACGTGTCGCTCTCGCCGACGGTCGTCTCGTATGGAACGCCGGTCACCCTCAACGCGATTACGACGAGTAATGTGAATAACGTGACGCTGAGCTACAATGGAGTGCAAACCTCGATCGCGCAGAGCGGTGCGGGCCAATGGGCTGCGACGTTCCCATTTACGCTGGTCGGATTGCCGGTGCCTAATGCAACCATCCAGCTGACGCTGACCGCTAGCAAGAGCGATGGGACGTCCTCAGTTATTCCTATTCCAGTGAGCGTCGTGTCGCGAACGTCAGCGGCTACGACGCAGAGGCCGAGGTGATCCTCCGAAATCAAATATCACACGGCCCACCGCCATGTGGGGCGGCTGCTGCAGATGCTATGGCGGCGACAAGAAAACTCAACAAAAGAATAATCACAGTGCCCTTGCGGCTTGTGAGTATGACGCTTTGGCGCCCGGGAAATGCTATAAGGACGGCAAGGATCACAAATGCAATAATCGCGGTGGGGAGACCAACCATGCGGAGCTCCGTGGGATAGTCAACCAAAAGAGACATTGGGTCGGGGATTCCACCGCAGGCCCTGGCAGAATATCCGAACCCCCCGCCAGCCGCTGCGCAGGCAGCTGACCCGAGAGCTAGTAAAGCAGCTATCGCGAGCTTTGGTCGCATCTTAGATTCCCCAGAAGGTCGGCCCGCACCGCCGGCCACTCCGGCGCCGTTACGCTGTAAACAACGGTATCGCGCAGCGAGCCATCCTTATGAAAGGAATGGCTGCGCAATACGCCATCGAGCTTGGCTCCGAGGCGCTCGATCGCGCGCCGGCTTTGCAGGTTTAAAGACGAGGTTCGGAATTCGACGGCGATGCATCCGAGCGTGTCGAACGCGTGCGAGAGAAGCAGAAGCTTACACTCGGTATTGAGCGCGGTGCGCTGCACGCGCTTGCGATACCACGTCGAACCGATTTCCAAGCGCCGGTTCTCGGCGTCGATATTCATGTACGTCGTCATGCCGACGGCTTCGCCCGTCGCGCGGTCGATCACCGCAAACGGCAGCATCGACCCGCTTTCGAACAGCGCTAAGCGCCGGTCGATCTCCGCCATCATCCCGGCCGGCTCGGGAACAGTCGTATAGTGGAGGTTCCAGAGCTCGCCGTCGCTGGCGGCTGCCACCAGATGGTCGTGATGCGCCCTTGATAGCAGTTCCAGTCTAACGTGCGTCCCGTCCAGCGCGACCGGCTCGATCCACGGCACCTTACGGCGTGACGAGCGGGTTCTTCTCGGCAAAGGCCCCGTTAGGATTGGGTTTGACCCACACGATCAGATCCCAAATGGACGGCATGTCAAAAACGGTGACGATCTGCGCGACGTTCTTGGCGCGACCCATTTCGACCAGTTTCGCCGCAGTCGGGTGCGCCGGCTCGCCGCCCGCCGCAACGTATTTGGGCGCCATCACCCACTTGTCATAGGTCATCGTGCCGTCCGCGTTTTTCAGCATATAGTGCACGTGGTCGTCAAATTCATAAAGGCGCCCCGGGTTCGTGCCGAAGATTGATGGGCGGACATCGCTCGTTTTTAGGACCGAAAAGTCCGCACCCAACAAGTTGCCGTTCTTGTCGTACCAGAGTTGACTGGGGTGGCGGCTATCGGGCGACACCCACTGAAGGTTGGCGTAACTGATCGCGCCGGTTTCATCGGCGTTGGTGTACCGGACATAGCCCGCCTTTTCGGCGTCCGCCGCGGTCGGAAAGCGCTGCATCAGGTCGGTTTGTATGCTTTTTACGAACGCTGTCTCAACCGGACTCAACGGCCCCTTGTAGGTGGGGCCCTGATCGGCAAGGGCGACTGCGGAAAACGCAAATAGGGCAGCGAAAAAATACAAACCGGCGCGTTTCAACACTTCAGAATCTCCTATCGTTTGCGCGAAGGCACAACATTGGGTTTCACGTTGACGAAGCATTTCCCGGGTTCGCGCACCATCGGCGTCGGCGCGATACCGCTAGAAATACTAACAAAATGCGCGGCCGGCCTTTTGTTCCCGTAGTCACACATCATAGCGAACGCGTAGCAGGCCGGCGGCTTGATTCGACATGGGAATCGGGGCGGCGGTTGCGGCGTCGCCAGCGCCCCGGTGAAAAGCAGAGCCATCACCATAAGAATGTTCCTCCGCGACTCCAAACGTTCAGGCAGAGCAGATCATGACCCTGAAAAAAGCCCGCGCCCGAGGAAGTTAATCCTTGCGTTAGTGCGGGCGGTTCCGTATCTCGTACGCCATCATCGCCTTTGCATAGGCAGCGGCTGAGGCGCGTTCTTGTGCGGTGGGCGCAGTTTTTGCCAGTCTTTGGATTGCCGGCAAAGCGTGGTAGTCGCCGAAGCGCATCAATTCCAGCATCACCCTGTCGCGAACATTTATGTCGGGATCGCTGAGCCTCGACTCAAGAAAGTCCGTTATACTCTTGTTCCACTCCATCATTGACTCGAACGCCGCGATGGCCCCCTCGCGGACCGCCGGCCGTTTGTCTGATGCCGCGTACGTGCGAAGCACCGAATTGGCTTGGAATCCGTGGAGAGCGCCGTAGGCCGAGAGCGCGCCCACGACAACATCCGAATCAATCGAACGCAGGCCCCGCGCAATGGAATCATCGTACGCCTGTGCGTCATGATTAGCAGCGATATCTGCTTTCATGGCCCAGAACATAGTTTGAAATGCCGCTCCCACAACAATCGGAGATGGATCGGTATTCGCCAGGTGCAGTAGGGCCTGCCCGACCGCGGGCGACCTTATCCCCCAAAGAGCGTTGGCCGCCCCAGCACGGATCAACGGATCCCGATCCTTGAATAGCGCGAAAAGCACTGCAATTGCCTGGTCGGCATAAGGGCTATACGTTTTTAAATTTGGCGGCTCCATGCCGACTAGGGAAATGTTGCCCAAGTAACGCGCGCAGCGAACGCGGGCTTGCGTATTGTGCCCCGATTGGACGAACTTGGTCATCGCAGCAAGCGCCGCATCACCGTTCGGTGACGATTGGCCGGACGTACCGATCGGCACCGTGACGTATAGCGCTGACGTCAAGTTTCTGCACGCGTCGATCAATTGCTGTGAGTTCGACGAATGCTGGAGAGTTGCCGCATAAGCTGAGACATCCACAGTCTTCGCGGACGCCGGAAGAGCAAGTCCGGCAAGAAGCGCCGCCGCGACCAGGGTTCGAATCATGCCGTAAGTATACAGCGAAACTGAGGCGTGTGCTCCGAGCGGGGCAGATCGTTACAATTGGAGAAGCCGCCCGGCATGCGGCGCAATAAACTACGGAGTCTTGTCGAGCTCGTCTCCAGCTGCGGCAAGAAGCGCTATCCCCACGAGCGCGCCGCCCTCGAGACAGCCGAGCATCAAATGAAACGCGCCGAAGAGAACGGCGAGTATTTGCAACTACGCGTGTACCAATGCCCGCACGGATCGTGCGGCGGCTGGCACTTAACCGAGGTGCGCTAGACGGGGTGAGGTTTACGCGGCGTAACGCGCAGACGGGCCTGTAGTGCCGCGCTCGGCACCCGAACGCGATCGGCGAGCCGCAGGAGCCACAAGAACCGAATCGTGAGCCACGTCATGTCGAATTCGTACCACGCCATTCCGTGACGCGCCGAGTACGGAAACGCGTGATGGTTGTTGTGCCAGCCCTCGCCGAACGAGAGCAGCGCGACCCACCACGAGTTGGTTGACTGGTCCGTCGTTTTATAGGTGCGATAGCCGAACATATGCGTCGCGCTGTTCACCAGCCACGTCGTATGATAGGCGAACACCAACCGTCCGAAGATGCCCCACACGACGAACGGCCAGCCACCGATGGCCAGCAGCATGCCGGCGAACGCGACTTGGATCGGAAAGTTCAGTTGATACAGCGCCCGGTAAAACTTGTCGTTCCAGAGATCCGGACAATATTTTTGAAACTCGGGAACGGTGCGCGGCACGTCCGGATTCGGCTTGAAGAGCCACTCGATGTGCGCCCAGCCGAAACCGCGTCCTGCGTCGTGCGGATCGCCTTCGTGGTCTGAATGCGCGTGATGGCGGCGATGCGTCGCGACCCACGAAATCGGATCGCCTTGCATGGCGAGCAGACCTAAAATCGCGGTGGCATATTCCACCGGTTTCTTCAGGCGGACGCTGCGATGCGTTAATGTGCGGTGATAACAGAGCGTGATGCCCCACGCTCCGGTTGCATATGCGATGCAAGCGGCGACAATTAATGCGGGCCAATTGAAGAAGAGTGGAACAAAAACAGCCAGCGCGCAGATATGAATTATTAAGAGGCCGATGCCGTTCGGCCAGTTCGGGCGCGATTCAACCATGTAGGTACGTTTCCCAATCCAGGGTCTGCTCAAGCGAGCAGGCGGCTATACTAATCCGGCGCGGATGGCGTAAACGGCTACTTGGGTGCGCGCGGTTAGGTTCATCTTCGCCAAGATGTGCGAAATATGATTCTTTACCGTTTTGTCGCTTAATTTGAGCCGCGAGGAGATCTCTTTATTCGATAGCCCTTCGGCCACCAATCGAACGACCTCTAACTCGCGCTCGGAGAGATTGGAGTGAAGATGCCCTCGGGGAGTCAACGGAACCAGGCCCTTTAACGTCTCAATGGCCTCGCCGATCGTCATCCCGCGCAAGATCGCTCCCAAGGCGGAGGCGTTGCCGAGCACTGCGATCTGCTCGTCGAGGTCAAGCAAGCGGCCCAGCGTCCGGGTGACCACGGGTTCCTTGCCGGCAAAGGCGTGCGCCGGCTCGGTGGAAATCGCCATTTTCTTAATCTAGCTCCATAGACTGTAGAAACGGTTCTAAAGAGAGTATCCCGGCCTATTGTCGTGGGACTTACGACCCATAACAACTCCATTACAAAGTGCTTACAAGATCGGGGGAAATGGCGTAGCCCCAGGCGGCGCCCGCGTCGTAAGGTAAGGCCATGGAGGCAAACGCGGCCGGATTTGAGATCCGGCGGAATTTTCTGTTGGACCGCCTGGAGCGGGTCCAGCCGAAGATCGTCGCCGTCTCGGCGCCGCCCGGCTTCGGAAAGTCCACCCTGGCGCGCCAGCTGCTCGCCTCCAAGCCGAACGCCACCGTCTGCGACCTGGCCGACGTCGCCGACGAAGCCGACCTGGGTCAGCGCCTGATCGCAGCGCTGGCCGCCGAGCCGGCTCGTCCCGCGCTTGAAGCCTGGAAAGACCCGGTCACCGATTCGATCTTCGTCTTCGAAAACGCCGACCACGTCGCGCGCAACGAGGCCGCGCTGGAATTCTTTAGCCGCGTGCTCTCGCAGCGGCCCGACCGGCGCGTGGTCGTTATCTGCTCGCGCGAGACGCTGCCGCTTCATTTAACACGCTACGCACCGCCACACGAAATTCTCACGCTGCGCGCGGACGACTTGGCCTTCGATCGCTCCGAACTGCTGTCACTCTTTGGTCCGTACGCCGACCGGCCCGGATTCCTGGCGCGCATCATGCAGATCTCGCAGGGCTGGCCGATCGCGGTTTTTCTGCTGCGCCGCTTCGCGAGCGAAGGCCGCATCGACACGCTGCTCGAGAATTTGGCCGACGTCGCCTTTAAAGAGATTCACGATTACTTAGCGGACGAAGTGCTCGCCACGCTCGACCCGAAGCTGCACGAGGCGCTGTTTGTGTGCGCGTGCATTCCGCATACGTCCATTGCGGATCTGCAAGCCGCGTTTGCAGAAGAAGGCGCCGTCCACGCGCTGGTTGAGTTCGCCAAGCAGTCACCGTTCCTCACCCATACGGGCGAAGTGTTCGTGCTGCATCCGCTGCTCGGCGCGCTGCTGGTCGAACACCGGCAGACGCAGCGCGAAGTAATTCTGGCGCGCGTCGCCGGCGCACACTCGCGCGCCAAACACTATCTGCGCGCGGCCGAGCTGCATCTGGCGCACGGCGATCAGGAGTCGGCGGCGCACGCGCTCGGACAATACGAAGTCATTCGCGACCACACGCCTTCGCCGGAATACGCCCGCGCGCTGGCGTCGCTCGATCGTGCGCTCATCGAAGAGTATCCACGCCTGTGGGGCATTACGGGCATGCTGCGCATGTTCTGTATGGACATGCAAGAGTTGCTCGAAGAATCGGAGTCGCGCTGGCTCACGCTTTCGCCAACCGTCACGCCCACCGAACGCAGCTACTTGCTGATTTTCCGCGCCGTCATGCGCGGCTACACGGGCGGAATTGAAGAAGCGATAGCGATGCTCGAAGAGTATCTGCGCGAGAATCACATCGGCGCACAGCCCAAAGACTATGTTGAAGGCTACGTCGTCTACGTTCTCGGTCTGCTTCGCGCGCGCGCCGGCAGACTGGGACAAGGCGAGCGCGACATGACGGCGGCGCTGCCGCACGTCGGCGTGACGGACATCGTCGGCTCGGGTGCCCTGCTCTCGCTCGGCGCGGACATCGCCCGGGCGCGCGGCGAGTTCGCGGTCGCGAGGCAGTTCGTGGACCGGGCGCTGGAAGGTTCGCGCCGTTCGGGGTTAATGAATTTCGTCGCGCTGGATCTTGCCGAGGCGTGTTTCGGCGCGTGGTTTGCCGGCGACGACGGCGCCTTTGTGAAGTACGGCGTCGAGCTCGACGAAATCGTGCACACGAACGCTGTGCGCGGGCTGGCGTATTTCGCCGCCGCCGCGCGCGGGCGCCACGAAGAACCCACCAACATCGACATGTTGAAGTTCATCGCCTGCGGGAGCATCATTGCAGCTGCGAATTCTAACGACGCACGAGAAACCGTACGCTACGCGCGAGCCGCGCTGGCTGCCGCGCAGAAGTTGGGCTCACCCTTCGTGGAATGTCTGTCGGCCGTCGCGGTGGCAACATACGACGAGCCGGCGTTCGAAGAAACTATCGCAATCGCCGCGCGCGCGGCGGCCCGGTGCGAATCGCCCGCCCTGCAGAGCGCGGTGCGCGCGATTGCCGAAGGGCTGGCCGATTTCGGCATGCTCGACAAATACATGGGGCGCCTGCACCGCGATCGCTTCGAGCGCGCGCTGCCGCTCGAAGTGCAGTTGACGGCGGGCGTCGTGCGCAGTGCGGGCCGCGAGGTGCCGCTCTCTGAACGCGAACTCGCGCTGCTGGTGGCGCTGTCGCTGCGGCGTGAAAACGTACCGCGCGCGCGGCTGGCCGACTTGCTGTGGCCCGAGCTGGATGAATACTCCGCGCGCAATGCGCTCAGCGTCTGTTTGCACCGGTTGCGCGCGCATCTTGGCAGCGATCGCGTGGTGCGCAGCAAAGACGGCTACGCGCTGCACGATGACGTGCGTGTGGATCTCTGGGAGATCGATCGCACGATGACCGCGCTGCGGTCGCGCACCTCGCTGGATGACGCCGAGCGCGCGCAGCTCTCGAGCGTCTACGAGAAGCTCCGCAATAAACGCCCCGAGCGGATGTTATCATGGGATTGGTTTGAAGCGACGGAACGGCACTTGCGGGGATTGCGCCTCGAGGCCGCGCACCGATTGGCCGCCGACGCGCTGAGCAACGGCAACATCCGTCGCGCCCTCGAGCTAGCTGAAGAGATGATCGGTTACGATCCGTGCGATGAAGCCGGCCGCGAACTCGCGATTAAAGCGCACCTGCGCCGCGACGATCGCGCCGCCGCAATGCGGCAGTACCGCCAGTATCGCGAAACGCTGCTGGCCGAGCTGCAGTGCGAGCCGTCCGAAGCGATTAAGCAACTCGTCGGCCTGACGCAAACCCGCGCCTGACGAATAGGGCAGCCTGATGTTGATGACGGCTGTTTTTATCCCGCTTATCGCAGCGCTCGCATCGATTACCCCGCCGGTGCAGCTTGCATCTCAGACCTCGCCCGTGCCGTCACCAATGCCCTCGATCGTAGCTGCCCCCACGCCATTCGCATCTCCAATGCATTTCGACGCCTTAGTGTCGGCCGGTCACGAAGGCCGCCCCGCCAGTTGCGCGCACTTTAAGCACAAGTGTAATCTCGGCGCCGCTGGCGAGCGGCAGTGGACGCCGGTCGTGGCGGATGAAGTCGCGCGCGACCTGCGGGCGAAAGGCTTTACCGTGGCGCGCGAGCCGGCGGATTTCGACGGCACATTCGATGTCAAAGCGGCGGTCTTCATTCACTTCGACGGCAGTGGCACACCATGTTCGACCGGCGCGTCGATCGGCTATCACGATCCCGGCTCGGTTCCCGCCGCGCGCGCGTGGCGCGCACTCTACAGCCATTACTTTCCCTATCACTTCATGACAGACAACTTCACCACAAACTTGAGCAACTATTACGGCTTCCGGCAAGTGCACGCGAGCGCGGGCGCGCTGGTGATCGAACTGGGCGAGGTGACGTGCCCGTCCGAACGCGCCTGGCTGGCGTCGCGGCTGAAGTGGGAAGGCGACCTGATCGCGCAGTTCATCGAGGACCTGATCGCCAATCCGCCAAAAGGTGCGGCAAACGACCAACGGAGGTGAGCGCTATGAAAAGAGCTGTTTTCGCGCTGGCTATTGCCGCCGCGGCCTTGTTTGCGGGGTTGCCCGCGAACGCGGAGGTTCCCCGGTTTCACTTTTCCATCAGTAATGAGTTTGGCAGCAACATCGACGTTCTGGTGACGAAAGGTCCAGTGCACTACCCATGGATGGTCCGCAAGGGCGAAACCGGAAAGCATTCGATTATAATCGCGCCCGGCGCGGCGCTACTCGAAGTCACTTGCCGTATCAAATCGAGCCGTCACCCACTCGATCTTAGATCTTGGGAGCCCAACATTTCCGTAGCTGTCGACGACAACTGCCGGCTCCAGGTCGAATATCACTGACGCCTAAAGGCACGCCATGCGCCGACTGCTGCTTTCCTTTATAGTAGGTCTTTTCGCGAGCGTTCCGGCTCTGGCCGGAGCGGCCGAACAGAAAGAAACTCCCAAACCTTCGCCCACGCCGGGCTTTTTCGACCAAATGCGTTTTCGCAGCCTCGGGCCCGCGGTCTCGGGCGGACGGCTGGGCGCGGTCGCGGGCACGGATGCGGACCCGTCGCTGTACTACGTCGGCGCGGCGGGCGGCGGCGTGTGGCGCAGCACCAACGCGGGGCAATCGTTTACGCCGGTCTTCGATTCGGAAGCGGTCAGTTCGATCGGCGCGATCGCGATCGATCCCAAGGATAAGAAAATCGTCTGGGTGGGCACGGGCGAAGGCGCGCCACGCAATGACGTCGCGCCGGGCGACGGCGTCTATCGCAGCGCCGACGGCGGCAAAACCTGGGCGCACGTGCTGACGCTCCCCGATGCGTTAATCGCGAGCATCCTGATCGATCCGCGCGATTCGAACAGCGTGCTGGTGGGTGTGCTCGGCGATCCGTTCGCCGACAACAGCGCGCGCGGAATGTATCGCACCACCGACGCCGGCAAGACCTGGCAGAAGACGCTGTATGTTGACGCGCGCACGGGCGTATCGGATCTGGCGACCGCAGCCGCTGCGCCGGGCGTGGTGTATGCCGGCATGTGGCCGTACCGCCGCACCGGCTGGAGTTCGGACAGCGGCGGCACGCAAGGCGGACTCTATAAGTCGATCGACTTCGGCACAACATGGGAGAAACTCACCGGCAATGGATTGCCGAGCGGCGCGACCGGGCGCATCGGCGTGGCGGTGGCGCCCTCGGATCCGCAACGCGTCTACGCGCTGATCGAATCGAAGTCCGGCATACTCTGGCGCAGCGACGACGGCGGCGCGACCTGGAAGCTGATGAGTTCGAACACGCTGGTGAACGAGCGGCCGTTTTATTACACGCACGTCTTTGTCGACCCGACCAATGAGGATCACCTCTGGGCGCTCTCGGTGCGCTTGACCGTGAGCACCGACGGCGGCAAGACCTGGCGCATCGGCGCGCGCGGCGTGCACGGCGACAACCACGCGATGTGGATCTCCAAGGACGCCAAGCGCATCATCGAAGGCAACGACGGCGGCCCGTCCTTTTCATTCGACAACGGCGCGACCTGGGCGATGCCGCACAATCTGTCGATCGCGCAGCTCTATCACATCGGGTTCGACCGGCAGAATCCGTACCACGTCTGCGCGCCGCTGCAGGACAACGGCGTGTGGTGCGCGCCCAACAACGGCTTGAGCGGCGGCATCAGTTCGAGCGCCTGGCAGAACATGGGCGGCGGCGACGGCACCTGGGTGGTGCCCGACCCGAAGGATCCGCGCATCGTGTGGATGACCAGCGGCGGCGGCAACTTCGCCGGCGTGCTCGATGTGATCAACACCCGCACCAACGAGGACCGCACCGTCTCGCCCTATCTGCACGACCAGAACGTGGTCGACCCGCGCAACCTGAAGTACCGCTTTAACTGGGAGACGCCGATCGCGTTCGATCCCTTCGACCCGCACGTGCTCTATGCGGGCGGCAACGTGCTCTTCGCCACGCGCGATGCGGGCGCGCACTGGCGGGTGCTCAGCGGCGACTTGACCCGCAACACCCGCTCGCACGAGACGGTGACCGGGGGCATCACGCTGGACGGCACCGGGGCGGAAACGTCGGAGACTATCCTTTATATAGAGCCTTCGCGCGTGCGCCGCGGCGAGGTGTGGATCGGCACCGACGACGGCTACGTGCAGCTGACCCGCGACGGCGGCAAGACCTGGCGCAACGTCACGCCGCCGGGCATCCGCCCCTATGGGCGCTTCGCCAGCCTCTCGGCTTCGACGCGATCCGCCGGCCTGCTGTACGCGGCCTACGATCTGCACATGATCGGCGACCGCACGCCGCACGTCTATATGACGGCCGACTACGGCGCGCACTGGCGCGACATCGCGGCCAATCTGCCGGCCGGACAAGAAGTGCGCAGCGTACGTTCCGATCCTCGCAATCCCAAGCTGATCTACGCGGGGCTCGAGAACAGCTTGTGGGCGACCTTTGACGGCGGCGCGCACTGGCGCAACACCAATTTCAATCTGCCGGCCACCTCGGTGCGCGACATTGCCGTCCAGCCCGATGCGAACGATCTGCTACTGGCCACACATGGAAGAAGCGTCTGGATTCTCGACGACCTGGCGCCGTTGCAGCAGCTCACCACCGCGCAGGCGACGCGTAGCGGTGCGTACCTGTTTGCAATCCGCCCGGCGGTGCAGTGGAACACGCATAATTATTTTGGAACGCGCAATGATGGTGCCGGGCCGCCATTTGGCGCCCTCATCACCTATTATTTGAAACGCCCGGCGGCGAATGCCCCGACCGCGGACATAATCGACGCCACAGGACACTCGGTCCGGCATTTCACTGCGAAGGAATTAACGAATCAGGCCGGCTTTAATCGCTTCACCTGGGACACGACCGAGAACGCACCGCCAACGTGGAAATTCGCGCCGACTTGGAATCAGGGAGCGGCCTTCAGTGGTGACAGCGTTGGCGTGATGCCCGGAAAGTACACGCTCGTGGTGCACGGCGACGTGACGCTACGGCAGCCGATCCTGGTGCAACAGGATCCGCGCACGCACTATACTCTCGCGCAAATGCGCGCGAACTATGTCGCCGCGCATGAGGTTTTCAGCGACTTTGGGCGAGTCAACACAGCGCTGAACACCCTGTCGACTATATTAAATGAAGCGCCGCTGCGCACGAAAGCGCTGAACGCGGCAAACAACGGGGCTTTAGCCTTGCGAGTAGCAGCGGTTGCCTCGCAGGCGAAGCTGCTCTTGCTATCGATTACGCAAAACCCCGTCAACGACCAGGACGATGACTTCCTGACCGATGTGCTGCGCGAGCGCTTGCAAACCCAAATGGGGACCTTCGGCGGGAGTTCCGGACCACCGACGGCCGTTCAACTCCAGGAAAATGCCACGCTCCATGCGTTAACCAACGATCGGCTACGCGCCGTCGCCGCATTCGAGAAGGGCGAGCTACAGCAGGTTGACGCAGCGCTGCGCGCCGCCAAAATGTCGCCACTCACGACGCTCACCCAACAGCCAAAACCTTACGATGAGGCCGTGGGTGGGCGGCGCGGCGCCAATGAAGACTAGGCGGCGACTCGGGGTTCGTCCGTGATCAGGCCGAGCCTGACGAGGCGCAGGCGTACTCCTTTCTGTGTGCGGCCGAAGAGCAGCATTATATCCTCGACGCTATTACCTGCGGCGAAAAGGCGACGCAATTCTTCATCGTCTGTCTTTTTCCACGGCCTGCCCACGTTTGGATAGGTCGCTCGAAGCGCATCGTAGGGATTTTGTCCCGGACTGAAGTTTGCGGCGGCACGCGACGCAAATTGAAGCACCTCTTCTTGTAGCTGCGACTTACTCCGTCGTTCTTCTGGAAGATTGTTCCAGATGCGACCGATCATTCGGCGTGCAAGGGCATCGATAGCTCTAAGGGTGGAATCGTTGTTCATATATATGTCCTTTCTGTGCGATGTGCGCCGAGAATACGAACCAACAGTGACAACTGTATGGCACGGTGCGGCACGTCGTACTGCAAATGCTGTATGGAGCCTTGGGGAGCGAAGGCATATCATTCTAGTAGGAGCTTCCTCTGGGTGTGGTCGTCGTCGCGGAGGGGCTCCTCGGTTTTCGTCGTAGGTCGCTGAGTGACGCGGCTAGCCGACGTTGCGCTTTCTAACGGACCGGCGTTCTTCACGCCGACTATGCGTCCGCGAGTCTTGCAGCGCATCGATGCGGCTGCGTCCCGAGCCATTACACTAATAATTGCTCCGGCTGGCTACGGAAAGTCAGTAGCACTTTCGCACTGGCTGCAGTCGCAATCGCGCGTATGTGTGCAATTCACCGTCCAGGTCGACCACTGTACCTTGCTCGGCTTCGCCCGCGGCCTTTCAGAAGCGTTTTCATCAGGGTTGCCGGAGCTCATCAGCACCGTTTCGTCAGCGCACCAGAGCAGCGCGTCTTCCCCCGAACCAGGTAAAGAAATGGCCGTGTGGATGGCCACGCACCTCAAAGGATTTAACGGCGTTATTGCGATCGATGATTTCCACCGCTGTAGCGACGACTTAGAGGTCTCTCGATTTGTTGCACACATGATTTCCCAAACCAAATCATGCGCACGATGGATAATTGCGACGCGATCGTCGCTGGATCTACCGGTGGCGACCTGGCTGGCTTACGGTGATGTTGATTCCATCGTCGATGAGTCCGATTTAGCGTTTCGCGACGACGAAGTCTGCGAACTTGCCTCACGTGCAGGTGTTTCAGAGAAACGGCTTGAGAGCATCATGCGAGCGACTGCCGGCTGGCCGGTCGCCTTGGGTTTCGCTCTACGCTCTTCGCAACTGATTCCCGATTCCGCGAGTATCGCGACTGCGACTCGAGAGATGCTGTTCCAGTATTTAGCCGAGCAAGTCTACGATGACCTGACCGTGAGCGAACGCGCCATCCTGCACCTCGCATCCTACCTTCCTGCGATCGACACGTCTGTCTTAGAAGCTGCCGGTTGTGAGAATTGTGAACCCATTCTCGAAACAGTACGAAAGCGAGCCACATTTCTGGCTCTCGAGCGTCCGGGGCTTTACTCGTTCCACGAGCTCTTTCGTGATTTTCTATGCCGGCAGCTGGAGGTTACCGATCCGCGGCGGGCGCGCGAGTTGCAACTAGAAGCCGCAAAAGCACTCGAGCGCATCGGCAACGTCGTCGCCGCGCTCCGATTATATGCGGCAGCGCATTCGGGCGAGGATGTCCTCCGTCTGTTACGCTCGCGAGGTTTCGACCTGGTTGATCACTCTCATAGCGACACTGTGGAGGCCGCTATTCGCAGGCTACCCGAAAATGTGCGGAGGTCAGATGCGACCGTTCTCGGTTTGCGGGCACAGCGCGAGGCAGATGCTGGACGCTTTGATCGAGCGCAGGTCCTTTTTGAAAAAGCAGTGCATAACGCGCCGGAACCGCTATCAGCGGCTACTTTCTCTATCCGTCTGGCGATAAGCGTATTAAACCAGGGCCGTCCCCTTGCAGAGATCCTGGAGCCGTTTATGCATACACAATGCACGTCAGTTAGGGCTGAAATACTGGGGCTTCTTTCGGCCGATTATGCCCTTCGGGGACATCCGGATGAGGCGGCGGTAGCTATCAACGAGGCCGAACTGCTGAGCCGGAATCTAGAAGACGACGCTATCACTGCAAAGATTGCTCTAAGGATCGCCGTGGCGGGGATGAACATAGGGCTTCCAATTTCACGCGTTCGCAACTCTGCGCTCACAGCAGCTGAGTTGGCAGAAAGCGCGGGATTGATTGTCGTGGCTGGACGCGCATTTGCAGTACTTGCAACAGCGTGCCTGTTCTTGGAGAACGACCTAACCGAGTACATTCACTATGGTCGAAAGGCCCTGGATTGCGCGATGCAAAGCGGAGATCGATTCAGCCTTGAGACTGCTTTGTTTATGCTGGCTTGCGCAGAAACGCAAGCTGGCGGCGAGGCAGAGTTGCGGGAGCTCATTGATAGACTTGCTGAGATCAGGCATCCTACCTCCGGCCGCGATCGAGTCCTCCATTTGCTGCGCGCAACGCTTTTCGCCTGGGGCGGCGACATGGAGAACGCCGATCGTCTAATGGATTTGTTTGGCAGCGGTGGTTACAGCTACTATGATTTCGATCAAGCGGCCGATCGAGCAGTGCACGCAATGTACAGCCTTGCGGCCGGCAGCCCCTCAAAGGCGCGGTCAATTTCGACGGAAGGAGCAAGGAGGCTGAAGGCCGTGCGACCAGCCCATGCGTATGCGAAGAGTCAGGCCGAGATTGCCGACGTGCTGTTTGCCTTAGTGCACGTCCTATCTGAGCGCAAAAGCTCCGGCCGCCGAGCCTTGACTAGGGTCTTGGCGAGACCGTGCCATATAGCGACAGGTATACTTGGAAAAACCGTCCAGTCTATTGCTCAAGTAGATGATGTCAGCGCGTGGGAACAAGTGGCCGCTCTCGGGTTAAGAGAGCTTGAAGAGCACGGCTTGAGCGGGCTGGCAAAAAGCGTTCGTTGGTGCATAAAACTGACCGCCGCTCGGATACTAGAGCGCTCCCCGGCGGGTTGCGCGCTAACGGCCTCTGAACTTGCCGTGATGCGGGCGCTTGATCTGGGGCAAAGCACAAAAGAAGTTGCCGCCGCTACGGGTCGCAGTTTCTATACCGTAAGGACTCTTGTTCAAAGAGCGACCGCGAAGCTCGGTTGCAGCGGTCGACAACAGGCTCTCGCCCTGCTTCGTCGCCGCGGCTTTTTGTCCGAATCTGACGCGTAACGCGTATTTGGGTCCATCAGTGCCACCCAGGTGGCACTCCAGCGCCGGATACTGGCGCCATGGAATACATGATTGGCGCGGGGGCCGTGCTGGAGACCGGGGAGGCCGCGAAGGTTACTCCAGCCATGCTTCACGCTCGGGTCGATTCGGCTCTGGCCAAAACGGTCGGTGCAGCGGCCATCGATTTCGAGGGCAACTCGCCAAAATCTCTGCGCCGGCTGCTAGTGCTGGTGCCGGGCTGGAATGCCGGGCGGTTTCGATCCTCGGTGACCAAGAAGCTCATCGAACGTGATACGTGCTCGCTGGGTGACGTGCTGTCGCTCGTGGCCCAGGCGGCTCAGGCGACCGAATTCCACCTGTTCGCCCACTGGCTGCCGGATGGCGCTACTTACAAGAAGCTGGCGGATCTGGGGATCGAGTTGATCGCCCATCCGCTGGAAGCGATTGAGTCGGCCGCCCTGGTCGCGGGGCAGAAGCACACCCGTTGGAAGGCGGTCCGGGCCGCCTAGTTCAGCCCCCTCTAAGGGTGAGCGCCCACGATCAGTCATATCATGCCCGATATGCAACCCTCCCGCGTGGCGGTGGTCGACGACGACCGCTTCGTCCGCGAGATGCTCGAACTCGGCCTCTCGCGCGAAGGCTTCATCGTCAAGACCGCCTCCGACGGTTCGGCGGCGCTGCAACTCGTGCGCGAATGGGATCCCGAGGCGATCGTGCTCGACGTCATGATGCCGAAGATCGATGGCCTCGCGCTCTTGCCCAAGTTGCGCGAGATCACGCAGTGCCCGATCCTGATGCTCACCGCCAAAGGCGAGACCGCTGACAAAGTGGCGAGCCTGGGCGCCGGCGCCGACGACTACTTGGTCAAGCCGTTCATCTTTGAAGAACTCATCGCGCGCTTGCAAGCCAAGTTGCGCCGGCCGCAGCTGATTGAGGAACAAGTCGTTCGCTGGCATGAGGTCGCGATCAATCCGGCCACGCGTGAAGCCTGGCGCGGACGCGAGAGCCTGGACTTAACGCAACGCGAGTTCGATCTGCTCTCCGTCTTCATGCGCGAGCCGCGCCGCGTCTTTAGCAAAGATCACTTGTTGGAACTGGTGTGGGGACACGACTTCGAAGGCGGCCCGAACATCGTCGAAACGTACATCTCGTATCTGCGCGCGAAAATCGATCGCCCCGACGACGGCTCGTTCTTCAGAACCGTCCGCGGCGTCGGCTACGGGTTGAGTCAATAGCTGCATGAACCGTTCGCTGTCGTCGCGGCTGGCCGCGCTCTACACGCTGTTGCTCGGCATCACCGTTGTGCTGGTGATTGTCGCTTCCTCAATTGCGCTGGTCTACGAGCTGAACCGCTTTAGCCGCGATATCATCATCGCCAAGCACGACGAAGCGCGCACGCTGGCCGAACAGTACAAACTGCAAGGCGTTTCGTTGGACAAAGCGGCGGCGGACATCGCGCGCGAGTTGAGCGGCATCGGTTTGCAAGTCACGGTGTTTAATACGAAGGGCAAGTATTTGGCCGGCGATAAAACGCTGCGGCCGCCGCTGCTGGCCAAGGTCGTGCAAGGCCGCATCGAGCTCATCCAGCCGCCCGGATCAACGCGCGGAAACACCATCTTCGGACCCTTTCCGCTTCCGATCCCGACCGGTAGGCATGGTCACAATCGCACTACCACCATGACCACCTTCATCGCGCGCGGTCCCGATTCGGGCGATCGCCGTTTGGGCATCTCCGAACCGCGGTTTCTTATCGGCGTGGATGGCGGCTACATCGCCTTCATGCCTTCGCCGTGGGTTATCTTTGCGAACCTGGAGCCGTACTGGCTGATCATCGTCTCGATCGGCATCGTGGCGATCCTCCTCTCGTGGTTCATCGGGCGCGTTTTTTCGCGCCAGGCGCTGGCGCCGCTCACGGAAGTTACGGGCTCGCTGCAAGCGCTGGCGGGCGGTGACTATACGCAACGCCGTTTTGCAACAGCCGGCGGCGATGAGATCGCGCAGCTCACCGAAGCCTACAACGACGCGGCCGCCAACGTCGCCTCGGCCATGGACGAACGCAAGAACACCGAAGCGCGCATGCGCCAATTCGTTGCCGACGCGGGTCACGAGCTGCGCACGCCGCTGACGGTTATCGCGGGCTACATCGACGTGCTGCGCCGCGGCGCGATCGAAGAGCCGAAGGTGGCCCGGCAAATTCTCGGCACGATGGTGCTCGAGAAGGAGCACATGCGCGGCCTAATCGACCGCCTGATGCGCCTGGCGCGCATGGACGCCGAAGCGCCCCCGCAGCCGATGCCGATTAACGTGCGCGAGTTGCTGCGCGATCAGTGCGAGGCGACGCGCCGCCTGGACGAGTCGCGCCAGATCGACTATAGCGTGGAGGGCGTGGACGAAATCTTCGCCGACCGCGCCGAGCTGGGCGAAGCGCTCTGGAACATCATCGAAAACGCGCTGAAGTATGCGCCCGACGCGCCGATCCATCTGCGCGCCGTCGGAGAAGAAGATCACGTGTTGATCACCGTACGCGACGAGGGACCGGGCATGACCGAGGGCGAGCGGCTGCACGCCTTCGAGCGGTTCTACCGCGGCGACGCGCGCGGCTCGATGCCGGGCACGGGCTTGGGGCTGGCGATTGCCAAGCGGGCCGTCGATCGCGCCGGGGGCACCATTACTATTGATAGCGCGCCCGGGCACGGCACCACGGTAACCATCCGTCTTCCTCAGGTGTTTCCCAAGCCAGGTATGGTAAAAGAATCGTGATGCGACGCATTGTGGCCTTTCTTGTATCGCTGGCGTTTGTCGCCGGCATGACCCCGGTTGCGCTGGCGCAGTCCGACACGGGCGAGATTTGGATTAACGTTCAGGACGCCAATTCGAAGGCGCCGATTATTCTGGCGCGCGTGCTGCTGGACGGGCCGGTGGTCACGAGCGAATTCACGGGCGCTGACGGCAAGGTCCACTTCATCGCCGTTCCGGACGGCATCTACCGGGCGCGCGTCTTTGCGCGCGGCTTCCAAGCAGTCACATCGGCAAATTTTGAAGTCACCAACGGCCGCTCGGTAACTGTCGCGGTGGACTTAGCACAAGCCGCGGCGCCGCTCAAGACGATCGCGTCGGTAACCTCCAAGTCCACGGCCACGATTTCTTCGACGTCGATCACCAGCAGCAGCGGACAGCGTAAACTCTCCAACGACTTGGCGGATGCGCTCGGCAAACTTTCGGGCGTGAACGTTAACACGTCCAGCAACGACAGCGACGCGACGCAGACCGTCTCGCTGGAGGGTCAAGACGCCAGCCAGACCGCGCTTTCGGTCAACGGTATTCCGCTGAACTCGCCCGGCATGGCCGGCAACGTGCGCGGCATCAACTCGGATCTTTTCACCGGCGCGAACGTGTCGTTCGGTCCGCAAGCCGGCGGTTTCGGCGGCGGCGGCGTCGGCTTCAGCACGTTGCAGCCTTCGCTCTCCTGGCAAAGCGCGTTTTCGCTTTCGGCCGGCAGCAACGGCAAGAACAACTATTCCGCCTCGGAGAGCGGTTCGCTCGGCAAACTGGGCATCGCGGTCACGCATACGTTCCGCGCGACGCCGAGCCTGCTCGACGGCATGTCGTATCTGGACGCGAGCGGCCTATTCTACAGTCACAACGGCGACCGCAACTCGATTGGCAACCTGGCGAACCTACGTTATCAACTCACCGACGCGCAGACGCTCAGCGCCCTCTGGCTGCACTCGTCCAATTTCGCCAACATGGTCTGCACGCAGTTCACGGGACCCGTGCCGTGCGGCTACGGCCCCGATAACACCAACAACACGACGTTCGACCTGTATTCGCTGACGGACGCGGCGCTGATCGGCGATACGCAAGTCTCGGCGTCATTCTTCGGCAACCGCTCGACCTCGATCAACGACCTGCTGAACCGCTTCGTGAACGGCGTTGCTTCACCGACCGGAACGACGTCCACCAACTTTTCGAACGGATTCTCGCTGAGCGCGACGCTGCCGGCCAAAGAGCGCCACACCATCTCGTTCAGCGGCAACGCGTACAGCAGCAGAAGCACCTTCACGCCGCTGGTCCCGCAGGCCGCGCAATTCATCTTTTCGGCGCCGCCCACGAGCTATTGGCAGTTTTCGATCAACGATTCGATCCGTTCGAATACGAAGCTGCGTTTCAACGATTCAATCGGCATCAGCCACTCGAGCAACGCGCCGTCCTCGCTGCTCTTGGGTCTCAGCACCACCTGGCAGCCGACGACCAGCGATACGTACGCTTTTAACTACAACATCGGCGGCCAAGGCGCGCGCTTCGGGCGGCAAGGCATCTTGACGGATCCGGCGCAGCTGCGCATCGACTGCAACGGCGCGGTCGCCTACGGCGGCGCACCCGGCGACCAGAGTTCGTCCAGCTCGTCCACATCGGCGCGCCTGAGCTACACGCACAAAATGAACGGCGGCCAAATCAGCGCGCAAGTGTACCGCCAGGTGCAAAACGGCGTGCTGTTCCCGGTCGACGTCAACGGGACCGCGCTGACGAACAGCGGAATTTTCCCGCCGAATTATTTCACGATTGCGCAAAATACGTACGTGAACTCGTGCGGCGTGCCGGTCGGCACTCCGTTCGGTCCGCAGAACACGTATTTCTCGACGCCGATCGCCGGCGTGCAGCGCGTCTACGAAGGCTTCCACCTCAACGGCTACTTCACGTTCGGAAGTCTGGTCGTGCAGCCGTTCTACGACACGCAAGTCGCGACGGCCAACAGCAACGATCCGCGCTTCACCAATCCATATGCGATCACGATCTCCGGCGCGCAACTGCCGAACGTACCGCTGCACCGGGCCGGGCTCCTGCTCGATTACAAGCCGCCGCGCTCGGTCTTTGAGTACCTGGTCAACGCGAATTACACCGGGAGCAACAACTCGCAGAACTTGCCGGCCTATACGACGGTGGACGCAGGCCTGAATTGGCTGACGTCACGCGGCGCCGTGACCTTCGCAGCGAGCAACATCTTTAACACGTACGGCGGCATCTTCGCGACGTCGCAAGGCGCCGTGCCGTACGTGACCGCCAACGGCAACATTATTCCGACGGTTGCGCGGCCCAATACGCCGCGGCAATACTCGGTCAGCTATGCCGTGCGCTTCGGACAGAACGTTCCGCAAACCACCAGTAACACGCCGAGCCTCGCCCAGCAGATCGGCGGCGAGGGAGAAGGCGGCGGAGGCGGCCTGCGGATCGTAGGCGGCAATTCGCAGCAGGCAGCGGCATTCCGCCAGATGCTGCAGTTGCCGACGAGTCCGCCGAGCAATCCGTTTGCGCTGAACACATTGGGAGCGTGCAATCCGGATTCGGCGAAAGTTATTCAGCCGGTGCTGGACGCGCTCAAAACGTACACCGCGCAAATCGAAGCGTCAAAAACGTCCGCAGGTTATCCGGTGAGCGGACCGGCAGCACCCGCACTCCCCGGTGTTACCGTGCAATATCACGGCCTGGGATCGACGTATGCGGTTACGGTTTCAACGACCAAGACGGCGCTTATGCGCCCGGTCTTCGGCTGCCTGACCTTCCATATTGCGAATCAGGAAGCTGCGCAACAACGCAATCTCTATGTCGATCCGGGCGCTGGCAGCATGTTCGCGCGGCCGACGCTGACCTTCATGCCGGCTGTCGGTCTGTACGTTTCGCCGAGACCTCCGGCGGCGGGACAGGAAACGATTCGCACGTACAAACTGCCGACGGCCGCGCCGAAGACTCCGTTCGCGTACAATCCGAAGAGCCCGACGTGCACGGCGGATCTGCGCAGCGCAGCGCAAAGCGCGCTGAGTGAATTGCAGGCGCACTTTACCAAGGGCACCGCGACGCCGGATTGGACCATCACCGCGCACACGGCCAAGAACGGCACGTGGTACTCATTGCAGCCGGAAGACTTAACGTCGGCGGCCGCGTTGGTCGGCTGCGGTCATGTAAGTTCGGGCGTACGCGACGATCTGACAAAGCTCGGCTGGGATGGCGGACCGCCGCCCTCGCTGAGCTACACGCCGGACCTCGGGTTGTACATCGTCACCGGCGGCTTCCAGTTCCGCCAAAACGGTAACGGCGGAACGCCCAACCCCAACGCCACGCGTCGTCCTGGCGGCCGCGATGGCGGCGGCGGTTTCGGCGGCGGCTTTATCTTCCAGACGTTAGACGGAGGGCGGCAAGGGCAAGCGTCCCCGAGTCCGGCACCGTCACCCGCAGCCAGCGCATCACCGGCCCCGGCGGCAACTCCGCACTAGCGTCTCGTTCCGCGGTATAATAAGCGGAGAATGACGCCGAACGCGTCGCTAATTTTAGCTGTAATTGTCGCGCTCCCAAAGCCGGTGCCACCTGATACTTCGCACCTCGCGCCTGGCTACCACGGGACTCCGCACGGCTGCATCGTCTCTGATATCCAGAGGGTACTTCCGACGCCCGTACCGCCCACGGATCCACGTATCAAGCGCGACTTTGCCGATCACCCCGACTCGTACGATCATTACGTGGCGCAGTACGCTCGGCAGCACCGGCAGTACAGTCAGGCAATAGCCGCGTACCGACGCGCGCTCGGCGAAACGAAGGAACGAACGTACGCAGCAGACGCTATCTTTAGGCTCCCACTCAGCGATGTGCTTTATCGCGCGCATCGGATCCCTGAAGCGAAATTACAATGGCGAACTATCCTCGCGCATCCCTCGTCTGGGAGCTCAGATTCGGCGACAGCAGCGGTGTTGAGGGGGCGTTTCAACGATGCATTGGTAAAATATGCGATGTCGCCACCGCCGTTTAATACAGTCACGTTTGGCGACGACGGATCCGCTTACAACCTGCAACGGGGACTCAACGAGGCCGCGAAAGGCAATATACCAGGAGCGAAAACATTTCTTGGTTACGCCCTCGAGTGCGACAGCATGTTCCAGGTCCCGCATTTAGCACTGGGCGTTATAGCGGCGATGGAACACGACTACGTCACCGCTCGACACGAATGGCTGGCAGTGCTGGAGGGCTGGGATCCATCCACGATGCCGGGCATCACGCCCGCGCAGTACGACGCGATTCAGCTCCTGCTGCGCTACGATTAACGCGTTAGCGTTCGGTTGACGTGCCCGCGGTGCGGGCGCGCTCGACCATCTCTTTCATGCGCGGATGATCGCCGGGGATCGTCGTGACCCATTTTTCGAATTTCGGCACGGGCTCGCGGACGCGAAATAAGAAGTACCAGACGTTCATTTCGCCCATGAATTTGAAGCGGCGCTTGATATCGGCGCTGAGCGCGGCGTAGCTCGGAAACGAGCGCAGGTAGGCCTCGATCGTTCCGTGCGCTTTTTCCACTTCCAGCAGCGCTTGCGCGTTGTGAATCGTGGCGCGAATCTTGCGCGCGCTATGCAGAATGCCGTCGGCGTGCAGCAGCCGATCGACGTCGCCCTCAGTATATGCGGCGACGCGATGCGCATCGAAGCCGTCAAAGGCCGCGCGAAATGCCTCCCAACGCTGCGCGATCGACGCCCAGCTCAACCCGGCTTGAAAGACCGCGCGGGTCATGACCTCGAGGTAATCGTTTAACTTCGGCGCCTCGATCTGATCGGGGATGGTCGAGTGCGGCACTATGGTGCGTTCGTGGGAGCGTCAAAGGCCAGCGCGGTCATCATCGCCACGCCCGTCGGTAATGCGGCGTCGTCGATGTCGAAGGTGCTGGAGTGGTGCGGGTTGGAGGACTGCTTTCCGCCGCTCGCTCCCAACATATAGAAGCTGGCCGGCACGCGTTGCGCAAAGAACGAAAAATCTTCGGCACCCATGAGTTTCTCTGCCACAATGACGCGCTCGTCGCCGAAGACACGCTTTGCAAGCGCCTCCGCATACTTGGTTTGATCGGGATCGTTCACGGTCACCGGATAGCGCCGCAGGTACTCGTACTCGTACGAGGCGCCGGCCGCATCGCAGCTGGCTTTGAGAATGCGCTCGATGCGCCCGGGCATGGCGTCGCGCACGTCTTCGGAAAACGCGCGCACGGTTCCGAGCATGCGCACGGTGCGCGGGATCACGTTGTGAATCGTTCCGCCGTGAATCGAGCCGATGGTAACGACCGCAGGTTCGAGCGGATCGATATTGCGGCTGACGATTTGCTGAAGTGAGGTCACGAAGCCGGCGGCGGTGAGAATCGGATCGATCGTGTCGTGCGGCGCAGCGCCATGCCCGCCGCGACCCAAGACTTCGATCTCGATCGAGTCGCTGGACGCATAAAACGGGCCGCTGCGAAAACCGAGTGTGCCGGTCGCGTGCTTCGAGCTCAGATGCAATCCGTACGCGCGCTCGATGGAAAACCGTTCGATGAGGCCTTCCTTGACCATCGCTTGGGCGCCGCCGTGACCTTCCTCGGCGGGTTGAAAGACCAAGCACACCGTGCCGGGCAGCTCGCTGCGCCCCGCGGCAATGAGCTCGGCGGCGCCGAGCAGGATGGCGACGTGGCCGTCGTGCCCGCACGCGTGCATCACGCCGTCGTTTTTCGAACGATAAGATTGTGTGTTTTCTTCCAGGATCGGCAGCGCGTCCATATCGGCGCGCAGCATGATCGTGCGGCCCGGTTTGGTGCCGCGCATGACGCCGACCACGCCCGTTCCGGCGATGCCCGTATGCACGTCGAAGCCCAGCGCGCGCAGGCGTTCGGCGACGATTCCGGCTGTGCGCTCCTCTTGAAAGCCCAGTTCGGGGTGCATATGCAGGTCGCGGCGCGTGGCCACGACCTCGGCGGCGAGCTTGGCGGGGACCTCGATGGTGGCGGTCATGGAAGACGGTTTCGCCTTCGAGGTGGCGCGGACCCCACGGCGGGGGACTTCCCTTTCTCTGGACCCCATGGTAGGATTTGCCCGGGAATTAATCCCGGTTTCGAAGTCCGCCTAGTAGGTAAGGAGTCTCGTTTAGTGTACGCCGATGAAAGTTTGAATTGTGTTGACTGTGGACGTGAATTTGCGTTTACGGCCGGTGAACAGCAGTTCTACGCCACCAAAGGTTTTCAAAATAAGCCCAACCGTTGTCCGGATTGTCGCCAAGCGCGCAAAGCCATGCGTTCGCAGAGCGGCGGCGCGGGCGGCGGTCAGCGCGTCCGTGAAATGTTCCAAGCTACGTGCAGCCAGTGCGGCGGCGTAGCCGAAGTGCCATTTCAACCGCGCGGGGACAAGCCGGTTTATTGCCGCGACTGTTTCGCAACGCGAGCCCACTAAGGCGAGCCGAAACCCGTGGGTGCTAGCCCGCTGGAATACCAGCGGGCTTTTTCTTTTCTGAGCTAAGCTTTCCAGTCTATTTGCTGAAGCACCGAACCGGTGGCGCTATCCACGATTAGGGCTTGCCCGCCGTGCTGCAAGACGGCGCGTAAGTTTCCGTCATCCACTTGATTCGCATCTTGGATGAAAAAGTGTTGGAAGCGTGGCCACGGTCCCACGCGCCACTTACAGTTGCCCTGGAGATCGTAGTAAAAGAGGTTCCTTGCGCCGATCGCATCGGTGGGGCGTAACAAGACAGCGATACCAGAAGACAACGATCTGGCAAATAATAATGGGGCGTCAAAACGAGCGTGGAATCCGGCCTTTGTTGTCAGGGTGCGATCATCTTCACTTACCAGTAGCTCGCTCCGTGTGGGCGTTATCAGTTCCCAGATAACCTGCCCCCCCTCGTATGAAAGCTTTCGGGTAAAAACTCCAGGCCAAGACACTACGTTCAGCTCGATAATGAAGCCGTCATCAAGCTGCGTGCAGGACAAAAGATGATCGCCAAAGTTGTATACAATTGGCTGCGGCCAGCGCGGTGGAAAGGGTGGAAGGGTTATCCGCCCTCCATTAACCTCGATCCGCCGCATATTTCTTTGCAGGCAACGCGATCGCGACGAGCGCGCAGACAATCGTGTTTATGACCAATGCGAAGAAGCCGGCGTTCCATCCCCACGGCACGAACGTGTGGTGCAGCGAGTAGAAGGCTAGAAACTCACCGACGAGCAGACCCGCGCCGACTGCCCAAGCATTGACTCGGCGCCAAACCAGTGCAAAGATAACGCCGGGCGCCATCTGCGTGATGCCTATATAATAGAAGAGAAGCAGATCGACGAGCGACGTCTTGTAGAAGACCCACAGTATCAACGCAAGTACGGCAATGATCAGGACCAAGACGCGCGTAGCAAACGTGCGCTCGAGATCGCCCGTGGCAATATTCAGCCAGTCGCCGAGCACGTTCTTCGAAAAGACGCTGGCCGCGCCGAGCAATAGCGTCGAAGCCGGCAACAATGCCGCAAGACAGCCGGCGCCCGCAACGAGACCGAGCAGCGGTGCCGAGTAATAATGCTGCATCACCAGCATGAACGACTGATCCGCGGCCAGTCCTTTTAGCCCGGGAGTGACCGCCAAGGCCGTAAAGCCGGCGAAGAACACGAAAAGTAGAATAAGCTGGTAGAGCGGCATGAAGATCATGTTGCGCCGCAGCGTCTGCGCACTGCGCGCCGAGTAAATCGCCGGCGCGTTGGCCGGACCCATAAAGAAGCCGATTCCTGAGAGTAAGATCGTGGTAACGAACCACGGCACGGTGTACGTCGCATTCGCGACACCCGGCGGCGGCAGCGTCATCCATCCGGGATGAGATTGCAGTACCTGCGTCATCATGGCCGCGGGCGAGCCGAAGAAGTGGATCGGAATTGCGATGCCCGCGAAGAGCACGGCGCCGAGCACCAAAGTGTCCTTGACGATGCTTGCCCAGGCCGTGCCGCGCAAACCGGCGGTGAACACAAACAGCGCCATTAAAATGAAGGCCACGCCCACCGCGATGCTCGCGTTGTATTGGCCGTAGCCTGCAATGGTCAGCAGAATCTGCAGGCCGGTGAGTTGCAGCGTCACATACGGAACGACCAGGAAAAACTGCAGAAGCGCAATGGCCACGCCGAGCGTCTTGCTTCCATATTGATCGATGAAGAAGTCCGGCATCGTGAGCAGGCGCCGTTCGGTACCGATCTTCCAAATAGCCGGCAGCAGAAAGAACCCGATGCAATACGCGACCGTACCGTAACCCAAGATGTAGAACGCGGCCGCGCCTTTGCCATACGCCCAGCCGGCGGCACCGAGGAAGGTGAAACTCGTGTAAATTTCGCCCGCGAGCAGAATCCATAACAGCAGCGCGCCGAACGAACGGCTGCCCACGATGTATTCGTGCGGATCCATTTTTAAGCGCCGCACGCTCGTCAACGCAAAAGCAATCGTGCCGACGATGATGACCGCAATAATGGAAAGTGCTATCGCTTCGGGTTTCACGGTTTGCGTCCCAGGCGATCGGCCGCGAAGAGGAAGAGCGGCGTAACAGCGACCCAGATTACCATCCACGCGAGCAAGAACGGAAAGCCGAGAAAACGCGGTTCGTCGCGATTCACGAACGGAATCGCCAGCGTCAGCATGACCGGCGGAATTGCCGCCAGTAGGACTTGGCCCCAGCGTATAGCGGGTGTCATCTTGCGCCTACTAGTAGTATAGGCGGCTCATGAAAACCTACGACGCGATCGTTATCGGCGCCGGGCATAATGGCCTAGTCACCGCGTGCTACTTGGCGGGGGCGAAGCGTAAGGTGCTGGTGCTCGAGCGCCGCTACATCGTGGGCGGCGCGTGCGTCACTGAAGAGCGCACGTTTCCCGGATTCAAAGTCTCCACGGCGGCGTACGTGAATAGCCTCTTTCGCCCGGAGATCATCCGCGATCTGCGTCTGCGCGACTACGGATTCGAACTCTTGGAACGCAACCCGGCGTCGTTCTCGCCATTCTTGGACGGCCGTTACCTTATGTTGGGCTCCGACAAGACGAGCGAACTGAACGAGATCGCAAAGTTCAGCCGCCGCGACGCCGAGCGGTATCCGCTCTACGAGAGCATGCTCGCGCGCGTTGCCGCGGTTATTGAACCGACATTGATGCAAAAGCCGCCGAATGTCGCGCGCCCGACGGTGTTCGATCTGCTGGGCATGGCGAAGCTCGGTCGCGGTATGCAGAAGCTCGGCACGGAGATGGGCGAAGCCATTGAGGTGCTGACCGGTGCGGCGCGACCGATTTTGGATCGCTGGTTTGAATCCGAAGAATTGAAGGCGACGCTGGCGACGGACGCAATCATCGGCGCGTTTGCGCCGCCGTCCATGCCGGGAACAGCATACGTTCTGTTTCATCACGTGATGGGCGAGACCAACGGCAAGCGTGGCGTGTGGGCATACGTGCGCGGCGGAATGGGCGGGCTCACGCAGGCGCTCGCAAAGGCTGCCGGCGACCTCGGCGTGGACATTCTCACGGAAGCCGAGGTTGCGAAAATCATCGTAAAGGACGGCGCGGTGAGCGGCGTCGCGCTCACGAACGGCGACGAATACAACGCGCGCGCCGTTGCCAGCAACGCCGATTGCAACGTGACCTTCAACAAATTGCTTGGCCGGAACCTCTTGCCGGAAGAGTTCGCCGCGGCCATCGATCGCATAAGTTATGACAGTGCGTCGGCGAAGATCAACGTCGCGCTCGAATCGCTGCCGAACTTCACCGCGCTGCCCGGTACGCAAGCGGGCCCGCAGCATCGCGGCACGGTGCATCTGTGCCCGGACCAGGATTTCATCGAACGTGCCTACGATGAGGCGAAGTACGGCGTGCCGTCGCGTGAGCCGGTGGTGGAGTGTACGATTCCATCGTCGGTAGACGACACCGTGGCGCCGCCCGGCAAGCACTTGATGTCGATGTTCGTGCAATACGCGCCGTACACACGTAAGGACGCTCCGTGGGACGCCAACGCAAGAAACGCCTTTGCCGACAGTTGTTTCGAAGTGGTAGAGCGTTACGCGCCCGGTTTCAAGAACAGCGTGATCGACCGGCAGGTCTTGACGCCGCCGGACTTGGAGGAGACCTTCGCATTGACCGGCGGAAACATTTTCCAAGGCGCCATGTCGTTGGATAACCTGTTCATGTTCCGGCCGGCGCCGGGATACGCGGGATACAGCATGCCGGTCAAGGGTTTGTACCTCTGCGGTTCGGCCGCGCATCCGGGCGGAGGCGTGATGGGCGCCGCCGGCCTGAACGCGGCGAAGGAGATGTTGCGATCGTGAGCACGCGCTCGTTTATGGTCCCGGAGAATGTCTATGACTACATTCTAAAGACGTCGCTGCGGGAGACGCCGATCCAGCGCGAGCTGCGCGACGTCACTTCCAAAATGGAAATGGCGCGCATGCGGACCGGAGCCGATCAACTGCAGTTCCTGCAACTGTTGGCCAAGACGATTGGCGCGCGGCGCTGCATCGAGGTGGGCGTCTTCACGGGCGCCAGTGCACTAGCCGTCGCATTGGTGCTGCCGGCCGACGGAAAAATAATCGCCTGCGACGTGAATGACGAATATACGGCAATCGGCAGATCGTTTTGGGAACGCGCGGGCGTCGCACAGAAAATCGACTTGCGCCTAGCGCCCGCGACCGAAACGCTGGATAAGCTGATTGCCGCCGGTGACGGCGAGTACGACTTCGCGTATATCGACGCCGATAAAGCGAACTACGAGGCGTATTACGAGCGCATCTTGCGACTGCTGCGAACCGGCGGCCTGATTTGCATTGATAACGTGCTGTGGGGTGGAGATGTGGCGGACCCGAAGGAGAACGATGCCGACACGGTAGCGCTGCGCAATCTCAACGCAAAGATCGGGCGCGACGAACGCGTTGACGCAAGTTTGTTGACCATCGGCGACGGGCTGACCGTCGCCCGCAAGAGATGAAGGTGACGTTATGAGTTCGAGATTCACTCGCGGCAGTCTGGATAAAGGCCGCCTCGATACGTTAATTGACGCGGTGTATGCAATTGCGTTGACGCTGCTCGTGCTGGATCTCAAAATCCCGGACACCCTGAAGACCAATGGCGATGTCGAAAAACACCTCGAACACATGATGCCCAAGATCGGCGTCTACGTGATTGCCTTCTCAACCGTGGCACTGCTCTGGGTGTGCCACCATTATTACTCGACGCTCGTCACCGGAACCGACTTTACGCACGTGATGCTCAATCTCGCGCCGCTGTTGCTGGTCTCGTTGGTGCCGTTTACGGCTTCGGCAATGGGGAACTACCCGTACTCGGCATGGGCCGTCGCGATCTTCACGCTCAACGCGGCGGTGATCTGTTTCCTCTACGTCCTCAATTGGGCGCACGTCCGGCGGAAGCTCGTGCCCGCCGACGTGGATAAGAAGCTGCTGGATACGCTGTCGCTGAACGCATGGCTCTCGCTGGTAGGGGAGTTAGTGGCAACGGCGCTCGCGTTTGTGATTCCGCTCCTGGGGATCGCGGTGGCGACGCTGCTGGTGATTGCCGGGTTTGTGGCGATTGCGCAGTTGGAGAAGCGCATTATGATTGCGGTCAGCGAGTCTAAGCCCCATACCATTTAAACCGCGGCCATAAGCGCGATAGCGGCGCGATGGGATCCGTGCAGAGGAAGATCGGCGTCGGCCCTTCGATTGCCCAGCGGTGCGGATCCTGAAACGTCGTGAGCAAGACGACGTGGCGAAAATTCGCGCGGAGGAGATCGGCTTGTGACGCGCCGATCGCCAGCATCGAACTTCCGTCGTAACCGCCCGTCCCCCACAGATAATAGCTGTTTTGCGCGCTGATCGGCTGCGGTAATCCGTATTGCGGTCCGTAAAACTCCATCGCTGCGGCGCCCGCGTACGTGTCGGAGAAAATCGCCGTGCGTTCCCGCTGAGCCGTGGGAAGCTGCAGATAAATCTCCGCGACGTGCTGGGTTAAGCCGTCCCACCCGAATTCGTCCGCGAAAAGCGGCTGGTAAGCGATTAATCCGACCGGCGGTAGGATTGGAAACGTAAAGGGCGCGAGGGCTACGCCGGATGCGACTACCAACGCAGCGGCCGCTGACCGCCACGCCGGCCGCGCGGCCCAGACGCGTTCGAGCGCGACCCATCCCGCGCAGATCAACGGCGTGTAGATTCCCGCGATGTAATAGCCCTTCGCATTGAGCAGCGCGGCGGCGATGAGCATCGCAACAAAGGCGATGCCGATTAATCGCATGCTTCGGAATTCGCGGCTGCGCAACAAGGCAATAACCCCTAAGATCCATACTGGAGCCGCGAATGGGTTGGTGAAGAGCACCTGTTCGACGAGAAACGCGCCGGCATTCACAAGCGGTGCGCGAAACTCGAACTGCAGGCCCGAGTTGAATGCATGTCGGCCTAGGACGTCGCCGCGCAAGACCTCAAGCATCGGCCATCCGTGCACGGCCTGCCACACGATGTTCGGCAGAAGAAGAACGGTGACGGCGAGCGCCGCAAACGCAAGACCGCGCGTTCGAAGAATCGCGCGCTCGGGCGTAAGCAGTAGCCCGAAGAGCAAGGCAGCCACGAGCAACAGCATCGAGTATTTCCCGTACAAACCGAACGTAACCGCCGCAGCGATCACAGTCCACCACCGCGAATCGCGCGAGCAAACGAGCCGAATTGTTCCGTAGATCGTCAGCGCCCACGTCAGCGGCTCGTAGGACGTTGTTGTCAGCGTACTGCCGAGAAATAAATAGGCGGGCGTCAGCGCGACGGTAAACCCCGAGAGCCGTTGCGCGAGGGCGCCTCCGCCAAGTTCCGCAGCAATCGCGCACGCCAGATAGACCGTGAGCCCCGCGGCGATCGCAACGGTGAGGCGAAGCGCGACCAGGTTGTAGTGTGCAGGCGCCGCCAGCCACGAGACAAACGCGGTCAGCGGCGGCATGTCAACATAGCCCCATGCCAGCCGTTTGGCTGCGGCGATAAAGTACAGTTCGTCGCGATAGTAGCCGTAGCGCCACGAAACCGCGACGTGCGCGAGCGCGGTCAGCGCGCCCAGAGTCGTTGCGAAGCGCTTATCCACTCGGCGGTGACGCCGTGGCGACAAAACTCAAGAGCACCGAAAACAGTCCGGAGTAAAAAACCGCGCCCGTCGCAAAAATCGGATCCCACCACGTGCCGCCCATAAGAACGATCGTAAAGAGCAGCGCGGCCGCCGTGTAAACGGCCGGCACCGCAAATGCGAATGCGCGAAACCGAACGCGCGATGCCGTAAGAGGCGCTCCCATCAAAAACGCATCGCCCGCCGCGCCTGCCGCGACGCTGGCAAAGAGTGCGGAGGCTGCATCAACCCACGAAAGGGAGTGCGTAATGGCGATCAATCCGTTGCCCAGCACAAAAAGCGTAGTCAGCGCGCCAGGGCGCAGCGCGAAGGTACGTACGAGATAGAACGCGGTGCCCATCATCAGTAGGCTCTGTAAGATGACGGCAATCAGCGACCCGCCTTGCTGATAGAAGTGGAGCGTCATGAGCGTGAAGGTGTTTTCGCCCAGCTCGTGCGGAACGGTGACGCCCAGCGCACGGGCCGCATCGAACCGGAAGAAAACCTGCGTTCCCCAGTGCATTAATTCGAGGACGGCGGCTGCGGAGATAATCAACGGAACCTGCGTCACCAGCGATTGGGGCCGCACCGGCCGCGCAGCCGCCGAGCGAATCGGACCGGAGATAATCAACAACACGCCCGCTCCGATGATCTGGTGCGTCGGGCTTAGCAGCGCGTTAAAGCCGGCTTCGAAGCCAAAAAACAGATGGTTGATCATGTCGGCGATACCGCCCAGCAGAAACACGATGGCACCAATCGCAGACCACGCGTACGCCGGGCCGAAGGCCGATCGAAAATCGCGGTCGCCGGCGCGACGCGCGATAAAATATTTCGTAGCCAGCAGACCAAGCAGCAGCAGCAGCCCTGAATACAGCAGCGCGTGCGCCCACGTAAAGAATGTATCGACGTCGTGGCGTATGTGCCAGCCGGCGTCGACATAAAGCCCCGCGACGCTCCAGAATCCGGCGATCGCCATCGCCCAGTCGAACCGTCTCAAGAGTCCAGGGTTCTCATCGCCGCGGTTCGAACCTGCGCAGCTCGATGCGTGCTTTTGCTTTAACTATTGTGCCGCTCTGCGCGCTCTTGGCGGCGTGCGAGCCGGCGCAGGAAAACGGCTCGTCGCAAGGCGTTGTGATTGGCGCCGTGACCCCATGGCCGCAGGCCGCAGTCGCAGCGCCGAACGATCCGCCGCGCATCCTGGCCGCGGAAATTTCTTCTGACGTTATTCATCCGGATAGCTGGTGGTCCGGCAAGGTCGCGACTACAACGAACGTCGCGGTCGTCGAGATGCGCTCGCCGTCGTTTTCGTTCATCCTGCATCGTTCGTCGTACGGTCAGTTCGCTTTTCGTACGCACGTTCTGGCCATTCCATCGATCTACCGCCGCGGTTTTGAAGCATCTATCGTCGCGCGCACCGCAAATGACAGCACCGACACTCGTACGGTGCAGCTGATCTTTCGCTAAGCGTAATCGGCCGCGGTCGTCAAATCGGCTCCGCGATCGGTCTTGAGCGCATTGAAGAGCGCGGTAAACGCGGCCGTAACTGCAAGGTTCAGCAGTAGCGCATAAAACGCGATGTATCCCGGCAGCGTGAACGTGCCGATGTGCAGCGGGAAGATTGTGGTCGCGAAGCCTGTAGCATAGGCCATCCACGCCGCCGCCGCCAGCCCGACAGCCCAGCCGACCAGCAATGCGTTCCGGTGGAACCAGCGCGTGTAGAGCGCTAGGATAACCGCGGGAAAGATCTGCACGATCCAAGCTCCGCCCAACAGTTGGAATTCGATCGCATTGAGCGGCTTGATTAACAGCGCGATCGCCAAGCCGCCGGCCAGCACGAACAGCGCAAGGATGCGTGCGATATTAGTTTCGATTGGCGGCCGCGTCTGGCGCGTTTGGAACGTCTGCAGGATGTTGCTCGCGAAAAGATTCGCGGCGCCGATCGCCATAATCGCCGCGGGCACCAGGGCACCGATGACAATCGCCGCAAAGGCGACGCCGGCGAACCAATTCGGGAAGAAGCGCGCGAACAAGTCCGGGATGGCAAAATTTGCATTGGTCAGGCGGATCTGCGCTGCCAGCGCGCAGTAGCCGAGCAGCGCAATCAGCGTAAGAAGTATGCTGTAGAGCGGCAGCAGCGCGCAGTTGCGCCGGATGACGTTTGCGCTGCGCGCGCTGAGCACGCTGGTGATTGAATGCGGATAGATGAAGAGCGCCAGCGCCGATCCTAGCGCCAGCGATGAGTACGCGAAGTACAGATTTGGCGAAAGGATCGTCGAGCCGGGTTTGGGATTGGCGGCGAGCGCGGCTTGCGCCAACGCGAAGACATGGCCCCAGCCGCCCAGGCTTCGAGGAATTACGATGATGGCGACAATGACCGTTAGATAAATCAGTGTGTCTTTGACAAAGGCGATCATCGCCGGCGCGCGCAGGCCGCTGGTAAACGTATAGGCGGCGAGCAGCACGAACGCAATGACGAGCATCAGCACGGCCGAGCCGTGGGTTGGCGCAATACCGGAACGTTCGAGAATTACTTGCACGCCGATCAGCTGCAGCGCGATGTATGGCATGGTCGCCAGCACGCCGGTTACCGCGACTGCTAGTTCCAACGGACGGCTACCGAAACGGTCGTGCACGAAGTCTGCGGTCGTAACGTAGCCGCGCCGCTTTGCGATCGTCCAAAAGCGCGCCATGATCAAAAATGCGAGCGGATAGGCAATTGTCGTGTACGGCACAGCGAAGAATGCGAGCGCGCCTGCGCCAAACGCGAGTGCCGGGACAGCGATAAACGTGTAGGCTGTATACAGATCGCCGCCGAGCAAGAACCACGACACAATCGTACCGAAGCGGCGTCCGCCCAGCGCCCACTCGTCGAGTGACGAGAGATTGGCGCGTCCCCAGCGCGCCGCCAAGAATCCCAGCACCGCGACGCCGAGCACCAGCACGACGAAGATAATGGTGCCGCTAGTCATTGCCGGGCTCTCGCGTGGCGGCGTACACGATCCAGACGATCAACGCCGAGAGCACGATCCACAGCATCTGGTACCAGTAGAAGAACGGAAAGCCGAAGAGTGCCGGGGCGGCGTGCGCGTAGAGCGGCGGCACGAGTGTGGCGACGAACGGCACCAGGAGAAGCCAATACCAGAGGCTACGCTTCACGACCGTGCACCTTCGAGAGGCATGTCCGCGGCCCTATTTCAGGGAGACGGTCCGTTCGGCCCAGATGTCCGTGATCGAAAACTTTCCGAGCAGTTGTGAGAAGGCCATGCCGCCGATGGTGATCGCGGTTCCGACAATCTGATGCACCTCGATGTGATTGCGCAGAATCGCCACGGAGAGCAATCCGGCCAGAACCGGTGCACCGAACTGAAAGAGCGACGCCCGGCCGGCTCCCAAGACAGAAATGCCCCAGCTCCAGACCGGGAACGTCAAAACGATTGGAAAGATAATGGAGTACGCGAAGACCGCATAATCGGCCGCGGGTAGTCCACGGAAATTCTGATGGAGAATATGCGGTAGGGCTCCCGGCAAAATGATGAGCGTTCCGATCGTCATCGTGATCACGACGAGCCCGAGCGGCGTGTAACGGCCCAGCAATTTCGCGCTGAGAACGTTGAAAACCGCGAAGACGAGCGACGCTCCGAACGTTAGCAGGTCGCCCAGATGAAACGTCAAGTGGCCGGCAAAGGCGCCTTCGAATACCGCTACACCGAAGAGCGCGATCGCGGCGCCCAGCCAGCGGCCGGTGTGAACGCGCTCCTGTCCGCTGAACGCCACGATGGCCAGCGTCAGGACGGGCGACAGGCTTGCAAACAGCGACGACGCGAACGCGCTCGTGTTCGCCAAGCCGAGCACCCACAGGTATTGGTAGATGCCGTAACCGCACGCGCCGCACGCGATGAGCAGCGGCAGATCTTTTAGACGAATGCGAACCGTTTGGTGCATCGCTGCCGCCAGCAAGAACGCCAGCGGCGTCATTGCCAGAAAGCGCAGGCCCGTAAACGCGAGCGGGTCCACCGTCTTTATCGCATACTTCATGAGCACGGTATTGAGCGCCCAAGAAAAAGCGACAAAAATCAGGCCCGGATAGAGCAGACGGCGGGTGGACACCGTTCGACCTCTACCGGATGCGCGTAAAAGCTCCTAGCGCCAACTGCTCCCGTCGGTGCAAGCACCGGTTTGCGCGTTCTTGTAGGCGACGCGCACGACGGTATCGTCTGAGCTTCCCGCCGCTCCCGCTGCGCACGGATTCGCCGTGGCCGGCGGCTTGCCGCCGTCATCGCCGACAAGATTGCCGAATGCGACGTCGTCGAACGTCGCGTCTCGCGCTCCGGCGATCGCGACATATGGAGGTGAGAGCATCGTGCGAAGCGTCAGATCGTTATCGCGCGTCGCTAAAAGCGTTCCATCCGGGGCTCGCACTGCCACCGAAATATGTGCGGCGAGGCGGTCTTCGGCGACGTAGGCGTTCGCTTCTTGGTTGCTTGCGGTAGCATTGCCGCGAGAGAGTGTGATCGTGGCCGTGCTCGTAAACGCGCAGGGTGGATTCGCATCGGCGCACAGCGGTGGGAGAGGCGTAAACGTAGGCAATGGGCTCGGAATCGATCCGGCTTGCGCGTAGGCCGCGATGTTTGTCTCCAAGGTGTCGACAGCGCGTTGATACCCTTGGCTTAAGTAGGTCTGCGCCAAACGATGAACGGAAACGCGCGTTGTAACCAGGCCTGCGCTGAGTATTGTGGTCGCGGCCAACGCGATGAGCGCGACGCAGACCAGCGCGTTGACCAGCATCTATGGCCCGCCTTGAGGCTGAGCTACAAACCCGGGCCGCTGGACTTGCGCGCCCGGAAGCGGTGCTTTCACATTGAGTGTTCCGTTGAGCGTAACGATTCCCGAATCGCCGGGATGCTCGGGGTCGGGTGTGTACAGGACCGTCACGGCGATCGTCGCGCCGGTCGAGCTTGCATTCGACAACGTGCTCGTAACGGTTACGGGAATTGTGGTCGGAGCCGAACTGGGAACGGCAACCGGGATGGCCACTTGCGCGCTACCGCTAGGCGCGGCTCCCGGCGTTCCATACTTCCACGCGTTCTCGGCGACGCGCAAGGTTTGTTCCGCAAACACCAGAGCTGCCGCGTGATTTCGTCCGACCGCGTGCGATCCGAACTTCGCGAAACCGGAAATCGCAAGAATTAACGTCCCGGCGCAGACCGCGAAGATGCCGATCACGGCCAAAACCTCAAGTAAGGCGAATCCCGCCTGGGATTTCATGAATGGCCAAGTGCCCATGTTGAAGGATCGCGTGCCTAGGATAGGTCCGGTCCGCCGCAACGACTAAGGGCGTCGATGATGATTAGTTCGCTTTTTCTTTTCTTGGCACTAACCCCAACCGCTACGTCGAGACCGCCGTCGAATTGCGTCGGAGCTCCATTATCGATTGGCGACCCTTTTATCCCAAGGGGCGGCAGAATCGAACGCGTGAAAGCAGTTGTTGCGGCAAAAGACGGCCCGGACACGGTTGGCTTCATCTATCGGTCAAAGACGAACAGGTTGTACGCTCAGGCGCGTTCCGGCATGCCACTTACGGATCAGCGCGCGGCCGGCGTAACCCAAGCCTTGCCGGATCACAAGACCGGCGAAAGCTACCGCTATTCGGCGGTTGTGCCTATTCGAGCCAATCCGTGGCGCGACTTACTCGTTATTGTATGTTAGTCGCAATCGCTGCACGTTTCGCCGCTGTCCTGGCGGTCGCATCATTACTAGCCGGCGTTGCCATTTGGCAACCAGCTCTGGCTAGTGCGCGGGCCATTTGCGGAGGGAGTCCCCTGGCAGTGTGGGACAATATCGGTGAAACCATCTTGCATGGGAAACGCAGCACGCGTTCCGTCGTTGCTGTCACGCAACTCCAGAAAACGGATGGAACGTCGGTCGGCTGGCTTTACCTCGACGACGGCGGATTTGCTAGCGCCATGCTCAGCCGGAGCGATGGCACGGACGTCTTCAAAGCTTTCGGCCAAAGCAAGATCGGCGGAAGATGGAACGCCGGACCATTCTTTGTCATGAAGGGCCTTCCCAGCGGCTTCAAAGTTGCTCCGTGCAGCACCTGAAAACGAGTACGATGCGCGCTGCTTTTGCAGCTGTCGCATTCATGCTGAGCGGCTGCTCGTCGGAGGCGAAGCTCAACAGAACCTACGGGTTGGTCGAGTACAGACCCCCAGTCGTGGGCGCTCAGTGTTTCGACCCGTATATGGCGCTTGGAACCTCGAACACTCCGCCGAACAGCGAGGTCGGCACGACCGTTGTTAATATCACGGCGTTCGTGACAGATGTTGCGAGACCGCAACCGGTGGCTATCGTAACAAAAACGCGGGAAGGTGCACTTTGGTTTATCACCTACGAAGGTGAAGAGTCACTTCTATCCAGCGTCGCTACGGAGGCGCCGATACAGCAGATTGATCCGCCGGGCGATCTTCACTTTCACATCATGCCGAAACAATTAACGTCGCAAGAGCTAAAAGCTCTGGTCCTCAGGCTCAAGCCGGCGGGGATTAGAAAATGGACGTGTTTCTCGCATGATCTTCCGGAGAGCGCAGGGGCGGCGCGAAGCAAAACGCGACCAGCATCCCCACGAACCCGGCGATAATCGGCGATCCGAAAATCATGTTCGGCGGCCAACCAAGGCCGCCCGGAAGCGTAAGCTTCGCGACAATCAGATAGAGTGTAAAGAGCACGGCCGGGACAGCGAATCCGAGGGCATAGAAGCCAAAGCCGCTGCGAGCGCGCTCGCCGAGAAGCTGAATTGCGACGTCCGCGAGCATGCCGGCTGCGATCGCGGCGAGGATCTCCCAAAACAGATTGCTTTGGAAGGCCATCGCAATCGCAAACAGGCCAAGCAAAAAGGTCATCGCGCCGATTGGCATGCGCCAGCGGCGAATCAATAATAGGCAAATCCCGGTGACGGCGATCGATTCGATCAGGTTCGCGTCTTCGCTGTAAGCGAATCCGATGAATGTGGTTGCGGGATCGGGGCGGCCGGTTGCGGTGAAAAGCAGACCGCTAGGCGTCCAGGAAGGCCGCGATGCGTTCAAGCCGGCGAGCTGTGAAACGTTCGTCTCGTGTCCTCGGGTATCTCGGACGAAGACCTGAGCGGCGCCCCCGGCTTGGCGCACAAACGCAAGGCGTTTAGCGTCTCGTGACCAGGCCGGCCATTGGCCGCCGCGCACGAGTATTTGAGTGACTCCGGTAACGATGTTGTCGTCGGCATTCACGAATGCGATCTGATTCTTAGGCGACCAAGCCGGCTGCGTGCCGTCGACAGTACCATCGAGCCACTTCGGCGGCCCGCCGTGCACGGGCACTATCGCCAGCTGCTGGTGCAAACCGTTTCGCGATTGATACGCGATCAGATCGCCGAGCGGAGACCACGTGGGGAACTGCATCTCTGTTACGCTGCTCAGAATAGTGTGAAGGCCTTCGCCGTCGGGCCGGATCGTTTGCAGGAGATAATTTCCGGATGTCCCGGCGGGGATCGATATGAACGCAATGCGCGCGCCGTCGGGTGACCAGGCCGGTTGCGTGTCGTGGCGTCCACTGTGCGTGATGCGCCGCGCACCCGTTCCGTCAACGTTCGCCACATAGATGTCTGAACGCGGATCGCGAGCGAGGGCAACGCGGTATGCGACATGCTTACCATCCGGCGATACGGCCGTCCCCCAAATGTCGGCGCCGGGAATGGCGAGTAGGCGCGATTCCTGCGCACCGTTGCTGCGCACCGAGTACAACGCGCCGCCGTTCTGCGCTTCATGTTGGCCGATGATGTCGGCTTCGTCCGGCGAAGCGATCGGTTGCGCGTACTGCGTGAAGAATCCAATCAGCGTTAATATGGCAAGCGCGCTAAGAATCGCCGGCCCGGTTATTCTCCAGCCGCCCTCGCTCGGGCCGTACCGTGCCGCGATCGATCGGAGCGGTCCGGCGAAGATCAGCGCTCCGCCCGTCGCCAGCCACAAGTGCGATGGACTGATCAGTGCATTGATGTCCGTTTCGACTCCGTAACGGAAGTGCCACAGAAGATCGAACGCTCCGCCCGTTGCGAACACGATGACGCCCGCGAGCGACATCCAGTATCCGAACGGAAGCGCATAACGTGCGGTGTGACCGCGCCGAAGATTGACCACGGCGACCGTTCCGAGCACGATTCCGTTCAGCGCCATTGTCGCATAAAGAATCGCGTGCCACGGTGTGAAAAAGTTCTGGTCCACCAAGCCGTGGCTGTGCGCCCATCCGTCCTGAATAACGCCGCTCATCAGGATGACTGCGAGTACGGCCATGATCCAGTCGAACGCGAGCGACGACGAAGGGTACGTCTGGGCGCGCTGCACGCGAATGGGTTGCACTATTCACGGTAGGGGCCCTGGCGGGGGCTCGCTTGCGGACCGCGGAAACGATTCCAGCGGTTCAAAAGGAGCTTATTAAATGTACAATCCCAGCGCCGAACGCTCAGCCGGCTGGTCGGGCCTTGCCTTCCTCGCGGTCACTATCCTCGGCACTATCGTCATGGCCGGGGGCGCGCAACCGCCTGCCGTCACCGCCGGCGCAAACGCTATCAACGCGTTCGTCGGGGCGCACGCGCGCGGGATTCTGGGTTGGGCTTGGCTTGGTTTCCCGGAGACTGCTTTTTTCTTGTGGTTTGCGGCCGGACTGCGCGCGAGCTTAAGGCAGGCCGCCGGCTCGCCTGACGGACTTCCCCTCTATGCAATAACGGCCGCCATTGTAGCCGCGACGATTTCGCTGATGAGCAACGCGGTCATGGCCGCGCTCGCCTTGGCGCCCGCCGGCGCGGACGACGTCGGAACGTTTTGGGCTACAGCGTGGGTGCTCATGGGACCCATCCTCTCGATGGGCACGGCGATCTTCGTCTTCGCTTGCGCGCACTCGGTGCGCCGCCATGGGTCGGCCCCGGCCTGGTTGGCTTACTACGGCTACCTGACAGCCTTGGGTTCGGCCCTCGGATCGCTCTCGCTGTTCTACACGAGCGGCTCGCTGGGGCCCAGCGGGGCGGCGACGATCGTTCTCGGCCCGGCTCTCTTTGGAATATGGATCATAATCGTCTCGATCCGGTTGATCCGCACCCCCGCGGTCGTTTGACGGCCTTACTCCGCCCTGTTATACTCCCAAAGTTCGGTCCACCGGCGGTGGGTCCGACTCTTTATCTTGCCCGTAGTTTTGAGGAAGTTGTAAGTCTTGCCGACGATTAGCCAGTTGGTCCGTAAGGGCCGTAAGAAGGCGGAGAAAAAGGTGAAAACCCCGGCGTTCCGCGTCATTCAGACAGGACCGAAACCGGGCCACCCCGATTTGCCCTTGCGCGCCTTCGAGGTGACCGGCAATCCGCAGCGTCGCGGCGTCTGCACGCAAGTCAAAACCGTCACGCCGAAGAAGCCGAATTCCGCGCTGCGCAAAGTCGCGCGCGTGCGGCTAACCAACGGCGAAGAAGTCACGGCGTACATTCCGGGCATCGGCCACAACCTGCAAGAGCACTCCGTTGTGCTCGTGCGCGGCGGCCGCGTAAAAGATCTGCCGGGCGTTCGTTATCACATCATCCGCGGGACGCTGGATACATCCGGCGCCGCGAACCGCAAGCAAGGCCGCTCGAAATACGGCGCCAAGCGCACCGCGAAGAAGTAGGTAGCCGTGCCACGTAAAGGTCCGGCGCCCAAGCGTCAGATTCTGCCCGACCCGCGCCATAATTCCAAAGTGCTCGCGCGCTTCATTAATAAGATCATGCTGCGCGGCAAAAAGTCTTTGGCCGAGCGGATCGCCTATCGCGCCCTCGACATCGTCGCCGAGAAGACCGGCCGCGATCCGATGGACATTTTCTCGGCAGCGCTCAGCAACGCGATGCCGCTGGTTGAAGTGCGTCCGCGCCGCGTGGGCGGCGCCACCTACCAGGTTCCGATGGAAGTGCGTCCGGATCGCCGTCAGGCGATGGCGATGCGCTGGCTCATCGGCTTCGCGCGCACGCGTCCCGGTCATTCCATGGAAGAGAAGCTCGCGGGCGAGTTGATGGATGCCGCCAACAATCAGGGCGCGACCATCAAGAAGCGCGAGGACACGCACAAGATGGCTGAGGCCAATAAAGCCTTCGCGCATTATCGCTGGTAATTTCCATGGCACTCAATCGTGAATATCCGCTGGAGCGGACGCGTAACATCGGCATTGCAGCCCACATCGACGCAGGCAAAACGACCTGCACCGAGCGTATTTTGTTTTACACCGGGCGTACGCACAAGATTGGTGAAGTGCACGACGGCGCCGCGACGATGGACTGGATGGTCCAAGAGCAAGAGCGCGGCATCACCATTACCTCCGCCGCGACTGCGTGCACCTGGCGCGACACGCGCATCAACATCATCGATACGCCTGGGCACGTGGACTTCACGGTTGAAGTCGAGCGTTCGCTGCGCGTTCTCGACGGCTTGGTCGCGCTGTTCGATTCGGTTGCCGCAGTGCAGCCGCAATCGGAGACGGTCTGGCGTCAAGCCAACAAGTACCGCGTTCCGCGCATCATCTTCGTCAACAAGATGGATCGCATGGGCGCCGATTTCTTCAACGCCGTTGACAAAATAAAAGAACGCCTCGGCGCCAATGCGACGCCGATTCAGATCCCGATTGGCGCGGAAGATAACTTCCAGGGCGTCGTCGATCTGTTTACGATGAAGAAGATTCTCTACACCGACGATTTGGGTTCGGTGATGGAGCAGCACGATCTCGAAGGCGACCTGAAAGAGCTGGCCATGCGCTGGCGCCAGAACCTGGTCGAGAACATCGCCAGCGAAGACGAGCATCTGCTTGAAATGTTCGTCGCGGGTGAAGAGCTTCCGATCGATCGCATGAAGACAGCGCTGCGCAAAGCGACCATCGACGGCAGCGTGCTGCCGATGCTGTGCGGCTCCGCTCTAAAGAACAAAGGCGTGCAAGCGCTGCTGGACGCCGTCGTGGATTATCTGCCCTCGCCGCTGGAAGCCAAGCCGATCGTCGGCAAGGATCCGGAGTCGGGCGAAGAGATCGTCCGCAAGGCCGACGACAGCGAACCGTTCTGCGCACTCGCGTTTAAAATTGCCACCGACCCGTACGGCAACCTGACCTACTTCCGCGTCTACAGCGGTGCGTTGAACAAAGGTTCGTACGTCTACAATCCGCGCTCAGGGCGCAAGGAGCGTATCGGCCGCATTTTGCGCATGCACGCGAACCATCGCGAGGACATCGACGCGATCGGCGCGGGCGACATCGCCGCGGCGGTCGGGCTGACCGACACGCGCACCGGCGACACGCTGTGCGACGAGAAGCATCCGATTGCGCTCGAGTCGATCGTCTTTCCGGAGCCGGTTATCTCGCAGGCCATCGAGCCCAAGACCAAGGGCGATCAGGACAAGCTCGGCACGGCGCTCACGCGCCTGGCGCAAGAAGATCCTACCTTTAAGATGCGCACGGACGAAGAGACGCAGCAAACGATCATCTCGGGCATGGGCGAACTCCACTTGGAGATCATCCTGGACCGGCTGCTGCGCGAATTCAAAGTGGACGCCAACGTCGGCAAACCGCAGGTCGCCTACAAAGAAGCGATCACGAAGACGGTTGAAAAGGAAGGCAAGTTCATCCGCCAGTCCGGCGGCAAGGGCCAATTCGGCGACATCTGGCTGCGCGTGGAACCACAGGAACCGGGCACCGGGTTTATCTTCGAGTGGAAGATCGTCGGCGGCAAGGTTCCGAAGGAGTATGCCAAGGCGGTCCAGGAAGGCATCAAAGAGGCGTCGCAGAGCGGCGTGCTCGCGGGCTATCCGGTCATGGATTTTAAGGCGGTCGCCTTTGACGGCAAGTACCACGATGTGGACTCGTCCGAGATCGCGTTCAAGATTGCCGCATCGATGGGTTTCAAGGAAGCCAACCGGGCGGCCGGACCAATTTTGCTCGAGCCGATTATGAAGGTCGAAGTGACCACGCCCAAAGATTATATGGGCGCGATCACGGGCGACCTGAATCGCCGGCGCGGCATGATTCTGCAAACGGAGGAAGCTCCGGGCGGCGCGCAGATCATTCAGGCCAACGTGCCGCTCTCCGAGATGTTCGGTTACGCAACCGACATGCGGTCGGCGACGCAAGGCCGGGCGACCTATACGATGGAGTTCTCTCACTACGAGAAAGCTCCGAAGTCCATCGAAGAAGAGATCGTGGCGAAAGCCGCGGGCAAGAAAACGTCGGCAGCATAACACTAGAGTCTATAAGGAAGCAAGCGTAAAAAATGGCGAAGGCTAAATTCGAGCGGAACAAACCGCACGTCAACATCGGAACGACGGGGCACGTCGACCACGGTAAGACCACCCTTACCGCGGCAATTATCAATTGCCTCGCCACCGAGAACGCGAACATCGCGAAGCGGACCGTCGACGACATCGACAACGCGCCCGAAGAAAAAGAGCGCGGTATTACGATTGCGATCTCGCACCAAGAGTACGAGACCAAGAAACGCCATTACGCTCACGTAGACTGTCCTGGCCACGCCGACTACATCAAGAACATGATTACCGGCGCGGCGCAGATGGACGGCGCGATTCTCGTCGTCTCGGCTAGCGACGGCCCGATGCCGCAAACGCGCGAGCACATTCTGCTGATGCGCCAAGTCGGCGTGCCGAACATCGTGGTCTTCCTCAATAAAGTGGACATGGTGGACGACGAAGAGCTCCTGGAGCTCGTCGAACTCGAGATCCGCGAACTGCTCAGCAAGTACGAGTATCCGGGCGACACGACCCCGATCATCCGCGGTTCGGCGCTCAAGGCGCTGAACTCGTCGGGTAAGCGTGGCGACGCCGATGCCGATCCGATCTTCAAACTGATGGATACGGTCGACGACTACATTCCGGATCCGGTGCGTGAAACGGACAAGCCGTTCCTGATGCCGGTCGAAGACGTCTTCACTATCACCGGCCGCGGCACGGTCGGCACGGGCCGCGTAGAGCGCGGTCAGGTGAAGGTCGGCGAGGAAGTCGAGATCGTCGGACTGCAGGAGGCGACGCGCAAGACTGTCGTGACGGGTATCGAGATGTTCCGCAAACTGCTGGACATCGGCATCGCCGGCGACAACATCGGCGTGCTGCTGCGCGGCATCGATCGCGACGACATCGAGCGCGGACAAGTGCTCGCCAAACCCGGCTCGATCAAACCGCACAAGAAGTTCAAAGCCGAAGTGTACGTCCTCTCGAAAGAAGAGGGCGGACGCCACACGCCGTTCTTCGCCAACTACCGTCCGCAGTTTTACTTCCGCACCACCGACGTGACCGGAACGATTAAACTGCCCGACGGCGTCGAGATGATCATGCCCGGCGACAACGTCGCCATGGACGTCGAACTCATCACGCCGATCGCCTGCGAGGAAGGGTTGCGCTTCGCAATCCGCGAGGGCGGCCGTACGGTGGGCGCCGGCGTCGTCACAGCGGTAAGTGAATAATAATGATTTGTCATCCTGAGGTATCGAAGGACCCCGAGGTATCGAGGGGCGAGTTGAATCGTGGCTAAGCAAAAAATTCGCATCCGCCTCAAGGCATACGATCATCGCGTGCTGGATCAGTCGGCGGAGCGGATCGTCGATACGGCCAAACGCACCGGCGCATTCGTCAGCGGTCCCGTGCCGCTGCCGACCGAGATCAACCGGTTCTGCGTTAACCGTTCGCCGCACGTCGACAAGAAGTCGCGCGAGCACTTCGAGATGCGTACGCACAAGCGGCTGATCGACATTCTGCAAGCCTCGCCCAAGACGATGGACGCGCTGATGCACCTCGACTTGCCGGCCGGCGTGGACATCGAACTCAAGGCTTAACAGCCGGCTTCGGCCCCTGACGGTAAATGAAGAAGGCGTAACAAATCGTTACGCCTTTCTTATTATTCATATGGTTCAGCAAGTCGCCATGGGGCGTAAACCATAAAATCAACCGCAATAGTGGGATGACCAGCAAAGGCCTCATGTGGAGCGGGCCCGGTTTCCGCAATCCCACACGCTATGTGACCAACATCGGGCATAAAAACCCGGTGCATTTTTGGCGGCTTTGGGAGAGAACCCACAAAGTAAAACCATCCGCTGTAGAGCATTCTTCCGTCCTTAACGTCTCCCAGAGTATAGACTTCCTCTTCTTTTCTGAAGTCGATCCCTAGGCTGTTGAGAAGCAGCAAGAAATCCGGAGGATAGATACCACTCTCCCGCACCAACCGGAAATTACGGCAGCCGGCACAGGTGCAGAGATCTGCGCCTGCGACAAGGTTCAGGTGCGCTGCGCGCGTCGCTTCGCGGTCGTATTCAAAGATAGTCCCCCCGGCAGTCATTCGCTCCACGCCGATAGTATATCAACTCACATACAGTCGGCTAACCAAGATAGGAGCACCCCATGGAAGCAAAACCGACGTACCTCGGGACTATGATCGCGCTGGGCACGGCCGCTTTCGGCCTCATTGCCGCACTCGCGTGGAACAAATTCATCACTGACCTTATCGCGATGTTCCTCAAGCCGGGCGCCGGAATCTGGGCCGAGCTGGCCTACGCGGTCATCATAACGATCGCTGCCGTCCTGGTGATCCAGTCCCTAGGCAGGCTGGCCGAGCGCAGCTAGCGCGGACAAGCAGGCGGGGCTGGCGAACCCAAGAGCCCATGCCGATTCCGCTGCACGAGGTTCGCGAACGTACGTTTTCCGGAACCCGCCGGCGGATTTTCCAGCTGTTCGTGGACATGGGCACGTCCAACGACATCATCTGGCCCTTCGCGGCGCAGCCTTTCATGCGTTCCCCGGGACCCATGGTTCCGGGCCGCACCGAGGAGTGGCATAACGGCTTCCACGCCGTCCTCGAGGAGATCGTGCCCGAGGACCGGATCGTGTGGCGCATTCAAAACGAAGGTTTTGACGGCGTGCACGGCTTCTATCTCTCCGGCGATGCGAAGAAGACGACGGTGCAGCATCGCATCGACGCGACGCTGAGCGACACCGACGGCCGGCTGGTGTGGCGCCGGCTCGAAGACCAGCAAGAGCGCTCGATCGAAGCGCTCTTCGATAAAATCGCGCGCGTCCTGAAACGATAGGTTGAAGACCAAGCCCGACCCGCTCGACTTTCTGGATATCGACGCGCTGCTCGACGACGAAGAGCGCATGATTCGCGACACCGTCCGTGCGTTCGTCCGCGACCGCGTCGCGCCAAATATTGCGCAATGGTTTGAAAACCACACGTTTCCGCGCGAACTCGCGGGCGAGCTTGGAAAACTCGGTGTCCTCGGCATGCATTTGCGCGGCTATGGTTGTCCGGGTGCGAGCGCGGTTGCCTACGGTCTGGCGTGCATGGAACTCGAAGCCGGCGATTCGGGCGTTCGGAGTTTCGCGTCGGTGCAAGGTTCGCTTGCGATGTTTGCGATCTGGCGTTGGGGCAGCGAAGAGCAGAAGAACGAGTGGCTGCCGCGCATGGCCGCCGGCGAGATCGTCGGCTGCTTCGGCCTGACCGAGCCCGATTTCGGCAGTGACCCTTCCGGGATCCGAACGAGCGCGCGACGTGACGGTGACGATTGGGTGATCGACGGAACGAAAGCCTGGATTACCAACGGCGGCATCGCGGACGTCGCGATCGTGTGGGCGCAAACGGACGAAGGGATTCGCGGCTTCATCGTGCCGGCGAATGCAAAGGGCTTCTCGACGCATCCGATCGAGCGCAAGTTATCGCTGCGAGCGTCGGTGACGTCGGAGCTGCATTTCCAGAACTGCCGCGTCCCGGCCGCCGCCGCGCTACCCGAGGTACGCGGGCTGCGCGGACCGCTGGCTTGCCTCAACGAAGCGCGGTACGGGGTTCTTTGGGGAGCGATGGGCGCGGCGCGCAACTGTTATGAAACTGCGCTCGAATATGCCAAGGCGCGCGTGCAGTTCGGGCGCGCCATCGGCGGTTTTCAGTTGACCCAAGAAAAGCTCGTCAAGATGTTGCTCGAGCTCAACAAAGGGACGTTGCTTGCACTGCACATCGGCCGCATGAAAGACAAAGGCAGCGCGCATCCGGCGCAAATCAGTTTTGGAAAACTCAATAACGTGCGGGAGGCTCTGGCGATCGCGCGCGAAGCGCGCAGCATCTTGGGCGCGAGCGGCGTGACGCTCGAATATCCGGTCATCCGGCATATGAACAATTTGGAGTCGGTGTTCACGTACGAGGGTACGAACGAAGTCCACACGCTAATTTTAGGCGAAGCAATCACGGGCTTGAACGCTTTTACGTAGCAAGCCCGTCATCGTTGAATTGCCTCCCGCATGGGAAAAAGCAAGGATACGATGACACGATTAGCGAGCGCACTCCTCACGGCGGCATTCGCAGCCGCCACGATTACACCGGTTTTGGCTAAAGATCACGGCGGTCAACGCGCGGCAGCCCCTAGCGCGGCAGCGCCTGCTAAAGCGCACGGCGACGCAGGCGGTGGGAAGCATGCCGATCACGCGGCCGCGCCGCAGCGTGTAGCTCCCGAGCACGTCGTTCCGCAGCGTGCCGCGCCGCAAGAGCGCGTGATGCCGGTGCGTGCGGAGCGCCAGCACTTTGACGTTGCTCCGGAACACGTCGTTCCACAGCGCGTAGCTCCACAAGAGCGCGTGATGCCGGTTCATATCGGGCGGCAGCATTTCGACGTCGCACCGAAGCATGTTGAGCCGCGCTTCGCGCCGCAAGAGCGCGTGATTCAAGTGCGTGGTGACCGCGATCAGTTCGGCGTGAAAGCCGACAAAATTCGCGTTGAGCGAAGCGACAACGATATTGTCGCGCCCTTTGCGCAAGTCATCAGGCCGCGCGACCGGGATGAGGATCGCCGCGTGGACGTTCTAAGCGGCAAGGTCGTGGAAGTTGATAACGATGACGTCGTGCTCGTAAATCCGCTTGGACAGACGTTCGTGGTGCGTGGATGGCACGGTCTTCACAACAAGCACTGGCGCGATCGTGTTCTGACGATGCCGGTCGTCTTTCAGAATGGCGTCTACTACGTCTATGAGCCGGCTCTCGTGCAGGTTGCTCCCGCAGCCTTCGTGAGCTATTATCCGGTCGACTACGGCTACACCCCGGCATACGGATACGGCCCGGACTATGCTGCGACTAATGCGCTGAGCAACGTGCTGTCGAGCGTGCTCGGCGGCTCGAAGAACTCGCTGACCAACTCACTGCTCGCGAATTATCTGGCGAGCACGCTCGTCCCGGCGAATGAGCCGAGCTATGTGACCCCGGTTGTGTACAGCTCCCCGCTGACGTACAGCTATCCGATGACGTGCGTCTACAACGACCCGTATGGCGGAAGCAGCTACGATCCGTCGTGCGCGCCGGTCGCAACGCAGACATACTACACCTCGCCCACCGCCTACGCGCCGGCGCAGGTGCAGGGCGTGGTGGTCGCTTCAAGCGGCTCGTCGCTCATGGTTCTGGGCGCCAACGGCCTGAAGCCAATCGTCGTGAACGACGCTCCCGCGCTCGAGAGCGGCTTCGCCCTCAACGGCCAGCCCCAGGTCGGCCGCGTGATCTCAGCCTACGGGTTCTATCAGGGCAACACGTTCATCGCGACTGCGCTTCAGTAGGCTCAAACCCGCCTAATGCAACGGCTCCGGAATGCTCCGGGGCCGTTCTCGCTTGACGGGCCTGACGGGACCTGTTACTATCCCGAGGTTGCCCAAGCCGGCGGCTCGATTTTGTGCGCCGGCGGGCCTTAAAAGCAATACGCCTGGACCCGTGGAGACTAACCGAAAATGAAGAACATCCTCGGCCGTAAGGTTGGGATGACGAGCGTGTTCACCGACGACGGCCGGTACGTTCCGGTTACGGTGATCGCTGCCGGTCCGTGCACCGTGGTAGAGCGCAGAACCACGGACACCCATGGCTATGAAGCGGTCGCGCTCGCTTTCGGCGATATTAAGAAGTCGCGCGTGAATCGCGCCATGGCCGGACATTATAAGAAGGCGGGCGCCGAACCGCGCCGCTGGACCCGCGAATTCCGCAACGACATCGACGGCGTAGAAGCCGGGCAAACGATCACCGTCGCCGAGTTCGAAGCCGGCGATCGCGTCGACGTCGTCGGCGTTTCGAAGGGCCACGGTTTCTCGGGCGGTATCAAGCGGCACAATTTTAGCGGCGGCGGCGCGAGCCACGGCTCGATGATTCACCGCCAGCCCGCATCCAACGGCGATACGAACGCCGGGCGCACCGTCAAGGGCAGCCGCCGTCCCGGGCACTACGGCGTGGATCGCACCACGCATCAGAATTTAGAGATCGTGAAGACCGACGCCGAGCGCAATTTGCTGCTGGTGCGCGGTCCCGTCCCTGGTCCGAAAAACTCGCTCGTCATCGTGCGCACGAGCACCAAGAAGAAAGCCGCCAGCTAATGCCGTCCGTGATCGATCTCAAAGGTAAGGTTGTGCGCGAGGAGCCGATTCCGGCGATTCTCGATCAAGAGTACGGCGATAAGCAGCACGCGATCTTCCGCGCCGTCTTTCGCGAGATGTCCAATCCGCGCGCCGGCACCGCCTCAACCAAGAAGCGCGACGAAGTCCGCGGCGGCGGCCGCAAACCGTGGCGCCAAAAAGGCACCGGACGCGCGCGCCAAGGTTCGATCCGTTCCCCACAATGGCGGCACGGCGGCGTGGTCTTTGGTCCGCAGCCGCGCAGCTACGTCAGCGATCTCAATAAAAAGGAACGCCGCGCTGCATTTGTGGCCGCACTGGCTGACCGCTTCCGCAACGGCGCCGTGAGCGTGCTCGAAGCGGAGAACTTCGACCTTACCAAGACGGCCGATTTCGCAACGCTGCTCTTCGGCGACGTCAAAGCCGCCAAGAAGGCCGCGAGCACCCTGGTGATTCACGGACGCGACGAGCGCTCCGGCTTCGCGATGGAGCGCGTCAGCCGGAACCTTCGCAAAGTCGGCATCACGAACACCGGCGCTCTCGATGTGAAAGACGTGCTACGCTTTAACCGCCTCGTCTTTACCGCCGAGGCATATGCCGAACTCCTGACCACGCTGGGAGCCAAGTAGCCATGGAAGCCAGAGACGTTATCATTGCGCCCCGCATCTCGGAAAAATCCATGGCGGACGCGCTCGGCCATCAGTACAGCTTTACCGTCCATCCGGACGCGACCAAGACGCAGATCCGCCACGCGATCGAAGAGATTTTCAAGGTGAACGTCGTCAAGGTGAACACCGTGAACGTCGGCGGAAAACAGCGCAGTTTCGCGCGCCGCGGCTTACGCACGAAAGGCCGCACCAAAGATTACAAAAAAGCCATCGTCACGTTGAAGGCCGGCCAGAAGATCGAACTGGGCGGCGTCAACTACTTCGAGCAATAAGGGTACGATGCCGGTAAAAAAATATAAGGCGACCAGCGCGGGCAGACGGTTCATGACCACGATGGATTTTTCCGATCTCTCGCAGGTCGATCCGGAGCGTACGCTTATCGAAGTCCGCAAGAAACATTCTGGGCGTAACTTCAACGGGCACATCACCGTCCGCCACAAGGGCGGCGGCACCCGTAAGCAATACCGCATCATTGATTTCAAGCGCACCAAGGACACGATTCCGGGCAAGGTCGCGACCATCGAGTACGATCCGAACCGCTCGGCCCGCATCGCGTTGATCAACTATCGCGACGGGGAGAAGCGGTACATTCTGGCGCCGGTCGGGCTTCGTATCGGCGACACGATCGAATCCGGGCCGAACGCGGACATCAAGACCGGCAACTGCCTGCCGCTTAAGAATATTCCGGTCGGAACGATCGTCCACAATATCGAGTTGCGGCCGGGCCAAGGCGGCAAACTCGTTCGCAGCGCCGGCGGCGCCGCGCAGTTAATGGCCAAAGAAGACGTGTACGCGCAAGTGCGCATGCCGTCGGGCGAAGTGCGACAGATCCAAGTGGTCTGCCGCGCAACGGTCGGGCAACTCGGGAATCTCGAGCACGAGAACGAGGTCGTGGGCAAAGCCGGGCGGTCGCGCCATCGCGGCAAGCGCCCGAGCGTTCGCGGCATCGCGATGAACCCGGTCGATCATCCGCACGGCGGCGGCGAAGCGCGCTCGACTTCGGGGCGGCCGCCCACCACGCCGTGGGGACAGATGACCATGGGCAAAAAGACGCGGCGCAATAAACGTACGTCTAAAATGATTGTAAGAAAGCGCGGAGCTAAATAGTGGGACGCAGTTTAAAGAAAGGTCCGTTTGTCGCGGATCACCTGATAAAGAAGATCGAAGCGATGAACGAGCGGCGCGAGAAACGCGTCGTCCGCACGTGGAGCCGCGCCTCGACGATCGTGCCCGCTATGGTGGGCCACACAGTCGGCGTGCACAACGGCAAAACGCACATCCCCGTCTTCATTACTGAAAACATGGTCGGCCACAAGCTCGGCGAGTTCGCACCGACGCGTATTTTCCGCGCGCACAGCGGCGAGAAATCACAGCTCAAGGCGGCCGCGGCAGCGGCGGCCGGACCCGGCGGCGCGCCGGGAGCTGCGGCGCCCGCAGCCGCACCTGCACCGGCGGCGACTTCATGAATTCGACCGAACGCACTCAGGCCGTCGCGCACCTCAAGTTTGCTCGCATGGGCCCGCGCAAATTGCGCCGGGTTGCCGATGCTATTCGCGGCAAGAGCGTAAAGGAAGCGTTGACGCTGCTGAAGTTCGCCGGCGTGTTTGCCGCCGAGCCGATCGAGAAGCTCGTGCGCAGCGCAGTTGCAAACGCCGAGAACAACCACGACATGAACGCCGACGAGCTGTTCATCGCCAAGATCATGGTTGACGGCGGACCGGGGGGCGGTTTCACCAAACGCCTGGATCCGCGCGCCCAAGGCCGGGCAAACTTTAAACGCAAGCGTCTGTCGCACGTGACGGTCATCGTCGCGGAGCGGCCGGGCGTAAAACACGCGACTGCGCACAAGACGGCGGAGACTTCAAAAGCGAAGAGCGCCGGGTCGCGCAAGGCTCCGGCGCGCAAAGCTCCGGCACGCAAGAAGAAGACGGCGAAAGCGGGGGCGCGAGCGTAGCATGGGACAGAAAATTCATCCCGTCGGTCTTCGCCTGGGCATTACCCGCACGTGGGACAGCCGCTGGTTCGAGAAAAAGCATTACCGCGCTTGGCTTCATGAGGACGTCAAGATCCGCAAGTATTTCGCACGTTGGACGCGTCCGGCGGCGATTAGCAAGATCGAGATCGAGCGCCGTTCGAATCAGACGCGCGTTATTGTCAACACCGCGAAGCCCGGTATCATCATCGGCAAGCGCGGCGTCGGCATCGAAGAGATCCGTAAGGGTCTCGAAACGCTGACCGGCAAGGTCGTGCAAGTCAACGTCATGGAGATCAAGCATCCCGAGTTGGATGCGCGGCTCGTCGGACAGAACATCGTCGACCAGCTGGAAAAGCGTATCGCGTTCCGCCGCGCGATGAAGCAGGCGATCATGCGCAGCATGCGTGCCGGCGCGCGCGGCATCAAGGTGCAGGTTTCGGGCCGTCTCGGCGGCGCGGAAATCGCGCGCACCGAGCGCAATCACGACGGCAAGGTGCCGCTGCATACGCTGCGCGCCGACATCGATTACGCGCACGTCGAAGCATTCACGACCTTCGGACGCATCGGCGTCAAAGTTTGGATTTACCGCGGCGAAGTGCTGCCCGAGCACGCGCGCGGTCCGGAACCGCGCGGGCAATTCCCGCAACGCCGCGAGCGTGGCGGCCGCAGCCGCCGTCCGGCGGTGACCGAATTTCCCGTCCCGGATGCTGCCGAAGCGCAGCAATTCGTTCCCGAAGAGCCGGCAATCGAGGCCGAACCGATCGCGAGTGAGGAGCCGGTTGTCGCCGCAGAACCGCAAGCCACGATCGAACCAGAAACGGCGATCGAGCCCGAGACCGCGAGCGATCCGGTAGCCGAAGCAACGGTTGAACCTCCGGTCGAGCTTCCGGCAGAAGAGCCTGTTGCTGAAGCGCCGGCGGAAGAAACCGCGCCTAAGGAAGAGGCGAGCGAATAATGCTTACACCCAAACGCGTAAAGTGGCGTAAGGTTCATCGGGGACGCATGAAAGGTCGCGCGATGCGCGGCAATTCGCTCACGTTCGGCGAGACCGGTCTGCAAGCGCTCGAGCCGTGCTGGCTGACGAATCGTCAGATCGAAGCCGCCCGTATCGCCATGACCCGTCATATCAAGCGCGGCGGCAAAGTCTGGATCAAAGTTTTCCCCGACAAATCGGTGACGAAGAAGCCGGCCGAAGTCCGCATGGGCGCCGGCAAAGGCAATCCGGAGTTCTGGGTCGCCGTCGTGCGCCCGGGCCGCGTGCTGTTCGAGCTCTCCGGCGTCGAGCCGGATGTGGCGAAACGTGCGCTCCAGTTGGCTGCTTCGAAGCTGCCGATCCGGACGAAACTGATCACCCGCGAGGAGGCGCAAGCATGAAAGGCAACGAGCTGAAAGAGCTGCGCAATCTGACCATTCCCGAGCTGCAATCCAAAGCTCGCGAAACAAAAGAAGAATTGTTCAACCTGCGCTTTGCGTTGCGTACGGGACATCTGTCGGACTTCAGCAAGGTCCGCGCGATGCGCCGCGCCTACGCGCAAATTCACACCGTCATTTCGGAGAAGCGGCTGATGGAGGTCAAGAATGCCGGATAATCAGCGGCTCAAGCGGCGTTCGAAGCAAGGCCGCGTGGTCTCCGATAAGATGGACAAGACGATCGTGGTGCTCGCGGAGACCCGCGTCGCGCATCCGGTCTATGGAAAGATCGTGCGCAAGTCGGTCAAGTTCAAGGCGCACGACGAGAAAAACGAAGCGAAGGCCGGCGATACCGTTCGCATTATGGAGTCGCGCCCGATGTCCAAAGACAAACGGTGGCGTCTGGTCGAGGTTATACAGAGAGCAAAATGATCCAACAGGAAACGCGGCTGAAAGTTGCCGACAATTCGGGAGCGCGCGAACTCCTCTGCATTCACGTGCAGGGCGGGAGCCGGCATCCCTATGCCCGAGTCGGCGACGTGATCGTGGGAACGGTCAAGAGCGCGATTCCGGGCGCAGCAGTGAAAAAGGGCCAGGTCGTGCAGGCCGTGGTCGTGCGCACCTCCGCGCCGATCCGCCGTTCGGATGGTTCGGTTGTGCGGTGCGACGACAACGCGTGCGTCGTGCTCAAAGGTGAAAAAGATCTCGACCCGCGCGGTACGCGCGTCTTCGGACCGGTCATGCGCGAATTGCGCGACCGCGGATTCTTGAAGATCGCATCGCTCGCGCCGGAGGTGCTGTAATGAGCACTATTGTGAAAGGCGACACCGTGCTGATCCGCCGCGGCAAAGAGCGCGGCAAACGCGGCGTCGTGAAGTCTGTTTTCCCGCGCCTGGGCATGGCAACGGTGGAAGGGCTGAACATCGTCAAGCGCCACACGAAGCCCGGCGCTCCGAAGCAGCAAAACATGGGCGGCTCGGCGCAGACCGGCGGCATTCTGGAAAAAGAAGCGCCGTTGCCGATGAGTGCGCTCCAGTACGTCTGCGAGAAGTGCAAGAAGCCGACGCGCTTGCGCCATCACGAGACGGCCGAAGGCACGAAGCGCGTCTGCGCCAAGTGCGGCGAGCCTGCGCGTTTGCCTGTGAAGGGAACGTAACATGGCGTCTCGCTTGAGGGAAAAATACGAAAAAGACGTCCGCGGCCAGCTGCGGGAGCGATTCGGATATAAGAATCCGCATCAGATTCCCAAACTGGACAAGGTCGTCATCAACATGAGCGTGGGCGAAGCGATCGCAAATCCGAAGGCGCTGGATGCAGCGGCTGCCGAGATGCAGGCGATCAGCGGCCAGAAGCCGGTGATTGCCAAGGCCAAAAAATCGATCGCGGCGTTCAAATTGCGCCAGGGCGTAAACATCGCTGCCAAGGTGACGCTGCGCGGCGACCGGATGTACGTCTTTTTGGACAAGCTTTTCAACGTGGTGCTCCCGCGTATCCGGGACTTCCGCGGACTGTCGCGCAAGTCGTTTGACGGGCGCGGCAACTACAACTTAGGGTTGCGCGAGCAGATCGTTTTCCCGGAGATCAATTACGACAAGGTCGACAAGATGCGCGGCATGGACATCGTGATCGTGACGACGGCGAAAAACGACGAAGAAGCGACCGAGTTTCTCAGCGCGATGGGTCTGCCGCTTCAACGAGCGGCCGGTAACAAAGGTGAATCAGTTGGCTAAAACAGCTCTAATCGAGAAGTCGAAACGCAAGCCGAAGTTCAAGGTGCGCGCGCATAACCGCTGCGAGCTCTGCGGACGCCCGCGCGGTTTTTACCGCAAGTTCGGGCTCTGCCGTATTTGCTTCCGTGAGAATGCGCATAAGGGGAACATCCCCGGCATCACCAAGGCGTCGTGGTAACGATATGGCTGTCATAACCGATCCGATCGCCGACATGCTAACGCGGATTCGCAACGCGAACACGTCCAATCACGACGTCGTGGACATCCCCGCGTCGCGGACGAAGTTTGCCGTGGCGCAGATCCTCAAAGATGAAGGCTTCATCAACGATTTCGAGCGCCTCAACGAAGGCCCGCAAGGCACGCTGCGGCTCAAACTCAAGTACGGCCCGAACAAAGAAAAAATCATCACGGGTCTGCGGCGCATTTCGCGCCCGGGTTTGCGCGTCTATACGAACAAGACCGAGATCCCGCGCGTCCTGGGCGGCCTCGGCTTGGTGATTATGTCCACCTCGCGCGGCATCATGTCCGGCCGCCGCGCCAAAAAAGAAGGCTGCGGGGGCGAAGTCCTTGCGTACGTGTGGTAAGTAGAAATGTCACGCATCGGTAAACTCGCAATTCCAGTGCCCGGCGGCGTCACCGTTGACATCGCCGATGACCTCGTGCACGTCAAAGGACCCAAAGGCGAGCTGCGGCAGCGCATCATGAGCCACGTCTCGGTGAAAATGGAAGACGGCAAAATCGTCGTCGAGCGCACGGGCGAGGAAAAGGCGCATCGCGCGGCTCACGGGCTGACGCGTACGCTCGTCAACAACATGGTCGAAGGCGTGAGCAAAGGGTTTCGCAAGAGCCTCGAGATTCAAGGCGTGGGATACCGCGCCGCCAAGTCCGGCGAGAAGCTGAACTTGACGCTCGGACTCTCGCACCCGGTCAGCTACCCTCCGCCGAAGGGCGTCACGCTTACGGTCGAGGGCACGACCAAGATTCACGTTGACGGAATCGACAAGCAGCAAGTGGGGCAGGTCGCGGCGGAGATCCGCAATCTGCGTCCGCCGGAGCCTTATAAAGGCAAAGGCATTCGCTACGAAGGCGAATATGTGCGCAAGAAACTCGGCAAGGCCGGGAAGGCGGCAAAGGCATAATGGCGCGCTCATCTCGTGAAATCGGACGCCGCGTTCGTCACGCGCGTCTGCGCCAAAAGGTTGCCGGCAGCGCCGAGCGTCCGCGTCTGCTCGTGCGCCGCACGCTGCATCACATTTACGCGACCGTCATCGACGACAGCAAGGGCCGCACGCTGGTGGCCGCTTCAACGCGCGAAAAGGATTTGGGCGGCGATCTCAAGTCGACCACAAACCTGGCCGCAGCCGAGAAGATCGGTCAAGCCATCGCGACCAAAGCGAAGCAGGCCGGAATCACGCGCGTCGTGTTCGATCGCAGCGGATTGAAATATCATGGTCGAGTCAAGGCGCTCGCGGAAGCGGCGCGCCAAGCCGGATTGGAGTTCTAATGCAGTATCGCAGCGGCGGCCGCGACCGCGACAATAGCGGTTTCGACGAAACGGTCGTGCGCATCAACCGCGTCGCCAAAGTCGTCAAAGGCGGCAAGCGCTTTAGCTTCAGCGCGCTCGTCGTCGTCGGCGACCGCAAAGGCAAGGTCGGTTTCGCGATCGGCAAGGCGGGCGAAGTTCCCGAGGCGATTCGCAAAGCGGTCGAAGCAGCCAAGAAGAATCTGATCACCGTTCCCATGGTGGAGCGGACGATTCCGCATACGGTCAACCAGCACGTCGGCGCGGCTAACGTGCTTATGAAGCCTGCCTCGCCCGGAACGGGCGTCATCGCGGGCGGTCCGATGCGCGCCGTGCTCGAGCTCGCCGGCATCCACGACATCGTTACCAAATCACTGGGCAGCAACAATCCCATCAACGTCGTCTACGCGACGATCGAGGGTTTGAGATCGCTCAAGACGTTCGACCAAGTCGCCAAACTGCGCGGCAACCGGTCTGACGACACTCCCGCGGCATAAAGCATCATGGCAGAACGCAAGAAAAAAACGCCGGCGAAAAAAGCGCCGGCCGCTAGAAAAACCTCCGGCGCAAAAAAAGCAGCTTCACCTAAAGCCGCCGCTCCTAAAGCAGCAGCGCCAAAACCGCAGCGCACTTCGCCCGGTACACCGGTCGCAGGAACGCGCGCCGGCGGATTGACGCTGGGGCAATTGCGTCCGAGCAAGGGCAGTATGCCGAAACGCACGCGCGTCGGGCGCGGCCACGGTTCGGGCATGGTGAAGACCGGCGGCGAAGGCGGCAAAGGCCAGACGGTTCGTTCGGGCGGCGGAAAAGGTCCGGCGTTCGAGGGCGGCCAGACGCCGTGGCAGCGGCGCCTGCCGCACCGGCGCGGCTATTCGCAGAAGGCGCGCGACATCGGGCACTTCCGCACGCGCTATTCGGTCGTGAACCTACACGACCTGACGGACTGGGATCCGACGGTCGAAATTTCTCCTGAAACGCTGAAGGTCGCCAAGAAGATCAAAGACATCGGCGACGGCGTGAAGATTTTGGGCGGAAGCAAACCAGGGAAGTCACTACCCGGAGGGCTGCGTTTTCGCGACGTGCTGTTCTCGAACAGCGCAAAGGAAGCGCTTGAAGCTGCCGGAGCGACGCTAGAGAAGCTCATTGCTGAATAACCTGCGCGCGGCGCTGCTGGTTCCGGATATCCGGAAGCGGCTGGCGTTCGTGTTGGGCGCATTCGCGCTCTTCGTCTTCATGATTCACGTTCAACTTCCGAACGTGAACGAAGGCGCGTGGCAACGGCTGCTGCAAGGCGGCGTATTTTACAACCTGCTCGGCTTTCTCTCGGGCGGCGCGCTCCAAAAGCTCTCGGTCATTGCGATGGGCATCACGCCCTACATCAACGCGTCGATTATCATGCAGTTGATGACTGTCGTCTTGCCGCAGCTCGAAGAGCTCGCCAAGAAAGGCGGCGATGAAGGCCGCAAAAAGATCGGCCGCTACACCCGTTGGCTGACGATCGTGCTGGCAACGCTGCAGGCGTTCTTCATGGCCAATATGATGCGGGCCAACCATGTGTTCTATGACGACAGCGTTTGGTTCCTGATCTATGCGGTCATTGCGATGGTCGCCGGCACGCTTTTCCTGATGTGGCTGGGCGAGCAGATCACGGACAAAGGCATCGGAAACGGCGTCTCGCTGATCATCTTCATCGGCATCGTCCTGCGCTATCCGCAGTACGTCGCGCAGACGTTCACGTCCACAACCAAGGGTGGCGAAAGCGTCACGAACCTTATCATCTATATCCTGATTGCGATCCTGGTGATCATTTCGATCGTCTTCCTGTACCAAGGCCAGCGCCGCATACCCGTGCAGCAAGCCCGCCGCGTCGTCGGGCGCAAGATGTTCGCGGGCCGGTCCACGTACATTCCGTTGCGCCTCAATAACGCCGGCGTCATCTCGATCATCTTCGCGATCTCGCTGCTGCTCTTGCCGCAACAGGCATTGACCTGGTTCAACCGCGGCGGAGCGGCGGCGACGGCGCACGGCCCCGTGGCCGCCGTCTCGGCGTGGCTCAACATTTACTTCAGCGTTAACTCACCGTTGTACAATCTGACCTATTTCATCCTGGTCGTCGTCTTCACGTTCTTTTACAGCGCCGTCGTGCTCAACACAAAAGACATCGCCGACAACCTGAAAAAGAGCGGCTCGTTCATTCCCGGCATCCGGCCCGGCCAGCCGACCGTGGACTACATCAACCGCATTCTGATCCGCATCACGACCGCGGCGGCAATCTATCTTGGTTTGCTCGCGGTGCTGCCGGGAATGCTGCAACGCGGACTCTCGGTGACCACGTTTTATCTCGGCTCGACCTCGCTCCTGATTGTGGTAGGCGTGGCGCTGGACACCATTACGCAGATCGAGGCGCGCCTGGCTATGCGCGACTACCGCGGGTTCATCAAACGCTAGATGCGTCTCATTTTCTTGGGCCCGCCCGGCGCGGGTAAGGGCACGCAATCGCGTCTGCTTACCAAACGCTTCGGCGCGCGGCACATCTCGACGGGCGACATCCTGCGCGAGCATCGTGTGGCGGGAACGGAGCTTGGCGGCCTCGCCGAGGGCTTCATGAGCCGCGGTGAGCTGCTTCCCGACGAACTGATTCTGAAGATGATCGAGGGCGAGATCGACCGGTCGCCGCGCGGTTTCATCATGGACGGCTTTCCGCGCACGGTCGCGCAAGCCGAAGCGTTCGATGCGCTCATGGAGCGCACGGGCGTCCATCTCGACGGAGTGGTGCTCTTCGACGTTGATCGCGACACGCTGGTAACGCGCCTGACCTCGCGCTGGACGAATCCGCTGACCGGAAGAAGCTACAACGCGATTACGAATCCGCCGCCCGGCCCCGGCATGCGCGACGAGGACGGCACCGAGCTCATTCAACGCGAGGACGACAAAGCGGAGACGGTGCGCAAACGCCTGGACGTCTATCAAGAACAGACGGAGCCGCTGGTAACGTATTATCGTAAGCGCGGGAAACTAGTGAAGGTGGATGGCCTGGCGCCGGTCGAGGACGTGACGCGCCAGATCGTTTCGGCGCTCAGCCCGGAGCTGCAAGCGTCGTGATTACGCTCCGTTCACCGCGCGAGATCGATGCGATCCGCCGCAGCGGCAAGATCACGGCCAAGGTCTTAACAGATTTGATGAGCGCGGCGAAACCCGGCATGACGACCGCCGAGGTGGACGCGCTGGCCGAACAGGGCATTCGGGATCTCGGCGGCGAGCCTACCTTTAAAGGCTATCGCGGATACCCCGCCTCGGTCTGTACGTCGGTGAATGATAGAGTCGTGCACGGTATTCCGGGCGCGGACGTGCTGCGCGAAGGCGATCTGCTTTCAATCGATCTCGGCACGACGCTCGACGGATACGTGAGCGACAGCGCCGTGACGATCGGGATCGGAACGATCTCGGCGAACGCGGAGCGGTTGCTGCGCGTGACGCAAGAGTGCTTGATGCTGGGCATCGAGCAGATGCAGGCCGGCAATCACGTCGGCGACATCGGATACGCCGTGCAGCGGCACGCCGAGTCAAACGGGTACGGCGTGGTGCGCGAGCTGGTCGGGCACGGCGTGGGCACCGAGATGCACGAGGATCCCCAAGTGCCCAATTATGGAAAGCCCGGGGGCGGCCCGAAACTGCGGCCCGGCCTGGTGCTGGCCGTGGAGCCGATGATCACCCAAGGCGGCCACGAGGTAAAAATACTCCAGGACGGCTGGACAGTCGTCACGCTGGATGGTAAACTTGCCGCGCACTTCGAGCATACGATTGCGCTCACCCAAGAGGGCCCGAAGATCTTGACGCTACGCGAAACCGGGGAACACGCGGAAGCCTCACGGTACCGGCCTCGAGAGGAAGCCGCGGCCTAACATGGCGCGGGGGCGCTACCGGAATCGACCTGAGCGCGCGAAGAACACGGCCGATAAGGCCGCGGCCAACGCGACGCCCAAGGAAGAGGCGATCGAGGTCGAGGGGACGATCGTCGAACCACTGCCGAACGCGATGTTCCGGGTGGAACTCACGAACGGCCATAGAGTGTTGGCACATGTATCGGGCAAGATCCGGATGAATTTCATCCGCATCCTCCCGGGGGATCGGGTTCTGGTGGAACTCTCTCCCTACGATCTCACACACGGCAGAATAACGTATAGGTACAAATAAAATGAAAGTCAGACCGTCCGTAAAGCGGATTTGTGAAAAATGCAAAGTCATTCGGCGCGAGGGCAAAGTCCGCGTGATCTGCACAGTGAATCCGAAGCATAAGCAGGTGCAAGGCTAATGGCACGTATAGCCGGCATCGATCTGCCGCGTGAGAAGCGCATCGAGATTGCGCTCACGTATATTTTTGGTATTGGTCCCTCGACCGCCAAGCGTCTCTTGGCGCAGGCGGGCGTCAACGCGGACACGCGAGTGAAAGACCTCAGCGAAGAAGATGAGAAAAAGCTCCGCGACGCGATCGGCACACTTGAAGTAAAAGTCGAGGGCGACCTTCGCCGCGACGTCCAAGGGCATATCAAGCGACTGCTGGATATCGGCTGTTATCGCGGCATCCGTCACCGGCGCGGACTTCCCGTTCGCGGGCAGCGCACAAAGACGAACGCGCGCACGCGTAAGGGACCGAAGAAGACTGTCGGCAACCGCAAGAAGCCGGCGCCCGCAACCGGCGGCGGCCCACCGAAGAAGTAGCATGAAGCCCGGCGAAAACCGGGCTTCATGATTTACGTCGGGACGTGCGGTTTCGCGTACAAGGATTGGATCGGGCCGTTCTATCCGGGCAAGATCCGCTCGAACGAGATGCTGCCGTACTACGCGCGATGTTTTCCGGCGGTCGAGATTGACTCTTCCTATTACGGCGTACCGCAGCCGCAAACGATTGCGCGAATGGACAAGGTCACGCCGCCCGAGTTCCGCTTTTGCTTTAAGGCGCCGGCAACGGTCACGCATCCGCCCGACGCCTCGAGCGCGCACATTCACCCCGATGCCGCGCTTTTTGTCGAAAGCGTCCTTCCTTTAAAAGAGGCTGGAAAACTCGGGTGCGCGCTGCTGCAGTTTCCCAACGGCTTCCGGAAGACGGCGGCCACGGAATCGTACTTGGAACAAGCCGTCACCGCACTTGCGCCTTTGCCGCTGGTGGCCGAATTCCGTAATCGTGAATGGCAAACAGATGACACGCTTCGCTTGCTCTCGGAGTTGGGCGTGGGCTGGTGCAACGTGGACATGCCGAGCTACGACACATTGTTGAAGGCGAGTTCCGACGTAACATCCCGGCTCGGTTACGTGCGCTTTCATGGGCGCAACGCGGGGCAATGGTGGACCGGCGACAATGTGACGCGCTACGACTACGAGTACTCACCCGAAGAACTCGAGCCGTGGACCGCGCGCACCGCTGAGATAGAAGAAGCGGCCGGGACGACGTTCGCCTTCTTTAATAATCACGCGCGCGGCAGCGCGGCGCGCAATGCGGAGCTTTTCATCGAACTCCTTCGCAGCCGCTACGGTAATGCCGCCGGGATCGTTGCTCGTCGCGAAGGCGTACCGGCGCAGGGCACGCTGTTTTGAATGGCGTCATTACCGCGGGAGCTCGCGTAGACGGCGAGTTTGCGCGCCGCATCGGAACCGATGTGAAGGCGCTGGCGCGCATCGGCGGCCGAACGATGCTGCAAGCGGCGATCGAGTCCGCGCGAGCTGCCGGCGTGACGAGGCTTGCGGTAATCGGCGGTCCCGAGGTGCGCGCAGCGTGCGCGGGAAGCGCCGATCGTTTTATCGAGGAAGGCGATGGCGAGACGAACATTCGCCGCGCGCTGGAGGCTTGGGAGTCCGACGCGCCGCTGCTCTACCTAACGAGCGACATGCCGTTTATCCACGCGCAGGCGTTACTGGCTTTTCTTGAAGCTGTTCCACCGGATGCGCTGGCGCTGCCGCTGACCAGCTGTGCCGTCTTCGAACGGCGTTTCCCGGGCGCCCCGCCATTCGGCGTGGCTATCGGCGGCGAGCGCGTCGTGAACGGCGGCGCCTTCTGGATTCCGCCCAATGCTGCCGCCACGGTGGCATCGTTTGCCGTGCGGTTTTTCAGCGCGCGGAAGAGTGTCATGCGTATGGCCGTTCTGCTGGGCCCGGTATTCTGCGTTCGCTTCATGCTGCGGCGGCTTTCGATCGCAGCGCTCGAGCAGCACGCGCACCACGTGCTCGGCATTCCGGCGCGGGCGATTCGGGATGCGCCGCCCGACCTCGCTTATGATGTAGATACGCTTGAAGAGTACGACTATGCGGCCGAACACGCCTAACCCCGCGCTCCTGGGCGCGTTTTGGTTTGGAATTCAAATGGTGTGGGGTGCACTGCTCGGCATCTCGCTGCAAACCCGCGCGGCGCAACTCGCGCCGCAGCACGAGCTCGCGGCATATGCTCTGCTAGCCGGCGCCGGCGCGGCGATGGCCGGGATAAGTCAGATCGTCACCGGGATCGTCTCGGATCGCCGGCGCGTCCGCGGAAGCCGGCGAATCGAGTTTTACGTCGCGGGCGCGATCACGGGTTCGGCGGCGGTCATTTGGTTTTACGTGGCGCCGTCATATGTGCAGCTCATTGCCGCACTGCTGCTCTTGCAACTCGGCCTCAACGTCGCGATCGGACCGTATCAAGCTGCGATTCCGGATTTTGTCGAACCGAAGGCGCTGGGCTCGGCGTCGGCCTGGATGGCCGCGCTGCAGAGCTTAGGAAATATTGCAGGCGCACTGGTTGCAAGCTTTGTGAAGAGCGCCGTGAACACCGGCGCCGCGATTGCTTCCACGCTGTTGTTAACGTGCGCCGTCACAAGCGCGCACGTGCGTACGCTTGAGGTGCTTCCAACGACCCCGGATCGCGTTCGGATTACGCGAGCCTTTGCGGACCTATTCATCTCGCGCGCACTCGTCTATGTCGGATTTTACACGCTGCTGGGATATCTGCTCTTCTATGTCAGACAGATGATGCAAGGCGACGCGCAGACCAATACGGGGATGCTGTTGATCACGTTCCTGATCGCGGCGGCGATAGGCGCGGCATTAGCCGCGCGTCCGGTCAACCGTTTCGACCGCCGCAACGTCGCGACGATGGGCGGAGCGGTGTTTATTGCGGGCCTGATTGTCTTTCTGATCGCACATGCTTCAGCCGAAGTTATTGCAGCTGCGCTTGTCGCAGGCTTTGCGTGGGGAATCTTTCTGACCGCGGATTGGGCGCTCGGCTGCGCGTTCTTGCCGCGCAACGCTTTAGCAACCGCGATGGGCGTCTGGAATTTGGCGTTGTTGATTCCGCAGATTCTCGCGCCGGCGCTTGTTACAGCAACGCTGAGCGCGTTACATGCACTGCAAAACCCTGACGCACCGCGGATAGCCTTCGTGCTGGCCTGCCTGGAAGTGGCCGCCGGACTGGCCTGGCTAAGGCGCCTGCCTGCTTCTCGAGCAGGCGCTGCATGACTCTCCTGCAAGTGGGAATAACGCCAAGGACTGCCTATCGGGGAACCTGGGGCTGATGTGCGCCGTTAGGCAAGGGGTGGAGACCGATCCCACGCCATTTCCCAGGGCAATGCAACCAACCGGTCTCTGAACGTATCATACGTACTACCAAAGAAACGAAAGGGAGACAATCTTGAAACGACTGAGCACCGGAGCCCTGACCGCGATTTTCATTGCGGGACTGGGCCTCACAGCGGTGGCCGCTCCGTCAGGTCAGGCATCGCTGGGCAACATCGGACACCAGTTGATTGCCCAGGCCTCGCCGGCGCCGGCCATGCAGTTCGGCTCGCCCCCATCAGGGCAGATTCCAATTCTTTTTAACGACCATCACGTCTATTCCAAACCGGACGTGCTGAAACAGGGTCGCGTTCTGGCTGCGCTCGTGCGCGGCGGCACGATCTTGATTCCGCTTCGCTCGATGTTTGAACAGATGGGCGCGACGGTTTCGTACGACGCGGGCAGCAAGACCGTTGACGTAACCAAGGCAGGATCCGACGTCAAAGTGACGCTCGGCGTGCCGCAGGTCGTGATCAACGGCGAGACCCGTCCGCTCGACGTTCCGCCGATGATGTACCAGGGCCAAATTTTGGTTCCGGTTCGCGTCATCTCCGAAGGTATGGGAGCATACGTCCAGTGGGTGCCCGATAAGCGCCTCGTGGTCGTGCGCTATCTGCCTCCGACACCGCCGCCGGCTCCGAGCACGCCTGTGCCGGCACCGGTTCCGGTTTCCACGCCCACGCCTGTTCCGCCGGTAGTGCTTCCTTTCCAGGATCACTTCATCGCCGGCGATTACATCCTCAGCCCCAAAGTGTATAACGAGTTCAGCCCGGGCAACACCGGCAACAGCTCGTATGCAGTTCGCGGCGCCTTCGAGTTCAGCTTGTTCAACCTCCCCTGGATGGTTGAAGGCACGCTCGAGAAGTGGCAGTATCCGCACAATATCGACAACCGCTTCGGCGCATCGTGCGTCCCTGGTCTGCCAGGCAGCTCGGCCGGCACGCAAGGTTGCGTGACCGTCATCGGCGGCAATGGACAGGCATACGTTCCGGCGTTCACAGTGAACGAGTGGAACGGCGACGGCCGCTTGGGCCTCAAGGTCGCCGATCCGCGGATTTACATCAACGTCAGTTACATGGGACATACGGGCAACTACGGCTACCCGGCCCTGAACGGCGTCGGATTCGGCTTGGAGAAACTGCCGGATCTCGACCAATCGTTCTCGCTCTACGGTAGCGCGGAGTACTACCCGAGCGTCAGCGGTACGTACACGGTTCCGAGTGGACCGCAGACCGGCACGAAGTTCAACCTGAGCTACCGGATCTTCCGGTATCAGGTCGGCGCGACCGTCGGGTTCGGGAAGAGCTTCCCGGTCTTCCTCGACCTGGGCTTCATCGGCGACCGCGGCAGCAACAAGACCAACGCACCGGTCGACTACACCCACAACGGGGCCTACGTAGGATTGGGTATCCACTTCTAACCTAGGAGCCTCTGGAAGTCAGACGCTTGCGGCCTCGGTCCTTGGACCGGGGTCGCTTTTTGCCGGTCCGCCCTCCGTCCTTGACCCGGACCCCCCTTTTCGATAGAATTGTCGCTTGGCGCAATCGCCGTGCGCCCCGAGTGAGATTCCGCCCTCCAGGCGGGGTCGAGGCGACGACACCACGCTCGTAGCGCGGACAGGATAAACGGAGTCTCTTTGGCTGCAAAAAAACAAACCAAGGCGCGCAAAAAGCGCGAGTTCAAGAACGTCCAATCGGGCGTCGCGCACGTTCACGCTTCCTTTAACAACACGATCGTGACGATCTCCGACGGGCTGGGCAACGTGCTCGCCTGGGCCTCGGCCGGCAACTTGGGTTTTAAGGGTTCCAAGAAGTCAACGCCGTTTGCCGCGCAGATGGCGGCTGAAGCCGTCGCGCGCAAAGCCATGGAGCACGGAATGAAATCAACCGAGGTTCTCGTACGAGGACCGGGCGCCGGACGCGAGGCCGCGATCCGTTCGCTGCAAGCTACCGGCCTGGAGATTACGCTGATCAAAGACGTTACGCCGATTCCACACAACGGCTGCCGCCCGCCCAAACGGCGCCGGGTGTAATATGTCGCGTTATATCGGACCGGTCTGCCGCTTGTGCCGCCGCGAAACCGCCGCGAGCAAGACGGGCGAAAAGATCAAGTTGTTTCTCAAAGGCGACCGCTGCCTTTCGAAAAAGTGCGCCGTCGAGCGCCGCGGAACTGCGCCGGGACAGAAGACGCAAGGCAAAGCCTCGCGCCAAAAAGTCTCAGAGTACGGCCGCCAGCTGCGCGAGAAGCAGAAGATGCGCCGGTACTACGGCGTGCACGAGACGCAGTTTGCAAACTATTTTGCCGAGGCTGCGCGCATTCCGGGGCAGACGGGCAAGACGTTTCTGCAGCTGCTCGAGCGCCGCTTGGACAACGTCGTCTACCGTTTGAATCTGGCTACGAGCCGCGCGCAAGCGCGCCAGCTCGTGACGCACCGTCACTTTAAAGTCAACGGACGGATGGTGAACATCCCGTCCTACGTCGTGAAAGTGGGAGACGTTATCACGATCTCCGACCGCAGTAAGAAATCGCCAGTCTTCGAGTCGAACTTTGAAGTCGCCAAGAACCGGCGCGCTCCTGAATGGCTCGAGTATAGCGATCAAGATCAATCCGCCAAAGTCGTTCAACTGCCGGCGCGCGAGCAAATCGACACGCCGGTCGACGAGCAACTTATCGTGGAGTACTACAGCCGATAACCAACAGCCGGCTGCAAGCCGGCGAACTACTCTATACGTACGATCGTGGCGGCCGGGCGGCCGCTGCGGATAACGCAAGAGGACAAAGGAAACAAACGCACATCATGACCGTTTTGGAAGCCCCCGTAGGCGCAAGCATCGACGTCCGCGAGCGCCGGGATAACTACGCGAAATTCGTCGTCGAACCGCTGGAGCGCGGTTTCGGAATCACCCTGGGCAACGCGCTGCGGCGCATTCTCCTGAGCTCGATTCCGGGCGCTGCCGTGACCTACATGAAGATCGACGGCGTCTTGCACGAGTTTTCGACGATTCCCGGAATCGTTGAAGATACGATCGCGCTGATGCTCAACCTCAAAGGCCTGCCGGTGAAAATGAATACCGACGAGCCGAAGGTGCTGACGCTCAACGTGAGCGGATCGAAAGCGGTCACCGCGGCCGACATCACGCCGGACGCCGACGTGGAGATTCTAGACCCGACGTATCACATCGCGACTCTATCCTCGAAATCCGCGAAGCTCTCGATGGAGATCGGCGTGGAGAAGGGCCGCGGCTACGTCACCGCCGACCGCCAGCGCAACGTCGAGCACATGATCGGGCTGATTCCGCTCGATTCGATCTTCTCGCCGATCCGCAAGGTCAACTTCAGCGTGGACGACACGCGCGTGGGTCAAAACGTGGACTTCGACCGCCTGACGATCGAGATCGACACGAACGGCTCGGTGACGCCGGACGAAGCGCTCTCGCAAGCGGCGACGATCATGCAGGACCACTTGGATCTCTTCGTCAGCTTCACGAACGAAGAGAAGCCGCTGCCGCAAGCGCCGACCAGCGAATGGGATATCCCGGTCGAATCGCTCAATCTCTCCGTGCGCTCGTTCAACTGTCTCAAACGGGCAGGCATCTCGAAGGTCTCCGAACTGCTGGACATGACCGAAGACGAAATCATCAAGATGCGCAACTTCGGCAAGAAGTCGCTCGACGAGATCAAGCAAGTGCTGGAGGAGAGGGGACTTTCGCTGCGTCAGCCGTAGCGTAACGCCATGCCGCACCAAATAGCATATAAACGTCTCTCACGCACCGACGGACACCGCCGGGCGCTGCTTCGCAACCTGGCAACGTCGTTCTTCAAACACGGAAAAATCGAAACGACGACCACCAAAGCGAAGCAGGTCAGCAAGGTGGTTGAACGCTTGATCAGCACCGCGGCGCGCGGCGATCTGCATTCGCGCCGCCAAATTGCGGAGTACCTCACGGAACCGGCTGTCGTCAAGAAATTGGTCGAACAGATCGCGCCCGCACTCAAAGAGCGCAGCGGCGGCTACACACGGATCACGAAATCACGCGTACGCCAGGGCGACGCTGCGGAACTTTCGATCCTCGAACTTGTCGGTTGACGTAGCCGGTATTTTACGCCGGCTGGTCGCCGGCGAGGATCTTTCGAAAGAGGCCGCTGCGGCAATGATCGGCGCAATGATGGACGGCACGGTCACCGACGCGCAATCTGCCGCTTTTCTGACCGCGCTCGCGAAGAAGGGCGAAACCGAAGATGAACTGACGGGCGCCGCGGGCGCGATGCGGGATCGCAGTCTGCGGGTCGAACACGGTTTGCCGCTGGTGATGGACGTCGTCGGCAGCGGCGGCGACGGCGCAGGCACGATAAACATTTCAACGATCGCAGCATTGGTCGTAGCTGCGGCCGGCGTTCCCGTTGCCAAACATGGAAACCGAGCAGCCTCGGGTCAATGTGGGACCGCCGACGTCTTGGAAGCCGGTGGAATGGCGATTGAAGTTTCGCCGAAACGAGCCGCAGAAAGCCTGCGCGAGGTCGGCTTCGCGTTCATGTTCGCTCCAATCTATCATCCGGCGATGAAGAACGTCGCTCATATCCGCCGCGAACTGGGCTTCCGCACGATCTTCAACATGCTTGGACCGCTGACCAACCCGGCGCGTGCGACGCATCAACTCGTCGGCGTCGCACGCGAGGAACATCTAGAACCTGTCGGCGATGTGCTGCGTGCGCTCGGCGTACGCGCGGGCGCGGTCGTGCATGCGTCCAGCGGTATCGACGAGGTTGGCGGCGAAGGCCCGACCGCCGTGTATGAATTCGGCGAAGGCTCGACTAAACGCTGGACGCTGGATCCGGGAGACTATGGCGTGCGCGCATCGCTCGAAGAGATTCGCGGCGGAGCGGTTGTGAGTTGCCGGGAAGCTTTCGAGAGCATTCTGGCGGGCGAACGCTCGCCGCGTGCCGATGTCGTCGCGTTGAACGCTGCGCTCGCCTTCCGCCTCTGCGGCAAGACTGCCGATATAAAGGAAGGCATGGACCTCGCGCGCACGCAGCTGCAGGAAGGCCGCGCTGCAGCGCTTTTCGAGCGCGCCAAGCACTATTCGCATGGCTGATATTCTGCAGCGCATCTACGAATCGAAACGGCACGCAGTCCAGCGCGACCAAGCTGCCGAACCGCACGAGCTGGTGCGTAAGCGTGCGTTATCGCGCCGGGGACAGCGCCGCCCGTTTCTGCAAGCGATTCGCAACTCCAACGGACCGGCAATTGTGGGCGAGATAAAACGCGCCTCCCCCTCGGCCGGCCTGATTGCGCGCAACTTCGATGCGGCCGCGACCGCGAGGGCATACGAGCTTGCGGGCGTTGACTGCATCAGCGTCCTGACCGAGTCCGATCATTTCCTGGGCGAGATCGCCTACTTGGACGTCGCGCGCACGCACAGCAGCCGTCCGCTGCTGCGGAAAGACTTTCTCGCTACGCCGTACGAGATCGCGCAATCGGCAGCGTACGGCGCCGACGCCGTCTTGCTGATCGTCGCGGGCCTGTCGGATGCGTCCCTGCGCGACTGCATGCATGAGGCGGCCGATTACGACTTGGATGTACTCGTTGAAGTGCATGACGGCAGCGAGCTCGAACGGGCGCTTGCCGTCGGGGCAACTCTTATCGGGATCAACAATCGCAATCTTCGTACGTTCGAAACGGATCTGGCCGTCAGCGAATACTTGCTGCCGGACGTTCCTTCGACGGTGACGGTCATCAGTGAAAGCGGCATGCGGGACGCGGAAGATATCGTGCGGCTCCATGCAGCCGGAGCACGCGGCTTTTTAGTCGGCGAGGCTCTGATGCGCGCCGAGAATCCGGCCGCTTTGGTTGGAGCACTAAAGGCGGCGATCCGCGCGCGCGCCGTCTCCCCTTGAGAACGCGCATTAAGTTCTGCGGGTGCACGAGTCTGCAGGACGTCATGCTCGCGGTTGAAACCGGCGCGGACGCGATCGGCATGATATTCGCGCCGTCGGTGCGCCGGATTACCGAAGGCGCAGCCAAACACATCGCGGAGGAACTTCCGCCTTTTATTACGCCGGTCGGTGTCTTCGTGAACCCGTCGCGCGAGGACATCGCACGTGCCCGCGCGATCTTTCCGGACTTAGTAGTTCAGCTGCACGGCGACGAACCGGCCAGTTATGTTTCCTCAATCGACGGCCAGGTGATTAAGACGATTCACGTCGATCCGCAAGGCGCCGACCCGGCTGCGTTGGAGCGGTCGTCCAACGAGCACCCTCGCGCCATCGTGCTGTTTGACACCGCCGTCGCCGGCTTGTCGGGCGGAACGGGCGTTCAATTTCCATGGAAAGCGGTGGCGCCGATCGCGCGCAAGCGCAAAGTGATCGTCGGAGGCGGCCTTACACCGGAGACGGTAGCGCAGTGCGTGCAAACAGTCCGGCCCTATGGCGTCGACGTTCGCAGCGGTATCGAATCGGACGGCCGCAAAGACCGGAATAAGATGCGCGCCTTCGTCAAAGCGGTAAGGGATGCGGATGCGCCCTAGCGCGGCCGGGTATTTCGGCGAGTTCGGCGGCAAGTTCGTTCCGGAAGTTTTGGTGGCAGCGCTGGCCGAACTCGAGCGCGAGGTAGATCGCGCGTTCGCCGATCCCGCGTTCTGGAACGAATACGCTTCGGTGCTGGCCGAGTTCGTCGGCCGCCCATCGCCCATCTACCGGGCCGAACGCTTCACGGCGGAGGTTTCACCCGCAACGCTTGTTCTGAAACGGGAAGATCTGAATCACACGGGTGCGCATAAGATCAACAACACAGTCGGACAGGCACTGCTTGCGCGGCGCATGGGCAAGAAACGGCTCATCGCCGAGACCGGCGCGGGGCAGCATGGGGTTGCCACGGCTACGGTCGGCGCCAAGTTCGGCATTCCCGTTGACGTCTACATGGGCGCTGTTGACGTGGAGCGCCAAGCGCTCAACGTGTACATCATGGAATTGTTCGGCGCGACTGTTCACGCGGTTCACGGCGGAACGCAGACATTGAAGGACGCGACCAGCGAAGCTTTCCGGCAATGGGCCGCGCGTGTGGACGATACGTTCTACGTGATCGGCAGCGTCGTTGGAGCCCATCCCTATCCGTTCATGGTGCGCGAGTTCCAAAAAGTGATCGGTACCGAAGCGCGCGCGCAATGCTTGGAACGATTCGGCAAGTTGCCCAGCGATGTCATCGCGTGCGTGGGAGGCGGGAGTAATGCGGCCGGAATATTTGCCGGCTTTATCGATGACGCCGGCGTCAAGCTGTGGGGAGTGGAGGCTGCGGGTGACGGAATCGAGACGAAGCGCACGGCAGCGTCACTCAATGCGGGCACAGTCGGTGTGTTGCACGGAAGCCGATCGTACGTCTTGCAAACCGCCGACGGACAGGTGCGCGAAACGCACTCGATCAGCGCCGGCCTGGATTATCCCGGAGTAGGCCCCGAGCATGCCTACTTAAAGGAAAGCGGTCGCGCGAGTTACGTTTCAGTGACGGACGCGGAGGCGCTCGAAGCCTTTTTCGACCTTGCAAAAACCGAAGGCATCATTCCGGCGCTGGAAGCCGCGCACGCGCTGGCGTTCGCGCGCCGTCTCGCTGCCGAGCGCGGGCCTGACGACGTCGTCCTGGTAAACCTGAGCGGCCGCGGCGACAAAGACATCAACCAGATTCGTGCTCTCTAACATTTTCAAGCCGGGCCGGCTTGCGTTCATTCCGTACATCATGGCGGGCGATCCGGATCTCGAAACGACGCGAGCGATCGTTAGCGCTTTGACGGAAGCGGGCGCCGATGCGATAGAGCTCGGCGTGCCGTACAGCGATCCGCTCGCCGACGGCCCGACCATTGAGGCCGCCGGCACTCGCGCGCTAAAGAATGGCGTCAAACTTTCCGATGTGCTGGCGTTGGTGAAAGAAGTGCACGAGGCGGCGCCGCCGATCGTTCTTTTTACGTACTACAACCCTGTCTATCAGTACGGCGTGCAAGAGTTTGCGCGCGCGGCGGCCGGGGCCGGCGCGGCGGGAGCGATCGTACCGGACCTCTCGCTTGAGGAAGCCGAGCCTTTGCGTTTGGCGCTTGGAGCGCACGACCTGGAAATGCCGCTGCTGGTGGCGCCCTCAACGCCACGCGACCGCGCGGCAGAGATCGCCGGACAATCGGGCGGCTTCGTTTACGTTGTCTCGCGTCTCGGCGTGACCGGGGCCGGCCAAGCTCCGAATTTTGAACCCGTGCGCAAGCAGATCGCCGAACTTCGCAGCGTTACGAAGAAACCGTTGGCTCTCGGTTTCGGTATCAGCTCGGCGGAACACGTGCGCGCAGTACGAGGCCTTGTGGACGGCGTGATTGTCGGCAGCGCCCTGATCGATGCTTACTCGAACGCTCGCGGCAATGAAGCTGCACGGCGGGCGGGGGATTATCTCAAAGCTTTACGTGAGGAGTGATTTACCACAGCATCGTGCGCGCTAGCGTCACCTGCAGGCTGAAGTAGTCGGGGTCGTGGTTGGTTGACTGTAGCAGCGCGACTCCCAGCGGATTGGTTTTGACCGTGGTTGGAAACGTGTGCTCGACTTTCGAATAGGCGATGCTGGCATCTAATGTAATTTCGTCAAAGTCTTTTCTCGGCACCAGGAAAATGCCGGAAAAAGGAATCGACTCGCCGGGAGCGATGCCGAAGCCGCCACCGTAGGATGGTTTTACAAATCGCGTCAAGTTGACGACCCGATAAACCGTCGAACGCGAACTGACTCGCGCATCCCGCAGATACTGCGTGAGGCTCCCGTTGAACATCGTGACGTTAGCAGGCGTTCCTTGCGTTGTAAAGCGGACGCCGGTCGCCGTCACTGCCGTCGCTATGAGATATACCGTGGACAGCCCGGCGTTGCGGATACTCCCCGTGTACTCGAGGGCAGTCAAGTCGCCCTTAGCGCCGACTCTTTGCAGCGAGCCGGTTAACAGAACGCGCGGTTCGCCGATCACTGGCTTCACGCGTTCTACATAAATGAAAACATAAATCGCCCACGCCCCGGCCAGGATAATCGCAACGATTTCGACGATGTCGCGCAGAATCGCGGTGCGGCTATGCGCCTCGCGGTGCGTACCAAACATTCGCCCGGCTTTCAACGCATGATCGCTGCCTCCTCGGCGCCCCGGCGCAGGGCCTAAAGGCGGAAACGCCGCTCGGCGTCGTCGGCTATGTAGGCGCCGATTGCAAGGGACGCCGTAGCGGCGGGCGACGATGCATTCCGCACGTGCAAAATATTCTCGGTGCCTTCGAAAACAAAATCGGCGACTAGATTGCCATCGAGTGTAACCGGCTGCGCTTGGATGCCCGAAGGCCCGGGGAGCACGTCCTCGACCTGCAGCTCGGGAATGAAGCGCTGCAGCGCGCTGACGTAAGCGCTGCGCACCACGTCCCGGTACATCTCGCCGGCGCCGGTCTTGAAGTGACGAGCCGCCAGCTTCAGGAAGCCGGAATAGGTTAACGTCTCCGTCAGATCGCGAAGATCGACCGTGCCGAAGCTATAGCCTTCGCGCGCAAAGGCCAGCACCGCGTTGGGGCCGAGCCATACCTCGCCGTTCATGCGCGGCGTGAAGTGTACGCCCAAAAACGGAAACGTCGGATCGGGAACCGGGTAGATGTTTCCGTTCACAAGATGCCGCTTCTCCGGTTTCAGAATAAGATAGTCGCCGCGGAACGGGACGATCTTCGGATCGTTGCGGCCGCCGGTCATCTTGGCGAGCCGATCCGAATATAAGCCGCCGCACGTGATGACGTTTCGGGTTTCAGTCTCGCCCAGCGTCGTTGCGATCCGGAGGGCGCCGCCATTCTGCGAGATGCCGGTGACGGCGCGACCCGTTTGAATCGCGCCGCCCATCTCGCGGACATCGCGCGCGTAGGACTGCGCGACGTCGCCGAAGTCCACGATTCCGGTTACCGGCGAATGAATCGCCTGAATGCCGGAGCAGTGCGGCTCGTGCATTCGAATTCCCGCGGCGTCGAGCAACTCCAGGCCTTCGATTCCGTTGGCTTGGCCACGTTCCCACAGCGCTTGCAGACGCGGGAGCTCGTCTTCATCCGTCGCTACAATCAGCTTTCCGACTTGGCGGTATTCGATTCCCTTGGCGCGGCAGTAGTCCCAGAGCGCCCGGCGCCCTTCAACGCATAGCTTGGCTTTGAGCGAACCGGGCGCGTAATAGATGCCCGCATGAATGACGCCGCTGTTTCGGCCCGACTGATGCGCGGCGACCCTGTCTTCCTTTTCCAGAATAGTCAGGCGCAAGTGCGGGTGCCGCAGCAAGAGCTCGCGGCCGGTCGCAAGGCCGATAATGCCCGCGCCCACGATGGTGACGTCGTTCACGCTGGGCGGCTTCGCGCGAGCCGCAGGCAAGCCCGCCTCTGGTCGTAACCGCCGCCTGGGGTCATGGGTTATCATGGATGCATGAGCACCACTCTCGAGCGCATCGCGCCATTTCAAAACGAAGCCATTAAGACCTACACGGACCCCACCGACATCGCGGCGATGCAGGCCGCGCTGGCATCCGTAAAGGCGCGTTTCGGAAAGACGTATCCACTGGTGATCGACGGCGAACGGATCGAGACGGAGAAGAAGATTCCGTCGCTCAATCCGGCCAATCCGGCGGAGATCGTCGGTAAGACCGCCTCAGCGTCCCTCGAACAAGCGAACCGCGCGATTGAAGTGGCGCACGCTGCATTCGCATCTTGGAAGGAGACGCCCGCCGAGAAACGTGCCGGATATCTCTTCGATGCGGCGCGGCTGGTGCGCGAGCGTCGCGAAGAATTCAACGCGCTGCTGGTGTACGAAGTTGGCAAGAGTTGGGTGGAAGCCGACGCCGATACCGCCGAAGCAATCGATTTTCTAGAATTTTACGGCCGCGAGGCGCTGCGTTACGCGCAGCCGCAACCGCTTACGCCGATTCCGGGCGAGAAGAACGAATTGGTATACGTGCCGCTCGGCGTCGGCGTGGTGATTCCGCCGTGGAACTTTGCGTTTGCGATCATGGCCGGCATGGCGAGTGCGGCGATCGTTACCGGCAACACCGTCGTCCTAAAGCCCTCGAGCGATAGTGCCATCATCGCGGCATGGTTTGTCGATTTGATGCACGAGATCGGTCTGCCCAAAGGCGTGTTGAATTTCGTGCCGGGAAGCGGCGCCGTCATCGGCGACGCGCTCGTCGCAAATCCGCTGACGCGCTTCATTGCGTTCACGGGAAGCAAGGAAGTCGGCTTGCACGTTAACGAGCTGGCAGCCAAACCGCAAAAGGGTCAGCGCTGGATCAAACGCGTGATCGCGGAGATGGGCGGCAAGGATTCGATCATTGTCGCCGCCGATGCGGACATGGATGCCGCCGTCGAGGGCGTCGCAGTTTCGGCGTTCGGCTTTCAGGGGCAAAAGTGCTCGGCCTGTTCTCGTGCAATTGTCGAGTCGGCGATTTACGACCAGTTTTTGGAGAAGCTGAAGAAACGCGTCGCTACGATTCGCGTCGGCGATCCGAGCGATAACCAAACGTACATGGGCCCCGTGATCAACGAGCGGGCGCTTAAGACGATTGAAGGCTACATCGAGACCGGTAAGAAGGAAGGCCGGCTCATCGCGGGCGGAAAGCGCGCGAGCGGCAACGGTTACTTTCTCGAGCCTACCGTCATTGCCGATACGCCGCCGGACGCGACGATCGCCCAGGAAGAGATCTTCGGGCCTGTGCTGGCGGTCATCAAGGCGAAAGACTTCGATGACGCGCTAAACATTGCGAACAATACGGAGTTCGGCCTAACGGGATCGGTCTACACGAAGGATGAGAAGAAGATCGCGCGCGCGACCGATGAGTTCTTCGTTGGGAATCTCTACTTTAATCGTAAATCCACCGGCGCGATGGTCGGCGGTCATCCGTTCGGCGGATTCAACATGTCCGGCACCGATAGTAAGGCCGGCGGCCGCGACTACCTGCTGCTGTTCCTACAAGCCAAACTGCATTCGCGCAAACTCTAGAAGAGCCGCGAAATCGGCAGTATGATCCCGGCCTCGCGAAGCATGGGATCGTCGGCGCGCCGGATCGGCATGCGCAGGCGCATCTCCACGTAGTCGAAGATCAGAGGTCGCGTTGGGGTGAACATTTTTTTCCTTTTGTTTTCGTAAGTACGAGTGCCTAATCGAGCAGGGCGTGCTGGGCGCCCTGCTCGCTCCGGCGGGCACTTGCGCCGGACCCGCGTTCCGACCGCGGTTTAGAACGTCACGGTATAGAGATAGCTTCCGCCGACGGCCGCGCAGTTGCTGACCTCGGGGACGAAGCGCGACATGCGCGCAGAGCGTAGCGCCGCACGGTCCAGATTCGGATTTCCGGTGGATTGAATGACGGACTCGGAGACGAGCGACCCCGTTGGGGAGAGCTCGATCGCAACTCCGGCGGTGCCGGCCGCGCCTTGGAGTGCGGCGATCGTCGGCATCTCGAAGAACGCCGAGGCGACGCGCGCGTCGCTGTTCGGGTTCGCGCAGGCGCCGGCTATACCGACCATGGGCGTCTGAGCGGCATGGGGACTAAGCGGCTTAAGCGTTACCGAGAAGGCGGCAGCGGGGGCGGCCGCGCTTAGGGTCAGGGCAAGGGCCCCGGCAAAACTCAGGTACTTAATGAAGGCTGGCATGACATCTCACTTTCGAGTGGTGGTAACCTTCAATAAGTCTATGCTGGTTATCGGTAACTTGTCAAGCTAGTTTACTGGTTATTTTGGCCAAATGGTGGTATCATCATGACGATGGCTAGGCCCACCTACGCGGCGCCGGGTGAAGTCGAAACTCTCCGCCGCTTCATTAATACGGGGTCCCCCGAAGAAGGGCTGGACTTCACGATCTACTATGGGCTGCAGGAGTGGTGCGCCAAGACCGGCCTCTGCGCGGACGCCTCGCCGGAGGACCTTAGCCGCTTGCGAGCCTTCCGGGAAGGCCTCCGTGAGGTCTTGGAGGCCAATGGCGGCGTGGGGGAGGCTTCCTCGGCTTGGGCGGCATTGGAACCTTTCACGCGAGAGGCGAGTTATGGAATGCGTATCGACGAGTCGGGTTCGCCCGCTCTCGAACCCGCCGGCCAAGGCGCCGAGCGGACGATCGCCGCTCTGCTGGCGATCGTGTACGATGCGATGCGGCGCGGCTATTGGCCGCGCCTCAAAGCGTGTCGCAAAGAGAGCTGCCGCTGGGCCTACTACGATTGGTCCAAGAACGGATCGGGCCGCTGGTGCGATATGGCCGTCTGCGGGAATCGCATGAAGGCCAAACGCCGGCGAAATCGGGCGAAAAACCCTGCTTGACACCCCCCTACTGGCGCGGTATGATGCTCGTCGTGACTCCAAAACTGGCGTCGCCCCGTTCCTTGAAAACTGAACAGTGCAGTAGCGCATAAGTCTGTGGGTCTCGTCCTGGTAAACAGTACGGCGTCGACAAGACGCTTTTTTGTTTCCAGTCCGAGAATATTAATCAGCGCGACAAAGAGCCGTTCCACCGATTCTTTGAAGCGACTGATCGTACAGTATTATGGCTAGCCTGCGACACAATTCGTGATTGGAAACGATCGCGTATTGATCGCGGGCGGATCGATTCGCAATCGATCCATAAATTAGTCAGCGAAAATAGAGAGCCAACAAAAGGCTCCATAAAATGTTTATGGAGAGTTTGATCCTGGCTCAGGACTAACGCTGGCGGCGTGCCTAACACATGCAAGTCGAGCGGGGTAGCAATACCCAGCGGCAGACGGGTGAGTAACGCGTGGTCAACCTTCCGTTGAATGGGGGATAACTAGCCGAAAGGTTAGCTAATACCGCATACGATCTTTTGAAGGCATCTTTAAAAGATGAAAGGAGCAATCCGTTCAACGACGGGACCGCGTCCCATTAGCTAGATGGTGGGGTAATGGCCTACCATGGCGACGATGGGTAGCTGGTTTGAGAGAGCGACCAGCCACACTGGGACTGAGAAACGGCCCAGACTCCTACGGGAGGCAGCAGTGAGGAATTTTCCGCAATGGGCGAAAGCCTGACGGAGCGACGCCGCGTGTGGGAAGAAGGCCTTCGGGTCGTAAACCACTGTCGAAGGGGACGATTATGACGGTACCCTTGGAGGAAGCCCCGGCTAACTACGTGCCAGCAGCCGCGGTAAGACGTAGGGGGCAAGCGTTGTTCGGAATTATTGGGCGTAAAGAGCTCGTAGGCGGGATTGGAAGTCCGTGTTGAAAGACCTCGGCTCAACTGAGGGACCGGCGCGGATACTCTAATTCTTGAGGCAATCAGAGGATGATGGAATTCCCGGTGTAGCGGTGAAATGCGTAGATATCGGGAGGAACACCAGTGGCGAAGGCGATCATCTGGGGTTGTTCTGACGCTGAGGAGCGAAAGCTAGGGGAGCAAACGGGATTAGATACCCCGGTAGTCCTAGCCGTAAACGATGGACACTAGGTGTATGTGGTATCAACTCCATATGTGCCGTAGTTAACACAATAAGTGTCCCGCCTGGGGAGTACGGCCGCAAGGTTAAAACTCAAAGGAATTGACGGGGGCCCGCACAAGCGGTGGAGCATGTGGTTCAATTCGACGCAACGCGAAGAACCTTACCGGGGCTTGACATCTGCGGAAATCCCATGAAAGTGGGCTTCGGGGCAACCCGACCGCAAGACAGGTGCTGCATGGCTGTCGTCAGCTCGTGCCGTGAGGTGTTGGGTTAAGTCCCGCAACGAGCGCAACCCTTGTCGTGTGTTGGTCCACAAGATCTCTCACACGAGACCGCCGGTGAGAAGCCGGAGGAAGGTGGGGATGACGTCAAGTCAGCATGGCCCTTACGTCCCGGGCTACACACGTGCTACAATGCGCGCGACAGCGAGCCGCAAACTTGTGAAAGTAAGCCAATCTCTGAAACGCGCGCTCAGTTCGGATTGAAGGCTGCAACTCGCCTTCATGAAGTCGGAATCGCTAGTAAACGCAGATCAGCTACGCTGCGTTGAATACGTTCCCGGGCCTTGTACACACCGCCCGTCACGTCACCTGAGTTTAGTGTACCCGAAGCCGTCCGTGCAACCGCAAGGAGCAAGACGTCTAAGGTATGCTAGGTAAGGGGGACGAAGTCGTAACAAGGTAGCCGTATCGGAAGGTGCGGCTGGATCACCTCCTTTCTAAGGAGTACATGTATTTGGAAGATGCTTGCATCTTCGCAAGTACGTACATTCTATGTTGATCACAGACGATGCCAAAAATCCAGGAGTCTATCGGGCAACTAGCTCGTACGGCTGAGGATTCTGGCCTTTTCCGTCGCTCTCGAGCGGCGGTTTCGTGCGCGGCTCCTACTATAGGGGTTTACCGTTAAGGTACTGCACTGTTCAGCTTTGAGGGAACGAACATTCCCCCAGAGCGATCGCTACCATGTTGTCATCCTGAGGTATCGAAGGACCGCGAGGGCTTGCCCGAGCGGCTCAGAGGTAAATCGAGCCGGCACATAACGACGCGATCGCAATGAGATCTTTGAAAACTGCATAGAGAAGAACTTTCATGTGTGTAATACACATGAAGCGGTTCGCAACAACTTATTTCCGTAATTGTTGCGAATGCAATTAACGTCAAAAATATTAAAGGGCACGAGGTGAATACCTTGGCTCCACAAGCGACGAAGGACGTACCAAGCTGCGAAAAGCCAGGGGTAGCTGCTAAGAAGCGATGATCCCTGGGTATCCGAATGGGGCAACCCCCGAGCCGTCATGGGCTCGGACTCCACGATGAATTCAATAGTCGTGAGAGAGCAGACCCGGTGAACTGAAACATCTAAGTAGCCGGAGGAACAGACATCAACCGAGATTCCCGTAGTAGTGGCGAGCGAACTGGGAACAGCCTAAACCGTGCATGTGCAAGCGATCAGGCGTTGCATGCGCGGGGTTGTACGGCGGCCATCTCAACGCTGATTCGTTGAGCGCAAGTTACAAAAGCGATCGTTAGCAGAAGCCGGCTGGAAAGCCGCACCAAAGAAAGTGAAAGTCTTGTAGGCAAAAGCGATCGATCTTGCGGAGCCGTTCGTGAGTAAGGCGGGGCACGAGAAACCCTGTCTGAAACCGGGAGGACCATCTTCCAAGGCTAAATATGTTGTGGAGACCGATAGCGAATCAGTACCGTGAGGGAAAGGTGAAAAGAACCCCCAAAGGGGAGTGAAATAGAACATGAAACCGCGTGCCTACAAACCGTGAAAGGCCAATGCGCAAGCAAGGCTGATCGCGTGCCTATTGAAGAATGAACCTGCGAGTTACTTGGTACGGGCTTGGTTAAGGTGTTGAGCCGGAGCCGTAGCGAAAGCGAGTCTGAATAGGGCGCTTGTCCGTATCAGTAGACCCGAAACCAAGCGATCTATCCATGAGCAGGGTGAAGCATGATTAAACTCATGTGGAGGCCCGCACCTGTTGTTGTTGAAAAAACATTGGATGACTTGTGGATAGGGGTGAAAAGCCAATCGAGCTTGGAGATAGCTGGTTCTCCCCGAAATAGTTTTAGGACTAGCGTTGCGATTTAAACCTTGGGGGTAGAGCACTGACAGGGCTAGGGGCCTTACCGGGTTACCGAACCCCATCAAACTCCGAATACCGAGGCGAACATCGTAGCAGTCAGACAGTGGGGGATAAGCTCCATTGTCAAAAGGGAAACAGCCCAGACCAACAGCTAAGGTCCCTAATAGATGCTCAGTGGTAAAGGAAGTCTTGTCGCATAGACAACTAGGAGGTTGGCTTAGAAGCAGCCACCCTTGAAAGAGTGCGTAATAGCTCACTAGTCGAGTGATGGGGCGCCGAAAATGTAACGGGGCTCAAGCATCTAACCGAAGCTTTGGGATTACTAAAAATAATCGGTAGGGGAGCGTTGTAGCGTAGGCTGAAGCTTGACCGTGAGGACGAGTGGACGAACTACAAGTGCGAATGCAGGTACAAGTAGCGAGAAAAGAGAGTGAAAACCTCTCTCGCCGGAAGTCTAAGGTTTCCTGAGCAACGTCAATCGTCTCAGGGTGAGTCGGGAGCTAAGCCGAGGCTGAGAAGCGTAGGCGATGCACAAGCAGTTCATATTCTGCTACCACCGATGACCGTTAGATCTTTCTCGAATTTTAAACAACAGCAATGTTGTTTAACGTTCGAGTTGAGATCTTGAATCGAAGGGATGACGCAGGAGGATATGTCAGCGCACCGATGGATGTGTGCGCTTAAGCAGGTAGGGGGTCACATAGGCAAATCCGTGTGGCAACTCCGAGATGCGATAACGAGGATCTTCGGATCCGAAGTGACAGACTCCACGCTGCCAAGAAAAGTCTCTAGATAGGATCATAGGTGCCCGTACCGCAAACCGACACAGGTAGACTGGCAGAGCATGCTAAGGCGACGGGAGAACCCCTGTTAAGGAACTCGGCAAATTAACCCCGTAACTTTGGGAGAAGGGGTGCCTTTTTCGGTCTAGTTTTTACAACGAAAGCTGGAGAAGGTCTCAGAAAATAGGCCCAAGCGACTGTTTAACAAAAACACAGGTCTCTGCGAACGCGAAAGCGGACGTATAGGGGCTGACTCCTGCCCGGTGCTGGAAGGTTAAAGGGAGAGGTTAGGGCGCAAGCCCAAAGCTTTGATCTGAAGCCCCAGTAAACGGCGGCGGTAACTATAACCGTCCTAAGGTGACAACTTAATCGTTGCCTTGACGCGCAGTAATGTGCGTCGTAACACTCAGCTATATGCGGGAACATCCTAAGAGCCCAACCTACTCGGCCGGCTAACGCCGGTCTGTAAAAATGGTTTGGGATTGGACAATCCGCAGGAAACCGTGAGTCTTTTGATTCGCGGGATCCTCAGAGACTATACGCTGAGCTCCAGATACGAGTTGAATCGTGCGCGATTCTCTTACTGGATGAAGATAGAGTCCACTCCGGCGTGAAAGCGCCGGAAAAAAGTGAGCGAAATTCCTTGTCGGGTAAGTTCCGACCTGCACGAATGGAGTAACGACTTGGGCACTGTCTCGATGGGGGGCCCGGCGAAATTGCAGTACCAGTGAAGATGCTGGTTACCCGCGGCAGGACGGAAAGACCCCATGAAGCTTTACTGTACCCTGATGTTGGGGTCTGAGATTTTCTGTACAGGATAGGTGGGAGACGATGATCCGCGGGCGTCAGTTCGCGGGGAGCCAACGTTGGGATACCACCCTGAAAATCTTGGGCTTCTAACTTACTGCCATTATCTGGTAGTAGGACAGCGTCAGGCGGGCAGTTTGACTGGGGCGGTCGCCTCCTAAAGAGTAACGGAGGCGCCCAAAGGTTCCCTCAGGACGGTCAGAAACCGTTCGCATAGAGTGTATAGGCAAAAGGGAGCTTGACTGCGAGACTTACAAGTCGAGCAGGTGCGAAAGCAGGGCTAAGTGATCCGGCGGTACCGAATGGAAGGGCCGTCGCTTATCGGATAAAAGCTACTCTGGGGATAACAGGCTTATCTCCCCCAAGAGTCACGTCAAGGGCTCTCCGCGCGAGCGATCGCGCGGCAAACTAGCGACTCATATCGGTGAAACCCTTTTAGGGCAATACCGAGGGAAGAACGTTCGCCATCATTATATGATGGGCTAACCTCACGCGAGCATGCCTCGCGAACGTTCCCTGTAACGACTCCACAACGTGTGGGATGGACGCTCCTCGCCGGCAACGGCGAAATTTATAGCGCTCATAATACGTCGCTCTCTCGAAAGAGATGAAGGTATAGTCTAAGCTGCAAGCGATTGCAGATAGCCACATCGACGGGGAGGTTTGGCACCTCGATGTCGGATCGTCGCATCCTGGGGCTGTAGTTGGTCCCAAGGGTTGGGCTGTTCGCCCATTAAAGCGGTACGCGATCTGGGTTCAGAACGTCGTGAGACAGTTCGGTCCCTATCCGCCGTGGGCGCAAGAGATTTGAGGAGTGTCGACCCTAGTACGAGAGGACCGGGTCGAACGAACCTCTGGTGAACCGGTTGTCCCGCCAGGGGCATAGCCGGGTAGCTATGTTCGGATCAGATAAACGCTGAAAGCATATAAGCGTGAAACTGACTCCAAGATGAGATCTCGAACTCGTAAGAGTGAAGGGTCGTGGTAGACTACCACGTTGATAGGCCGGAGGTGAAAGCACCGCAAGGTGTGCAGCTGACCGGTACTAATCGCCCGGACATTTTTGATTCTTATGCTTCGTGCGGTTATGCACTGAAAGTTCTTCTCTACGCAGCTTTCTCATCGCGATCGGTTCGAGCTCCGGCTCGCCATCGCGGTGAGGATCAAGTTTCTGGCGCTCATAGCGGCGGGGCACCACCCGTTCCCATCCCGAACACGGCAGTTAAGCCCGCCAGCGCCGATGATAGTCGATCCGCAAGGTTCCTCGAAAGTAGGTCGGCGCCAGATTAAGTAACGAAGCCCGGTGAGAAATCACCGGGCTTTTTGTTTGTGCCATACGGGTGGCACTCTCGGCCGGTAAACTCGATGTATGGAGACCTGGTTTGGCAGGGCTGCGCGGCAACTCCGGTTCGCTAATCGCGAACTTGAGATTGTCGTTGGATCCTTGCTCGGAGATGCGACCCTTCAAAAAACATCGTCAGGATATTGCTTCCGGGTTCATCATGGAATTCATCAGCGGAGCCTGGTTGATTGGAAATACAACGAACTGAAGCGCTTCGTTCGAACGCCGCCGCGTGAATCCGCTGGTGGCTACTACTTTCGAACCGTCACGCACCCGGAGCTGTCACGATTAAGGTTCTTATTCTATCCGCATGAGCGCAAGACGGTCCCGATAGAGATTCTTGCACGATACATGAGCGCATTAAGTCTCGCTGTGTGGATCATGGACGATGGCGCCGCCGACGGGAGGCAAGTGCGCCTAAATACGCAGTGCTTTAGCTCAGATGAGGCTCGCCAGCTGGTAGTGCTTTGCGAGAGCAAGTTCGGAATTGCCATGACAATCAACCGCGACAAGGGCCGCCCGCGACTGCGATGCTCCGCCGCCAGCATGCGGCGAGTTGTCGCCTTAGTAACGCCCCACATGATCCCTGAGATGGAATATAAGTTAAGCCGGCCGCTCGTTTAAGGTAAGAAGTACATCGGGTTCGGCAGTTTGTAGATCCGATCCGCGTGGCCGCCACGCAAGTCGCTCCATTGGTCGCCGATGCTCTCCAAAATGTCGTAACCCTGCGACGCAATTTTTGCGCGCGTGCCGGACTTGAACGGAATGACGGAGACGTTCTTATCTGAAACCGAGCGTAGGTAGAGTGCGGTGGGCGCAGGGAAACCGGCTGCCGCCATTTCCGCGACAGTTGCCGCGCGATCCGGTTCGCGCCGGCCGGTGATGAAGAAGATCGCAACACCCTTCGCGTGCAGGTATTTCGCGAACGCGAGGCTCGGCTTTATCACAGGGAACCGGTCCGTGCGCATCCACGTGTTCCATAAGTTGAGCACAAACCCAAAACTGATGCTCTTCTGGTAGGTGTAGCTGGAAACGCACGTGTCGTCGATGTCGAAGACGACCGCGGGGCGCTTTGCGCCCGCCGCCAGCCGCATAGCGGCATAGGCCTGCGCTCGTGCGATGACGCGAGCAACGTCGGCGGCTTGGCGCCCTGAATCGTAGTAGGCCGTAACGTTCGCTTTGAGGCCGGCGAGATTCGGTACGCCTCCATTGAGGCCGAAGCCCGCGTCCGCATATGCCGCTGTGGCTCCGGCCAAAAAGAGAGCGGCCGCGAGCGCGATGCTTTTCTTAACGGGAGACATCTACTCGATAATTGGCGGTCTTGTCGCCTCTGAGGGTGTACACGGTGTGCGGCTGGCGGAAGTCTTTTTTAATCGTTGCTTTCGGGTCGCCGGTGCACCGGTGCCCGACAAATTCGAACGTGTAGCTATAGACGCGGAACAAATAGTACTTTGAAGTCTGATGACCGGCCGCCACGCAAAAAGATTCAGGCGGCCCGGCTTTGTCGGCCACAATATACACAACTGAGTTGGAGTCGTTCGTAAAGATGGCCGAATCAACGGCGTCCTTAGCGGCCGACGTAGGCGCAGTGGCGGCGACGGTCGCCAGACAGACAAACGCGAAACACAACGCGATTAAACGTGTCATACAGGCCTCCTTGCGCGGGCCTTCTTTTCAGGCGCGCGCCGTCCTTCCCGCACGCCTCCTACGTAAGCCGGATTAGCTGAATCCGACGACCGGCGTGGAAGCGCGCATCACGGGAGGCAATCGATGCCGCGTTCAGTGATGTACTGCGCCCTCGCCGCATTCGCGATCGTCTTGCACGGCTGCGGCGCTCAGACGCTTCCTTTGCCGCACAACCTACCTGGCGTAACCGAATTTCAGGTGGGTATCAGTTCAGGCCCAATTAGCATCGTGGCGGGCCCCGACGGCAACCTTTGGTTTACTGAAGGCCAGGCGTTCAGCATAAATCGCATCGGGCGCCTCACAACGAACGGAACCCTCACCGAGTTTTCGAGTGGAATCAGTAGCGCTTCGGCTGCGAACGGCATAGCAAAGGGGCTCGATGGCAACCTTTGGTTCACCGAGGAAACGGGCAGTCGCGTCGGTCGCATAACGACGGCCGGCGTCGTTACAGAATTCGCGGCCGGCATTACGCCGGGTTCTAGGCCGTTCGACATTACTGCCGGACCTGATGGAAATCTCTGGTTTACCGAGCTGGTAGGCAATCAGATCGGGCGCATTACACCAAGCGGGACCGTTACCGAGTTTTCGGCCGGCATCAGCGCTAACTCGCAGCCATTTTCTATTGCAGCGGGTCCCGACGGCAACCTGTGGTTCACCGAGCAATCCGGTGACCGCATCGGCCGCATTACGCCTAGCGGAACTGTTACGGAGTTTTCAGCCGGCATTACCGCCGGTTCCGGGCCACGCGGTATCGCGTTGGGGCCTGACGGGAATCTGTGGTTCACCGAGTTCAATGTCTCACGGATCGGCCGCATCACGACAAGCGGCACAATTACGGAATTCTCAACCGGCATCAGCGCAAACTCCAGGCCGTACGGCATTACGGCCGGTCCCGACGGCAACCTGTGGTTCACGGAGTTCATGGTAAGTCGAATCGGGCGCATTACCCCCAGCGGAACCGTGACGGAATTCTCGAACGGCATAACGCCCGGTGCCGGACTCTTCAGCATCGCTACGGGCTCCGACGGAAACCTCTGGTTCACGGAAAATTTGATCAATAGTGTCGGAAGACTAACTCCTTAGTCGAGGAAGCGACGGTCGGCAGGGTGTTGGCCCATTATAAGGAAACGGGCCCTTGAACGGAGGTTGCCGGATAGGCTGCCGTGCGTTTTCTTATTTCGCGCTTTCTTGATTGGCGCGCGCTCCTAGCGGTCACGGCCGCTCTCGCAGGTTGCAACGGTGGCGGAAGTTCCGGCGCGCCGCCGGGACCTTTTGTGCCGACATCTTCGGGAGTGCAAGTCTCGCCCGGATCGTTGAGCCTGGCCGGCTTGGGCGGCGCCAGCGCGAAAACGTTTCTTGCCTTCGAAAATCTTTATACCGGCGCGTTGACCGAGAGCGATACGTGCAATCCAGCCTCCGGTGCACTAGCAAGCATTTCTCCCGCAAGCGGAACCGGTCAGGTCACGTTTACGGTAACACCGCGCGGCCTCGGGAATTGCACGATCACGGTCAGCGATACGAACTCGCAATCGGCCTCGGTTTCGGTGAGAATAGTCGGGGTCATGGTTGTTGCACCCAGCTCGTTAGACTTTCTCGCAACGGGCGCGGCCTCGCAAACGTTTACGGCCTCCGAGGCCGGCTACACCGGCACGTTCTCACAAACCAACACCTGCGGCTCAGGGTCGGTGGCCGCCGTGACTCCCGCCGGCGGGACCGCACCGGTTACATTTACGGTCACGCCGCAAAACCTCGGCACGTGCTCGGTGACGGTCACCGATACCAATGCCCTCAGTGCCCCCGTTTCAGTTCGGGTGACGAGTTCCAGCGTCGGCATAGGCGTTCCGGGGCCGCCCATCGTCACGGAATTCTCGAATGGCATTTCCGCTTCCCAGCCGACAGGCATCACGACAGGCCCGGACGGCAACTTGTGGTTTACGGAAGATTTCGGCAATCAAATCGGCCGCATAACCCCGAGCGGAACGGCCACCGAATTTTCCAGCGGCATTACCGCCGGCGCCGGACCGTACTATATCGCGAGCGGTCCGGATGGTAACTTGTGGTTTACTGAATTCGGCGGCAGTCGCATCGGCCGCATTACCCCGAGCGGAACGGTCACCGAATTTTCCAGCGGCATTACCGCCTCTGCCCAGCCGCTTGGGATTGCGCCCGGTCCGGACGGCAATCTATGGTTTGCCGAGTTCAGCGGAAATCGCATCGGGCGGATCACGCCGAGCGGAACGGTCACCGAATTTTCGAGCGGCATTACGGCCGGTTCGAGTCCCTACGGCATCACTTCCGGCCCGGACGGCAACCTTTGGTTTACTGAATACAACGGCAATCGCATCGGCCGCATCACCCCGAGCGGAACGGTCACCGAATTTTCCAGCGGCATTACCGCGAGTTCCCACCCGATCATCATCACGGCAGGCGCGGACGGCAATCTGTGGTTTACGGAAAATACCGCCAATCGGATCGGCCGCATCACCCCGAACGGAACGGTCACCGAATTTTCGAGCGGCATTACTGCCACTACCAATCTGAGCGGCATCACTTCCGGCCCGGACGGCAACCTGTGGTTTACTGAATACAACAACAATCGCATCGCCCGCATCACCCCGAGCGGAACCGTCACCGAATTTTCGAGTGGTATTAGCGCCACTGCCGGACTGATAGACATCACAAGAGGCCCGGACGGCAACCTATGGTTTACTGAAGCGTCCATCAGTCGCATCGGAAGGTTGCAGCCGTGAGGCGCATCGGATTCGCGATTGTCATTGCCGCGCTTCTCGCGGGCTGCATGGGGCGCGGGATGCAGTCATTGCCTCCCGGAAACGCAGCCGGAGCGAACACGCCGTTGGCGTTGCAGCTTCTTGTTCCCGCGCCGAGCGCGTCATCGGGCATTCGGCCGATGTACGTTTCGCGCAACACAAAGGGCCTGGGAATTAGTTACGGTGCGCATCCGGCGACGTTCCCGCCGGTGACGATGCCGTCGAGCGCGTACGACGTATCGCCTTCCAGTTCGCTGTGCGTAGTGAATTCGGACGGATCGCGCACGTGTACGCTTTCGCTTGCCGCGCCGCCCGGGAGCGACGACTTCCAAGTGATTGCGTGGGACGCCGTTCCGGTGAGCGGCTCGTTCGCGAGCGCGAACCGCTTATCGGGAACGACGGTGACGAAAACCATCAACGCCGGGCAAGCAAACTCGCTGAGTTTTGTGCTCGACGGCGTGGTGAACGGCGTCGGACTGTTTGTATCGGCCTCAAGCCTGCCCGCCGCGGCGAGCAGCAGCCCTTCGCAAACCGCTACACTTTTCGTAAACGCCACCGATCTCTACGGCAACATTATTATCGGCAGCGGAAACTATGCGGATGCAAGCGGCAACCCGCTGACGTTCTCGATCGCGCAGTCGACGACGGTCAGCGGTGATACGCTACGGACGTCACTCTCCGGCAACACGATAACCTCGGCTTCGGCGAACACGCTGACCGTAACGTATTCCGGTAACTCGAGCTATGGCGCGAAATTTACGGCAACTCCGAGCGTTCCGATTGCAGGCACGGTGGGCACGGCGGCGCTGAGCATATCGCCGTGGCTGATCAGCGAATTCGCGTTATCCCCGGGGTGTGGACCGGTCGGGCTTATCGTGGGTCCCGATCACAACTTGTGGTTTGCCGAATCCGACGGCGACCGCGTCGGGCGTGTCACGCCGACCGGCACCGTGACCGAATACGCGGTCGCTTCAGGAGCTGGACCACTCGGCATTACGGCCGGTCCCGATGGCAAACTGTGGTTTACGGAAGCCAATAGCAGCCGCATCGGGCGCATAAACACGGACGGCACCGGCTACACGGAATTTTCGGCCGGCATTACCAGTGGCTCGTCCCCTCAGTTCATCACCGCGGGCCCTGATGGAAATCTGTGGTTCACCGAAGCAGCCGATCGTATCGCGAAGATCACAACGGCCGGCGTAGTGACCGAGTATACGAGCGGCATCACTGCCGGCTCGAGCCCGATAGGCATCGCAGTCGGAGGCGACGGCAATATTTGGTTCACAGAATACATCGCGGGCGCGATTGGCAAGTTCGTTCCCGGAGGAACCAGCGCGACGGAATTCACCACAGGCATCCCGGTCGGCGCATTTCCAATAGGCATCGTAGCGGCGCCAAGCGGCGGCAGCATGTTCTTTACGGAGAATGGCGTCGACGCCATCGGCAAAATTACCACAAGCGGCGGCGTAGTGACGCAATTCACTGACGGCATTAGTCCGGCCGCGGAGCCCTTCGGCATCACGACGGGCCCGGACGGTAATTTATGGTTTACCGAATGCTGCGGCAATCGCATCGGCCGAATGACAACCGCCGGCGTCGTGACCGAGTTTTCAAACGGCTTGACCGCAAACTCGTCGCCGTCAGGCATCACGGCCGGCCCCGACGGCAATATCTGGTTTACCGAAGAGGACGGCAACAACGTCGGCCGCCTGATTTATTAAACGTCGCCCTTCCAGAGTTGCGGAATCGGCCGGTCCGGATTCTTGCTGCGAAACACCGTGATCAACCGCATCAGAAGAAGAAGCGTAATGATCCCCGTAACCACGGCAGGAATCGGCCAGGGCGGCGCCTGCAGCACCCATTCCTGGCTGAAGATACCCAGCGCGGCTATGAGCAGCCCCGTATTCCACATTTTTTCGCCGTCTTTGCCGCGATAAAACATTCCGAAAACGGCCAGGGCCACGCCGATGGCAACCATGACGGTGAGATAGTGAACGATGGTCTCGATGCTCATGAGCCCAAATACTTCACGAACCAAGCCTCCCAATTGCGGTAGATGTCTTCGATACGCACCGGGTCGCGCGGAAAGTGTCCCACCACGGGATAAATGAGGAACTGCACGGGCGTCCCGGTTGCCCGAACCTCGTGATAAAACTCATAAGCCAGCGGCGTCGGGACTCGGAAGTCGCCGGCGTCGCTCATAATGAGTGTCGGCGTGCGGACGTTCGAAGCGTAGCTGAGCGGAGACTCGGCTTCGTAAAGATTGTATTCAGACGAGCTCGACCAGGGCGATTTGCCGATGAATTGCGGGGCGAAGTCCTTGGCGTCGGTCATCGTGTCGTATTGGACCCAATCGTTGACGGCCGCGCCCGAGACGGCAGCCCGCCAGCGGTGATCTTGCGTAATGAGCCACGACGTCATCAGTCCGCCCTCGCTCCAGCCCGAGACGCCGATGCGGCTTGAATCGATCGGCGTGGTCGCCAGAACGGTGGCCAGGCCGGCTTCAATGTCGCGTCCAGGTACGCTGGTGATGTGCGGCACCGTCGTGCGCGCGTATTTCAAGCCTAAGTTGTCGCTGCCGCGGTAATTCGGCTGAAACACGAACCAGCCGTGCGCGGCCATCACTTGCACGAATCCGGAGTAGGCGGTGGTTGAAGCGGCGGTCGGACCGCCGTGAATGTACAGCACGAGTGGCGCGCGTCCGCCGCGTGTCATCCTGAGCTTGTCGAAGGAGGGCGGAGCCGTCAGCACGCCATCGGCAGTCATGCCGTCAAACGTGCGCCACGTCACCGGGCGCGTCACGCCGAGGCGATAACGCGAGATCCAGCCGTTGTAGTTTGTTAGGCGCACAGGCGTTTTGGCGCCGGGCGCAACGAGATAGAGTTCGGTCGGCCGGTTTGGCGCGACTCCGGTAAACGCAATTATGCCGTTGCGCGAAACGGTCGCGACGCTGGTGCTAAGCGTACCGATCGGAACGACGGAAACCGCGCCCGCGGGTGTGACGCGGAAGAGCCGGCGCTGCGTCGCATCGTTGGCAGTCAGGAGCAAAGAGCCGTCGGGCAAGAACGATGCATCGCCGACGTTACGGTCTAAGCCAGTCGTAATACTGCGCGGGTTCGCGCCGTTTGCGTCGGCAAGCGCGATTTCGGTCTGCATCGTGCCGCGCGGATTCGAGAAGGCGAAGGCGATGCGTCCGCTCGAGGCGCGCACCGGGTCGCTCTGGGTCGTGGAAAGTTGTGGCAGCGCGGTCATCCCGCCTGAGGCAACGTTGAGACGAACGATTTGCCGTGAGAGGTACCGGTTGGGATGGCGGTGGCCGGTAATGCGCGTAACGAAAACACTGCGTCCGTCGTGCGCGTAGGTAAAGCCGCCCCCAACGCTCCAGTCGCCGGCTCCTACGCGCTTCGCCTTTCCGCCCGATGAGGCGATCTCGTAGAGATATTCCGGCGTTGGAGCGGACTGGTCGGTCCAGGCGTCGTCCGTGACGTCAAACGCATCGTCGTGAGCTTTTATGGCTTTTGCGTTCGGCGCTTCGATACGCGCGGAATACGCCAGCGCGCGCCCGTCCGGCCGCCAATCGAAGGCGTTTACGCCCGTCGTGTCATGCGTGACTTGGGTTGCTTCGCCGCCGTTCATCGGCAGGACGAAGATCTGCGAAACGTGGTCCGAATTGGGATCGTCGGGATCGACGACGCCCTGCGCCACATAGGCAAGCCGCGATCCATCGGGCGACCACGCTATTTGGCCTAGGCCGGTGACATCGTGCAGTAACGTGCGTGTCGCGCGAGTCCGGACGTTCACTAAGACCACGTCGGCCACGCTCCGGTCTTTCTTATAGTCGCCGCGCCGAAGGATTAACGCAACGTTCCGGCCGTCCGGCGTTATTGCCGGCGAACCCAGGCTCACGGTCTTCCGCAGATCGGCGAGCTTTAGCGTCAGGGTTTGCGCCGGGGGCGTCGTTATTGCGATCAGCATCATTTCAGCCACCTATCCAGCCAGCCGGCCCAGGCTCGCAAGGTTATCTCGATTCCGACGGGATCCGTCGCGAAGTGTCCGTACCGGGGGAATGCCGTGAACTTCACGGGTACGCCGCGATCGCGGAGCGCATGGTAAAACGTGTAGGCCTGGGAGACCGGCACACGTTGATCGCGCGTGTCGCTGAGAATCAGCGTCGGCGTCTTTACGTTATCGACAAACGTGATCGGCGACTCCGCGGCATATGCGGCCCGGCCCGTTTTACTGAAGGGCAAAGCGCCGCTGAAGAACGTCTGGGCGAAGTTCTCGTTGATGTCGGCAAGCAGTGCCTGCTGATACCAGTCGGTGACGGCCGCGCCCATAACGGCAGCGCGCCAAAAGTTCGCGTGGCCGATCAGCCACGATGTCTGCAAGCCGCCGCCCGACCAGCCCGAGACGGCGATCCGGTTCTCGTCGATCATGCCGGTGGCTCGCAGCGCTGCGACGGCGGCGAGATTATCGCGGCCCGGCCCGCTCGTGACATCGCCGACGATCGCCTGCAAGAACGCGTCGCCCATGTTGTCGCTGCCGCGATAGTTCGGGCGGAAAACGAAGTAGTCGTGCGCGGCCAAAATCTGCACGAGGCGCATACCCTCGACGCCGGCCATATCCCACGTCGACGTGGACACGGGCCCCCCGTGAATGTCCAACACCAACGGATACTTGTGGCCGGGCACGTAGTGTACGGGATACGTTAGGACGCCGACGGCCTTTGTTCCCATGTCGGTTTGCCACTCGAACGCTTCCGATTTCGCGATTTGGAAATCGTTCATCCAGGCATTTTCATTGCTGACCTGGTGCGGCGTTGAGGAACCGGCGGGAAGGTAATAAATCTCCGCCGGACGATCGCGCCGAAGCCCCACAAACGCGATCGCGCCATCAGTTCCAACGGTTGCGTCTGCTCCGAAGTCTACGTCGCCAAGCGGGATCCGGCCGTGATCCAGGCTTCGCGATAGTTGGGCCCCGCGGCCGGGATAGACGTCGAATCTCGTTCCGGTGGCGTTCTGAAGAGAGATGTCCCACACGATGCTCCGGACACCATCCGTGCTCGCGACGAACAAATCACCGTCAGAACAGCCGTACCAATGAACGTTTCTGTCGATGGAAGCGCCGGAGTTCCAAATCTCAGCATCCATACGCCCGAGAACACGAACGGAGACGTCCTGAGTAAGGTAAAGTGAGTCGTGGCGCGGGCGGCTTTCTGTGAACGCAGAGAATAACGGCGATCCACAGATCTTCGCGTCCGCATTGACGCCTAGTCCCAGATCCGTGTTCGTCTTCTGACCTACGTTATAAACGAACGTGGTCTGCGAAACCATATGCGCAAAAATCGGATCCGGCTGACGCTGATAATAAATTTTGGAGCCATCGGACGCCCAAACCGGCGCCGTCCCCTTGACGACGCTCCAGGATCCGGACGTTAGCCGGTTCGCGGAGCTTCCGTCTGCATTAACCTGCCACAAGTGCGCTGCCTGGGGCGCCTCGCGTGTTAGGTAATCGTTGTCGGTGATGGTCACCGCATCGAGATGGTTGTCCAGCGCCTTTTGATTGGCCGGATCGTCGTCTGAGACATACGCCAGCGCGTTTCCATCCGGGCGCCACGCGTAGTTTTGAACGCCGGCTTTATTTGTCGTGATCTGTAGCGCGTCGCCGCCGTTCATCGGCATCACGTAGAGTTGTGCGGGTTTGCCCAACTCGGGTGAGGCGAGAAAGGCCAGCCGTGTGCCATCGGGAGACCACTGCGGGTTATCCACGCCGATGCGGCCGCGCGTAAGGGCGCGCGCTCCCGTTCCGTCTACATTTACAAGGACGAGTTCCGTACGATTGCGATCGGCTTTCCAGTCCACCGTCGAACGGACATAGGCGATGCGTGTGCCGTCGGGTGATATGTGCGGAGCGCGCACCGCAACGACGCGCCGCAGATCTTCAAACGTCAGCACCTTTGGCGTAGCCGCCGGCGCTATTGCGGCAAAAGCAAAAAAGAAGAGGGGCAGAATTCGTAGTGCTCTTATCATCAGCTTAAACCGTTCTTCGCGCAGCAGGCGAGGATACGCTTCAGTTCGGCCGCATTCGGCGGCCACAAAAGGTAGAGCGTCGCCTTGAGCCGTTCGAAACCAGAAGGTGTAACGGGATCAAGGAGAGTCTGCGTGGCATCGTCGTCCGGCAGTCCGGCGAGCAGCGCCTGCAGTTTGTGTGACGGCGCATACCCTGTCGCTTCGCCGAAGCCGGTTCCGATGCGCTCACCCGAAGGGGTCCATAGCACCGTGGCGCCTTCTAAATACTCTGCGCCGTTCGCAAAATAGCCGGTCTGACCACCCTCAACAAGCGGCGTCATAACGATTTCGCGTAAATGCGGCGGAGCTGGATCGCCGAACGAAAATTCCCAACGATTCGGATACCACGTGCCCGAGGCGGGATATTCGGCATCGTTGGTGTGCGTGGCGCGCACCCATCCCGTGACGCGCAGCGTTCCTTTTATGTCGTGCGTTGCCGCCTGCGGATCCATCATCTTGCCGGCGACCGCGACCGTCATCGTTCCGGGCGGCTGGGATCCGGTTTGAGAGTAAAAGGCCTCGTTGCCGGCGGAGTGCATTGCAGCCACTGTAATTTCGTAGTTGTCTTCGAACTGCAGCGGGAACCAGTCCCATCCGCCGGGGGCGCGCGTTGCGAGGAGAGACGCGGCGCGCAAGGCCGGCGGCACGGGCGCACCGGCTGGAAGAAAACCCGTTCCCCACTGGTGATCCATCCAGAAGGTACCGTCAATAAGTTTAATTTGGCGGCCGTCAATTTCGATCGCGCTGCGCGAACCGTCGAGCCCGATCGCCGGAATCGAATAATACAGCGTCCCGATGCCGCCGCAGCAGGGTGCGCAGCCGTCGCCGCCCTGCAACAGCACGCCTTTACCGCTCGCAAACGTTAGATCGACTGAAATCTCAGAGTGCGGTTCCGATCCGCGATCCCATCCCTTAGCCCGAAGGCGAAGCGGAAAGAGATCGTGCTGGTTCTGCGCCTCGATCGAGTTCTTTCCGATACGCCAGAAGAACGGCGCATTGCCTACCTCCAGCAAACCGGAAGTTCCGGCAATTGCGAGGGGAGCAGCACGGTAATGCCGTCCGCCGGCTTCGCTCATGGAGAGATGCACTTCCATGATCTGGTTCTCGATATCCGTCAGCCCGAGTTGCGCGGCGAGCGGCGGCGGAAGAAGCGCCCACTGCCAAAACATGAGCTCGACGCCATAGGCTTTGCCGTGTTCGTCGGTAGCGGTGCCGACGAAGAAGTGCCAACCCACCTGGTGCTTGAGCGAAACCGCGTGGTCGCGTGGGAATTGCAGATCGGCGGTCTCGCCCAAGAGCGCGTACCCCTCGACGGTGTCGAGTCCGAGAAGGTTTGACAGAATGTACGCCTGGTGCGGCGACAGCTCGGCGGAATGTTCATTGAAGAATTCATAGCGCTTGCGGTAGCTTGGAATGAAGGCTTCGCGCCGCTGCATGAGCTGCGCCAAATAGGCGCGCATGCGTTGGCCGAAGGCCGCCGGCGAATTCTTTGGTCGACTAAGCCGGTCCTGAATATCCGCAGGTATGCCGGATGGGTCGAAGGCCGGCAGCCAGAGGGCCCGCGCGACTTGGTCGGCGGTATCGGCATCAATCGCGAGGGTGGTAAGCACTGGCAGGCGGCGTACGCTTTCTCGCGGCGCTGCGCCTGCTTGCTCGATCGGAACGAGGTTCCGCTTCGTTGGCAGCCTAATCTGACGCCCATGAAAACCACGGTCGTCTGCGCCGCCCTGAGTCTCGGCTTGCTGTTTTCGGGCATCTCCACCGCGAGCGCCCAAAGTCCGCCGGCGGACGTTTATAAACAGGCGCAGGCGCTGATCGAAAAGCACGATTACAAGGGCGCGATAGCGATCCTCGATGCCTACATCAGCAATCACCCCGCGGAGGCGAAATACCTAGTTCTACGCGGCGACGCCAAAGACGACATCGGCGACCATATAGGCGCGCTCATCGACTATGACGCGGCAATTCACATCAATCCGGAGTATGAGTATGCATACGCAACGCGCGCCGGCACCGAGGTGGAGATGGGCCATTATGATGCCGGGGTTGCCGACGCTACCAAGGCAATCGCCCTCACCTCCGACGACGATGCCGCGTATCGAACTCGTGCCATTGCGTACATGAATCTCGATAAACTCGATGCAGCGCTGGCTGACGCCGAAAAAGCCGTCACAATCGACAAGTCGAATTCCTACAATTTGAGTACGCGCTGCCGCGCTCACCGCAATCTCAAGCAATACGATCTCGCAATCAGCGACTGCACGACCGCCATCACGCTCGATGCGACGAACGATTCGGCGTTTTATGCACGGGGGATGGCCTACATCGGCGAATCCTCGTGGGGGAACGCAATCGGCGACTTTCGCAAAGCACTGCAGATAGACGATACGAACACGAACGCGTTCTATTGGATCGCCATGAGCGAATATCAACAGCAGCAGTACGCGCAGGCCCTTACGGACGCCAACGCCTACATAAAAACCGCCGATAGAGACGGGGACGGGTTTCTTCTGCGGGCCAAAATCGAGCTCAAACAGGGGAATAGCGCGGGCGCGCGCACCGATGCGACCGAAGCGTTACGGCTCTATCACATCCAAGCCGACGACACCAGCGCAAAGGACGCGCAAGATTTTTTGGATAGCCTGGGCAAACCGTAAACGTTAACGCGGACGAATGCGGTAAATCGCGCCGGTGTCGTCGTCCGCAACAAAGAGATCGCCTTGCGGGCCGATGGCTATCCCTGTCGGACGGCCGATCCGCTGATTCGAGCCGTCTGCCTGGTAACCGCCGACGAATTCGCTCCATTGCCGGCTCGGGTCGTTCCATTTGACTGCGGTAAGCGGCGAATCGCCGTGCATCGTGACGTAGACCACTTGGGGCGCGACGAACGGCGGACCATGCCAAGAACCATGCAGCGTTACGAACGCACCGCCGGCATACCGTGACGGAAACTTATAACGTCCGCTGGGGCGCTGCGGATAAAAGGTGGCGCCAATCGGTGTTGCATAAGCCGGAAAAACGATGCGGGAAACGGCGACGCCGCTGCAGTTGCTTCCTTGATGATTCTCATAGCAGGTAGGCCAGCCGTAACTCACCGGCGGCGAATGCGCGGAGACGTCATCGAAGATCTCGTACGGGTGCCCCGAAGGCAACTCGTCTTGCCCGGCCACGCCGGCCCAAAGCGCCCCCGTGTTCTGATTAGCAGCCAACGCGATCGCGTTGCGTATGTTGCGGGCGATGACCGAATACGATCCGCCGGCAACCCTGCCAACGGTAGCGCGCGTCTGGTCGAGGTCGGGGCTGCACGCGTTGCACGACGAGCCCACGCTAGCGTATAGAACGCCTTTCGCCACGGCAACCGACGTCGTCACGTGATCGCTGGAAACACCGGATGTGCGGACGGAGGCGAGTCTTTGCGGTGCCGAACGCGCGCGGAGATCGCCACTCTTGTATGGGATCTGCCAGACCGCGAACTGCGTGCCCACGTAGATCGAGTCGCCTGAGAGCGTGACGCCGGCAGCGGGCGAGTCACCGAACTGTGCAAAGACCCCGGGCGTTCCAGCTGCTCCCGCCGCATCGGCATGCGGCACGACGTACACAGCTGAGCCGAGCGTTCCCACAAACAGGTCGCCGTTCGGCGCGAAGGCGAGTTCGCGAGCGCCGTTAACGGTAGCCACGCGTTGAATCGTAAAGCCGGCCGGCACGGAAGGCATTCCGCCTGCGGCGCACGCCGCCGACGAAATGCTCAGAACCAGCGCCGCGATGCAGAAGAAGGCTGGTGCGCGCACTACTGTGATACTTCCGGACCGTGTGCGACGCGCTCGAACCGCGCGCGAAAATCTTGCGTCGAGAGATTCGTGCACGCCGCGAGCCGTGAGAGTTGCGGTTCGCGGAGATCTTCCGGCTCCAGGCGGATCATGTAGTTGCGCGCCACTTCATAGGACTCGGTGGTGACGTCAACCATGCGCACGCGCACGCGGCCGGTCTGCGGATCTTGCAATTCGGAGAGATGCACCGGCACGACGCGTCCGCCGGAGAGCGCGATCAGCGCGCCGCTGCCGCCGCTCAGAAGGTACCGCACGGCGCCGTATCCCAGCGTGCGCGTGTACTCTACGTCGAACGGGACTGGCTTTGCGCAGCGCAGCTCATATCCGATGTCTTTCGAGACGATCGTTGTGCTCACGCCGATTCCGTCCAGGCTCTTGCGGACTTCGTCGCGCAGCACCATACCAATCGGCACGTCGGCCAGGCGCACGTGACCGTAAGCGTCGCGCGTAACACTCTCCAGTGCTGCGAGTTTCTCCGCGGAAAGGCGCTCGGCAATGCCTTCGGCAACGATCGCAACGCCGTAGCCGTGATTGTTCGCGACGCGTTTGACGATCGCGCCGACCAGCGTGTCGACGACCGCCTGTAGGTCCAGCTCCGGCTCCGGAAACTCTTCAGGAATGACGGCCAGCGTGGCTCCCGCCGCTTTGCACATCCCAAGCGCGAGCGCTCCGGACTTGCGGCCCATGCTCACGACGAGATACCAGCGCTCCGTGGTGCGCGCGTCCTCCATCAAACTTTCGATGATTCCCGTGCCGACCGATCGGGCGGTCTCAAATCCAAAGGTGGGTGCATTGTCGGGCAGCGGTAGATCGTTGTCGATCGTCTTCGGCACGGTGGCAACTCCGATGCCGCCTTTGGTCGATTCCGCGATGCGCGTCGCGCCGTAGGTTGTGTCGTCTCCGCCTATAGTAATCAAATAGCGCACGCCGAGCGACTTCAGCGAGTCCACGCAGCGCTTCAGCGTCGCGTCGTCTTTGGCCGGATTCGTTCGGGACGTGCGTAAGATCGAGCCGCCCGTCGCATGAATACGCGAAACATCTTCGATGCGCAGCTCCGTCACGTACGACGTTTCGCCTTTGGCAAGATGGTGATAGCCGTCGTAGATGCCGATCACACGCAGGCCGCTATTTACCGCCTCGATGGTCGCCGAGGCGATGACGCCGTTGATTCCCGGCGCCGGCCCGCCGCCGACCAAGATACCAAGTGTTTCTGCGCTCATTACCAGAGCAGTATACAAGAAAAAGGAGCCATCGCGCGGCGATGGCTCCTTCCTACCGGGGTCGCTGAGCTTAGACGCCCGGCGAGGGAGATGGCTCCGGCCGGTTGCGCCGGCGCCGGCCTTGGAATTCCGCTTTGCGCTTTGCCATGTCAGCCTTGAGCAGCTGTTGCTGAGCAGGCGTGAGCACCGCCATCAGCTTGGTGCGCAAGTCTTTGCGCGCTTGCGGATCGGGAGTGCTGCCGCGCGGATGCGATTGGCGGTACTGCTGCATGAGCTGCTTGATCTGCGCCTGTTGCTGCGCGCTCAGATTCAAGTTGGTCATCTCGCGCATGAAGCCGAAGCCGTGACGATGCCGCTCGCCTTGCATTGGCTGCGAAAGCGGCGCGGGGCTCGGTTGCACTTGAGCGAATCCGGCGGCGGGCACCGCAAGAGCGGTGACCATGGCTGCCGGGACGAGAATGGAACGAAGATTGAACACAAAGGGCTCCTTTGGATGGGTGTATCGTCATACTAACGACCACCGGCGCCAAAGGTTCTGAAAGCCGGATTAGGGATCGCTAAGGAATCGTTAAGAGCGTGGCTTTATCGCTGCGGCCTTCACTCCTGGCGACGCCTGCGCCTCGAAGCGCAAAAAGTTCTTCGCAAACAACTCCGCCAGCTTCTTGGCTTGCACGTCGTACGCAGCTTTGTCCGGCCACATGTTCTTGGGATTGAGTATCTCCGACGGCACTTCCGGAACGCTCAGTGGAATCGAAAGCCCGAAGAACGGCTCGTCCTCGAACTTTGCCCCGGCAAGCGCGCCTTCGATTGCGGCATTGACCATGGCACGGGTGTATCCGATCGCCACGCGCTTCCCGACCCCGTAGGGTCCGCCGATCCATCCGGTATTCACGAGCCAGCAGGTGACGTTGTGCTCGTCAATTTTTTGGCCCAGTAGTTTGGCGTACACCGTCGGATGATGCACCATGAACGGCGCGCCGAAACAGGTCGAAAATGTGGCTTGCGGCTCCGTAATGCCGCGCTCCGTGCCGGCAACCTTAGCGGTGTAGCCGGAAAGGAAGTGATACATCGCTTGCTCTTTGGTGAGCTTGCTGATGGGCGGCAGAACGCCGAACGCATCGGCAGTAAGCATTACGATGGTACGGGCGTGCCCGGCGCGGCTTCCCGGCACGACGTTCGGAATGTATTCGATGGGGTAGGCGCCGCGAGTGTTCTCGGTTTTCTTTTCCGAGTCGAGATCCAACTCACGCGTCGTTTCGTTGTAATCAACGTTTTCCAGCACCGCGGCGAAGCGATGCGTGGCAGCCCAGATCTCCGGCTCGGCGCTCTTGGAAAGGCGGATCACCTTCGCGTAGCAGCCGCCTTCAAAATTGAAGACGCCCGTATCGGACCAGCCATGCTCGTCATCGCCGATCAAGGGGCGGTGTGAATCCGCGGAGAGCGTCGTCTTGCCCGTTCCGGAAAGTCCAAAGAACACCGCGACGTCATCCTTCCCGGCGTTAGCCGACGAATGCATCGGCAGCACGTCGCGCAGCGGAAGAAGATAGTTCATGACGGTGAAGACCGACTTCTTGATTTCGCCGGCGTACTTCGTTCCGCCGATCAGGACAATGCGCTTGGCAAAGTTCACCAAAATGAACGTCGAGGAGTTGGTGCCGTCGCGCTGCGGATCGGCCGCAAATAACGCCGCATCGACAACCGTGAACTCAGGCGAAAAATCTTTCGGCGCCGTTTCAGGGACGATAAAAAGATCGCGCGCGAACAAGTTATGCCAGGCAAGTTCGGTCACGATCCGGACGGGAAGACGGTAGCGTTCGTCCGCGCCGACAAAACAGTCGAGCGAATAGAGCTCACGCTCGGAAAGATAGGCTGCCACACGATCCCACAGCGCATCGAACACAGCAGGCTCGATAGGGCGGTTGGTCTCGCCCCAATCGATGTGTTTTTCGCTGGAATCCTCACGGACGAAGAACTTGTCCTTCGGCGATCTGCCCGTGTGCGGGCGCGTGTCGACGATCAGCTGGCCATCGCTGCCGAGCACTCCTTCGCCGCGGCGCAGCGCGTGCTCGACGAGTTCGGCCGTCGAGAGATTCTCGTAGATGCGTGTAGCTTTCAGTGGTTGCGGAACAGTGAGAATGATGGTGCTCCCTGCAGGGCAGAAAGTGTTATTCGGGCTAAGACCGTGAAACGATGAGATTCGCCGCCTTTGCCCTGCTGTGCCTTTTGGCAGCGGAGGAGACCGCCTCGGCCGCTATCCCCTTCCACGTGGGCTTCTACCCGTCCGGCCCGCTGGACGGTATTACGGACGTTCCGGGCGTTGCGGTCGGCCATGTGACAAAAGTCGAAGGCGCCGATATCCGCACCGGCGCGACCGCCATTCTGCCTAACAGCGATCCCTGGACCCACAAGGTTTCGGCGTACGCGTTGAGTTTTAACGGAAACGGCGAGATGACCGGGACGCATTGGATCAACGAGGCGGGATATCTGGAAACGCCGATCGTGCTGACGGACACATTGGACGTCGGACGCGCCGACGACGGCGTCGTGAGCTGGATGATCAAGCAGCATCCGCAGATCGGAATTCGCGACGATGTGCCCTTGCCGGTGGTCGCCGAGTGCGACGACCAGTTGCTGAACGACATTCAGGCCCGCGTCATCGGTCCGCAAGACGTCGTCAATCTCTTGGACTCCGCAAAAACCGGTCAGTTCGCCCGCGGCAGCGTCGGCGCCGGGACCGGAATGAAAGCGTTCGGGTTTAAAGCCGGCATCGGATCGGCGTCGCGCGTGCTGCCGAAGGAGCTGGGCGGTTACACCGTCGGCGTACTGGTGAACGACAACACCGGATCGACGCGCGAACAGCTTACCATCGACGGAGTGCACGTCGGCGAAGCGCTTCGGAACGAATACCGGATGTCGTTCCCCAAGAGCGTGTCGCTGCACGGCCGCATGGCTTCGGGTAGCATCATCATTGTGGTAGCGACGAACGCCCCGCTGGATTCGCGGCAGCTGCACGCAATTGCATTGCGCGCGGGCATGGGTATGTCGCGAACCGGCCTGACGAGCGACGTAGGTAGCGGCGATCTCTTTGTCGCGTTTAGCACCGGCTTCATGTTCGAGCAGACGGCGGGCTATCGCATCAACGCTCCGGCAGTCCCATTTGTGGAAGACAGCAGCGTCGTGAACGCACTCTACCGCGCAACCGCCGAAGCGACCGAGGCCGCAATTTACGATGCGCTGTTCAACGCGAAGACGATGACCGGAAAGGGCGGCGTAACCGTCTACGGTTTACCGGTGGACCGCGTACTCACGATGCTGCATGCCGCGGGAGTGCAGTAATGCCGGCCAAGCGGCGTAAACGGCGCCGAAAGGCGGCGCTGAAACCGCGGCTAGGCCCCGCCACGAACCTGCGGCCGGCCGGCGCGCACAAGTCCAAGAAACGCTATAGCCGAAAGCGCAACAAAACGATCATTGACAGCGAGGTGGACGAGGCTTTATGAGTATACGCACAATCGTGTTGCTAACGGGTCTTCTGGCGTTGGTTACGTGCCTCGGATACGGTCAAGAGATAAACCAGCAGAGCGGAGAGGTAAGCTTCACTGGGCCGGAGGCGGCCGCGCTATTACGAGCGACCCAAAGTGTTGAAACGTCTCCGGATATCACGATAAACATCGTCAGCAAATCTGCGGCTGAGATGCCCGCGTACGATGCGGTTGTGCATTACGCGGGTCTGAATCCTACAAAACCCACGGAAGCCACGATTTGGTTGTTGAGTGGACTGAAAGCTTCACAAGAGACGTCCAATCAGTTGCAAGCGGCGACGGAACTTGCGTGTATGGACACCGGTTTTGCCGGGCCAAAGTGGAAGGCGGCTTACGATTACGTGGCAGGCTTAGACGCCAAGTTGCCGCCTGAGGTGAGCGATCGGTATCGTAACCGCCATATGCTGACAGGCCGGATACAGCAAATTATCGACTCGGGAAAATAGGGGTTGCCGATGCGTTTTGTTTTTGCACTTATTGGCGGCCTTGTGGCTGCAATATTAGCTGCCATCGTTTGGGCCGCTATTACGGCCGCGACGTCTTTCCAGATCGGTTACATGTCCATCGGCGTCGGTTTTGCAGTCGCCTTCGCAGTACGGTTCTGCGGCCAAAGTCACGACAGGCGTTTCGCTATTCTCTCGGGGGCGCTGTCTTTATTTGGCTGCCTCCTTGGGAATTATCTGGCTGCGCTCGCGATGGCCGCGCAACATTTGCATGCATCGACGGAGACCATGATTTTAGGGTCGATAAGGGGGTTGCCGATGTTTTTCCAAGTGATCGGCGACACGTTCAACCCCATGGACTTGCTGTTTTACGCTATAGGCGTCTACTTCGGCTATAAATATGCGCTGGTGCCGCTGCGCCGCCCAGCCCCTGCGGGGCCTCAGCCGGAAAAAACCGCTTAAGCGATCAGTTCGCGCTCGACCAAGATCGTGCGCGGATCGATCAGATGCTTGTTGAGTCCGAGCTTGTCGGCGGGCACGCCTAGCGCGAACGCCACCAGCTGCGGAAGATGGAACGTCGGCAGGTCGGTTCTGCCCCAGCGCGCCGCGGCGTCTTGTTGATAGCCGTCTAGCGCAAGGTGACAAAGCGGACACGGCGTGATAACCGCTTCCGCTCCGTGGTCCTTGGCGATGCGCATATTCTGTCCGACCATGGACGTGGCGACGCCGTCTTTTTCCAACTGAATGTGGAAGCCGCAGCAGCGCGTCTTGCCGGCGTAGTCGATGGGCTCGCCGCCGATGGCTGCGATCACGTCTTCAAGCGAGTGCGGATTGCGCGCCGATTCCCAGCCGTTGACTTTTTCCGGCCGGATGATGTGACAGCCATAGAACGGTGCTACCTTCAACCCGTTAAGCGGACGAACGACCATCTTGCGCAGGTTGTCTAGGCCGATGTCGTCTATGAGCAGCCAGAGCAGGTGCCGCACCATGACGCTGCCCTCGTACTTGGCGCCGAATTTTCCGAGAATGGAATTGGCTTGGGCCATGCGGTCTTCGTTCTCGAGCAATTCTTTGTTGGCAGCGCGCATGTGGCCGGTGCACGTCGAGCAGATCGTAATGACGTCGTCCAACCCGAGGGCTTCGGCTTGCGCGTACGTGCGTGCGTTCAGCACGCGGGCGATGTCGCGATTCGTATCGTTGACTACCGATGCGCCGCAGCACGAGGCCGCCGTGAGCTCAATCAGCTCGATGCCAAGTTTGTCGGCCAGCAGCATGGTCGAGTTGAAGAGTTCCTTGCACGACTCTTTGGCGACGCAGCCCGGGAAGAAGCCGTAGCGCCGCATTTCGGCGCTTTTCGAATGGCGGTGCGAATCGGTGGTTTTCTCTTCCGGCAATAAGGTCGTGCTCATGTGGGGACCTCCAACGACTCGAAGATCGTACGGACTTCGTCGACTTTGGGAATCGGTTTGAGGAAGGGCGGCGGAAGTTTCCCTTTCGACGCCATGCGCAAACCGAGCGGGGCGATCTTCATCAATCCGACAAAATTGAAGCGGCCGACGGTGCCTTGGATGACCTCGGTCTCCGCGAGCATGCCGGTTTTCTTAATCGTCTTATTGACGACGAGCGCATGACGCGGACCGGCATGATCCATCATCACGCCTTCTTGCACCGTGGCGCGCTTGACGTCGACGATCCGGTCGTGCGGATCGACATGCTTGGGACAGTACGAGCAGGCGTAGCAGTGGGCGCACAGCCACAGGTAGTCCTCATTGATCTGCGCGAGGCGCTCTTTTTTCTTGCTGTCGCGCACGTCTTCGATGAAGCGGTACGCATACGCGATGGCGGCCGGGCCGGCGAAGGACGGGTCGACGCTCACGACGGGGCACAGCGCATAGCACGTCGCGCACATGACGCAGTTGGCCGCGTCCACGAGTTTCTTCATGTCGGCGGGACTGACGCGCCGCTCGCGTTCGTGGTCTTCGTCGCGGTCGAACGGTTGAAGATAGGGCTTGAGGCGTGTGTATTTGTCCCAGAACGGATCCATGTGAACGACCAGGTCCTTCATCGGCTGGAAGTTCGGCATCGGATCGATCTGAATGACGCCTTCTTTATTCATCACGCTCTTGCAGGGCGTCTTGCAGGCTAGGCCCGTCACACCGTTGATGTTCATCGAGCACGAACCGCAGATGGCCGACCGGCAAGAGCGGCGGAAGCTGATGGATCCGTCAACTTCGGCCTTTGCCGTTTCGAGTGCGTCGAGCACCGTCGTTGTTTCGGGAACGTCGATCGCGACGGTGTCCCGGTGGGGAACGGCGTCGACGGCTTCGTCGTAGCGGAAGATATCGAGCTTTATCTGCGCCATCTCAGTATGACCTTACTTGCGGAGCCCACTTGGTGATCGTTACCTTGCGCGAATAATCGAGCCGCGGGTTTTGGTTCTCCTGACGCCAGGCCAGCGTGTGTACCATCCAATTCTTGTCGTCGCGCTCGGGGAAGTCGGTGCGGGCTTGCGCGCCGCGCGACTCCTGACGTGCGAGCGCGCCGTTGGCGACGCACATGGCGGCGTCGATCAAAAAGTCCACTTCCATGGCGTGCACCAGATCGGTGTTGAACGTTTTGGACTTGTCCATAACATAGACTTCGCGGTCGAAGGTCCTACGAATCTCGAGCAGGTCGTCCACGGCTTGTTTGAGCTCTTTCTCCTGGCGGAAGATGAAGACGTTCTTGCTCATCGTCGTGTTCATCTGCGTGCGCAGCTGCGGCGCCCGCATGCCGGAGTTCTTGGAGAGCCAGCGGTCGATTCGCGCTTGCTCGCTCTTGAGCGTGCGTTCGGAGGGACGTACGTCGCCGCTTTCCTTTATATAGTCGCAGGCGTGATTGGCCGCGCGGGCTCCGTAGACGATCGTCTCGAGCAGCGAGTTTCCGCCCAGGCGGTTCGCGCCGTGCACCGAGACGCAGGCGGCTTCGCCGGCGGCATAGACTCCCGGAATGCGCGTCGCGCCGAATTTGTCGGTCTCGATTCCGCCCATCGTGTAGTGCATACCAGGGAGAATCGGAATGGGCGTGTCGATGGCGTCCTTGCCGGTAGCGTCGAGCGCCAGCTCGCGAATCTGCGGCAACCGCTCGAGAATTTTTTCGCGTCCGAGATGGCGCAAGTCGAGCAGCACGCAGCCGTCGATGCCGCGGCCCTGCATGATCTCGGTCCAACCCGCGCGCGAGACGACGTCGCGTGAAGCAAGTTCGCCTTTTTCGGGCGCATACTTGAACATGAAGCGCTCGCCGAGTGAATTGAGCAAATGCGCGCCTTCGCCGCGAGCGGCTTCCGAAAGCAGGACGCCGTTCTCTTTGAGCGAGGTCGGATGGAATTGCACGAACTCCATGTCCATGATCGGCACGCCGGCGCGAAAGGCAATGCCCAGACCATCAGCCGTCGAGGCGTAGCCGTTGGTGGTCTTGGCGTACATACGGCCGCAGCCGCCGGTAGCAAAAATCGTGGCTTTCGCCGTGATCAGTTCCAAATTGCCGTTGCGCATGTTGTAGGCGACCACACCGCTGCCGACGCCGTCCTCGACGCAAAGCGCGGTGCAGAAGAACTCTTCGTAGACTTTGACCTTGAAGCGTTCGAGCTGTTCCCAGAGCGTGTGCAGAATGACCAAGCCGGTCACGTCGGCGCTATAGCACGTCCGCGGCGAGCCGGCTCCGCCGAACGGGCGCTGCGCCAGCCGGCCGTCAGGCAGGCGAGAGAAGATACAGCCGCGGTGCTCGAGCCAGATGATCTGCCTGGGAGCGTCGTCGCACATGGCCTCGATCGCGTCCTGGTCGCCCAGATAATCGGAGCCCTTGGCGGTGTCGAAGGCGTGGTTTTCCGGGGTGTCCTCGGCCGTATTGCCAAGCGCCGCGTTTATGCCGCCCTGTGCCGCGCCGGAATGGCTGCGGACCGGGTGCAACTTGCTGACGATCGCCACGTCGGCGCCTCGCTCGGCTGCTTCGACCGCGGCGCGCATGCCTGCCAGGCCGCCGCCGATGACCACAACGTCGTGCTTGATCACGTGACCTTCTTTATACTACTCCGGGCGACAGGCTCCCATGACTATAGTCTTTCGGGGGCTTGCCTCGGCCTCTCTTATGGCACGTTTAATCGTTCGGCCAAGGCAAGCCCCCGAAAGACCAAGGTCGTGGGTTCATACACGGTTTTGCGAGGCGGGGTGACGAACTGCGCGGTCCAGTGAGCCAATTCGTCCACCTGCACGTCCATAGCGAGTATTCTCTCCTGGACGGCGCCTGCCGCATCGATGACCTTTGCCGCCGCGCCGCCGAAAACGGAAGCTCCGCGATCGCACTGACGGATCATGGCGTAATGTACGGCTCGATGGAGTTCTACTATGCCGCGCGCGAACACGGCCTCACGCCGATCCTTGGGTGCGAAGCGTATCTGGCTCCGCGCGGGCGCCTCGATCGGACTGCGCGCGAAGAAGCGCATGTTACGCTGCTGGCGGCGGACTTCATCGGCTACCGCAATCTCAGCGCGCTTGTTTCCAAAGGCTTCTTAGAAGGCTACTACTACAAACCGCGGATCGATCTCGAGCTGCTGGCCAAACATAATGAGGGGCTCATCGTTCTCTCCGGGTGTTTGTCGGGTCTGGTGGCGGCGCCGTTGCTGCGTAACGATTATCAAACCGCCAAGACGAATGCGAAGGCGTACTCCGATATTTTCGGCGACCGTTTTTACTTGGAAATGATGCGGCACGGCATGCCCGAGGAAGAAACGATCAACCCGGGACTGCTGCAGATCTCCCGCGAGTTGCAGATTCCAGTCGTGGCGACCAACGATTCGCACTATCTGGAACGCGGAGATGCCGCCGCGCACGACGTGCTGCTGTGCATCGGCACCGGCAAGACCGTTGCCGACACGAACCGCATGCGGTTCTATTCAGACGAGTTCTACATCAAATCGAATGATGAGATGCGCGCGGCGTGGGCTGACTTGCCCGAGGCATGTGATGCCACCGAAGCGATCGCTAAGCGTGTGGACATCCGCATCCCCGAGCGCATTTTTAACGTTCCGGAGTTTCCGGTGCCGCAAGAGGACTTGCTCAACGAAAAGACCGCCGAAGAGTATCTTCGCGAACTCTGCGAGCAGGGATTGATCGAGCGCTACGGCGCCGAGCGCGCGGCCGGCGACACTGCTCTGCGCGAACGGCTCGATTACGAGCTGTCGATCATCAACAAGATGGGATACGCATCGTACTTTCTCATCGTGTGGGATTTCATCAAATACGCACGAGATCACGATATTCCCGTCGGCCCGGGTCGCGGTTCCGCGGTAGGCTCGGTGGTGTCGTACTCACTGCACATCACCGATCTCGATCCGCTCAAATTCAACTTGTTGTTCGAGCGCTTCCTAAACCCGGACCGCATCTCGATGCCCGACATCGATACGGACTTCTGCGTCGACCGGCGTGACGAAGTGATCGCCTACGTCGCTAAAAAATACGGCGAAGATCGCGTCGCGCAGATCGTGACGTTCGGAACCATGGCGGCCCGCGCGGCGGTCCGCGACGCAGGCCGCGCACTCGGGGTTCCCTTGCCGGACGTGGATCGCGTCGCCAAGATGATCCCCTCCGGACCGACGGGCTTGACGATAGGACAGGCGCTAGAGCAAATTCCGGAGCTGAAAACGCTTTATCGGGGATCTGCCGAGATGCGCAAGTGGCTGGACACGGCGAAGTCGATCGAAGGTTTGGCGCGCAACGCCGGCACGCACGCGGCGGGCGTGGTCATCTCGGCGGGGCCGCTTATCGATTACGCACCGCTTGCAAAAAGCGACACCGGCATCAATACGCAGTACGACATGAATTGGGTCGAGCGCATCGGCCTGCTGAAGATGGACTTTCTGGGGTTGCGCAACTTGACGGTGATGAAGAACGCCGTAGACGAAATCCGGCGGACGTCGGACTCCACTTTCGACATCGCCAAGATTCGTGACGACGACAAACGGACGTACGAGATGCTTAGCCGCGGCGAGACCGTCGGCGTCTTTCAGTTGGAATCGGAGGGAATGGTTCGCATCTGCACGGAGCTGCGGCCGAACGAATTCAACGACATCATCGTGCTCGTGGCGTTGTACCGGCCGGGACCGATGGAGTGGATCCCGACCTATATCAGCGCCAAACATGGCCGCACCAAGGCCAAATACCTGCATCCCAAACTCGAAGCGATTACATCCGAAACCTACGGAACGATCGCGTATCAGGAACAGGTAATGCGTACCGCACGCGACGTGGCCGGCTTCTCCATGGGTGAAGTGGACGAGCTGCGCAAGGTCATGAGCAAGAAACAAAAAGAGAAGATCCCGGTCTATCGCAAGAAATTCATCGAGGGCGCAAAGCGGCACTCGGAGATCGGCGAAAAACTCGCCGCGGAGATTTTCGCTTATATCGAACCATTCGCGGGCTACGGCTTTCCCAAAGCCCACGCGGCGGCATATGCCTGGATCGCGTATCAGACCGCGTTTCTCAAGGCCAATCATCCGCTGGCGTACTTCAGCGCACTGATGACATCGGTGCGGGATCGCACCGATAAGCTCGTCGAGTACATCGAAGAAGCCAAACATATCGGGATTGCCGTTCTGCCTCCCGATGTGAATGCGTCGCTGATCGATTTTGGCGTGGCCAACGGCGAGGTCCGGTTCGGCCTCTCGGCCATCAAAGGCGTCGGCGAAGGCGCGGTACGCGTGATTCTCGACGCGCGCGATAGAGGCGGCCCGTTCGTCGATATCTTCGACTTCGCGCGGCGCGTGGACAGCAAGCAAGTGAATCGCCGCGTCTTCGAATCGCTCATAAAATGCGGCGCGCTGGACTCCTTGCCGGGAAATCGCGCGCAAAAGCTGGCGGCGCTCGACGTCGCGCTGCGCATTGCGGCCGCCGAGACGCGCGACGCCGAGCTCGGACAAGCGTCGCTGTTCGGTGAAAGCGACGCGGCGTCGGTGGAAGGATTGGCGCCGTCACTGCCGGCGGTGGCGCCGCCGACGACGCTGCAGATGCTGCAATGGGAAAAGGAGACACTTGGCATTTTCGTCTCGGGACATCCGCTGGCCGATGTGGCGCAAGCGCTCGCGCGGACGGGGGCGATACCGGTCAAGGATCTGCGCGAGCGCGAAGACGACACGTTCGTCTGCGTCGCGGGAATTGTCACCGGCGTGCGGCGCACGCTGACAAAATCGGGGCAGCAAATACTGATTGCGACGATCGAGGACATGACCGGAAGCGTCGAAACGGTTGTTTTCTCGAAGGTCTATCCGCAAGTCCAAAGTTTTTTCGAAGCCGACCGGATATTGATCGTCAAAGGCCGCTTGCGGACTCGCGAACGCGTCGGCGGCCCCGTCGGCCAGGAGGGACCGATGGAAACGACGATCGCGGTGAGCGAAGTCTCGGCATTCGAACGGCCGGCGATCGCGCCGCAGCCCTCGGGCTGGCACGTGAACGTGACGCAGCGCGATCAAGTAGACCGGCTGGTCGCGTTCTTGGACGAGTGGCCCGGGACGGTACCGCTGGTTCTGCGCGTGGGCGATCGCCTGCAGCGGCTGCCCCGCGGTATCGCCTCGGATTTCCGCGTGAAGCGCGAGCTCGAAAGCATCGTGGGAGCGGGGAACGTACAAGAAGGCCTTCCGAACTGAAACGTCCGCGGCTTGTCGCCTTCGATCTGGACGGCACGCTTATCGGCGAGGAGCTGCGCGTTCGACCGCGAGTGGCGGATGCGATCGAAAAGATGCGCGCGCTCGGCGTGCAGGGCTGCATCGTTACCGGCCGCATGTACGGTGCTGCGCTGCCTTTTGCTCGCGCGCTGGGATTCGATGCGCCAATCATCTGTTACCAGGGCGCGGCGGTCGTGGACCCTGTGAAAGACGACGTACTGCTGGACGTTCCACTGGCTAATGAAGCGGCGCTGGCAGCCGAGGCATACGCGCGTTCGCGAAATCTGCACATACAACTTTATAAGAACGACCGCTACTACTGCGAAGAGCGCAACCGCTACTCGGACCTCTATGCGAGGTTGTCGGAATCGGAGCCGGTGATCGTGCCCTCACTGCGGGAAGAGTTTCGTTTCAGCGATTCAACCAAAGCGTGCATTATCGCCGAGCCGGAGATCGTCGATCGCGAGATCGACGGCGTGCGCCAGGCCCTCGGAGCAAGCGCATATGTGACGCGCAGCATTCCGTGGTTCATCGAGGTGATGAGTCCCAAGGTCGACAAAGGCAAAGCCTTCGCACTGGTTGCGCAAACTGTGGGCGTTCCGCTCGAAGAGACGATGGCTATCGGCGACTCTTGGAATGACATTCCGCTCTTACAAGCGGCTGCGTTTGGCGTGGCAATGGGTTCAGCGCCGCCGGAGCTACGCGCGGTGAGCGCTGCCGTGGTGAGTGACGTCGCGCACGACGGCGTAGCCGAAGCGTTGGAACGCTACGTGTTGCAGTGAGCCGACCGCGCAAGCATATCGGCCGCCGCAAGCCCTCGGCCGCTTCGCGTCTCCGGCCGTTTTGGATTCTGCTGGTGCTGCTCGTGATTGGGGGCGGAATCGCCGGATACTATCTGGCCACGTGGCCGGGTTTTCGCATCCGTCATATCATCGTACTGGGGAATCACCGCGTTTCAACGCACGCGATCGTAGCCCGGGCGGCAATCGACCGCCACCTCAACGCATGGCTGCAGAACATCGCAGCCGCCGCCTCCCGTGTTGCGGCAATCCCAGACATAAATCAGGTCACCATCAAGCGCGGGTTTCCAGCCTCGTTGCTCATCCTCGTGAGCGAACGGGTGCCGTTTGCTCAAGTACGCGCGGGCGCAGAAACCGCCGTGGTCGATCGTGACCTTCGCGTCCTGCAGGCGCCGGCGCCGCCGGCGCTGCCGCGCTTGTTCGTGCGGGCTGTGCTGCCACCGGCGGGACAGTTTATTAAGGACGAAGGGGTAACGCGATTGCGGGATGACTACGAACGTCTGAACGGCGCGCACGTTGTCGTTGCGGCATTACGGTACGATCGTTTCGGGGATTTGACGGCCGACACGCCGCGCGGCGTGAAATTGCTGCTGGGCGATGACGAAGACCTCGCGCGCAAAATCGCGCTGATTGGTCCGATACTCTCCCAAACCGCAGGAAAGCGAATAGCGGCTATCGACCTGCGGGCGCCCGGCACGCCGGTTGTGGTCTACCGCCGCTAGCGTATTCTAGGGTTCGACCGGGGCGTAGACTGCGACCAGCCCGTTAATAACGGAGAACTTGATTTGCTGGTTCGTCTGACACTTGCTGAAGTCGACGTTCGGCTTGACCGTTGTGAGCGTCGCTTCGGCGCCGGTGCTCAGTTTGACGACGATGCGCTTGGTGTCGAGCACTTTCTCGACGACCGCGGTATAGGTGCCGTCGGCCATTGGGACGGCTTTGGCCGCCGCGGGGCTACTGGCGGTGGTTGAGGTTTGGGCAACGGCGGGCGCGACGAGCGCCGCGATGAGAGCGAGTAAGCTGATCGTTGTTCGCACGAAAACTCCGTAGTGGCTCCGAGTGGTCTAAGCATTAGATGATACCGTAGGTCCGGCCGTCGTGCTAGAGGCTTTAAGGATTTTTTACTGCCTTCTCCACAACCCCCCACAGGTTGCTCGCAAGGAGCGCGGCCCCGGCGCTAAAATCTACCCACCGGCCCTTGCCAGGAGCACCTATACGTTGTAGGGTTTATGGAGCCGGGCCACAATATATTGGGCTTGAGGGGATCGCGGATGAAGCACGGCACCGTCGCGGGGCTGGACATAGGCACGACTAAGACGTGCACTGTTGTCGCCTCCGACGGCCCCCACGGTCTGGAGATTATCGGGTACGGCGAGGCACCCTCGCTCGGGATGCGCAAAGGCGTAGTCACCGACCTGGAAGAGACGATTAAATCCATCGAGGCAGCCACGGAAAAAGCCGAGCGCATGGCCGGCGTGCATATAGCCGACGTCTACGTGGCTATTACCGGCGAACACATCCGCAGTACCAACAACCGGGCCGTCGTCGCGGTGCAAAACGAAGACCGTGAAGTCAGCAGCAGCGACGTGCACCGCGTGGTCGAGGCGAGCAAAATCATTAGCGTGCCGGCCGATCGTCAGATCGTGCACGCGCTCCCACGCTTTTTTACCGTGGACGGACAGGACGGCGTCGAGGATCCGGTCGGCATGGCCGGCGGCCGGCTCGAGGTGGACACGCACATCATCACCGGGGGAACGTCATTCATTACGAACGTCCTTAAGTGCGTGCACCGCGCCGGACTTGAGGCGTCGGGATTGGTCTTCGAACCACTCGCAAGTTCGGCCGCGACGCTGTTGCCGGAAGAGAAGCAGGTCGGTGTCGTGCTGCTCGATATCGGTGGCGGCACGACCGATATCGCAGTATATAGCGGCGGCGGGGCGATTTATACGGCGACCATTCCGGTGGGCGGCAACATCTTGAGCAACGACATCTCGCTCGGGTTGAAAACTACCGCGGGCGAGGCAGAGCAGATCAAACGCGTCTACGGCTCGGGGCCGCCGGAGCTCGAAGAACAATTCTTTCCGGTCAAGACGCTCGACGGACGCAGCACGCGGGAGACGACGACGTCGCAGTTGCGGCAGATCGTGGTGCCACGCGTGATCGAGACGTTCCGCATGTGCAAAACCAAGATCATCGAGAACGTGCCGCGTGATTTGGTGCTCGGCGAGGTCGTGCTCACCGGCGGTGGCGCGCATCTCAAAGGCATCGAGCCGTTGGCGGAAGAGGTTTTCGGCCTGCCCGTCCGTGTCGGCACGCCCGACGCGATCGGCGGCCTCAACGAGGCGATGAAGCAGCCGGAATACGCCACCGCAATCGGTTTGATTCTCTTTGGCCCGAATGGCGGCATCGAGAATCACCATTACACCAAACGCAGCCCGTCGATGTTCGGCAAATTCCGCTCGTGGCTGGGCGATCTATGGAACTAAATAAAGGAGACGACTACCATGGCTGAAGCGAAGCGCTACGTACCCGAACACGCGGCAACGATCAAAGTGGTCGGTGTCGGCGGCGGCGGATGCAACGCGGTCAATCGCATGATCGAAGCCGGACTTACCGGCGTGGAATTCTATGCCGTCAACTCCGACGTGCAAGCGCTGCGCAATTCGCTGACGGAGAACACGGTGCAGATCGGTTCCGGGCTAACCCGCGGTCTAGGCGCCGGGGCGAACCCCGTGCTGGCGCGCGAAGCGGCCGAAGATTCGCGCGAAGATCTCTCGCTGATCCTCGAAGGCGCGGATTTAGTCTTCATTACCTCGGGCATGGGCGGCGGCACAGGCACAGGAGCCACGCCGATTATCGCCGAGCTCGCGCACGACGCAGGCGCGCTGACGATCGCGGTCGTTACCAAGCCCTTCGCATTTGAGGGACGCAAGCGCATGCAAGTTGCCGAAACCGGCATCAGCGAACTCGAACCGAAGGTGGACACGCTGATCACGATTCCCAACGAGCGGATCTTGCAAGTGATCGAAAAGCGCACACCGCTCAACGAAGCGTTCGCCTACGCGGACGACGTGCTGCGGCAAGGCATCGCCGGTATCTCGGATCTGATCACGCAACCGGGGCTTATCAACCTGGACTTTGCGGACGTCAAGACCGTGATGACCGACGCGGGAACCGCGATGATGGGGATCGGCGAGGGCACTGGCGAGCACCGCGCGGCCGATGCGGCGCAAAAGGCGATCGCCTCGCCGCTGCTCGAGACCACGATTGAAGGCGCGCGCGGCGTGATCTTCAACATCACCGGCGGCGCCGATATGGCGATGTACGAAGTCAACGAGGCCGCCGAAATGATCAGCCGCGCCGTCGACGGCGACGCACAGATCATTTTCGGAGCGAGCATCGACCCCACGATGACGGGCAAAGTGCGCGTAACGGTCTTGGCGGCGGGCTTTGGTTCGCAGCGAGGCTACGGGCGCTCGCAGTCTTCGTTCAACTTTGCGGATACGCGCTTCGACGCAGTTTCGCCGGTGAACATGGACGACATCGAGGTGCCGGCCTTCCTGCGTTATCGCGGCTAGCGCAGAAGCAAGCTTTCAGAGTTTTTTCACGAGTGGGGGTACGGGTGTGATCCCACTCGGAGGAAACATGAATCCAAGAATCTTAGCGGCCGCCTGGCCGCCGGCCGCCCTTATTGCAATTGTACTTACCACTGCCCCGTCGCTCGCCGGAAACCCCAGCGGTACGGGACAACCGAGCCAGTCATGCGGTTCGGCGACCGCGACCATGCAACCAAAAGGTTTCGGTACAAAAGGCTTCACGCACGCGACGACCGTGTATGCGGGCAGTCCCGGCAGCAAATCCGCAACGCATTCCAAGAGCACGAAAGCTGTTTCGCAGTATGACGTCGCTTGCTTCCAAAACACGCAGCATCGGCCAATGACGCGGCGATCGGCGACGCCCAGCCCGCGGCGTACTTAGGATACGTGAGCCAGCGCAGCTTGCTGGACCGCGCCTAACACTGCGCAGAGCCACGCGCATCCCAGAAGCGTGCCGCCGGCGACGTCGGTGAGGTAATGGACGCCCAAAGCCAGGCGAGACCAGCCGATGCCGGCGGCCCACGCAACCAGGAGGATAACCAGCGCATCTTTGGGCGCCGCGGGCAGCGAACTGTATGCAACGACGCACGCCCAGCCGCAGAAGAAGACGACGGCGGTAACCGCGTGTCCACTCGGATATGATTTTCCCGGATCCAGCCCGACGATCCAATAGTCGGGGCGCACGCGCCGGTAATGCGCCTTAAAGAGCTCGGCCAGCGCCTGAGTTACAAGCTGTGAAACGATCAAAATGACCGGGATCCAAATGCCGCGATGCAACACCGCGAATGCGCTGGTAATAATTACGAAAGCGGCGGTGATGAACGGCCAGCGTCCCGAATCCGCCAAGATGCATGCCAGCGGCGTCGCGTGCGAATGAAAGATTGCGGCGGAATCCACGCGCAGCGCCGGGCGGCGTATGACCAATTCTCCGAGCGCCATGAACGCCACGAAGAGCACTGCAGCAGCGATGTAATACTCGGCCGGGCGGCTCAAGGTACGAGAACGCGAAGCGCCTTGCGCTCGATCTTGAATTTCGCCGGCGTTTTGCCCAACGTGTGGCCATCGATGTCGACCTGCTGCTTGGGCTTGGTTCGTATCTGGATTTTCGAAGCCGAGAAATAGTGCGCGCCTTCGAGCTTGACCTGGTCGCCGGCGATGAGTGCCGCGCTCGTCCGTAACGCATCGGTGCGTGAGACGCCCTCAACCGCAAAAAAAGCGAGCTTGCCGCTATGCAGGTCCGCGTCCGGCGTGAGGGCCTGCCATCCGAAATACCGTCCGTTCGCGACGATGGCTTGATATGTTTCAATATGGAGCTCGCCGCTTTCCCAGGTGACGTGCATCTGGAATGGCCGGCTGGTCAAGAGGCTGTGCATGAACGAAACGCCATAGGCGACCGGGCCGATGATCTTTTTTAGAGGGCGGCTCGTCTGGTCGGCCGCCGTGGCCATGAGTCCTACAGTGGCGAAATTCGCAAAGCAGGTTCCGTTGACGACGCCGACGTCGACGCACTCTTCGCGATCGCCGGCGATTGCCTCGAGCGCGGTTTCGAAGTCGTGAATTCCGATGCTGAGCGCAAAGCTGTTGCCGGTACCGGCGGGCACGACCGCAAGAGCGGATTTGGTGTTTGCGATTTCCGCGACAGCTGCAGTCTGCGAGCCGTCTCCACCGACGACGACGATAGTCTCGGCCCGCGCTTTCACCGCACTCCGGACCGCCCGGATAAAATCCTTGCGGCGCTCCGCGGTGTGGGCGGCGACGACCTCGACGCCGCGCTTCGGAAGTTCGTCGTGCAGGCGCTGGTAAAAGGCCATCCCGTTACGCGACTTCGGCCTGCAGATAATCGTCACTTCACGCACTGTGGATAACTACATACCACAAAAGTGATGCCCAGAACCCGCTTTCTTGGGCAGGGAAAAAAGGACCATGCAGTTGTGTTGCCGGGAGATTGCCCAAATGACCCGCTTGTGATACACCTTTGGTACTAACAATCTTTCGGAGGAGCGGGTGTGGCTCTACGAGGTTTGGCTAGCGCTGAGGCTATCGACGTTGCGTCGGTTGCGATCGAGCCGGATGCGCTCCGTAAAATCCCCCGTTCGCTGGCTTTCCAGCACGACGTTTTGTCGCTTTCGAGCGACGGCAACGAGCTGACCGTCCTCGTCCCAGAGTCGACGCAGCGCGAAACATTCGAGACCATTCGTTTTGCTACGGGGATGCACGTGCACGCGTTGAGAGCTCCACGTGATGCGATTCGCGCCCGGTTAAACGACGTCTATCGAGAGGCGCCGCTGCGTGCGCCCTCGCCGCCGGAAGCGCCCGCCGTCGCACTCGTGAACGAGATTCATCGCGACGCGATATGCGCCGGTGCCTCGGACGTGCACATAGAGCCGTGGGCCCGCGGCGGCCGCGTCCGTCAACGAGTAGGCGGCATTCTCCGTCCCTCGCGGGCAATCGGCGACGATCTCTACATTCACGTCGTTTCGCGCATCAAGCTCTTGGCGGGAATGGACATCGCGGATAAGCGGCAGCCGCAAGATGGACGTTATGACATCGAGACTTCCGGACAATCACTCGACGCGCGCGTGAGCTCCGTTCCAACGATCGCGGGAGAGAAACTCGCGATCCGCCTACTCGATCATCACGCTCGCATTCCGCGTCTAGATCAGCTGGACTTTCCTGAAGAATGCTACGAACGGCTCAAGCGGGTTTGTTCGGCGCCGCATGGCTTCATCGTTGCAGCCGGACCGACCGGAAGCGGAAAAACCACGACGCTGTACGGCGTGATGAGCCAGCGCGACACGACGTCGGAGAATCTTTGCAGCGTTGAGGATCCGATCGAAGTTAGGATTCCGGGGATATCCCAAGTGCAGGTGAACGTCCGCGCCGGGGTGACGTTCGCATCGGCGTTACGCGCCTTCTTGCGTCAGGACCCGAACGTCATCATGGTCGGCGAGATGCGCGACCAGGAAACCGCGGCAGTAGCGGCGTCCGCATCGCTCAGCGGCCAGCTCGTGCTCACGACGCTGCACAGCAACGACGCCCCGAGCGCGGTCGAGCGTCTTGTAGAACTAGGCGTTCATCGCCGGACAATGTCGGCCGGCCTAACCGCCATCGTAGCGCAGCGTTTGGTGCGTCGTCTCTGCGCGCAATGCCGAAGTCCGTATCAGATTTCGAAGCGTGATGCGGATGAATTCCGGATCGCGGAGGGCGCAACGATCCATCGCGCCGGCGCGTGCGCGGAGTGCGCAAATACAGGCTACACCCAGCGCAGCGCACTCTTCGAGGTGCTGTTTGTCGACGACGCGATTCGCGAGGCCATTTCTTCCGGAGTATCGAGCGTGTCGCTGGGTAGAATCGCGCAGGGTTCGGGATTCACGCCGATGCTGCAGCATGGCATACGCCGGCTGCTGAATGCCGAGACGAGCATCGAAGAACTGCGGCGCGTCTTGGCGATAGGGCTGCATTGAATTCGGATCCCAGCCCGATCAGATTGAGAGAAGCCCTGCGCATCGCACGCGCCGCACAAGCTTCGGACGTCCATATGTGCGCGGGCGTGCCGCTGATGCTCCGCGTTGACGGGTCGCTGGAGCAGCAGAACGGTACGGTCGTGACCCGGAACGAGATTGATGAAATCGTTGCGTACTGTTTCGAGGATGTCAAGAGGCGCTGTTTGCACCGTGCCGGCGACGCAACGACGACATTCGAAGATCCCGGAACGGGCGTGGTGCGCATCCACGCGTATGTGGCAAGTCACGGATGCGCGTTGGCGATACGTATGCTGGCGTTGAAGATTCCCGCGCTGGAGAGCCTCGATTTACCGCCGGTCGTCGCCGACTTGACGCAGCGAAGTCACGGGCTCGTAATTCTCAGCGGCCCGACAGGCAGCGGAAAATCGACCGCCCTGGCGGCTATGGTGGATCGGATTAACCGGACTTCGGCGAAACACATTATCACGATAGAGGAACCGATCGAATACCGGCACGCAGCCGGCAAGTCCGTGATCTCGCAACGGGAAGTGGGGGCGGATGTAGAGAGTTTCGGCTCGGCACTCGTCGGCGCATTGCGCAGCGATCCTGACATCATTCTTCTGGGCGAGATGCGCGACCGGTTGACGATGGCGGCGGCGCTGACGGCTGCGGAGACAGGACACCTCGTACTTGGCACGATGCACACCGGCACGGCGGCCGAGAGCGTCGACCGTATCGTAGGAAGTTTCGAGGGAGCGGCTCAGGACGAGGTGAGAACGCAGCTTTCCGGCGTCTTGGCCGCAGTTGTCTGCCTGCGCCTCGTTCGGCGAAAAGCCGGACCCGGCCGGCGGATTGCCTCGGAGATTCTGCTGGCGAGCGATGCCGTGCGCACTGCGATACGCGAGTCAAAACCGCACCATCTGCGAAACATTATCGCAACCGGCCGGAGCAGCGGAATGCAGACGCTGGAAGCGCACTTGAGCGATCTTGTCGTGCGCGGCGAGATTAGCCACGAAGCGGCTTGTAGCGTAACCGACCGGCGCAGCGAACTTCGGGCAGAGATCGCGTAGTGCTCTTCTATTATACTGCGCGGAATCCAGACGGGCACTTCCTCCGAGGATCCGTTGAGGCGGTATCGCTGCCGGATGCGATGACGGCATTACGAAACCGGACGCTCTTTGTCAGTTCGCTGGAAGATGCAGCGACGGCGCGGGGCCGGTGTGCGGGCATTCTTCAATTGGGGTCCGTTTCGCAAGGCGCCCTGGTAGCGTGTTTCCGGTCACTTGCGACGTTGGTTCGCGCGGGAGTCTCTCTGCCGCGCTGCCTCGGCGTTTGCATCGAGCAGTCCGGCGATCGCAGGTTGCGCGAGACTCTACGCGCCGTGGCCATCGAGATTCAAGACGGCCTATCTCTAAGCGAGGCGATGCAGCGCCATCCACGCGTGTTTTCGCGATTGCTCATCGGCACGATCAAAGCCGGCGAGCAGGGCGGGGCGCTCGACGTAGTGCTCGAGCGTTTGGCGGGAGCACTTGAGCGCGATCGCAGCGTACGCAAGCGAATAGCTGCCTCGCTGACGTATCCGGGCATTGTCGCCGCCGCGACGGTTGTGGTGATCTGCCTGCTCCTGACTACGACCATTCCAATGTTTGCCAGCATGTACGCACAGCTGCATGTCGCAGTGCCGCCGCTTCTGAGTGCGCTCATTGCTTTTTCCACCGCTTTGCGATCCGCCGGCGCCTGGCTTACGATTGGGCTGGCGGGCGGTGCCGCCGTCCTCGCCGTCCTCCAGCTGAGAAACACCGCCAAAGGCAGAGCGGCAATCGAAGACGCTCAACTAGCGCTGCCTGTGATCGGGGCGATCTTGCGCAAGGCAAGTCTGGGCAGGTTTGCGCGTATGCTCGGCACGCTGTTAGCGTGCGGAGTCAATCTGCACTCCGCTTTGCCCGTGGTAGCTGAAGTGGCCGGTAGTCCGCGATACCGCGCAAGCGTCGAGTCGCTGTCCCTATCGTTGGCTCGGGGATCTTCGATCGCCGAACCACTCGCGGCTTCGCGGCTCTACGATGCGTTATTCTTGCAGCTCGTTCGCGTAGGTGAGGAGACCGGCGCTATCGATGAGATGCTCCTTCGCATCGCCGACTACTACGAGCTCGACGTGGAGATCGCGCTGCAGCAGCTCGCCTCCGCATTAGAACCTGTGATGATCCTTTTCCTCGGAGGCGTGGTCGGCGCGGTCGCGGCCGCCGTGTTTATCCCGCTCTACTCTTTCATTGGGAACATAAAATGATGCATGCCAGGAATCCCGCCCCCGCCAGGGAGACGTTGTTCGACGAGTACGGCAGATTGTGCACGCGGGCATGCCGCAAGTTCATGCGCCCCGGAATCGATCGCGCGGATCTGCAGCAGATCGCGGCAATCGGACTGATCAAAGCCTGCGACCGGTATGACCCGTCGGTTGAGACGCCGTTCGAAGCCTTTGCGTGGCTTTTCATCATCGGTGAACTTATGCATTTCGTACGCGATCATGAAAGGCTGGTGCGAGCGCCGCGCCAGCTGCGGAAGATGGAGAAGCAGGTTCAAGTAGCGCAAGAGTCACTGGTAAGCAGATTGGGACGTGAACCGTCAACGCGCGAGATCGCGCAGCATCTCGGGGTCACACCTGCGGATATTGCGGACGCATATCGGTGCCGGGACCGGGCCACGGTTGAGTCCCTTGACGCGCTTGCGCCCTACGAGCTCAAGCCGGTCGCGTACGCGGTCGACGAGCCGGAAAATGCGATCGTGATTCGTGAGGCGCTCGCGCATTTGACCGCGCCGGAACGGACCATCGTGGTCGCGATGTACGCCGGAGGCTACAGTCAACTCGAACTGGCCGACCGCCTGGGATATTCGCGCCGGCACATATCGCGCTTGCACCGCCGCGCGCTGAAGAAGATGAGAAACGCAGTCGCGGTTTAGACATATATTGGGCACCGTGATCTCTTGACGTCGCTGGAGGTGGACATGGAACGTCAACGCGGGTTCACGTTGCTAGAGATGATGGTGGTCGTGGCGATCATCGCGATTCTCGCCGGGATTCTCATTCCGAACTTCACGCGAGCTCGAGCGCAAGCCCAAACAGCGGCTTGCATCGGTAACATGAAAACGATAGCTACGGCGCTCGAACTCTACTATACGGACAAGCAGTTCTATCCGGTGGCAACCAGAGCAAACGTCGATTCGTCGTTTACCACGACGACGATGAGCGGTTACTTAAGCCAAGTTCCGCTGGATCCGGCAGCCGGACCGGGCGCCTATTACATGTTGACCACGGCCGCCGCGTCGGGGAATGGCGGCGTTGCGGGATATACGATCTGGTGTCCGGGTTCGCACGATCCGTCCACGCTGCAAAACCTCGTGCCGGGAACGACCAATACACATGTAAAGTACGATAATAAAACCGGCTTCGGCGCGGCCTCGGCGCAGGGCTCTTAGTGGACGTCACTTCCTCGGCGCTGCTGGCGATTGGCCGCGGCAACGCCTACGCACCGGTGCTTGCATTTGCGGCCGGGTTGGCCGGTAGCTTTGGGCCATGCGCTGCATCGCGTCTGGTTGCGGTAGCAGCATGCGGCAGCAACAAGAGTCTGCGGGAGAGCGCGTTCGCCGCCGGCTCGTTCGTTGCCGGCCTTGTCTTGGCGTATCTGCTGTTTGCGCTAGCCGGCTCGCTGATTTGGGAAGCGTTCAGATATTCAGGAGAGATCTACGCGATCGCCGCAGTTTTTCTGGCCGCCGGCGGATTGGCGGCGGTCATACGGGCTCCGGCTGAGTGTGTACATTCGCAAGTACACTGGCGGCGATCGTCCGGAAGCATGTTCCTGCTGGGCGCTTCATCCGCGCTGATGGTATCGCCATGCTGCACGCCGATTGTTCTCGCATCAATCGCCTACGCCGGAGTCACGGGGCTCTGGTTCTCATGCGCGGCGATCGCCTGCTTTGCCTTAGGCCACGCGTTTCCGGTTGCTTTGGTGGCGATCGGCGGCAGCGTGTTGAGGCCGCTACTTACTCATCCAAATGTCCAGGGCGCGACGAGCATGATTGGCGGATCGCTTCTGCTTGGGCTCGCCGGCTACTATGTGGTCGTGGCATGAGTCTTGCCGCTATGCTTCGCCGCCTGTCGATTGCGCTGTTCAGCCTAATGCTGTCAGCGCTGCTGTTTCACGTGCAGTTGGCGGATGCGCTGGTCGTGCGCGGCGATGATTTTCTGATCCAGAATCGCTTACAAGCCGCAAGCGACCACTATGCGCGCGCGCTGTGGTTTGATGCGAGTTCCGCAAGCGCCGCCGACCGCTACATGTTCGTAGCTTTGCAGCGACGGTCGCCGGAACAGATACGATCCGCGATCCAGGTGGCAGACGCGTTCTTATCGGCGCGCGGGTTTGATTCTTCGATCCTTTTCGACCGAGCCATGTGCTATCTGAGGTTGAAAAAGTATCGCGCGGCACTGATGGATTTTAGGCGAGCCGCCTATACGACGCGCGATCCGCAAGTGTTTGTCTTTGCCGGCTGGACGGCTAAGCGGGCCGGGAGAAGGGCGGAAGCCGTTGGCCTGTGGCGCGCCGCACTGCGCTTGCGCTCCCACTACTTGCCCGCGGCTGCCGCGCTGGCTGAACTTCAACGATGAACCCGGCTCTGGCATTGGCGCTTGGCGGTGCCGCAGACGCAGCGTTGATGAGCGCGGCGATCTCGGCATGTAAACGGTGCGGCATCCGCAAAAAGATCTTAACGCCTTGCAGCGGAGTTGTGCTAAGCGCGTGCTGGTTGGTTCAGTCCGTGTTTTCAACCCGCACAAACTCGTTTTGGGAATCGGCCCTGGTGCTCGTGTTGGTCGGGTGCCTCGCGGTAAGCGCCGTCACGGATCTTGCCGCGGGATATATCTTTGACTCGGTAACGCTATCCGGTCTGGTCGCGGCGTCGCTTATCGGTATGATTGACGGCCGCTTCGCGCCAATTGCGGGAGGCGCGTTTTTGGTGTCGGGCGCGATTCTCGCACTGCATGCTGCCTCGCGCGGCCGCGGCATCGGTTTGGGTGACGCGAAGCTGGCGGCATGCGTCGGCGCATTGCTCGGGCCAAGAAATGGTTTGAGATCTTTGGGCTTCGCGTTTGTTCTTGGCGGAACGTACGCAGCTGTGCTGTTGTTGTCGCGGCGTGCGCGGGGGAAAGAGACCGTGCCGTTCGCTCCGTATCTCGCGGCGGGCGCCTTCATCGAGCTGGCTTTACAAAGCGCATGAAGACTCAATCGCTGCCGCTGGGTGTAGATATAGGAACGGCCCGCTTGCGTGTGGCTCACGCCGTGCGGCAACGAAACGGCCGCTGTCTCCGGGCGGTGGCAACGAGAGACGTGCCGGCGGGCGCAATAAGCGCCGGTGGCGTCAGCGATGTGGAGTATGTCGCCGCCCTGCTCGAGGATGCCGTCGCAGAACTCAACACAGCTGAAAGGCGGTGTATTGCAGCTATCGGCATGCCGGCAGCATCGTTGCGAACATTGGCGCTTCCTCAGATGACGGCGATCGAGCGCAGTCGAACCGCTCGATTCGAAGCTGCGCGACACGTCGACTACCCGATTTCGGAAGCGGTAGTTTGCCTGCGCCCTGTTGACGGTCAAGGGCGCTTGTGGGCGCTCGGAATCGCGCGTGCCAGTGCGGTGCAAAGCAAGATGTCGCTGTTGCGTCGCGCCGGCCTTCGTCCCTTGAGTTTGGACGATGAAGGATGCGCGATGCGGCGCGCGTTTCCCACATTCGACGGCATTCTGGATATTGGGCATCATCGCTCGACGCTGTATGTGAAAGGTTCACTAGACGCTTTCCAAACGCAGCATGGTGGGGCCGCAATAACGGCCGGAATTCAGAACGACCTCAGACTCGACGAGCCAACCGCCGAAAAACGAAAACGTATTCTCGGGACCGCGGGCGCCGGGGAGCGTGCGCGCCAAGCTTTAGTGGGCCATCTGGCTGCACTGATACACTCCGCAAAACATGCATCGCCTGTGAGGCGCATCGCGGTTGTTGGCAACGGCGCGCGGCTCCCGCACATTATTCGTGATGTCGAGCAAGCGGGCGGCGTGCATTGCGCGCTCGCGGTGAGTCACGTGTTTAACGGCGAACCGTATGCGGAAGACGTCGTCGCTTCCAGCGCGGCGGATTGGACGCTAGCTGCAACGCTCGCGTCGGGTGCCACCGATGACGTTTGATTATCTCGGGAGGCGATGGAATCTGCGGACCTTTCTCCGCCGTTCGGGCATAACGAGGGGCGCGAGGACTTCGATCGGCGCCCTGATATGTTCGTGCATCGTCGTCGCGGCCTCGTGGGCCATTGAGGCTAACCGGCTGCGCGAGAGTCTGCAGTTTGAACGCAGTTTGGCAGACCGTTACGAAGCGCAGACGCGCACGCTTGCCCAGGCGAACGTTTACAGCAATAAAGTACAGAATCTTGTACGATTGGACCGGCGCATACGATCCATTGTCGGCTCGGGCACGTCTACGGCACGCAGGCTGGCGGCTATCGCCGGCGACCTTCCCGCGAACGTCTGGCTTACGTCCGTCGTGCCCGATAGTCTTGGCCTGGCTGTCGAAGGGCGCGCGCCGAATCTGGCAGCTCTCGGCCTTGCCTTACGGCAGATTTCTCGCGATCGCTCGATTGGAGATCCGGCGCTAATGAGTGCGCAAGTGGAAGATGGCGCGGCTCCGGATCTCGCCGTCAGATTCACGATGCACGTTACCGATGGAAGCGTTTCGAGTACCAATGCGTTTCCGTGACGGATCGGGCCCGGTTTGGATGTTCGCGAGTCTGGCCCTGATCGGCGGATATTACGGCATCACCGCCCGCTACGAAAACGCGCTGGAGGGAACCTCGGCGGCTGCGCACGAGCTTCAAGCGCGCATCGCGATAAACGATCGAACGCTGACGCGAAGCGCCGCTCTTCGCGGCCAGGAGCGGATCGCCCAAAACGACCTGGCGCGGCTGTCGCGAGAGAACCGTTTGCCACGTTCGACCGCGGAGCTGCTCGAACGCGTTGCGACCTTAGGCCGCCTTTTTGACGTGCGGGTCGTTTCGCTGACTGCTCAGCGCGAAAGTGTCGCACCCGCCAAAACACCGGAAAGCCTTTTGGCAACGCAGTTCACAATGGAAGTCCAAGGCGAGTTTGCCTCGCTGCTCCATTTCATCCAAGACCTTCCGCGGCGCAAGACGCTCATCGGCATCGATGGAGCGCAGCTCGCGGTTAGGACATCTGGCGCTCAGACGCGAGCCACGCTCAGCGCCACAATACATGCAACGCTCTATCGCCTCGCGATCCGGTGAGGGCGATCTTTGCGGCAAGCGCGATCGTGATGGCACTGCTCTTGCCATTGGCCGCGCATCCGTCACCGGATGTGAGCGTACCCGCAGTCGTCGGCGAAGGCCAGCCGGGAGCAAACTTGCGCGGGAGTCCGTGGAGGGAAAAAGCGGTTTTCGTTCCACGGGATCCGTTTCTCCCGGGTGGGGCGGCGCTACGCACGCCTGCCGCAGCCGTTCCAAGTATTGATCGGAGCGCGCATGAGGCCGCTTCTGGGATAGCACTTCGCGCGATCGCTTTCGGAGACAATTCGCGCGCGCTCGTTGACATCGGCGGCGTCACGCGGATAGTAGGTGTCGGCGACGCCGTTGGTTCGCTCCAGGTCGCCTTTATTGGCATGGACCGAATTCAATTGAGCGACGGTGAGACGGTGACGCTGGAGGAAGAGCCATGAAGAGTACTCTGACCGCGATTGTCTTGGTGGGCGTCCTCGTTGCGTCGTGCCGAGCTCAGGCGCCGACCATTACAATTGATGTTCACGACGCGACCGTTGCCGAGGTTCTGTCACTGTTGGCAGCCGAATCGGAGACGAACATTATCGCGGACAGCTCCATCAAGTCCGATCGCATAACGATGCGGCTCGTGAATGTCACCTTGGCGCAGGCCCTACGTGCCGTAATGGAATCGCGAGGTCTGGTGCTGCGGCGCGTGGGACCGGTTTCGATCGTAGGCGCGGCCGATTCGACAAGCCGGCGCGATGGGACGCGTGTGTATCCGCTGCGGTACCTTCGGCCAAGCGAAGTGACTGCTGCGCTGAAAGCCGTTATTCCGGATGCCGGCATCGTGGCAGACGACGCTCAGAACGCCGTTATCATAAAAGCGTCTGAAGATTTGCAACGCCAGGCTGCCGAGGTGCTGTCCGGAATGGACGTGCCTAGCGCGCAGGTGCTTTTTGAGGTGCGTGTCGCGGACGTCCGGCCTGTTAACGACCAGAGCGATATCGGCATCCAGTTGGGCGGCTATGACCTAAGTGGACAACCGATGTCGGGCGCGACGACGTATACGTTCGCGCGGAACTCGCTCGCGATCAATGCGAGGTTAAATGCACTAATCAGTTCAGGGCACGCACAGATCCTTGCAACGCCCAAACTCTTAACCCTCAACAACCATGAAGCCGACCTCCTTATCGGTGAGACGTATCCGGTCGTGTATTACGATGCCCGGCTCGGAGGTCAGCAGGTGCAATTCGTAGACATCGGGGTGAAACTTCGCTTGACGCCTACGATCGGCAGCGACGGAAGCGTGACTGCCGAAATGCATCCGGAATACAGTGCGATTGAAGGTTTCGTCGGTGGTTATCCCGTGCTTACGAATCGCAAGGTCGATTCCAAGCTACGAGTTAGAAATGGAGAAACTATCGTGTTAGGGGGATTGCTGCGCGACATCGATGCGGAAACGATGACGAGGGTGCCGGGCCTTTCCTCGATTCCCATCATTGGAAAGCTCTTTCAAGACCGGCAGCGAACGCACCAGCGCGATGAGGTAGTGTTCTTGATCACGCCGCACATTCTGTCATCCGGCGGCGCGTTACGGCCGTGAGCGGCGAAGCTTGCGCTAACCCATCATGTTCGGTATCATGGTTACCTGAGCTAAGGCCGCGTTGGGGCGTGTTTCGAGTCCTTGTTTACATCCACGATCATCCACCGCCCCTGTTCACGTCAAATGCGGTAGCGGGTTTGTGACGATACGTCTTTTCGAGGGAACTGTACAGCAAGGTAAGCATCGAAATATGAATCGAGCAGATAGGGCGAGGGCCCAGAAAATTGTCTCAAGCCGGCTATCGGAGTGCTGGGCGCTTTGGAGAAAGTTCCATGAGTAAGTTTCCCAGTCTCTCCTTGGAGAATATGGCACGAGCGGAATTCTTTGAAAACCTGGAGCTCAAACGAAACCCAACCTCGATTCGGTATGTGTCCACGGACGATTCGTTGCGGATCACTCTAAAAGGCGGCACTGAGGTGCTGATACCAAGAAACATCACGGTTTTGCGGGACCTACCTAGATCCGCCGTAAAGTCTATCAAACTGTCGCGCGCCAAAGACAGCTTTGAGCTCTCTGAGTATGACGTGCACATTTCGCCGCTGGGAATGTTGCGAAAGGCCATTTTTGGCGACGATCCCTACGCGCGCGCGGGTCGCGTAACTTCGCCGGCAAAAGCCAGGGCCGCGCGCCGGAACGGCGCTAAGGGCGGCCGGCCAAAGAAGAAGGCCGCGCGGCGCTAAGGGCGGCGAAGGCGGGTGGTGCGAGGCGCGACCACTAAAACCCGGAAATGTTCCGTTATCTTACCGCGGGCGAATCGCATGGGCCCGCGCTGGTCGGCGTCCTCGACGGACTGCCGGCGCGATTGCATGTAAACGTCGAACGGATCAACGCAACACTTGCCAGACGGCAAGGCGGGTACGGCCGCGGCAACCGGATGAAGATCGAACGCGACGAGGTGGAGTTTCTCGCGGGGCTGCGAGGCTCTTACACGTTAGGTTCACCCATCGCGGTGATGATCCGCAACCGGGATTACGAAAACAACCGTCAGTTGATGGACCCGATCACCGGCAGCGGAAAGGAGTTAACCAATCCGCGGCCCGGTCACGCAGATTATGCCGGGGCCCTGAAATACCGTCAGCGAGATTTGCGCAACATCTTGGAGCGCGCCAGCGCCCGCGAAACCGCGATGCGTGTGTGCCTCGGCGACATCTGTGCCCAGTTTCTGGAAGCGCTCGGAATTTCGACGCAATCGTACGTTCATCGCATCGGCCCTGTGGAAGCGGCGGAGGTCGATGACTTCTCCGCGGAAACCGTCGAGCAGAGCGAGGTTCGGTGCCCGGATCCCAAGGCGGAAGCTGCGATGATTGCGGCAATCGACGCCGCGAAAGCGGCAGGCGACACACTTGGCGGGCAATACATCGTTCGGGTAAACGGGATGCCCGTAGGAATCGGCAGCAACCGTCAACCGGAAACGCGGCTGGACGGAGTGCTCGCGGGCGCAATCATGGGAATGCAAACCGTAAAAGCGGTTGAGGTCGGCCTCGGCGCGGACGTAGCCTCACGCCCGGGGTCGAGCGCGCACGATCCGTTCGCTCTTGATGACGCACAGGTCGTGCGCACGAGCAATCGCGCCGGCGGTATCGAGGGTGGGATGAGCAACGGGCAAGCAATCGTTCTGCGCGTGAGCGTCAAACCGATACCAACGCTTATGCGTGCGCTGCCGTCGGTGAATCTGCAAGAGAAGACTGCGGCGCCGGCGTCAATCGTTCGTAGCGACGTTTGCGTTGTTCCGGCCGCTGCCATTGTGGGCGAGGCAATGGTCCGCCTAGCGCTGGTCGCGCCGGTGCTCGAAAAATACGGCGGCGACTCGATCGAAGAAACGATCGATAACCTCCGCCGAAGCACTGCAGCCGCCGAGGCACTGTTTGATCGAACCGGCAATGCTCCGTGAAATGCTTTGGAAACGCGGGTTAGATCATGAAACGGTTTATTGCGTTGACGGGCTTCATGGCCGCGGGGAAATCGACGGTCGGCAAAAAGCTCGCGCGGCGGCTCAAAATTGAGTTCTGCGACCTCGACGACCTGATCATTGAACGATACGGATCCATCTCCGGAATCTTTGCGACGCAAGGAGAGGCGAAGTTCCGCGAGTACGAATGCGAAGTGCTCGAGCAGCTCGTCCAAGACAAAGCGCCGGCGGTGATCGCGCTAGGTGGCGGAGCAGTAACATACGCGCCGTCGCTGTCGCTGCTGAAGAAGAACGCCTATCGCGTCTTTCTCAAACTGTCGCCGGCGCAAACACTCATGCGAATCCGGCGTGCTACGAACGCTCGGCCGTTACTTGGGTCCGCTCCGAAGGCATCGGAAGTGGAGGCTCTGTATGCCCGGCGGTTGCCGCTCTACTTGGATTCGGATCTCGTCGTCGATACAGAACGTATGAGCCCCGCCCGCGCTGCAGATGCCATCGCCGATTGGATCCGCCGCGAAAGTATCACGTTGTGACGAGCGAGGCGACCGAGAATCGCGATCTCGGCTACCCGATTCTGGTAGCGCCCTCGATCCGGCGGCCTTTCGCCGATTTCATTGCGGCGCGCGGCGATCGCTTCGCCGTCCTGTGCGACGCGAACGTGATGTCGTATGCGGCGCAGTTGACTCGCGGCTTGCGCGGCCGGATAGCGCTCGTGCCGGTGCGGCTAGGCGAACGGCGCAAGCGGCTTTCAACGGTTGAGGAGGTGTTGCGAGCTCTGGTTCGCGCCGGAGCGGACCGCGGCACGCTGATTGTGGGCGTGGGCGGCGGTGTGGCCGCCGATTTGTTCGGGTTCGCCGCTTCAATATATATGCGCGGCGTGCCGTACGCGCACGTTGCGACGTCTCTCGTCGCGATGGTAGACGCGGCCATCGGAGGGAAGACCGGCGTAGACTTGCCCGAGGGAAAAAACCTGGCGGGAACGTTCAGCAGCCCGGTTGCGGTGTTCGGGCACATCGACGCGCTGTACACCCTGCCGTATCGCAATCTCCGCGAAGGTCTCGCCGAGATGGTAAAGCATGCGATCATCGAAGGCGGCGAGCTTTTCGAAAGGCTCGAACACTTGGCGCCGCACGCGTTTTGGCGCTGGCCGTGGGAGAGCGTGGTCGCGGACTCGCTGAAAGTGAAGACGATGATCGTCGCAGACGATCGGCTGGAGCACGGAGCGCGCGAAATATTAAACTTGGGTCATACCTTTGGTCACGCGATCGAGCGCGCGTCCGGATACCGCGTTTCGCATGGTGCAGGCGTCTCAATTGGTTTGCGCGCGGCTGGTTTGCTGGCCTTGCGAACCGGGCGCTTTTCGCGCGACGAGCACTTGCGCGTGCTTACGCTGCTGACCCTCTTGCGGCTCCCAACCTGCACGCGCCGCTCGCCGGCCGCAATTCTATCGGCGATGTCTGCCGATAAGAAGAAACGGGAGGGACGGTTGCGGTTTGTGGTACCACGCGCGATTGGCGACGTCGAGTACGGCGTCGAGGTGAGCCCGGCAGCAGTGAAAGCGGTACTCAAACGCATCGGGCAGCTCCCGGGAGGCGCGGAATTCCGCTAGTTCGTTCGATCGACGCGCTCGCCGCGATCCGTTCGCCCCGGTTCGATTTGCCGTTGAGCTATGATGCGCGCGATCTAGAACTGCGGATCGGCGACGTCGTCCGCGTTCCGCTGGGCAGCCGTGAACACGTGGCCTTCGTTGTGTCGGAACCGCGGACGGTGGAAGCGGACCGCCCTTTGCGTGCCGTCAACGCGCACGCCGGCGTGCCCCGGGCCTTTGACGAGATTGGGTTGCAGCTTGCGAAGTTCGTCGCGGCGCATTATCTGTGTACGCTCGGCGAAGCGCTGTCTACCGTCGTCCTGGCGGGCGCAGTGCCGCGCACGGTCGACACGTTCGTGCGTGTCACAATGCAACCGGACCGCGAGCGCTTCGCGTCGGTCCCGGATCGGTTGCTGTCGCTCATATGGGATGATTTGGCCGAGGGCTTTTCGCTCGATCAATTGCTCCGCCACCCTGAAGCTCGCCGCGCTGGCGACCGGACCGCGCTGCTGCGCTATCTGAATGCTCTCGTACGCGCCGGCGAGCTTCGTCGCGAGCGCCGGTTTATCGATGCGCGCACGCACGAATATCGCATTAAGGTCTTGCATCCGGGCGACGGCGCGATAAAAGGTCCGAAGGCACAGGCCTTACTCGAATTCGTGCGTGCGCAGCCCGGCGTTCCGCGCGCTGACGCGCTACTGGCCGGCTTTTCTACCGCCATCATTGCGCGCGCCGTAAAGGCTGGAGCAATACGAGAAGAAGAGATCGTTCCGGCGCGCGCGCCGCGCCGCGAAACCCTGCCGCCGCCGGTCTTTGATCCGACGCCGGAGCAGCGTTCGGCCATTGACGCGTTATCGGCGAAACTTGCGCGCCGCGAGCATTCGGAAGTGCTGCTGCACGGAATTACAGGAAGCGGAAAAACGTTCGTTTATATTGAGGCGATCAAAGACGTGTTGCGCTCCGGCGGCCGGGCGATCGTCCTGGTTCCGGAGATCTCGCTGACACCGCAGATCGCGCGCCGCTTCGAGCAAGCCTTCGGCGAACGGGTTGCGGTGCTGCACTCGGCGCTTTCAGAACGCGAGCGTTTCGATGCGTGGCAAGCCTGCGCAGGTGGCGTGGTAGATGTGGTTGTGGGTGCCCGCAGCGCGGTGTTTGCTCCCATGCGCGACGTGCGTCTGCTGGTAATCGATGAAGCGCAAGAGACGTCGTACAAGCAAGACACGTCACCGCGCTATAATGCCGTTCGCGTCGGACGCGAGCGCATGCGGTTGGAACAAGGTGTACTCTTGCTCGGCAGTGCGACGCCGCCGCTGGAAAGCTATGCGGACGTACTGGCGGGTCGCGTTGAACTCTACGAACTGCCCAAACGCGCAACGGGACAGGAATTACCGGTCGTGCGCATTGTGGACATGGCGCAGGAATTCGAGGCGGGTAACCGGCGGATATTTAGCAGCAGCCTATCGCAGGCGCTCGATGACCGCATGCAGCGCGGTGAGAAGAGCGTGCTCTTCGTCAATCGTCGCGGAAGCGGCAATTTCTTGTTGTGCCGGGCCTGCGGAAACGTGCCCGAATGCGCGCGCTGCAGCGTCTCGCTTACCGTGCACCGCGCGGAAGGATTACTGCGCTGTCACTACTGCGACGCGCAGCGTCCGATCCCAAACGCTTGCGAGAGTTGCGGCAGCGAGTCCATTCGCGAGCTCGGCGTCGGAACGCAGCGTGTGGCCGAAGAAGTGCAGCGCCTATATCCGGCCGCGCGCGTGATCCGGATGGATAGCGACACGACCACGCGTATCGGCGATCACGCCCGCCTGCTGGACGCATTTGGCGAAGAAGGCCACGTGCTGGTCGGCACGCAGATGGTCGCCAAGGGGTTGGATTTCCCCGCAGTGACGCTCGTCGGCGTCGTGGCCGCCGACATCGGCCTGCATGCTCCGGATTTTCGCGCCGCCGAGCGCACGTTTTCATTGATCATGCAAGTGTGCGGGCGCAGCGGCCGGGCTCGGCCCGGGGAGGCGATCGTGCAAACGTATTCGCCGAAGCATCCCGCGATCGTACGAGCGGCGGCACACGATTACACCGGCTTCGCGCGGCAAGAACTGGCAGACCGCATCGCGCTTCGCTATCCGCCGGCCTGCGAGCTGCTGTATCTCGGCATATTCGGCCGCAATCGCCCGCAGGCGCTGGAGCAGGCTCGCAAGTATGCCGCGGCGCTCGAAACCGCCGGCGTGGGCGAAGTCTTGGGACCGGCGCCGTTTCCGATCGCGCGCCTGAACGACGAGTGGCGCTTCAGAATCGCACTCAAAGGAATGCAGGGCGAGCCGATGCGGGGTGCGGTGCGTGCGCGTGTACAGCCGCTGGCGCATAAGACCCATACGACAAGGCTTGCGATTAACGTCGATCCGTGATGTGATGGCTGGATGAACGTAAACAGCGCGGCCTGGCTGCCGCTGGTGTGGCTCCTGGGCGGAATCATCGTAGGCCTGATCGTGCAGTTCGGGCTGCTGCTTCCGTTGCGCCGGATTGCAAAGCGCCAGGGTTGGGAATCTGTCGCGGCGATCGCTGAGATCGTCGGCAGCGTTACGGTCTTGTGGTGCGCACTCGCCGGCGTGTACGTCGGCCTCGGAAACGTTGCATTGACTCCGCGAACGGGACTCTTCGTCGACCGCATCATCTCGGCGCTGGCGATTCTGTCGGTGACCTGGGTATTAGCGCGTTTTCTGGCAACCGCTGTTACGGCTTATGGACGGCAAGCGGACAAACGCATGTTTTCCGCCTCGCTCTACGCCAACGTCGTGCAGGGCGCGGTGCTGGTCGTCGGAATCGTGACGGTGCTAAGCACGTTCGGCGTCGCAATCGCGCCGCTGTTAACTACGCTTGGGCTGGGAGGGCTGGCCGTCGCGCTCGCGTTGCGCGATACGCTCGCAAATCTCTTTTCCGGCGTGCACATCGTTGCATCGCGTCAGATACGCCCGGGAGATTTCGTGAAATTCGACTTCGGTGTTGAAGGCGAAGTCACCGATATCCAGTGGCGCAGCACGACGCTCTTGGATGCGCAAAAGAATCCGGTGGTTATTCCGAACGAAAAAGTAGCCGGGTCGGTGCTCATCAACTACTCCCTCGGATCGCCCGAGCAAATTATGGCCGTGACTGTGACGGTTCCGTGGAAAGGAAACTATCACGAGCTCGAAGCGTTAGCGAGCCGGGCATCACGGGGCGCGCCCATAACGCTAACCGGGGTAAATGAAGCGAGCTTGGAGGTCACCGCGTACCTGCCGGTCGAGAGCGTACAAACGCGGGCTTCGGCGGCCGCCGAATTCCGGCGGCGGATCTATGACGCGGTTCGGACTGCCAACATGGGAGACCGTACTACGACGGCGAGCTAGGCTTTTTTCTTCGAAGTCTTGCGGGCAGCCGTTTTCCTGGCGGGCTTCTTGGCGGCCGCGGCCGGAGCGGCGGTCTTGGCTGTCGCTTTGGCAAGCCGCGATTTCTTGCGCGCCGCCTTGTTCGGGTGAATGATGCCCTTGCGCGCGGCTTTGTCGAACTGACCCTCGACTTCTTGCACCATCTCGCCGCCGGTGGTCGCGGCCTTCTTGTAGAGGGTCTTCAGTCGCGTCTTCACGTCGAGGTTGCGGGCGCTGCGGCGCGCGGTTCCGCGCATCCATTTTTCGGCTGCTTTGATGTTAGGCACGAGGCGGAGTATAGCACATTTCCAGGATGCGGCGGTAGCTTTCGTAGCGGCTCGGAGCGATGCTGCCTGCCCCCAGCGCCGCCTTGACCGCGCAAGCGGGTTCGTTCAGGTGGCTGCAGTCGGTGAAACGGCAAGCGGCCGCGTGTTCGCGCAGCTCCCGGAAGCTGTGAACGAGTTCGGCCGGCGTCACTTGACCGAGTCCAAATTCGGCTACGCCGGGGCTATCTATAAGGAAGCCGGCCGGCAGCCGATAGAGTCTGGCAGCGCTGGTGGTCTGCTTGCCAAGCCCGGCACTCGAGAGTTCACCGACCACGGCCACGCCGCCGAGGGCGCGGAAGATCGAGCTCTTGCCGACGCCTGAAACGCCGGCCAGCATTGAGTGCCGCCCATCGAGCTTAGCTCGAAGCGCGTCCATGTTCTGACCTGTCTTCGGATTGACGACCAGCGTGTCGTAGCCGAGTGACTCGTAGAGCGCGGCAAGCTCCTTGCGAAGGCTCGGCGCGGCGCGATCGGGTTTGGTGAAGATGACGATGGCTGCGATTTCCTCGAGCTCGGCGTACGCCAGGAGTTGATCGAGCGTCGTCAGGCGCGGCGGCGGATCCGCAAGCGACGTGACCGTCACAAGCGTGTCGACGTTGGCCGCCATGACTTTCGATCGCCCCTGCGCGATCCGGCGTTCGAGAATCGCCGTGCGCGGCAGAACGCGTTCGATAAGCGCACTGCCGTCCTCGAGCACTTGCGCTTCAACCCGATCGCCTGAAACCGGCATTTCGCGTTTTCCGCGCGCGCGTTTGAGCGTGGCGATGCGAGGCTGCTGTTCGCCGTCCAACGCCACCCAGGCGACGTTCTTGCCGATGCCGAGCACGAGGCCCGGGAAGAATTCGCTCACGCGGCTAACGGTTGACACACCGTGAATTGGGCGAGAACCGTGCGTTTTGACGGCACGATTGATGAAACGCAGCGCAAGAAGATGGCAGCATCGCTGCCGTCCGGCGCATCTTTGAATGTTGCCCAATCGCAGGCCGGCATACGGCGGACGTATGGTCTCGTCGAGGGCCCGGCGTCGCTGGAACCGGCCGAGGCCGAAGCCGGCTTGGCGCAAGCGAAGTGGTACGACGGCGCGATCATCGCCCTTGCAATTGAACCAACGCCCGCGGATGCCTTGCCTGCAATCGAAGCAGCGCTGAGCGGGGACGGAATGCCTGCGGGCGTACTGGACTGCGCGATCTCCGGCGGCTCGGTAGTCGTCGAGTTTCGCCCCGAGCTCACGTCCCCGGCGCTCGTTCTGGATTTGGCGGATGTGGAGCTGCGGAGGTTCCACGGCTGGCGCAAAGTCGCGTTATTGAATCCGCTGCCGGTCTCGCTCGTTGCGCAGATTGCGTCCGCCGGGCTACAGGCGCCGGAGATCGCGGTCGATCGGATCCTCGAATCGCTGCTGGAGCAAAGCGGTGTGGAGTAATCTCTGGCATTCGGTCGTCTTTACCGACGTGGTCGACATTATCGCGACCAGCGTCTTGATCTACTACTTGGTGCTGCTCATTCGCGGAACGCGCGCCGTGCAAATCCTCACCGGCGTATTGGTGCTGGTCGGTTTGCTCGGCCTGGCAAATGTTCTGAACTTGCTGCTCCTTGGCACAATTCTCAAGCTCGCGCTGCTCGGTGCGGCAGTCTCGCTCCCGATCATTTTTCAGCCGGAGCTTCGGCGCGCGCTCGAACATTTGGGGCGCGGCGGGTTCTTTCGCTCCGATGATGCCGAACGGCAGAATCGCGCCGAGGATCGCACCATGTCGATTCTGGCGCGGACCGCATTCTTACTTTCGCGCGAGCGGACCGGCGGGCTAATCGTCATCGAACAGCAGACCGGTCTCAAGGAGTTCGTCGAAAGCGGCACGACTTTGAACGCGACTCTTTCCGCCGAGTTGCTGGTCTCGATCTTTTCGCCCCGATCGCCATTGCATGACGGAGCCGCCATCGTGCGGGAAAACACAGTCGAGGCCGCCGGCTGCCTACTGCCGCTGGCGGAGCAGTCCACTGGAGATCGCCTGGGCACACGTCATCGCGCGGCGCTCGGCCTTTCGGAGCAAACCGACGCGGTCGTGATCGTCGTCTCCGAAAGCGGTAGCGTAGCAGTGGCGCGGGATGGAAAGCTTACGCGCGCGATCGAGGAAGAGCCGCGACTGTTTCGTTTTCTGTTAGCGTCGACACGGTCGCACCGCGATCCGGGAGCGATCCGGCGCGATCTCGTTCGCAATCTGCGCGCGCGATTGACCCCGCCGCGCAAGACCGCTTAAGCGGCCATGTTGCAGGTTCTGCGCCATAACTTTCTGCTGAAAGTTCTCTCGCTTTCGCTGGCGATCGTCGGATGGGCATATTTCCGCTTTATAGGGAATGCGATTCTGCCGCCGTTCGAGCAGCATATGAACGTCCCAATCACTGCGGCCAACTTGCCCGCGGGGCTGATCGCTACGTACGTTGACAAAACCGCCAGTGTCGCAATCCTTCCGAAAACCGGCGAACCGCCAATCAAGCCTGAAGAGATCAAGGCCGTGCTCGATCTTTCGAATCGCAGCGCCGGCGTCTATAACGTTCCTGTTCAGCTCGTCGCGCCGAACGTTGTCGTGCAGTCGCTCAGCCCAGCCTCGGTGTCGCTCACGATCTCGAAGATGGATCAGCGGACGTTTCCGCTCGCGATTCATTATGGCGGTCAAGGCAACGCCGTCGTGAGCCGTTTTACGCTGACGCCTTCGAGCGCCGTGGTGCGGGGGCCGACCGAATCGCTGGCCCAAGTGGCCACGGTTCGCATCGACGTGCAGCTGGTAAACGGCAAAGCCAAGCTGGATGCCATGATCAGGCCGGTCGCGGTAAACTCCGCCGGCCAAGAGATTTCCGACGTGCAAGTCGTGCCGAACCTGGTCCGCGTGCAGGCGCAGTTCTTGCCGGGAACGGCTTCGGCGCATGGCCGCTAGAGAGCGGCTCTTCGGCACCGACGGCATTCGCGGTGTCGCCAACGTCGATCTGACACCCGAGTTTGCGTTTTCCGTTGGGCGGGCCGGGGCTGCCGTGCTCGCAAGCAGCAGCGATCGTCATCGCCCGATAGTCGTGGGACGGGACACGCGGCTCTCCGGCCCCATGCTCGAGGCCGCTATTGTAGCGGGCATCACTTCCGTCGGGCGCGACGCGGTCACCGTCGGAATCGTGCCGACGCCGGCCGTCGCGGCGATAACCGTGCGAACTGGTGCGGCCGCAGGCGTGATGATCAGTGCATCGCACAACCCGATCGCTGACAACGGCATCAAGTTTTTTGGCGCCGATGGCTTTAAACTGTCCGACGAAACCGAGGACGAGATAGAAGCGCTGCTTCACACGCGCGACGAGCAGCCGCGGCCGGCGGGCGAAGACGTCGGCGTTGCCAAGAACGCAATGAATCTCGGCAAATACTACTACAAAGAGTTGTACGCGGGCGCCGAGAGTCTGAGCAATCTGACGGTCGTCGTTGACGCCGCCTTCGGTGCGGCCTACGCGTATGCGCCATATGCACTACGCAAGCTCGGCGCCACCGTGCTGGAGATGAATTGCGAGGACGACGGCTCGCGCATCAACGTTGAATGCGGCGCCACCGACCTGCGCGCGCTTGCCCGGCGCGTACGCGAGCTGAACGATGCGGACGGTAACGTTGTGGGCGTCGCTTTTGACGGCGATGCCGATCGAGCGTTGTTCGTGGACGAGACGGGTGCGATCTGTAACGGCGATCACGTTATGCTGATTCTCGCGCTGGATCTTCAGTCGAGAGGGGAGCTGACGCGCGATACCGTCGTGGGCACCGTGATGAGCAATTTCGGGCTGGAGAAAGCGTTGAACGCGCACGGCATAACGCTGCTGCGCGCCGCCGTCGGCGATCGCTACGTGCTGGAGAAGATGCGTGAAGGCGGCTATGTCTTTGGCGGAGAGCAGTCCGGGCACATCATTAATTTGCGTAACAACACCACCGGCGACGGACCAAAGACGGCCATCTCACTCTTCTCGGTCATGGCAAGCAGCGGAAAGACTTTACACGAGCTCGCAAGCGAGCTGGCGGTCTTTCCGCAGATTCTGCTCAACGTGCGGACCGATCGCACCGAGGTGCTCGAAATGCCCGAAATTCGTCGAGCCATACAGGAAATTGAAACCAACTTAACCGGAACTGGACGTTTGCTGGTGCGTCCGTCTGGTACCGAACCCCTCATCCGTGTTATGGTCGAAGGCGACGACCGGGACCGAGTCGAGGCGTACGCGCGCGACTTGGCCGGCCGTATAGAAGCGGCGGTGTCTACACTTATGTAGGCCCCCGCCGATTACTATGAAAAGCGCCGCATAGGACCCGGGGAGGGAAGCCTCGTCTGGGGGGAAAGTAAGGCGCTAAGCATGCCGGCCATAGCAGGCGCGGCATCAGAACCTGCCAGGTAATCACTGAGTCCGGATTGGCCCGGAACGGGGGATTCAACGGTGGGGTGAATGGGCCGGTCGGCCCTAGGGCGATCTTTCACGTCCGAACCCGTCAACTAACCCCGCAAGTGTTTTGAAAGAGGAGCAGTTCTTGCGTTATCTTTTAGCAACCGGGGCATTGGCGTTTTTAATCGCCGGGTCTAGCGCATTTGCGCAGGCCGCTCCAACGGCGGTCGTGTCGTCCGCCTCCTATAGCCCCGACGTCGCCCAGTGGACCGGCGTCAGCGCCCATCAGAGCGCCCGCCACCACCAGATGACCCGGTTTGCGAGCCGGCTGTTCGTCCGGACAGCCCGCATCGCCAAGAGCCTGACCCGCAGCGCCCTGCGCTTCCTGGGCACCCCGTACGTCTTTGGGGGGACCAGCGGCTACGGCTTCGATTGCTCCGGCTACGTGCAGCACGTGTACGCGATGCTCGGAGTCCACCTCCCCCGAACGGCCGACGCCCAGTATTACTCGGGTAGACGGGCCGTGGGCGGCGTAAAAGCCGGGGACCTCGTGTTCTTTCAGACCTACGAGCGCGGTCCATCGCACGTAGGCATCTATATCGGCAACGGCCACTTCGTCCACGCTAGTTCGAGCCACGGCGTGATGGTCAGCAGCCTGTCGGACTCGTACTGGTCGGCGCGCTACCTCGGCGCAAAACGCGTGATGGCAGTCCACTAAGAGACGCCTTTAAGGATACTGTAGACCGGGCGCCCTCAAAGGGGGCGCCTTTTCATTTGCCGTCATTTGACAGGAACGCTAGGCGGGAGCCATAATCCAGGTCGCGCCGATGGGGCGTAGCCAAGCGGTAAGGCAGCGGGCTTTGAATCCGCCATGCAATGGTTCGAATCCATTCGCCCCAGCATTTTGGCCTTAGCGGCATGGGAGGGGTCCTGAGCGTCAACTCGCTCCACGTCACCAACGGCGACTCGGTTCTCTACACCTGGAAGAAAGCGGGTCTGCTCGGCACGCATCTCGCCTGGCGCGACGTACTGAACGAAGGGCCGGTTCCGGCAGGTCTTTCGCTTGAGGAGCTTAGCCGCGTGCGCGCACAGTTTCTATGCGATCGCGGATACGGAAACCCGATAAAGATCCACCACGACTTCGAAAAGCGCGACGCCATTCTGCGCCGTGCGAGGGAGTTCGACGAAGTCGTGTTGTGGTTCGAGCACGACCTCTTCGACCAACTGCACTTGTTGCAGATTCTTACGGTGCTGCGCGAGATGGGCATGGGGTCCGGGAGCGTGCAGGTGGTGCAGTCGGATCAATACCTCGGCACGCTGCTCGCCGATGAGTTAATGGCATTGCTCGCAAAGCGGCGGTTCGTAACCTCAGCTACCTCGGACAGCGCGGCGCGCGCGTGGGCCGCATTCACGAGCACTACACCGGCGTTGCTGCAGTCAGCGGCTGCCGAGAATTTCGCCGGTCTGCCGTTTTTGCGCGATGCATTCCGGCGTTTGAGCGAGGAATATCCCGCGATGGCGAGCGGGCTTTCCCGGTCGCAAAAACACGTTCTGGAAGCTGCCGCGCAAGGCACCGCGCCCGCCGAAGAGATCTTCCGCCGCGCTCAGGCGAGAGAGGAAGCGGCCTTCATGGGTGATTCGGCCTGTTACCGGGTGATCGCCGATCTCAGCGCGCAGCCCGCACCGCTATTGGCGGAACTTGAAAACGGTTACGACGTGACAGTTCTAGGCCGGCGTGTGCTCGGCGGCGACGCGGACTGGCTCGATCAACAGCCGTTGAATCGCTGGATCGGCGGCGTGCATCTCACATCGGCACACCATTGGCGCTGGAACGATGCCACCAACGCGTTCGTAGAGCGAACCGAGGAGACATCGTAAGCAAGGCTATCCTCGCAACCTACGAGAAGGCGAGTCTCGTGCCGCAAGAGCCGCTCTCCGTAGAGATTAGGCCGGAACACGATGGTAACGCGATCGTGTTCAGTTTGCGCGGCAGTTTGGATTTTGAAACCTCGCCGTCGCTGCGCGCCGCCATGCTCGAGGCGGCGGATCAGGGCAAGCACGATATCCTCGTCGACCTCTCGCAACTCGAGTTTTTGGATTCAAGCGGATTGGGCGCGCTCATCGGCGCGCACAAACGCGCGCTGGAAAATGCCGGCCGGGTGCGCGTGATTATCTCGACCGGAACGATAGCAAGGTTATTGACGATTACCGGCCTGATGGACGTGCTGGCGGTTTACCCTTCGATAGAAGCGGCGCTCGAGGATCGCGACCGGCTTATTCCCTCTGTGTAGTTCCGGTAGGCGTCGTCGAGCAGTTCGACGATATGCCTGACCTTTGCGTTGCTTCCGGCTTGCTTTAGGCCGGCCGAGACTTGCATCGCGCAGCCTGGATTAGCCGTTGCCACGACGCCCGCCTGAGTCTCCATTGCGTTGGCGACCTTACGATCGCGCAAGCGGCGCGACATGACCGGTTCCGTCAGGTTATAGATGCCGGCGCTTCCGCAACAGACCGAGCTTTCGTTCATTTCGATCAATCGCAGGCCGGGAATTTTCGCAAGCAGCCGCCGCGGCGCGGCCGCGATGCGTTGCGCGTGAGCAAGATGGCAAGGGTCCTGGTAGGTGACGATTCCCTCGACGACTCCAAGACGAGGATCGATTCCGATCTGATCCAAGAATTCGAGCACGTCGCGCACGTGCGAAGAGAAATGTTCGGCCCGATCCGACCAGCGCGGATCGCCTGAAAGTAGCTCGCCATACTCTTTCAGCGCCGAGCCGCAACCGGCCGCGTTGATGATGTAGTAGTCGGCGCCGGACTGCTCAAACGCGGCGATATTACGTTTGGCCAGCTCTTCGGCGAAGGCCGGCTCGCCGGCATGCACCGCGATTGCGCCGCAGCAGCCCTGACCGGACGGCACGACGACGCTGCAGCCATTCCTGCGCAGCACGCGAACCGTCGCTTCGTTAACTTCCGCGAACGCGACATGCATCACGCAGCCGGCGTGCAGCATCACTGTGTACCTTGCGTTCGTCGCGTCAAACCGCTGATCGCGCGGAACAAAATACCGTGAGGAGATAGCCGGCGCAAAGGACTCCGCTTCATCAAGACGCAGCAGCCGCAGGATGCGCGTCGCGCGGACGAGACGTTGCAGGCCGGAGCGCTGATAGAAACGGAGCAGGGTCGCTACAAAGCGCATCAACGCGAGATTCCCGAAGAGCGCTTTGATTGAAAACCAGCGGCCAACGCGGGAGAAGAAGCTGCGCTTGGGCGATTTGGCCTGTTCGATTCGGGCGCGCGCCGATTCAACCAGGACGCCGTACTGCACGCCGCTGGGGCAGACCGCGGCGCAGGCACGGCAATCCAAGCACTCGGACATCTGGTGAACGAAGCCGGGCGAGAGCGTGTCGAGATGCCCTTCAGCCACGGCTTTCATGAGGCTAATCCGGCCGCGGGGACCCGATGTCTCGGTGAGCGTTTCCATATAGGTGGGGCAGGTCGGCAGGCACAGGCCGCAGCGGACGCATTGGTTATAGAGCGCGGCCTCGATCATGCCGCGCCTTTCGGCGGCCCGAGTTTGATGTCCGCGAAATACCGGAGTTTTGCCGGCGATTACTGAACAGACAGCACCGTGCGAAATAAGGTAACAATCGTAGGTTCCGGAAACGTCGGCGCCACCGCGGCCCACTGGCTGGCGGCGGAAGAGCTTGCCGACATCGTCCTGGTGGATATCGTCGAGGGCGTCCCGCAAGGGAAGGCGCTCGATCTTTTACAGTCCATGCCCGTCGAAAAAAGCGACGTCAGCGTCCTCGGCAGCAACGATTACAAGGCGACGGCGGATTCCGACATCGTGGTGATCACGGCAGGTTTCCCGCGTAAGCCGGGGATGAGCCGCGACGATCTGGTACGCGCGAACGCCGAGATCGTTGGGACGGCGACGGAGCAAGCCGTCAAGTATTCACCGGATTGCATTTTGATCATCGTCACCAACCCGCTCGACGCTATGTGCGAAGTGGCGCGGCGCGTCAGCGGTTTCCCACGCGAGCGCGTGTTGGGAATGGCGGGCGTGCTCGATTCAGCGCGGTTTTCTACCTTTATAGCGGCCGAACTCGGCGTCAGTGTTGAAAACGTCTACGCATTCGTGCTTGGGGGACACGGCGACCAAATGGTGCCGCTCCCTCGTTACAGCACGGTGGCCGGCATTCCGATCACCGAGTTGATGGACAAAGCGACCGTCGATCGCTTGGTCGAACGCACCGCCAAAGGCGGCGGCGAGATCGTCAATCTGCTCAAGGCGGGCAGCGCGTACTATGCGCCGGGGCGATCGATCATGGAGATGGCTGAAGCGATCTTGAAGAACAAGCACAAGATACTGCCGTGCGCCGCATATTTGCAAGGCGAGTTCGGCATCAAGGATCTCTTTATTGGCGTACCGTGCCAGCTTGGCGAAAAAGGTTTGGAAAAGATCTTCGAGATCAAGTTGACGAGCGAAGAACACGCCGCGCTGCACAAGAGCGCCGAAGCGGTGGAGTCGCTCGTGAAAGTATTGCCTTAGATGGATTACGCGGGCGGCGAGCTGGAGAGCGTCCATATCAGCGTGACCTCACCGGCGGGAGCCTACAGCGTTGGGAACGCCTCGTTTTTCCGGTACATCGTCAAGCTCACCGGAGCCGGCTTGCATCTGCACGCGCACGAGCAGGAAGCGCTTACGATGCTGTCCGCCATCCCGCATGCATTTTTCGATGAAGAAGAAGATCCGCAATCAGGCCTCGGCTGGCGCGTCGTTCCACCGGCGACTCTCGACGACTGGCCGGTCCTGGAATCCACGCCGCAGCGATTTCGCGCCGCATTACAGACAGCGCGCCGCATTCTGTGGGAGCAGGCTGAGCCGGTCGGCGTCAGCGCCAGCGAGATCGTGGCGATAGAAGACGAACTCGACGAGCTCTTCTCGGTGCTGCGCGGCGCGGAAGAGGCCGGTTTTCCCGTAAACGTCAGCTACGTCAGCTAAGGCAATTCTGCGGCTGCCGCTGCGCGGTGCCGGCGGCGAACCGATCGATTTCGCGCGGACGCTTCGATCGCACGGCTGCGCGGAGCTCCCGCCCGCCGAGATCCCGGAAGACAACTCATACTACCGTGTGCGTCTGCGAGTAGATGGCAGCGTTCGTGTTGTAACTATACGCCCCGCCGGCGGCGAGCTCGGAATCGAAAGCACCGGCCGTTTGAGCAAAGCTGCGAAAACGAAGCTCACCGCGGACGTGCGGCGCATGTTTCGCTTGGAGGAAGACTTCGTTCCGTTCTATGCAGCGATTGAGAGCGATCCGCAGCTCGCGTGGGCCGCGAAGGGCGCAGGCCGGATGCTGGCGTCGCCGACCGTGTTTGAAGACCTCATAAAAACGATCTGCACGACGAACTGCGCTTGGTCGGGAACGGTGCGCATGGTCACCGCTCTCGTGGAGAAGCTCGGCGAGGGTGCGTTTCCCGAGCCAAGCACGATGGCGCGAGCGCCGCTGAGGTTTTATCGGGATATTGCGCGCGCGGGGTATCGGGGCGCATATCTCAAGACCCTGGCCGCAGACGTTACCGCGGGAGATGTGGATCTGGAGGCGTTGCGCCCCGAGTTCGGGCTGCCCGACGACGAGGTGGAGAAGAAGCTGTTGGAGCTGCCCGGAGTGGGACCATATGCTTGCGCGCACATCATGATGCTGCTGGGGCGCTATCATCGCCTGATCTTTGACTCGTGGACTCGCCCCGCGTACCTGCGCTTTAGCGGTAGGCGCCGCGCCTCCGATGCAACGATCGCCCGTGCCTTTCGCGGATACGGGGCCTTTGCCGGACTCGCGTTCTGGCTGACGTTGACGCACGGCTGGGTCGCCGAGGAAAGCTAGGAACTCGGCGTTTTTCGCCGGAAGGGGTGAGCCCCTCGAGAGGAGCTTTAGCAATGCATTCTTTTGCTTCAAAGGCTTCGGCGGCGTTATTGGCAGCCGGGCTCTTGTTATCGGCCGGAGCCGCCTTCGCCAAGGCGGCGAATCTCATCAAGAATGGCGGGTTCGATTCTGGACCGCAGCCGTCGTACTACACGATGTTTCCAAAGGGTTCGACCGCGATTCCCGGATGGATCGTTACGATGGGAAGCGTCGACGTCATCGGTCCCAACTGGCATGATGCCGATGGCGGAAAGAACAGCATCGACGTCGATGGAACGCCGGGGCCCGGAGCGATCGCTCAAAGCTTTGCTACGAAACGCGGCACAAAATACACGGTCTGGTTTGCCCTCGCCGGCAACCCCGAATGCGGTCCAACGATCAAACGGTTGTTGGTAACGGCTGGGGGTGCGAGCCGCCGCTATACCTTTGATACTTCACACACCAGCGATCCGCATATGGGCTGGCAGCGCAAGTCGTTCACATTTACTGCTGCTGCCGGCGCTCGCAGCACGCTGACGTTCACCTCGCTCGATCCCAAGGGCTCGCTCTGCGGCCCGGCCATCGACGCAGTACGCGTCTACTGATCGTCGTTTCTTAGGAGAAGAAGATGCAATTACGCGCTCTCGCCGTTCTTGGGATGATCGCGCTCCCGCTGGCGGCCTGCTCGGGAAACAACCAGCAGTCGCAGGCCACGGCATCACCGGAGGCCGCGGCAACCACCGTCGCGTCCCCGGCATCCGTTGCGACCACAGCCGCCGTCGCAGCTCCCGCGGCAGTAGCTACGGCCACGCCCACACCGAACCCAACCGCGGTCGTCAAGTTTACGGACATCAGTGGTATCTTCGCCGAACCTGCGATCAAACAGGAGGCGACGCTCGGTGTATTTGAGACGACTAGCGGCAAGTTTAATCCTTATAACACCGTGCCGCGCTCGGAGTACGTCCGCTGGCTAGTCCTCGCCAATAACATATACTTCAAGGGACAACCGGATAAGCAGATCCGTTTGGCAGAAGCCAACAGCAGTCAGAGCTTCGTCGATGTGCCCAAATCAAACCCGGACTTCAAATACATCCAGGGGATGGCGAATTCGGGATTTGTGATCGGCATCGACAAGAACCATTTCGCACCCGACCGTCCGCTCACGCGCGAGGAGATGATCGCGATCTTGATGTCGCGTGACGCGAATAGCTCGCCCTTGCCCAAAGCCGGACCGCCGTCGACATGGAACTACGCAGCGGGCGGCGGCACGCTTTCGGTGGACTTCACGGATCGGGACAAGGTTTCGAAACCATACTGGGGAGCGTTCCAACTAAATAACGGTTGGGGCAACAGTTACGCGCTCCAAGAGGTAAAACGGATCTACGGAAACACGAAAATATTCGATCCATTGAAGCCGGTAACCCGAGCCGACGTCGCGGTGGCGCTTCAGGTTATCGACCAGAAGAACTCGGCTAGTTTGTTAGGGATGTAGGAGAAGAACTCTCGGACGAAGTGCAGCCGCGAATGGAGTCCATGATATTCCGCAGGTCGTTGAACTTGGTCTCATGAGCTATGTTCGCCTCGGTGAGACACTGCGCGAGGGACTGAATTGTTAGCCGTTCTTCGTGGCAGACACGCTCTAAGAACATTATTGGGTCCTGCGCCTGCTCGGCAAGGCACCGCACTTGGCTGAAGACGGAACCCGTGAAATCAAACACGACGGCGATATTTAGGCCGCGAGGAATGATGACGAACTCGCGCCATTCAGGGTAGAGGGAAGTCTTGAGCAATTTATCAATCCGGGTTGTGCCGCACTCCACGAGCACTCCGAGATCCTCGGCCGCGACATCGTACCGTCCGGCGCCGAAATCTCTCTCAGCGTGAAGCTCCTGCGCCCCGCGCCTTCGAAGCCAATAAAGTGCCTGCCGCTTTTCGCGGCCCTGGCCATGGTCGGCTTCGTGATACCGGTGCCGGGAGAGAAGAGCGTCTAGCTCCTCCGCGATCGCCCTAGGCGGCTCAACAAGCCGAACCACGCGCGCTTCTACCAGCTTCTGCCTCCCAAGCGCGACGACTGCCAAGATGTCCTCCGTGGCGGACATCTGAGGCCGGCCACAGTCCAGGCCAAAAATCCATTCGAGGTCCAGCCAAGTAGCGTCGCCGCTGTTCCAGGCGGAAACCTTCGCCCGGTATTCCGCACGAACGCGAGCGTCGTAACGCTTAGAGAGAAGCACTATCCGAACGTCTGTTCGACAAGTGCCTAGCGCGCTCCCGGCGCGGGTAACACAAACCGTAATTTGTAGGACATTGTAGAAGCGTGCGAGAATAGGGGGTTTAATGCCGTACCTAGCCGTCGACCCGCTTATCAGTGCCTTTATGCGCTTCCGGCTGCGCCGTAAGCCATCGCTGCGGACCGCCGAAGAGTACGGCCGTGACCTAGAGCATTTCGGCCGCTATCTTGCCAAGCGCACCGACGACATGACGTTCCACGGGCCGTTCCCTCGGCTGCTGAAAGCGACGCGTCTGGACATCCTTAGGTATGCGGATTTTCTCGGGGACAAGCGTCTCGCCAAGAAACTGTCGACGGCAGCGGTTCGCCGGCGCCTATCGGCGGTTCGCAGCTTTTACAAGTTTTTGCAGATCGAGGACCGGCGTTCGGATAACCCCTCGGCCCTGGTCGAGCTGCCGCAGGCCGAAAAAAGCACCCCGAAACCCGTCGACGAGGATTCCCTGGCGCAGCTCATGCGGACGGTGATCGCTGGACAGAGTGAGTTTTGCCGGATCCGAAACCGAGCGATCCTCGAAGTGCTCTACGCGACTGGAATTCGGCGTGCGGAACTCATCGGACTGAACGTTGAGGACGTCGACTTCAAAGGACGCATCATGCGGGTTATCGGCAAGGGTGGACAACCCCGGACGGTCGTCTTCAATGAAGCCTCCAAGGCTGCCATGGAAGTCTACGTCGGCTGCCGGCCTCGCACCGCTGAGAACGCTTTTTTTCTCACCGAGCACGGGCGACGCATCAGTCATAGCCAAGCCGGAAAGATCTTCCGGCAATATGCCTTGTTTTCACAGATCGGTAAGGTCACACCACACATGATGCGTCACTCTTTTGCGACGCATCTAATCGCTCACGGCGCTGATCTTCAGACCGTTCAGAAACTCCTCGGCCACAAGAGTCCGGCAACAACCCAAATATACGTTGACATCACATTGATCCACCAAAAACGAGCGTACGATGCCGCTCATCCGCGCGATAAGCGGGATGACGTGTAACTTGCTGCAACAAAGTCAGGAGCACAATATGCGAGCTATCATTGGAATTACAGGACTGAGTCTCTTACTCGCAGGCCTTCAAAGCGTGTCGACACTCGCAATGCCGATCAAGCCGATCAACGTGACACTGTGGGATGTGCCTAGCACAAACCAAGTGCGCGGTACTATCAGCCTTCAGGGGCTGCCAAAAGGCGTTTCGGTGCAGATATCGCTGAAAGCCGCCGGGCCCGGCCCCGACGCGGCATTGATCGGCACCGGCACATGCACTTCGTATAAGAAACTGTACGCTTTAAAGCCCGCGAAAAACGGGCTCTCGTACACTACGATCCCGAGCGCGGACATGGTGAAGCTCTTCAAGACGCCGCACGTTGTCGTTATGCCTGGGCTAAAGTATTGCGGAGCCTTGAAGAGCCCGTTTTTGCATTAGCGGCGTTTTCGCCGCCCGGTGGCTAGGCCTTAAAGCCGAACAGGCCGTGGCCTTTCGGGTTCGCGACGTAGATCTTGTAGGCGTGCCGGATGCCCAGCGACTGCGAGAAAATCACGTGCACTGGCGTTCCGGACTTTAAGCTGTTGGTCTGCACGGTCTTACCGCCCGGCAGATCGGTGAATTTCGGCCAGGACAAAAATGAAAGATCGGCGGGCACTCCGTCGATGCAGTGCACGCGGACGTTGTTCAAGCTGACATGAAGCATGTAGCCATGACAGTCCTTGTACTTGCCGCCCGGCGGTAAACTGCCCGATGAAGCGGCCGAGGCTGAACTCAGGACCGTGGCCGCTAGTGCCAGGGTGACGATGAGGGATGAGACCAAGCGCATAAGACTACCTCCGGATGGCTTGTACCCGGCTAGCGCTCCTTCTTCTCCTTGTGGCTCCGCTAACCGCCTGCGGCCAGCAAACACCCGCCTTTACGAGGATTGGCAGCCTTCCGCCAGGCTCGGCTATTACCGTCCGCACCGTGCGCGGCGATATCAGCGTCTACGCCCCCGAGCGAGGGCAGCCCGATTCAATGTTTACGATCTCCGCGAACGCGGACGTGCCGCAAGGGTCGATCGTGGCGCGCGGCCGCTCCATCACGGTCTCCGCGCCCGGACCGGACCTGAACTATCTGATTCGCGGACCCAAGGGCGCGGTTCTGACTCTCGCCACGAGCCGTGGTTCGATCAACGTCGCCGACTTCGACGGCGTGGTCAACGCAAGCACCGGTACCGGCGACATCAAGATGCTTATTCCGCAGTACGGCAACGCTACGGCCGGCACCGGCAACATCAGCGTTATCTTCGCAAGCACGACGTGGCCGGGGACGCTGCATTTCTCGTCGGCAAAAGGCGACGTCGAGCTCTATGTGAACGAGAACGCGGCGGCGCACGTCCACCTGCACACGGATAACGGAACGATTTTTACGGACTTCCCGCTCAAAGGCACGGCGTCGGGAACGAGCGAGACGATTGACTCGACGATAAACGGCGGCGCGAAGCGCGCCATCGACGTCGAAGTCCGCGACGGATCTATCCGTGTTCTACAACTGAAGCCGCAAGTTTAGATCTGAACGCTGCTGAATGCAGTGCGCCCGAACTGTTCGGGTGCGTCCAGCAGGTACGCCGTGGCGCCCGGCCAGAGATATGTGCCCGGTGTTACGGAGCGGACCAAGTAGTGCAGCATGTAAACGCCGGGATCCAAATGCTGCGCGTACGCCGTCACACGATCGAGATAGATCTGCTGGTAGTCGATCTGCCAGGCTTGCGTCAGCGGCTGATAATACGACGCCGTCGTTTGGAAGGACGTGTCGAGCGCTTCAAAGCCGGCCGGCAGCGGATCGGTAATTACCACGCGATCGACCGGATGATCGACTGCGATCTCCACGCCGATGTCGTACACGTTCCCGGCCGGGAACGCAAGCGGCGCCGTTTGCGAGGCGATGTCAACGGTCGCGAGCACCGTCGACTCGTTCGCCGGATGCACGGTACGGATGACGCGCAGGCCGTTGAGCCGTCCCGGAGCGTTCGCAGCTAGACTATACGTATATGAAACGACGTAGTGAAGCGTGCCGGTGCCGGTCTTCTGCAAGGCCAAAGTATGCGAACCGGCGGCAAGCTTCGGAAGCGCGATCGTCGCCGCGGGCGTTGCCCCAGTAATGCGCCGGGCCGCGCTAACTGCTTTACCGTCGACCGTCACCGACAGGCTAAAGTTCGGCGGTCCCGTTTCGGTTGCAGAATAGGCGACCACTGCGTGCAGTGCGGACGCCGCGTCCGAGAGGGCCGGCCACCCGCAGCGGCATTGTTGCGCCAGCAGCGCTTTCAACGCGCGATCGAGATCGCCGGCGGCAGCGCCCCGCGCGACCAGGAGCTCCAGGTATGCCGCCTGCGCTTCGACCTCAGAACCGTACCACGGCCCGGGCTGAACGTTCGCGTAACGACCCGTCAGGTAGACTTGGTTAGACAGCTCTTGCGCAATGGTCCCCGCTTGCGTACTCCAGCCGGGGGTCTGCTGGAGGTAGACGCCCAGCCGGGCTTCTTCTGCTACTCCAAGATCGGCGCGCTGTGCGAAGATGCTCTGCAAGAAATCCGAACGCCGATCGCCGGCGGCAGCTAATGCCTCCAGCGCCGCGAGCCGCAACGACATGCGGCAAAGGCTCGACTTGCAGCTCTTATCCGCCGACGCCGGATCGCTGAGCGCACCGGCCGCATAGGCACGCGCCTTTGCCATAGCCGCATCAGGAACAGCGATGCCCTGCGATTTTGCATACCCTAACGCCGCCAGCGCATCGGCGCTGCCGAAGGCGTCGGAGCTGCGCGACTCTGGCCAGAACGCGAAGCCGCCGTCCATTCTTTGAAGAGCGCCCAGCTGCGCCACGTCCGCTCTCGCTTCTTGCTGCGCGTCGACGCCCGTAATGCGCGCTCCAAGCTTCTTCTGCAACGCAACCACGGAAGCTGCGATATTCAAGCGGTTAGCGATGGCCGGAAGTAGTGTCAGTTTGTCACTGTCCAGCGCGTTCCGCGCCGCGGCAGCCGCCTGGGGCAACAGCGTCCCGGCGGCGTCGACGGTAACCGTGCCGGGGCCGCTGCCGATCGACAGCGGCACTTGCGCCTGCGTGCGCGTCGCGCCCGAGTCGATGACCGATTCGGTGACGTCAACGTTACGGATCGGTAGCGGCACGCGGAATGCATCGGTCGAGCCGGCGAGCGTGCGGAACTGGATGCTCCCCGACGTGCCGTTGCCCGCGATCATGGCAAAGCGCCAAGGATTGAATCCGGGGCTAAACGTTTGTTGGGCTTGCACCATTCGTCCCGGCGGCGAAGCGAAACTCAATGCGCCGCTGAGATCGCCCTGCGTGCGCGCATCGAGCTGACCGCTGGTGCCGTTCAGCAGCAATAACCCTGCGTCGAACCGGTCGCCGGTGCGGGCAAATTGCGGAAGCAGCGGATCGGTGACGAGCGGTTTGGTCGTGATGAAGGTTGTGTCGGAGCTGCCGAAGTGCGGCGCGGTGCCCGCCGTCATCGCGACCGCCATCACGCGCCACGTCGTCAAGTTATCGGGGACGGTGAACGAAACGTCGGCGCCGCCGTCCGCGCCGGTTTGCACGGAACCGTTAAAGTACGCCAGCGGAACGAATTGCGTGCGCACACGCGTGCCCGCTGCGCCCGCCAAGAAGCCGCCGCCGTAACCCCAACCCTTTTGCGCGATATCGCTCGGCTGCGTGAGCGTGACTTTCGGGCGGTTATCGGCATAGCGCATCGAGATAGGCTGCGCCGCAAAGACGGTTTGAACGAGATCCGGCGGCCGGTAGCCGCTGAGGCGCAGGATCGCGTCGTTCGCGACGATCACGGTGAACTGCCCTTGGGCAGCCTTACCGTTCAGATCGCGCAGTTGTAAATGTACGGTCTCGCGCTGTCCGGGCTGCACTTTGGGCTGCCGCGGCGCGATCGTCACGCGCAGATACCGCGGCCGGATGTCCAGGGTCAGCGGCACCATGCCGAGACGCACCAAACTGTCGACGCCCTGTGGGCCCCCCTTGGAGAGAGGCGTCCCGCGGCGCACGAGGACTGCCTGGACGGCAGCGTTCGGGAACATGGATTGAAGGATCGGAATGCGGACGCGCGGAGCGGTTCCGTTGATGTGGACGAGCGTCTTGTACAGAACGCGATCGCGCACCACCGAAAGATACAGATCCGCACGCGCGTATGGTGAAGCGACCGCGACCGTGGCCGTGTCACCCGGTGCATAAAGCTGTTTGTCGAGTTTCATCTGCAGCTGCGACGGATTCTGATCGCCCCAGACGGCCTGTCCCGGACCCGAAATCCACACTTGCGTGTCGGTTGCAGTATTGTCGGTCGCCGCGCCGGCTATATTCGCGCGAATCCGGTAGCTGCCCGGATCCTTGGCGGTGAGGGTCACGGTTTGGGCTTGCGAACCGCTCGTCACGTCTGCGGACGCGACGGTGGTGTACTGCACTTGATTTTGCGCGGATTCGCCGCCCGCGACGACCTGGGTGACGCCGCTGTAGTCCATCTTCTGCAGCTCGACGTGCACGCGGGTTCCGCTCTGCGCCTTGCCGGACGGGTCGGTGACGATGACGCCTACCGGAACCGGTTTGCCGGCGGTGCCGACAAAGTCGGTACGCAGCCCGATGAGCGCGGCACCCGGCACCGCCGTAAAGCTTTGCGTCGCGCTGCTAGCCAGATGCGAAGCGTCGGTGACTTCCAGATCCACCCGGTAGGTCATGGCGTACGGCAAGTCTGGCGGAACGGCGACGACGGCAGCCCCTTTGCCGGCGGCGTCCAGCGTTAAGTTTTGCTGGCTCACCTCGCCCGAAGCGTCGGGTTGTTCTTCCGGCCAGAACCACTGACGCCCGAATGTGAAGTCGTCCCAACCCTTGGGAGTGAGCGTCGTCGATTCGCGCGTCACGTGCAGCGTCGCGTTTGCGCCGTTCATCGGTGCGCCGAAGAGATACTGGGCATTTCCGTTGGCGTTTACGCTGGAGCCGGCGGCCGCGAACTCTTTATCCAACTTTAGATCTACGCTGAAATTCGGCGGACGGAATTCGGCTACGCGGAAGCTGCCGGTAATTTGCGCGCCGCCCGGACTCGTGGCAGTGATCGTGTAGTAACCGAGCGGTTGCGTCTTGGAGAAATCAACCGGAAATGAGAACGTAGCGTAACGGTTCGTCGTCTGCGCCGCGAACTTGCGTTTGCCGCCATTCGGATCGGTCAGCTCAATCGCATATTGCGCGCCGGTATCCGCCTTCAGCGTGCCGTTCTGCAAGATATAACACACTGCGGTTAGCCAGGCGCGTTCGCCGGGTTGGTACATCTGACGATCCGAGTAGACTACGCCGCGCGAGATCGGCTGGCCGTTCGACCACGTCGTGTCGAGATTTCCGACGGTGTAATCGTACGTGCCGCTCCAGGCATGCGTCCGGACGAAGTTCCAGTCGGCTCCGGAGCGCGCGACCGCCAGGAGCTCCGGGCCGTTGTCCGACGCCCGCACACCGGCGTAACAGCGCTGAATGTCAATCCCGCTGAAACCGAGCATGCCGTTTGCATCGGCCGTACCCGTTGCGCAGGGTTGCGGGTTGGCGACGCGGGGCGCCTGATCGTACGTATGCATGATGTAGATCTGCACCGAAGCACCCGGCACAGGGCTGCCGTCGCTCAGATGCTGCACCATGACTGACCCGCTCTGTGGGAACCACTGCGCGAAGACACCTAAATTGGTGAGCGCAACGCTGCCGGTGAAGCGCGCGTCGCCCTGCGTGCGCGCGCCGGCGCCGTAGGCCAGCATGCCCGCAGGTCCATTAAGCCGGGCGCGCAGGGGAACGTTGACGCTGGTCTGCGCATTTCTGGCAGCGGTTACCGAAAACGATGGCCAGTCCACGTAGTCGGGAAGCATGCTCGAAACGTCTGACTCATCCGCGTAGACCAATTGCGCGGGATCAATAATGCGATACGTCGCGCTGTACTTATTGGCCGGAAGATTGACGGCGCTGTACTGCAGCTGCAGGTTCTGCCCGGCAACGAACATGTTAAATCCGCTGGGCGCCCAGAAATATGGCGCCAAATCGCCGCTCGAGTACGTCGAATCTGCCGGCTGTCCCAAGCGTTGCGCGAAGATGTCTTGGAGGTCGGCGTCGGCCGAAATCTTGTACGTGGTGCGCGGCGCCAGCGCATACGGGTTGATTGAAATCGTAGCGCCGTCGTCGGAGAGCGAGTAGAGCTGACCGACCGCGCGCGGCGAAGGCGAAATCGCAACGTGTTTTGCAAACGTCTTTGGATCGAGCGCGTTGTTGAACGTCAGCACGGGATCGCCGCCGGCAAAGCGCGCATAGCCCGTCGAGGTCATCGGATCGGCGGTCGGTTTGGCCGAGACTAGCATCAGCGGCGAATACGTGTGCAGAGCAACATAAAGCGCTTTCGTGCTCGGAATGTTGCCGTTCGCGGGCATGATGTCGGGTCCAACGATCAGCGCGTAGTCAGATGCTTTTTGCAGATCGCCTTGCGGGGATATCGTGTACGTCCACGACCCACTGTCGGGGTCGGGGCTCTCCTTAACGGACACGCCCGTATCTCCGGCGCTCCGCGATCGGAAGACGGTGTGCGAGCTTATGGAAGCTGCATCGAGCTGCGTGTTCGAGCTGACGTGAACCACCGGCTGCAGCGAGACGCTGGAAGGCGTGGCGGCGGCGTACGGATTGTCGTCGGCATTCTTCAGTGCGATTTGATCCGTTTCAAATGTCCACGCGAGATCGCGATCCAACGAATGGCTTGAGAGATCGCGCAGACCGGCCGTCAGGGTGACGCGCACGCGAGTTGCTTTCGGTAAGCCGGCCGGCGATTCAAACCCGATCATGCGCGGCGTCAAAACGACAAATTTGCCGGGCAACGCGGGAGCGATCTGAAAATGCGAAAGGACCTGGTCTTCCGCGGCAGTTCCGAGCTGCCCGACGGGGAGTACCGGATCCGTGAAAATCACACGAATTTGCGCGCTGCTGGTGACCTTTCCGGTCGGGGCGAGCTGTTTTATCCAGCCGGGCGCGGACGGCGCGGGAAGGGGCGAAACGGTCGCGAGCGGGAGCTGACCGGACTTGCCGCAGCCAAAAAAGACGGCGAGGATGCCGATTGCCGCGAGTCCTAAACGGCCACGCACAGGCGCTCCTTTCAACGACGCGGCGGAAAAGGACTTGACCTGCGGGAAGCCTTTTTACGTGCGCCGGACCTCCTGGGTCATACTCGCTGCGTTGATCACTGTCCTCGGCTTGGCCGCGCTCAACCGCTTATTTGCGGTTCCCGCCGTCGAAGCGCGCAGCACGGCCGTTGCGTTTACCGATAGGTCAGGTATCCCGCTGGGCGCCGTTTTGAGCACCGGTGCGGAGAGCTCCGTAGCCGTGCCGCTTGAGCGTGTCTCCCCCTTCTTCTTACAAGCGATCGTGGCGACCGAAGACCGGCGGTTTTACCAGCATGGCGCCGTCGACTGGCTCGCGCTCGGCCGCGCGGCCTGGCAAACTGCGCGGTGCTTGTGCAGCGCGGGCGGCGCGTCAACGATCACGATGCAGCTCGCGCGCACCCAGTTCGATCTTCCATCCGGCATCCGCGGCAAGCTGCTGCAAATGTGGGATGCCGCGCGCATCGAGGCCGGATCGAGTAAAGGTCAGATTCTCAATGCTTACGTCAACCGGATCGCGATGGGCGGCAATACCTACGGCGTGGAAGCAGCCGCGCGAACGTACTTCGGCGTCCCCGCAAGCGACTTGGATCTCGCGCAAGCCGCGATGCTCGCCGGAATTCCCAACGATCCGGCGCGGTTAAACCCGCGCACGCACTGGCGGGCGGCACGCGCGCGTCAGCGCGCCGTCTTGGACGCGATGGTAGCCGGTGGATTTATCAGCGCGGAGCAAGCCGCGATTGCGGCGCGTGAGACGCTGCACGTCCGTGCCGCGGGCGGAGAGCTGAAAGCGGCTCAACAGCTGCTCTTTCGGCTAGCTGCCGCCGGGCACTTGACCGTCCCGGTACGCACAACGATCGACTTGCCACTGCAGCGTTTCGTGCAATCGCAAGCGCAGGACGTCGTGGCGGCGCTGGCGGGCCGAAATGTTACGCAAGCGTCTGCGCTAGTGGTCGACAACAGGACCGGCGACGTGCTCGCATACTTGGGGTCGACCGATTATTTTAACGACGCCTATCTCGGACAAAACGACGGCGTGCGCACGCTACGTCAACCGGGATCGACGTTGAAGCCTTTCCTTTACGAATATGCGCTCGAGCAGCGGACGATCCGGCCTTATACGATTCTGGCCGACGTTCCGACGACGTATGCCATCCCGAATGGTGAGTTGTACGCGCCGGAAGATTACAGCACGCAATTCGCGGGCCCCGTTCCGGTGCGCATCGCGCTTGCGAACTCGCTCAACGTCCCGGCGGTGCGCGTGTTGTCAAAGGTAGGTGTCGGGCCGTTCCTCGACCGGCTGCAAGCTCTAGGGTTTGCCGATTTGCGGCGCGCGCCCGACTACTACGGGCTCGGGCTGACGCTCGGTGCGGGTGAGGTAACGCTTTGGGATCTCACGCACGCATATGTAACGCTCGCGCGCGGCGGAAGCGCGATCCCGCTGCGTACGGTTCTGGATCAGAGTGCACCGGGCGCGACACAGATCGGCGATCGCGCCAGCTGGGAGCTCGTCGCGGACATGCTTGGTGACCGTTACGCCCGCGCGAAATCGTTTGGAATCGGCTCCGTAATCGATACGCCGTTCCCGTCACTGGTGAAAACCGGAACGTCATCGGATTACCGCGATACGTGGACCGTGGGCGCGACGCCGGAATATACGGTCGCGGTTTGGGTTGGAAACTTTTCCGGCGCTCCCATGCGCCGCATTGCGGGCGTGAGCGGAGCCGGCCCGCTCTGGAACCGGATCATGCTGCATCTGTACGAACACCGCGATCCGCCGCGCTTTCCGGCGCCCGCCGGTTACCATGTCGCGCGGATCGGAGCGCTGCAAGAGTACGTCGATACGGCGGATCTGCGCACCATGCACGCAGCTCGACCGGCGCCGATCGCCGCCGCGTACGACGAATGGCGCGCCCGGCAAGGCGACACGACCGGCGCGCTGAGCATTCTATTTCCTCACGACGGCGACATCTTTGAAGATACGCTATCGCCTAACGACGCGCGCCGCGCGCAGCAGCGCATCGAGTTTCGCATCAGCCGTGCGCGGGGTGCGCGCGTTGCATGGACGCTGAATGGTTCAAGCGTTGCCTCCGGCACCGGTGACGCCTATTTCTGGCCCGTACGGGCGGGTGAATGGACGCTCGCAGTGCGCTCGGGGAAAGACGTTCGAACCGTGCATTTTGCCGTGATCCGGCGGCCGCATCACGGGCCGCGCGGTTTCAGCGTCGCGGGACTGCCTTGACTTGCAGCGCCTCGCGCGCTTTCACCAAACGCACCATCGTGTCGTTGTAAGGCGTCGGCACGCCGATGCGTCTACCGGCCGCGCAGACCGCGCCGTTGATGTGATCGATCTCCGATTGGTGTCCTGACTCCAGGTCGAATGCCATCGAGCTCTTCGAGTCCGCGCCGACCGAAATCACCTCGCTGACGTACTGCCACGGATTCGCGTACGGCAGGTGAATCTTCATAGCGGCAGCGACTGACGCGGCTTCTTCCGCCAGCGCTTCGCAGAGGCGCGCGGCGTTAGGATCTTTCAAAAGGTCGCCGGCGGCGCAGTCCAGGATCGCGCTGGGCGCGTTGATCGCGGCGTTAGCGATGAGTTTGCCCCACAGATGCGGCCGGATGTCGTACACGACGGCGGCTCGCAGGCCACTCTTGATCAGCAAGTCGGCCACCGCGCGCGACGTAGCCGGTGACGCGCCGCCGGATCCGACGATCGTATTGCCTTCTTCAGAACTGCGCACGCGGCCGTGTTTCGTCGTTAACGACGACTCGGTCGTAATCCCCAACACGACGGGAACCGCGCCACCCAGGGCTGCTTTAATAGCGTCTTCGTTACCGACGCCGTTCTGCAGCGAAACGACGGGCGTCGAGGGATTGAGCTCGCCCGCAAACGGACGCAGCGCGCGCAGCGTGTCGACTGCCTTGACGAACAAGAAAACGATAGTGGAACCGAACAGGTCGCGTGGCGTGCGGCCCACTCGTACGGCACGCGGCGGCGCATTGTTTACCGAGAGTCCTTTATTCTTGCGGATGCCTTCGAGCACGGCATCGTTGCTGTCGAGCATCGTCACGTCGCAGCAGGCGGCCAAGTGAAAGCCGAACAGCGTGCCCATCGCACCCGAGCCGATGATTCCTACGCGCGGGCGACTCTGTTCCATCGGCGGATTAGAACTGCAGTTGCAATCCGAAGACGGTGCGGCGATCCGGGCGCGTCACGTCGCGCTCGCCCAAGAAGAGTTTTGCCCATTCGGCCACGTTGAAGTTTCCGTAGAAGTCGAAGACGGGATTGCGCAGATTGTACAGTCTGGCTTCGGCTCCGACATACCCGGCATCGAACGTAGCGAGCGCGCCCAGCTGCGAGTACAGGACGCCGCCGCCGAAGCGAATGCCCGGCGCCAGTGTCTTAATGCCGGCGACGTTATACGTCGTCTTACCGCCGATATCGTTGGCTCCGGCCATCAGGCTTACGCCCCCGCGCGGAAGGAGGACGACGTTCATGTCGGCTTGCGGGCCGCGATCGGCGGTCAGTAATGCGGTCGGGCCGATGATCATTTGCTTGTTCAAATAGCTCAGCCGCAATTGAACGGCGACCAGGTTCTTCACGACTTTCGCAAGGCCGGCGTTGATGCGCGCCGTATTCGGCGAACTTTGCGGTTGCGGCAGCGAGGCACTGAGCGGCGCAACAGTGCCGAGCGGCGACGGGGTTCCCAGCGCCGACGGCGGCACGGGGTTCTTGTCGGGCAGCGGATACGGCGTCGCGCCGGCGTCAACGCCCGGGACGCGGCTTTGGCCGCCGAGCGTTCCAAGAAGTGAGTTGGCCTTCTGCATCGTCGCATCCAAATGGGCAACGGTGTCACGCAGTTGCGCCTGCGTTTGCGGGTTCCCGGTCACTTGGCGCAGGTCGCTCGTAACGCCGGACAGATTCTGCGTTAAGTCGCGAATGTTTTGCGTCGTGTCGATCAGATTTGTGTGCAGTTTCGGATCGGTGGCCAGCACGCGCAGTCCGTCCATCGATTGGCTGAGCGCAAGCGCGGTGCTATCCAGCGACGCCAGCATGGAATCGATCTTATACTGATTGCGTCCTAGCGTTGAATTGAGCGTGCCGGTCATGGAGACGATATTGGCGCCCGCAGCGCGCATCGTTCCCTCCATCGTGCCGGAGACGTCGGCCACGGTGGTCTTTAGCTGCGCCGACATCAAATCGACATTCGAAAGCGCGGTCTGCAGCGTATTCAGCAGTTTCGGTTCGCGTTCTTGGAGCATGACGAGCATAGCGTCTAACCGCTTGATCTCGCCTTGTCCCTGCGAAAGCAAATCGGCCACTGTTGCGCCGGTAATACCGGCCGGCTGCTGGTCGAGCGGCAAAACTTGGCGCGGCAGCATCGCACTTGCGGGCAAGGGAGTCGCTACGTACCCTGGGATCCGCGGGCCCGCAGGCGGTGGGATAATGAAGAAATTGGCCGTTCCCGTCAGCGGCGATTGAATCAGGAATTTTGAGTCCTTCGGAATGTTTACGTCAGGCTGGATCGCCAGGATCACATCGACCGTGTTGTCGGGCAGCAGCTGCACTTGATCGACTGTCCCAACCACGACGCCGCTAAAGAACACCTGGGCCCCGGACGGCAGCCCGGAGGCCGAAGCGAAGTGCACGCCAACCCGGTAGCCGTTATGCCGCGTGCCGTAGTCGGTGATAATGAAAAAGATCCCGAACAGCAATAACAGAGCGACTATCGCGAAGGCTCCCAGTTGCGCCTGCCTGGTCAGAAACATGTGCCTCCTATTCCTCGCACCGGCGTTGTGCCATTCTTTCGGGCATCAGGGGCCCCACGCGCTTTGCGCGTGGGGGGCGCGGAGCCCGAAGGGCGCAGTGCCTTTTAAACTTATTGGGCTCCCTTTAATGCGTAGCATTAAAGGGGGATCGGTCCAACTTCGGAGCCCTGCAGGAACTGCTGCACGATGGGGTTGTTCGACTTTCGCACTTCCTCGACCGGGCCTGACGCGATGATGGCTCCCTCAAAGAGCATGGCGACGTAATCGGCCATCATATAGATCGATTGCAGGTCGTGCGAAATGACCACGGCGGTCGCGTTCAGCTGTTTACGCAGCCGCTTGATCGTGTCTGTGAGCAGGTGCGTGACGATCGGGTCGACGCCGGTCGTCGGCTCGTCGTACAGGACGAGCTCCGGGTTCGTGACGACGGCGCGCGCGAAGCCGGCGCGCTTCAGCATGCCGCCCGACAGCTCCGACGGCAAATTGTGGTAGGTGTGCGCCAGCCCGACGCTGTCGAGCGTGTGCATGGCGATGTCGAAGATCTCTTTTTCCGAGAGCGGCGTGTGCTCGCGCAAAGGCAGCGAAACGTTCTCGCCCACCGTCATGCTGTCGAAGAGTGCCGCAAACTGAAATGCAAAACCAATCTTCGTCCGCATCTCGATCAGTTGGCTCTCCCGCATATGACAGATGTCTTGGTCGCGCAAGTACACGTGTCCGGAATCCGGTGCGATAAGACCGTCGAGCAGCCGTAAGATCGTCGATTTGCCGGCGCCCGACATGCCGATGATGCAGTTGATGGCGCCTTCGACGATGTCCAGGCTGCAGTTCCGCAACACGACGCGCTCGCCAAAATTCACGCAAACGTCGTCGAGCCGGGCGATCAATTCAGGCATCAGGCGCCCGCGTACAAGAAGTATGACATAATGAAGTTTAAAATGAAGATCAGAATGATGCACGTCACGACGGCACTGGTGGCAGATTTGCCGACACCCGCCGCTCCGCCCGTGGTTGTGAGACCATGATACGCGCCGACCATGACGATGACGATCGCGAAGATCAACGATTTGAAAAGACCCTTGACGACGTCTTCGAAGCCGACTGTTTGACGCGCCGACGATATAAAGTCCGTATAACTGATGTGCGCTTGCACCTGCGCGATCCATTGGCCGCCGTAAACACCGATGACGTCGGCGAATATCGCCAGCAACGGAAGCATAATCATCAGCGCGAGCAGACGCGGCACGACGAGAAAGCGCACCGGGGTGAGCCCGAGCGACTTGAGCGCCTCGATCTGTTCGGTGACTTCCATCGATCCCAATTCCGCGGCAATGGCAGCGCAGACGCGGCCCGCGACGACGACCGCACTCAGCATAGGCCCGAGTTCGCGGACAACCGTGAACGATACGATGCCGCCGACAAAACTGCCGAAACCATACTGCACGGCGGTGAGCGCGGACTCGAGCGAAAAGACCATGCCGGTGAACAGCGATGTGAGTAGGACGATGATCAGCGATTGATAGCCGAGGAGATAACACTGGTTCAGCGTCTCGCCGAAACGAATGCGCAGTCGCGCGACCGTCTTCACCGTGTCCCACATAAGCAGTGAGAACCCGCCGGCAAACTCGAGAATGTAGGTGACTCTCCGGCCAATCGACGCGAGGACGCCGACGCTTACGCGCTCTACGGCCTGCGCAGCCTGGCTGTCCTCAACCTCACGCAGGACGTTAGCCATGCTCGATCTCTTCCAAGACGCTTTGGGTAGCCTCTATGCGCCGCACCACCACGCCGCGTTCGGCGGTCAGGTTAAAATGCACCTGGTTTACCTGCTCCAGGCGCTTGTCCACGTCGCGTAGCTGGCCGCGCGCCTCGTTGGCGAAACCGGTGAAGTACCGGCGCACCGCACCGAGGTATTGCCGGCGCGCGTCCTCGGCAGGAACGCCTTGCGCCAGCGCCGCTTCAATCTTCTTCTGCGCACCTTTCATGGCTCTATCCGTGATGTAAAACTCGCCTACGCGGGCCACGAGCGCCCGGAACCGGGCATCATCGAGCATGGGCGAATGCCGGAAATCCCAACGGTTCGACAATGCGGCGCTGCGCTTCAAGGAGCTGCGCGATTCCGCCGTCGGCCAACTTCAAGAGCGCATCGAGCTCCGCTCGGCTGAACGGCGTCGCTTCGGCTGTGCCTTGCAGCTCCGTGAATTTTCCGGAGTCGGTCATGAACACGTTCAAGTCTACTTGCGCGCGGCTATCTTCGTCGTATGCCAGATCCAGCAGCATGTAGCCGTCAACGATGCCGACGCTGGTGGCGGCGATCTGGCCCAGCAGCGGCCATGCGGCGCGCGATTTTGGATCGAAGCGCTGCAAGAGCGCAAGCGCCAAAGCGATCCACGCGCCCGTCACAGCTGCGGTACGGGTTCCTCCGTCGGCCTGAATCACGTCGCAATCCAGCCACACGGTGCGCTCGCCGAGTTTCGTCATATCGGTGACGGCACGCAGCGCGCGGCCGATGATGCGCTGAATCTCGTGCGTGCGTCCGCCCAGCCGTCCTCTCGAAGCTTCACGCTGCGTGCGTTCCTGCGTTGCGCGCGGCAGCATCGAGTATTCAGCAGTAACCCAACCGACGCCGCGGCCCTTCATCCACTGCGGAACGCGGTCTTCGATGGACGCAGCGCAAAGAACCCGCGTGTTGCCGATTGAGATAAGCGCGCTGCCTTCGGCGTATTTCATGTATTGTGCTTCGATCGTAACCGGTCGAAGCGCGTCGAGCGCGCGTCCGTCGCTGCGTATCATCTCCGGCGTGGTTTGCGTCCGCGGCCCTCGATTCCGCTCGTGCGCTCGTGACCGGCCATGCGAATGACGTTTGACGGCTGCGTCTCCTTCGCGGGCGCGATCGGTCCAAATTCGGCCTCGTAGTAGCTGTCGCGCAAGTTTCCGAGTTGCATATCGCGAGGCACCTTTGAGCCATCGCCGCGATACACAGTCACGCCTTTTGCCAGCGTCCGGTAAGCGCTTAGGCGCTCATTCTTCCAATCCGAAATTTTCCAGCGCTGCGGCGCCATGACGCGGCCTTCGTACTCCGGCAGCGGGCGTTTGGGATCGAACAGGTCGAACTCGACGCGGAAACCTTCCAGCGCAAAGATGGCATCTTCTACTTGCTTCTTTGTGGCCATCTCCGCCGCTACTCCCGCTAACCTATTCGACGGTGACGGTTTTTGCCAAGTTGCGGGGCTGGTCGATATCCTTGCCTTCGATGTCGGCGATGTGATAGGCCAGCAACTGCAATGGAATGATGTTGACGATCGGCGAAAGCAGCTCGTCGATCTTCGGCACCCAGAAGACATGATCGGCGATGGCCTTAGCTTCTTCGTCACCGTGGTTGGCCACGACAATGACGGGCGCTTCGCGCGCCTTGGACTCCGCCAGATTCGAGAGTATCTTCTCCCGCACTCGGCCTTCGGTCATGACGCCGATCACCGGCACGTTCGGATCGAGTAAGGCGATCGGGCCGTGCTTCATCTCGCCGGCGGCGTAGCCCTCAGCGTGAATGTAGGAAATCTCCTTGAGCTTCAGCGCACCTTCGAGTGCGGTCGGGAAATTAATGTAGCGCCCGATGAACAGCACCGATCGCGATCGCCGAATCTTGCGCGCTACCTTGCGAATCTCGTCCGACGTATCGAGCACGACGTCAACCGCCGCAGGCAAGAGTTTCATGGCGCCGGCGATCTGCCGTAGGCGGTCGCGCGGTACCGTGTCCCGCAGCCGAGCCAGATACAACGTGAACAGCGTCATGGCCGTGAGCTGCGAGACGTATGTTTTGGTCGCTGCGACGCCGATTTCCGGACCACCGCGCGTGAAGAGCGTGCCGTCCGCAAGACGTGTTAGATGAGAGCCAAGGACGTTACAGATTCCCAGCACGGTGGACCCGGCATCCTTTGCGATGCGAACCGCTTCAATGGTATCGGCCGTTTCGCCGGACTGCGACATGGCGATTGTCAGCGCGGTCGGGTCGACCACCGGGTCGCCGTAGCGGAACTCACTTGCGAGTTCCATCTCTACGGGAATGTGCACGAGCGACCGCAACAGGTACATCCCGACCATGCCCGCGTGATATGCCGTCCCGCATCCCGTGATCGCGATTTTCGAAAGGTCCCGCATGAACGATTCGTCGATGCCGATCTCCGAGCCGAGTTGAACGTCGTCGTTTTCGTCGAGGCGCCCGCTGAGCGTCTCTTTTATGACATTCGGCTGCTCGTAGATCTCTTTGAGCATGAAATGCTTGTAGCCGCTCTTTTCGGCCGAACTCGCATCCCACGTGATGTGCGTTACGTCGCGCTTGATCGGCTTGCCGTCGTAATCGGTCAGCTTCCAGCCGTCGCGCCCGACGACGACCATCTCGCCTTCTTGGAGGATGATCTCATCGCGGGTGTACTGCAGGATCGCCGGCGTGTCGGAGGCGACGAACATCTCGCCTTTGCCGATCCCGATCACCAGCGGGCTGGCGCCGTTGCGGGCAAAGAGAAGGTGGTCCGGGTCGTCCGAGCTGATGATTCCGAGCGCGTAGGCGCCGCGCACTTCGCGCAGCGTGCGGCGGACCGCTTCCTCTAAGTTGCCGTCGTAATGCGTCTCGATCAGGTGCGCGAGAACTTCGGTGTCAGTTTCGCTCTTGAAGATGTGGCCTGACTCGATGAGCCTGGCGCGCAGAGGCGCGTAGTTCTCGATGATACCGTTGTGCACGACCGCAATTCTGCCGCTGCAGTCCATATGCGGGTGCGCGTTGGCGTCGGACGGACGGCCGTGCGTGGCCCAGCGTGTGTGCCCTACCCCGACGCGTCCCGAAAGCGCTTCGCCGTTGCGCAGCCGCTCGGCCAAGCGCGCCAATTTGCCTTCGGCTTTGGAGCCGGTTAGCGCACCTGAATCGTCGATGACAGCGATGCCGGCGCTGTCGTATCCGCGGTACTCCAGCCGCGCGAGCGAGTCGAGAATGATCGGAACGCTGTCGCGCTCTCCGATATATCCGACGATCCCGCACATATAATCCCTGTTGTCCTTCTTCTTAAGTATGTCTATTGGGTTTGGGACATTCGTCCGGGCCGTGGTGCATGTTTAACGGCCCGGCCAAACGTCCCAAACCCAATAGCCTTACTTGATTCCCTCTTTTGTTCTGTGATAGTGAATCTTGCCGGTCGCGACTTCGTTGAACGCCGTCGAGACAGGCTTGTTCGGATTCACGTTCGGCGTGAGCTCGGGCGCGCCGTTGTTCAATTGCTTCGCGCGCTTCGTCACGACGTTGACCAGGCTGAACTTTGAGTCAACGTGCTTGAGCAGTTCGTCCAAATCTCCAAAAACTTGTTCGGTCATTATGAGTGTTCCAATTCCCTTATTGTATCGTCCGGATACCGGTGTATGCGGAAACGCTCCGCTTGCAGAATCGCTTGAAGGTCTTTGACTGCTTCGTCCGATCGATGTTCTTCGTTAATGACGATGTAGTCGAAGTCCCGAATATTTCGTATCTCCTCGTGCGCGATCTCCAAACGTCGCGCGATCTCTTCGTTGGTCTCGGTCCTTCTGGTCAGCAGCCGCTGACGCAGATACGAGAACCGGTCAGGCAGTAAAAATATGAGCACCGCATCCGGAAAAGTGCTCTTGATTGCCAACGCTCCGTTGACTTCAGGCTTCATGATCAAGTCGTAGCCCTGGGTCAGCGTGTCCTCGACGAAATCTCGCGGCGTTCCGTAGAGGTTCCCGTTGTATTCGCGCCACTCCAGAAGGCCGCCGGCGGCTTCGCGCCGTTTGAATTCCTCCGGAGTAACGAAGAAGTAGTGCTCGCCCTCTCGTTCTCCGGGCCGCGGCGGACGCGTGGTCGCCGAGACCGAGTACCGGAGGCGCCCGGTGCGTGCCAGGAGCGCGTCCACGAGCGTGTCTTTGCCGGCCCCCGATGGGCCGGATACGACGAAAAGCAGGCCCGGGCCCAGCACGACGTTCCCCTTAGTTGGCAAGAAGGCCGTTATGTTCCGACCGGGTGGGGGCGACCCCTGGTATTGCGGTCGAAAGGCAGCTCGGTGTATTCGGACTGGATTCTTATCGCGCGCCTGGCGCATGAGATCGAGGAACGCTTCTTGGGCGCGCGCGTGAGGGACGTGGGCCAGCTTCCGGATGGCCGTTTTGCGCTCGCGCTGTGGCGAAAAGGCTCGACGCAGCTGCTGACCGCCGACGTCTTTGCCGCGACGCCGGTACTGACGGTCGAAAACGGTGAACTGCCGATCGCCGCGGAGCCGGGATTCGTTCGCGCGGCCGGCGCCGCGCTGCGTGGGAAGACGCTGACCGCGGTGCGAGCTTTTCAAGGTGAGCGTATCCTGCAGCTGGAGTTTGCCGCGCAGTCGCGTTTCGGTGTGCCGGAAGTCTACGCGCTCATCTGCGAGCTCGTTCCGCGTTTCGGCAACCTGATTCTGATAAAGGACGCAACGGTGGTATCCGCGCTTAAGGAGTTTAAACGCTCGGCCAAGACTCTGCGCACGGTACGGCCGGGGGCGCGTTACGAGCCGCCGCCGGCGCGCCCGGGCAAATCGCGATTCGCGATCGAGCCTCTGCCGAGCCAGGAATCGGTTCGAACGAACGATCTCTACGTCTATCGCGACGAGCACGGTGCCTTGCAACAAGCGCATGTCGTTCCGCTCGAACAGTACACGAGCTCGCGTCTGGAACGTGCGCCGTCGCTGCTCGAGATATTTGCCGAACTCCGGTGCACCGGCACGGATGCTCACGTCGCGGCCGGGACGGCCGATAAGCGGCGCGCCGATGCCGAACGCGCGTTGGCCGATCGCGAGCGAAAGCTCCGCACGGAGCTCGCACGCATCGAAGAACGCTTGGCGGAAACAACCGAGCGGAACGACCTGCGCGCCCGCGGCCAGGCGATCTATTCAAAACTGCACGAACTCCCCGAAAAAGACAAGAACGCTGCCAAGCTCGAGGCGACGGATCTCTTCTCCCGCTACAAGAAAGCCGCCGTTGCCGGCGACCATTTGACGCGCCGGCGCACCGGCGTGCTTCAGTCTCTCGAAGAGGTGGAGGAGTTACGCTGGGAACTCGAGCGCGCCGGCGACGACGAACTACGCGAAATTGCTGAACTCCTGAAGCCGCGACAGCGTCGCGCGGCCTCTCCGAAGGCGCGGCCGGCAAAGAAGCGCCGCGTTCTTGCGCACGAGACGCCGCACGGTTCGCGCATTCTCGTCGGCCGTTCGCCGCTGGAGAATGCCGAGCTGACTTTCCGGGTCGCTCGCCCGGACGATCTCTGGTTCCACGCGCGCGGTCAGCCGGGCGCACACGTGATCCTGCAACGCGACGATCGGCGCGACGCTCCGGAAGAGGATGTCCTTACGGCCGCGCAGCTCGCTGCGGCACATTCGAAGGGCCGGAACAGCGCGAAGGTCACCGTTGACTATACGCCGCGCAAGCACGTGCGTAAGCGTCCGAATGCCGCGCCCGGTTTGGTCTTTTATACGAACGCTAAGTCGCTGCTGGTCGAACCGCGGGACCTTCGATAAACATCGCATCGCCAAAGGAGAACAGCCGGTAGCCGCGTTCGATTGCTTCCGCATACGCGTGGAGGATACGTTCGCGTCCGGCGAAGGCGCAGACGAGCACCAGCAGTGTGGAGCGCGGCAAGTGAAAGTTTGTCAGCAGCGCGTCGACGATGCGAAAATTGAATCCCGGCCTGATAAAGAGATCCGTTTGATCGCGGCCGGGGCGAACGGCGCCGCTTTGCAAAGCCGACGCTTCGAGCGCTCGTACGACGGTCGTGCCGGCGGCAACTACGCGCCTGCCTTCTTCTTTCGCTCGCCTTATCGCGTCAGCGGTTGCTTCCGGGATCGAGAACGACTCGGCGTGCATAGCGTGCTCATCGAGGTTCTCGCTCTGAAGCGGACGGAATGTTCCGAGACCGACGTCGAGTACGAGTTTAACGATCTCGACGTTCCGGCGCTTGAGTTCTTCGAAGACAGCGTTTGTGAAGTGCAACGATGCGGTCGGCGCTGCGACACTTCCCGGATCGCGCGCAAAAATGGTTTGATACCCCGCCTGCGCCTCCGCCGAATCGTTGTGAACGTACGGCGGCAGCGGCAACGTCCCGGCGGTCTCGAGAAACTCCTCAAATCCGACGGTTAGCCTCAATTCGATCTCACGAACGCCGCCGTCGAGAACGTTAACCACTGCCGCCTCGCCCAGCGAACCGAAGCTTATGCGCTCACCGGTACGCAGCCGGCGTCCCGGCTTTGCGAGCACGAGCCATCGCGTCGCGCTCGGATCGTAGTGCGCTTCTCCCGCCGGCCGCAAAAACAACAACTCAACGCCGCCGCCGCTCGGCACACGCTTTCCGTGAACGCGCGCGGCAATGACGCGAGTCTCGTTGAGTACGAGCACGTCGCCGGATCGCAATAACGTCGGAAAATCGCGAAATGTCAGATGCTCGATGCGCTCTCCGCGCAGCGCCATCAGCCGCGACGAATCACGTGGCTGAGCCGGCGCCTGCGCTATCGCGCCTTCGGGAAGCTCATAATCGTAAGAGGAAGTGACACCAGCGTCGGGCGATCGGGCAGACCGTACGCCGGGCGAGACGGCTCCCCGTATGCCGGGCTCCCCTTCGACAGGCTCAGGACTTCGGCGTAAGGTCAATCGCTCGCCCGGCATACGAGTCGCCAATTGACCTTACGAAGAGCCGACGGTCGTACCCGGAAAATAGTACGCGAGGATCGCCGTGCTGTTGGCGCCCGTTTGCGCCAAGCCGCGCGCGCCCCATTGGCAGAATCCGACTCCGTGCCCTAAGCCGCCGCCTTCCAACGTTGCTGCGGCGTCCCCGGACGATTGCAGCGTAACTTTGCGCACGAGCAAACTGGGGAGGACGCGCGAGCCGACCGCGCGGCGCACGTCCGACGCTTTCACACGCGCGGAGCCTTGCGTTCCGGTAAACATCCAGAAGCGCGCGCGTCCGCTCGCGTCGGGTGAATCAAGCGCGATGTCTTGGATGTCGCCGACCGAGCCGCTCTGCGCGCCGAGCGCAGTACGAAGGCGATCGACGCCGATCGTTTGCGTCCATTGATACCACTGTGAGTCTTTGCAGTAGTTGCACGTGACGCCGGAGAGGTACGCGAGCGGCTTTCCGCCCCACGCCTCCGCCGAAGATTCGGTGTGCCCGCCGCAGCACGAGAAATATGCGATTGTGGCAAACTCCGAACGGTAGCGCAGCACGTGGCCTGCGGTTGCATTCACGGCCGCGTTCGTTTGCGCCGCTTCGGCGTCGATTCCGGTGTACACCTGATCGGCTTCGGACGTAACGACGTCATAGTCGCGGTTCGGATTGCTGCGCTGCAAAACGTACGTGCGCGCCAGAATCGCCTGCGCTTGCAAGGCCTCTCCCGGCCACGATCGCGGCATCTCGCGCGATACGACGCTGTAGAGATATTGCTCGAGCGGGACGGTGCTAACGACCTGGCCGTTGGGCAAGGTCGTTGCCGTGCCGCGATAGCGGCGCCCGTCGTACAGAAACGTCTGCGCGTCGATCGTCTGAAGGCGGCCCGTTCCCAATAAAACGCGAAGCGCTTGTGTCTGCGAAGAGATCGCCGGATCTTCCTGGGCGCGTAACGGCGAGCACACGGCGGCTGCGCCCGCCGCCGAAACGACCGTCGCGATGAACCGCTCGCGTTTCATAGCAACCGGTCTTGTGTTGGGAACGGCGTGCCCGTCACGCCTAGGTGCGCGTATGCATCGGCGGTAGCTTTTCGTCCGTTGGCAGTGCGCGTAACAAATCCGGCTTTCAGTAAATACGGCTCGACGACGTCCTCCAGCGTCTCGGCGTCTTCCGTTAATGTCGCGGCGATGGCGCCGATTCCGACCGGACCGCCGCCATACTGCTCGACGATGGTGCGAAGAAAAGCGCGGTCCAGACGATCGAGGCCGAGCTCGTCCACGCCCTCGCGTCGCAAGGCTTCTTCGGCAACGGCTTTACTGACGCGCCCGTCTGCGCGAACTTCGGCGAAGTCGCGCACTCGGCGCAACAGCCGGTTGGCGATGCGCGGCGTGCCGCGGCTACGGTGCGCGATCGTTGCCGCCGCGTCGTCGTCGATCGGCACCGAAAGCACTCCGGCCGAGCGGAGCACGATCCGTTTGAGTTCGGCATCGTCGTAGTAATCGAGATGATGCATGATGCCGAATCGCTCGCGCAACGGCGCCGAGAGCATGCCGGCACGCGTCGTCGCGCCGACGAGCGTGAAACGCTTGAGCGGTAGTTTCAGCGTCTTTGCGTACGCGCCGCGATCGACGATGAAGTCGATCTGGTACTCCTCCATGGCAGGATAGAGAAACTCTTCGACAACGCGTCCGAGCCGGTGAATCTCGTCGATGAAAAAGATGTCGCCTTCCTCGAGTGACGTCAGGATGCCGACGAGATCCTTGGGTTTTTCGAGCGTCGGTCCGCTGGTCGGACGCAGCGCACTGCCGAGTTCTTTGGCGATCAGCGCGGCGAGCGTCGTTTTGCCCAAACCCGGCGGACCATAAAACAGCACGTGCTCGAGCGGCTCTTTTCGTTGTTTGGCCGCCTCGATGGCGATCTTCAAATTATCGACCACAGTCGTTTGGCCGACGTACTCGTCGAACGAGCGCGGCCGCAGACTCGCGCCGTAGACTTCGTCTTCCAGCGAATCGACCGGATCGATGACGCGCTCCGGATCGGCGGCGTCGCCCGGGCCGTATAGCCGCTTCAGCGCGTCGTCATTCATGCGCGGCCCGCTGACGGTAGATCTCGGCGAGCAGCGCCTCCGCGTCGGTGATCCCGGGCGCCGAGTCCAGCGTCGAGCGGATCATCTCTTCGGCTTCGGACCGCCTATATTCGAGCTGCAGCAAAACCGCCAGCGCCTCGTCCGCAAAATCGGGCATGCGAACAGCGGCTACCGGCTCGGCTTCCTGGATCAGCAAGAATTTGGTCACTTTGCCCTGCAACTTCGCGACGATGTCGCGCGCCTTCTGCTGCCCGATTCCGGGCAACGTCTTAAGAAACGCATGATCGCCCCGATCTATTGCGCCTGCGATGCGCGCCATGGGCTGCGAGAACGCTCGCGCGGCCGAACGCGGGCCGATGCTGGCCACACTCAGCAATTTCTCGAAAAACTCGCGCTCGATCGCGTTGCTGAATCCGTAAAAGGTGAAGTGGCCGGTATTGCCCTCCATATTCATGACTGAGTAGACTTCGAGCGTCAACGGGTCGCCGTTTTCGATCGTCACTTTCTCTTGAACGCACGGCGGCAGGATAATGTCGTACGAAAGACCGCCCGCGTCCAAGACGACGCTGCCTTCATGTTTTTCGACGAGGGTGCCGGTTATTCTAGAGAACATTCAGCGCAGGGATCTTGCGTTCGTGATCGCGGATGTTGCAGTACGCCAGCGCCAGGGCCAACGCGTCCGAGACGTCGTCCGGCTCCAAAGGCCGCCGAAAGCCTAACAATTGCGCCACCATGCGATTGACTTGCTCCTTGCGTCCGGCGCCGGATCCGACGAGTGCGCGTTTTACCAAGGAATGAGCTAGCGTTCTCACCGGGATCGCCGCCTCCGCGCCGGCCAGGCAAAGGACGCCGCGAGCGTGTCCCATCATAATTGCGGTAACGGGATTGCGATACGTCGTATAAAGCTCTTCGATAACGATAACATCCGGATGGGTGGAAGTGACGACCTTCGTAATGCCGTCGTGCAGTTCGCGCAAACGCGTTTCCAAGGGAGCACCATTTTTTGGTGAAACCACGCCTGCTTCGATGACGCGCGTCTTGCCGGCGGAAAATTCGATCACGCCGTAGCCTGTGACACGCAGACCCGGGTCGATTCCGAGAATACGTTCGTTCACGGGTGTGAATTGTTCACGTAGATGTTGACCGGCGAGCCGGGCGCAAGCTTCGTGCCGACTGCGGGCTCCGTGCGTACGACTTTGCCGCCGGCGCCTTCGGTCGTGGGCGTGACGTTTCCGAGGGCGTAGCCGTAGTTCATGAGGATCGCTTTGGCTTGATCGAGCGTCATGCCATTGGTGTCCGGCACTTCGCCGGAAACCGACAGCGTGACCCTGATCGCCGTGCCTTTTTCGGCAGGCGTTCCGGCCTGCGGATCTTCTGCGATGACCTGACCGTTGTTTTGCGAGCCGAGCTCCACCAGGTAGCTGGTCGACATCGTGAAGCCGGCGGCTTTGATCTGTTGCTGCGCGCTGGCAAGATCGCTGCCGATGAGGTTCGGAACGTTCGTCAAGCCTCCGCCGCTACTGACGACGACATTTACGGTAGCCGAATGATCGCTCGCGATCTGCGTGCCGGCCGGAACGTCTTGCGATGCAATAACATTCGGCGGAACGTTCGGGATCGCGGCAGTCTCGCTGACGTTTACGGTAAAGCCGAGTTTCCCGGCGAGCGCGCGCGCTTGATCGATCGTCAGCCCGGCGAGCCTGGGCATCTTGATCGGAGCCGTCCCTTGTGAAACGACAAGCGTGATCTTCGCGTTTTGCCGCACTTTCGAGCCCGCTTTTGGTTTCTCGGTGATAACCGTATCCTTCGGCGCAGGATCGAACTTGCGGACGACAACGACGCTGAGCTTATCTCCGATCAAGTCCTTCTGCGCGTCATCGAGCGTATAGCCGACCACATCGCGCAAGCCAACTGTGGGCGGCCCCAAACTGATCACGAGCTGAATCGGCGAACCGGTCGAAATCTTGGCGCCCGGCGCGGGATCCTGCCGGATCACGCGATTCGGAGGAACCGTATCGCTGTTTTCACGCGTGGCTTGATAGGTCAGGCCGGCGTTTACGATTGCCTTCTGCGCTTGCGCGTCCGGCAGATTCACGTAGTTGCCTACCGCGATCTGCGCCGCGGGGCCAAACGGATGCGCCGTCATGATGTAGCCGCCGGCGGCCGCGCCGATCAAGACGATGGCGAGCAACGCGACGATCCAGCCCGTCGGATTGCGGCGCACCTCTTCGGCTTCGATGATCTCGGCGTGGCGATCGGGCAGACGCGATTTGCGCGGCGGCGGCTGCATCGGACGCAGCGCAGAGCCCGGGGCATCGTCCACGAGCGAGTACGCGGCAAAACTCGGCCGCTCGCGCGCTTCGCGCAGCGCCGACGCGACTTCGCTGGCCGATCCGAAGCGGTTCTCGGGCTGTTTCTGCAACAGCTTGCTGACGATCGACTGCAACGCCGGACTCACGCCGGCCGAAGGATCCAGCGGCGGAGCCGGATCGGAGATGTGCTTAAGCGCTACCGTCACCGGCGACTCTCCAACAAACGGCAGCTTTCCGGTGAGCATTTGATAGAGCACGATCCCGACGCTGTAGAGATCCGAGGCCTCGGTCAAGTCGAGACCCTGCGCCTGTTCGGGCGAAAGATAGTAGACGCTGCCCATGACCATGCCCGGGCGCGTCATCGTCATCGTCTGCTGCGAAACCGCGCGCGCGATACCGAAATCGGAAAGCTTGACGACGTCGTCTTTGGTGATCAGAATGTTGGCCGGCTTGATGTCGCGGTGCAGCAAGCCTTGCCGGTGCGCGTACGCCAAACCGTTACAGATCTGCGCGGCGTAATCGAGCGCAACCGGCTCGGGCAACCTGCCGTCGGCCGCGATTATCTCCGCCAGCGACGGTCCATCCACGAGCTCCATGACGATATAATAGGTGTCGCCTTCGCGGCCGACATCGTACGTGTTGACGATATTGGGATGAGAGAGCTTCGCGGCAGATTCCGCTTCCTGATAGAATCGCCGGACGAATTCCTGATCGGAAGCGTAGTCGCGGCGCAAAACCTTAATCGCCACCCGACGCCGCAGCAGCGTATCGGTGCCGCAATAGACCGTCGCCATACCGCCCTCGCCCAGTTTGTTGTCCAGACGGTAGCGATTGTTGAAGACGTGCGCCGAATCGATCATGCGCTGGCGCGAGTCTTTATGACGAGCTCTTCAGAGCGGTACGTAACACTTCCCTCGCAATCGGTGCGGCGACGGTGGCGCCGTAGCCGGCATTCTCAACAACGATGGCAACGACGATTCGCGGATTCTCTGCCGGCGCGAAACAGACGAACCACGAGTGTGCGGCGCCCAGCGGGTTGGTAGCGGTTCCTGTTTTTCCCGCGACGGTGACGCCCGGCAGTTGCGCCGTCGTGCCCGTTCCGCGCTGCACCACGGCTATCATCATGTTCTTCACATTCGCCGCCGTATCCGCCGATATGGGATTGGCGAGCTCGGCCGCGCCGTAACTGCTTGCCCCGCCCCCTTGGCGGACGACCTGACGGACGAGATACGGACGCGGCTCGGAACCGCCGTCGGCAATGGTGGCGGCCAGCAGCGCCATTCGCAGCGGTGTCATCAAGAGAGCGCCTTGGCCGAAACCCATCTGCGCGAGCTCACCGGGCACGACCGAGCTTTGCGGGGGAACACGGTCGGCGTTGGCGGGCAGTTGAAAATCCAACGAGTCGGCGATGCCCCAGCGGCTGATGTACCGATAGAACTCGTCGGTTCCCAGCTTCAATGCGATCTGTCCGAAGTCAACGTTGCTGGAGAGTGCGAACGCGCCGGTCAAATCCTGGGTGCCGGTGGCCTCGAATTCGTTGTCGTGCAGAGTGAAGTTTCCGATCGTATAGTAGCCCGGGTCGACAAAGGTCGACTGCATCGTTACCGTTCCCGAATCGAGCGCGGCCGAAGCGGTGAATATTTTGAATGTAGAGCCGGGCGGATACAAGCCGTCGATGGCGCGGTTGAGCAGCGGGCTGCGTTCGTCACGCAGCAGCGATGCAAACTCAGTCGCCAATTGGTTTGGGTCGAAGCTCGGGACGCTGGCAAGCGCGAGCACTGCGCCCGTGCGCGGATCGAGCACGACGCCGGCCGCGCGCGAGTGCAGCGCGAGTCTTGAATAGAGTGCGTTCTGCACGGCCGGCACAATGGTCGTGACGACGTCCGCGCCCCGCGCGGCCGCACCGCGGCCCGTGAAAGCCTCCACGATTTCCGAGAATTGCGCCGAGACGTCGCCGGTCGTGTCGGGCGGCGTCAGCGCTAAGTCATACGCGTCTTCGAGCCCGCTCGTGCCGTATCGAATCGAAACGTATCCGACGGTCTGCGCGAGCGATGCACCGTAGGGATAGCGGCGCTCTCCCTTGACCGTTTGCGCCAGCACGGTTCCGTCGCCGGCGAGAATGCGTCCGCGGCGAATCGCCAGCAACGCGTGGCGCGGATTGTAGGGTCGTGCCGCTGTGCGCGGCCCCTCAACCAGTTGCACGTAAGCCTGCCGCACCGCCAGAATCACGAAGAGGAACGCAAAGAGTGCGCTGAGTTTTGCGGCGGTGTTCGGTTTCAGGATGCCACCCGGGTTTGCAGCAGCCGGTATTCTTGCAGCGATCGTGGCGGACCGGCGCTGCTCTCCAGCGCTTCCGCGAGGGCGCGGGCCGTGTCGAGGCTCGTCAGGCAAGCGATATTTGCCTCCACGGCCGCGCGGCGGATTTTGTACCCGTCCGATATCTCGCGCGAACCCTGCGCATCGTTGATCACGAGATCTACCGCGCGCTGGCGGATGAGATCCAGGACGTGCGGCGATCCGTCGGCGATCTTGTTTACCTGTTCGCACGCGATGCCGGCTCCTTCGAGGTGCTCGCGCGTTCCGGGAGTGGCCACGAAACGGTGGCCGAGCGCCGCATATCTGCGCATGACGGGAATGGCTTCTTCTTTCTCTTCATCCGCAATCGAAACGAGAATTCTTCCGCCTCCGCCCGGCAGCCTGATGCCGGCCGCGACAAACCCTTTGCGCAGTGCGCCCGCAAAGGTTTCGTCGATGCCCAGCACCTCGCCGGTGGATTTCATCTCCGGTCCGAGAATCGTTTCGACGCCGCGCATCTTCGCGAACGAAAAGACCGGAATCTTGACAACCACAAATGGCGCGCGCTGCGCCAGACCCGTTCCGTAGGGCATCTCGCGCAGCGTTTCACCGAGCGCTATGCGGGTGGCCGCGGCGACGATGTTGATGCCGGTTGCCTTTTGAATGATGGGCACCGTCCGGCTGGCGCGCGGATTCGCTTCGATGATGTAGAGTTCGCCCTCGTGGATCACAAACTGAATGTTGATGAGACCACGTATCTGCAACTCGCGGGCGATGGCGGTCGTGACTTCAACGATCCGCGTCTCCATCGCCGCGTCGATTGAAACCGGCGGGTAAACGCTGATCGAATCGCCCGAATGGATGCCGGCCCGCTCGATGTGTTCGAAGATTCCGGGGATCAAAATATCGGCGCCGTCAAAAACGGCGTCTACCTCAACTTCCAATCCGCGCAGATATTTGTCGACGAGCAGCGGTGCGTCGGCCGCGATTGGGGGCGCCGACTCTACGTACGACGCGAGCTGTCCCTCGTTGTACACGACCTCCATGCCGCGGCCGCCCAGCACGTACGACGGGCGCACCAAGACGGGAAAGCCGAGCTGGCGCGCGATAGTACGAGCTTGGCGAAACGAACGGGCCGCCTTTCCTTCCGGGCGCGCGACGCCGATCCGGTGCAGCGCCGCATCGAACTTGGCTCTGTCCTCCGCCATATCCAAGCTTTTCCGGTCGCTGCCGACGAGGCGCACGCCGCGCCGCGTTAACTCGCGCGCAAGATTAATTGCCGTCTGCCCGCCGAACGAAAGCATCACGCCGCGCGCGCCCGTCGCGCGATACGCGGCTTCCACTTCATCGGGCCCCGGCGGCTCGAAGACCAGCACGTCGGAGATATCGAAGTCGGTGGAGACGGTTTCGGGATTGTTGTTGACGACCACCGAGGCACGGCCGGCAGCGTGCAGCGCCCAGGCGGCGTGCACGCACGAGTAATCAAATTCGATTCCCTGGCCTATCCGGATCGGACCGCTGCCTACTACGACAACGGCCTCGCGCGAAGGCCGGCGCATTTCGTCGCTCTCGCCGCGCGAGAGATAGTAATACGGCGACCGCGCCGGAAACTCGGCCGCGGCCGTATCCACCATGCGAAATGCAGCCTCGCCGCTATCTCCGTATCCGTTAGCGCGCGCGTCATCGCGGTCGCCCGGTTCGTCGCGGCTGCGCAAGCGTTCCTCGAGCGACACGAGATCGGCGACCTCATAAAGGAAGAACCGATCGATGCCGGAGAGTTCGCGTACCCGCTCGACTGCAGTGTCAACATCGGCTTTGGCGCGGCGGAGCATTTCGGCGACGGCAAAGAGGCGCTCGTGATTCGGCTTGGCGACGACAGTTTCCAGTTCGGCTTCGCTCCACTCGGCGAGGGCGGTCCCGGTGAGCGCTTCGCGTTTCAAATCTAAACCGCGCAGCGCTTTCATGAGCGCGGCGCCAAACGTCCGTCCAATCCCCATGGCTTCACCGGTGGATTTCATCTGTGTGCCAAGCGCCGTGTCGGCCAGCGGGAACTTGTCGAACGGCCAGCGCGGGATCTTCACCACGACGTAATCGAGCGTAGGTTCGTACGCGGCTTTGGTGACGCCCGTCACCGGATTCGGAATAACGTCGAGCGTTTGGCCCAAGGCGATCCGCGTGCTGATCTTGGCGATCGGGTAGCCGGTGGCTTTGCTTGCGAGTGCGGAGCTGCGCGAAACGCGCGGATTGACTTCGATGATGCGGTACTCGCTGCGTTCCGGATGCAGCGCGAACTGAATATTGCAGCCGCCTTGCACTTTCAACGCCCGAATGACGTTCAGGCTGGCGCTTCGCAGCATTTGGTATTCGACGTCGGAAAGCGTTTGCGAGGGCGCGACGACGATCGAATCCCCGGTGTGGACGCCAACCGGATCGAAGTTTTCCATGTTACAGACGACGATGCAGTTGTCGGCGCCGTCGCGGAGGATCTCGTACTCGATCTCTTTCCAGCCGAGCAGCGACGTCTCGACCAAGGCTTGATGAATGAGGCTGGCGTCCAAACCATTGGTCAGCGTTTCGCGCAGTTCCGACTCGGTATAGACGACGCCGCCGCCGGTTCCACCCAGGGTGTATGCCGGGCGCACCACAAGCGGATAGCCGAATTCTTGCGCAAAGGCTACGCCTTGCTCGACCTGCGTCACCACGCAGCTCTGCGGAACCGGCTCGCCAATCTCGATCATCTTGGCTTTGAAGAGTTCGCGATCTTCGGCCAGCCGGATCGTTTCGATTGGCGTGCCGAGCAACTCGACGCCGAATCTTTCCAGCACGCCGGCTTCGTGGAGTTCGACGGCGAGATTGAGTCCGGTCTGGCCGCCGAGCGTCGGCAGCAACGCATCCGGGCGCTCGCGTTCGACGATCGCTTCTATCGATGCAACGGTTAGCGGCTCGAGGTACACCGCGTCGGCTACCTCGGTGTCCGTCATGATTGTGGCCGGGTTCGAGTTGACAAGGACGACGCGGTGGCCTTCCTCGCGCAGCGCCCGGCACGCTTGCACGCCTGCATAGTCGAATTCCGCGGCTTGACCGATAACGATCGGCCCGGATCCGATGACCAGCACGTTGCGCACCGGAGAGTTTTTCACGGCTGCAGGCGCCTTTGCATCCAGGTGCTGCCGCTGCGGCAGAGTTCGACGCGATCGTGCAGCCGGTTCGATCGCCCTTGCCAAAACTCAAAGCGATCGGGACGCAGTAAGAACCCGCCCCAAGAATGCGGCCGCGGCACCGGGCCGCTTTCGAAACGCTGCGTGAAGTCTTCCAGGCGCTGCTCGAGGATCTGCCGGCTCTCCACCTCTTCGCTTTGCTCCGACGCCCAGGCGCTGAGCTGATGGCCGCGCGGGCGGCTTGCAAAATATGCGTCCGACTCCGGCTCCGGGAGCTGCTCGACGCGTCCTTCAACACCGACTTGCCGGTGAATCTCGGGCCAGAAAAAGACGACGGCGGCGTTCGGGTTGCGCGTCAGCTCGCGTCCCTTCCGGCTGAAGTAACTGGTGAAAAATATCAGCCCGCGCTCGTCGAGTCCGCGCAAGAGCACCATGCGCGCGCTAGGGCGGCAATCGTCGCCGGCAGTGCTCAAACACATCGCGTTGGCTTCGTGCGCTCCGGCCGCATGTGCGGCGTCAATCCATGCGCGTAGGTATTCTATCGGCTCACCGGGGATCGCGATCTCGGCCGGCACGTCGTAGCTGTGGCGCGTCGTCGAGATGTCCCAGCGGCTCATGCCGTTCGGGTTCGCCCAGAAACGAAAGCCGCCCCGCCCACGCCGAAGCAACCCAAGCTGCAGCGAGCATGAACAACCCCGCCAGCGCCGACAACTCTGCGAGGTCACTGGCTTGGCGCCGGCGTGTCGCGGCTTCCGCGATCCGTGCAAAGGCCCGGGCAAATTGTGCCGCCGAATCGACGCCCGCGAATGAGCCTCCGCTGGCGGCCGCATAGCTTCGCAAGATCCGCGCGGCGGAAGCATTTCCGCCGACGCCGATTGCGTATAGCCTAATATGCGCTCGCTGCAAATCGCGAATAACATGGGACGGATCTTCTCCCGCGTTGCTCACGCCGTCGGTGATCAGAACGATCGAGCGCGCACCCGACGCGGGCAGTATGTCGAAGGCAGCGCGGACCCCATCGCCTAGCGCAGTCTGCCCATTCGGCCCCGGCGCCGAACGCAGCGCCAGGTCAACTGCGTTGCGATCCGCGGTAGGCAGCGCGAGGACTTGCGCGGTCCCGGCAAACGAGACAGCCCCGATCTTCGTGCCGCTCGGAAGTCCGGCAGCGACTGCGCGCACGGCATGCAGCGCAGCAACTGCGCGCGTCGGCCACACGTCGGATGCCCGCATCGAACCTGACGTGTCCATGCAGATAGCGATCGCGGCGTCGTGCAGGGTCAGGGTTACCGGCAGCCGCGGCCCGGCGGCGGCCAACAACACCAATGCGATGCCCACCGAACGCGCTGCATCGAGAACAACCACCGGCCAGAACGAAGCTCGCAACGCCGTCGTCAAGAAGGCTAAGTCCGAATACACCAAGGCGATTCGCCGCCACGAGATCTCCGCGGAGCGCTGTGCGAGGTATGCCGACGGCAGAAATGCAAGCGCACATGCCGCAAGCAGCGGATGGCTGAAAGTCACGCTATGTCGAAAGCGCGCATGATGGCCGTTAGCGCGTCGCGCTCTTCCAAAACGCCGGCGCGGCAGCCGGCGGCTTGAAGAACTCTTGTAACCTGCGCTTCGCAGGCGAGTACCGCATCCCGGTAGCGAGCGCGCTCCTGCGGACCGATGTAGCACGCACGGGTTTGCGCAGTTTCGGCGTCAACGATCGTGACGAACCCGCGCAACGGGAGTTCCTCATGCCACGGGTCGCGTGCGATAAGTACGGTGCAGTCGAAGCGGTGCGCAACTGCGTGGAGCAGTGAACTCGAGAGCGTCCCGAGCGCATAAACATCGCTTACCGCCAGCAAGGCTGTAGCGGAAGGCAGGTGCTGCAGCGCCGCTTCCAGGGCGGCCGTTAGTGAAAGCTCGCCGGTCTGCGCGGCGTCGACCCAGCGGTCGTGCGGCGCTAGCAAGCCGCGCCAGAGTTGGAATGCTTCGAAAGCGCTCGCATAGAGCGTGCGGCGCCGCCCCACGTGCATGGACCCCGACCCATCGAGAACGGCGCTCCAGGTAAGGGACGCGTCGCGCTCCCGTTCGCGGGCGAAGAGCCTGCCGGTGCGAGCGGTTGTGCGCCAATCAATGTCGCGCGCGTCTTCGCCTGCGCAGTACGCTCGCGGCGCCGCCCAGTCGCCTTGTCGCGGCACGATGCCGCGTTTCCGCAACAGCGCGCGGCGTATCGCGTTCACGGCAAAGGCGCCGAGTCCACGAGCTCGCCGAGGCGCGATTCGTTCTCTTCACGCTTTAAAAGGAAGCCGCGCGCAAAGACAACGCGATGACGGAGCGCCGCGCCCGCGATGCCGCGGATGTCCGCAGGCACGACGAAGTTTCGCCCGGCCAGCATCGCCTTCGCGCGGCCGGCGCGCAACAGCGCAAGGCAGGCGCGCGGTCCGGCGCCCCGTTCCAACGCTTTGTTCCGGGTCGCGCAAACGAGATCCACAATGTAGCGCCTTATCGAAGGCGCGCAGTAGATCGTTTCCGCCACCCCGCGCCAGGCCCGCACTTGTTCGATACTGACAACGGGACGCGGCTGACGAGTTACCCCGGAACCAAAACGTTCCAGAATTTCGAGTTCTTCGCTCGCGTCCGGAAAATCGAGCAGCACTTTCAACAGAAACCGGTCGAGCTGCGCAGCGGGAAGGGGGAATATTCCGTCGGGATCCGTTTCATTCATGGTCGCAAGCACGACGAACGGATCGGGCAAGGCGTAGGTTTGACCTCCGAGGGTTACCTGACGTTCGTGGAGCGCTTCGAACAAAGCGGCCTGCGTCCGTGCGGGCGCGCGGTTTATCTCGTCGAGCAGTACGACATTCGCGAAGAGCGGGCCGAGGCGCGTGCGAAACGCGAGGTCGCGCGGGTCGAAGATCTCGCAGCCCAGGACGTCCGCCGGCATAAGATCCGCCGTACACTGTATTCGGGCGAAGCTGCCCTTCACTGACTCCACAAGCGTGCGGCACGCGAGCGTTTTGGCTAATCCCGGAGCCCCTTCGAGTAGAATGTGACCGCCAGCGATGAGCGAGATCATCAATGCTTCGATAACGGCGTGTTGGCCGACGAGAACGGCGCGCAATGCGTCGCGTAGTGAAGACACGTCCGGCATCGCGGGGCAGTCGAGTCCCGCCGGAGGATGAAAGGCCGCCTCAGTTGTTCGGCGCGCCGGGCGGACCGCGCGTTCTTCCTCCGAGGAGCTCGGCTCGATTTCAGCTCGTTTGCCGGGATGCAGGCGTGACGCTAACTTCACAGCCGCCAAAACGATAACCGCCAAAAGAAAAACGCGCCGCCCGATGAGCGCCGCGCAGATGAGCGTTCCGGTTACCGCGTTAGCGTCGGACGAGATCCTGAAGCCAATGCGCGAAAAGACCGCGCGCATCGAATGGTCCGGGCGAGGCTTCGGGATGGAATTGTACGGCTTCGACCGCGAGCTCGCGGTGTCTAAAGCCTTCGTTCGTACCGTCGTTGAGATTGACCAGCGTCTGTTCGAGATGATCCGGGAGAGAGGCGGCGTCGACGGCATATCCATGATTGTGCGCGGTTACGATGACGGCTCCGTGTTGCAGATTTTTGACCGGCTGATTGCCGCCGCGGTGCCCGTACGGCAATTTGAACGTCTTTGCGCCACATGCCAGCGCCAGGAGCTGGTGCCCCAGGCAGATCCCGTACATCGGACGTTTGCCGAGCAGCGCGTGCAAAGTTGCGATCGTTTCCGGCAGATCGGTCGGGTCGCCGGGTCCCGGAGAGATCAAAATTGCCTGCGGATCGTGCGCCATAATCTCCTCTTCCGAAGCATTGTAGGGCAGCACGGTGACCGTGGCGCCTAGACTGCCCAACTCGCGAACAATCGCGCGTTTCACTCCGCAGTCGATCAGCACGACACGCGGCCCGTCGCCGGATCCTTCAATCCGTTCGACGCGAGTTGCAACGCTCGGAACGAGTTCCTTGGTATTGGCGCCGCGCACGAAGTGGGCCAGCCGCTTCTCGGCCTCAGCGAGCGCGCTGTCACCCACCGCCAACGCCGCCCAAATCGTGCCGTGTTCGCGCAGCGTGATCGTGATCGCGCGCGTATCCGCATCGATCATCGACGGCACGTGCTGTTCGTTCAGCCAGGACGGCAGATCGACTTGCGACGCGTGGTGCGAAGGATGACGGGCGATGTGCTTTACAACCGCGCCGGCAACGCACGCGCGCGAATATTGAGCAGCCTCGCCCGATATGCCGTAATTTCCGATCATCGGGAAGGTGAAGGTCAAAATCTGTCCGGCGTATGACGGGTCGGTCAGCGCTTCTTCATATCCGGTCATTCCGGTATAGAAGACCGCCTCACCGAGCGCCAAGCCCTCGTGCTCCAATCCGTGCCCGTCGAACCGCGTGCCGTCCGCCAAAAAGAGCGCCGCGCGATTCATAATGCGGTCCTGGCGATCACGCGCGAGTCTTGCATGACGAGCGCTCCGCCGACGATCGTCGCGATCGCCCGGCGCGGGAGCGTCATGCCGGCGAAAGGTGTGCGCTTACCTTTTGAATGGAAGCTTGACGGTTCCACGACCCAGTCGCGATCGGCGAAGATGGTAAGGTCGGCAGGCGAGCCGATCTCGAGCGTTCCTCCGGGCACGCCCAAGATACGCGCCGGGTTCGTGGAGAGCAACTCCACATAACGCCGGATAGGAAGATCGCGCAACGCATACGCGTAAGCGCCCGCGGCAACTTCCAGTCCGCTGAATCCGGGCAAAGCGGAGTCAACGTGCGGCGCGTGATCGCTGGCGAGTACATCGATCGTCCCATTGCGTACCGCGTCGCGTAATGCGGCGACGTCAAGCTCGTCGCGCAGCGGCGGGTGCACTTTCGTACTGCCGGAGTGACCGGCAAGCGATTCTCGCGAGAAAACCAAATGATGCGGCGTTGCCTCGGCGGTGCAGGCGATTCCTAATTCCTTGCCGCCGGCGATCGCTTCGATGGCGCCGCGCGTCGAGACATGAGCGATATGCCATTTCAGTCCCGTAGCGCTCGCAATGGCAACGTCGCGTGCAACCGCCGACGACTCGGCCGCCGGATCGAACTCGTCGTTCGCTTTGATCGCCCCGTCTTCGCAATGGGTGATAAAGCATCGCCCGAACTCCCGCGCCCGCAGCGCTGCGCCCGTCTGCACGATCGCGCTGGCGATAGTGCTTCCGTCGTCGCTGAATGCGACGGCGCCCGCTGCGCTCAAGTCGCCGTACTCCGCGGGCTCGCGCCCCTCGCGTCCGCGCGTGATCGCCGCAATCGGATAGACCCGCGCCAAGTTCGCGCGGCCGGCTTCTTCTTTCAGCCATCGGATGAGGTCCGGCGTGTCCAGCGCCGGTTTTGTATTTGGCATCGCGGCGACCGCGGTAAATCCGCCGGCAACCGCGGCCGCAACTCCGGTAGCGATGGTCTCTTCCTCGGGATTCCCCGGCTCGCGCAGATGCACGTGCATGTCGATGAATCCCGGCGCGACGTATGCATTGCGCGCATCGAGCGTGTCTTCTTCCGGCAGCGGATCCAAACGCTCGCCGATCTCCGCCACGATGCCGTCGCGCAGACGGATGTCGAGAATCGCGTCGATCCGCATCGCGGGGTCGACGATCCGGCCGCCCGCAATCAGAATGTCAGGCCACCAACGCCGGGGCGCCGTTCACGAGAAAATCCAGCAGCGCCATGCGAACCGAAACGCCATGCATCACTTGTTTGGCGTAACGCCAGCCGGCGAAGTCCAGCACGCTGTCGTCCAATTCCATCCCGCGATGATACGGACCGGGGTGCATGACGATCGTCTCCCCGCCGAGGCGTTTCAAGCGGCGCGCATCGAGTTGGTAGCGCTCGATGTATTCCTTGTCGGAGAGAGGCATATTCTCAAAGCGCTCGCGTTGGATGCGCAGGAGCATGAGTGCATCGATCTCCGGCAGCACTGCATCCAGGTCGCGGGCGATCGTGACGTGCGGCTGCATGTAGTCATCGGGCAAAAATCCCGGCGGACCGACCAGGATTACCTGGGCGCCGAAACTGCGCAAGCCTGCGATATTGGAATGCGCCACCCGGCTGTGCAAAATATCACCGACGATCGCGACCCGGCGGCCTCGCAAATCACCAAACTCTTCGCGGATCGTGTAAATGTCCAGCAGCGCCTGCGTGGGATGCGCGTGCGTGCCGTCGCCGGCGTTGATTACGTGGCCGTCGAAAGCTAAAGCGACCCGGCGCGGATAGCCTTCTTCCTGATGCCGGATCACAAGGACACTGACGCCCATTGCCGCGAGCGTGATCGCGGTGTCTTCGATCGTCTCGCCCTTTTGCAGGCTCGACTCTTTGGGCCAAAGCGTGACGACAGTACCGCCGAGGCGCTGCTCCGCTAAAGCGAAGGACGTCATGGTGCGCGTGCTGTTTTCGAAGAACATGTTTACGCATGCCAAACCGTCGAGCAAGCGGCCGGGTTCGTCGCGCTCGAAATCCGCCGTGCGCTCGAAGATATATGTCATCTCCGAAGCCGTTAGATCATCGAGGTCGATTAAGCTACGTCTCGTCCGCAACGATGGTCACCTCATCGCTTTCCGAGGGCTCGCGTCCGAGACTCACGTTCACGCGCTCTTTGCGGCTCGTCGGGACGAACCGCCCGACGTAATCGGGCTGGACGGGCAATTCGCGCAAGCCGCGGTCGACAAGAACGCACAGGCGGACGGCGGCCGGCCTTCCTAAGTCCGTCACGGCGTCGAGCGCCGAACGCACGGTCCGGCCCGTATAGAGAACGTCGTCCACGATAACGACGGTCTTGCCGCCGAGGTCACCCGGGATCTGCGATTCCGGCAGCTCGTGCGAAACGTCATCGTCGCGATACAGATTGATGTTCAGGAAACCCAGTTGAGGCTTTTTCCCCGACGTCTGCTCGATGTGCGCGGCGATCCGTTGCGCCAGCGATTCCCCGCCGCGCCGGATACCGATGATGCAGAGCCGCGCCTGCGGCCCTTCGGGCTCGAGAATTTGGTGCGCGAGACGCGCGATAATCCGGTCGATCTCGGCCGCGCCGACGAGCACGCGCCGTTTTACTGTGGACGCGGTCACTGGGTGGCTCCCATTTCCGTCTGCATGGTTAAAACGCGCTCGAGATCCCTCTGGTAACCCGCTAATTTCTCGCGCTCCTTCGCCACTACCTCAGGCTTCGCATTTGCGACGAACCGCTGATCCGCCAGCTTGCCTTCCGAGCGTTCGATCTCGCTCCGCAGCCGTACGGCTTCCTTCTTATAGCGCTCGCTGAGGATGTGGCGGGGCGCTTGCGCCTCAACGGCTGTAAGCGCTTCAGCCAGCGACGCTCCCTTTTCGGGCGCGCCCGCGACGTCTGCGACGGCAAGCGTTGCCAACAGTGATGCAACCGCCGGCGGGACGTTAGCCGGCACGTCGATGGTGAGGCGTTCGCGTGGAGCGAGGGCCAACTCGGCTCGCAGATTGCGGACCTGTTCGACCTTGCGGCGCAGCGCTTCGAAGATCGTGGCGGAATCCGGATCCGACGGTATCTCGGCCAGATCCGGCCAGCTCGACGTAACGATCGTATCGCCGTCGTGTGGTAACGTGAGCCACACCTCTTCCGTAATGAACGGGGCGATGGGGTGGAGCAGCCGCACCGCGTGATTGAGCACGAATGAAAGAACGGCCGCACGGGTCTCGCGCGCGTTGGGATCTTTTGTGGCCTCCAAGTACCAATCGCAGAGCTCGTACCACACGAATGACCAGATCGTTTCCGCCGCGATACCGAAGTCGTAGCGGTCGAAAGCGGCGCTGACGTCCGCTGCGGTCTCACGCAGGCGCGTCAGAATCCACTTATCGGCGATCGTGAGCCGTTCGACGGGCGCCAACTGCATGGCGGGCGGCAGGCCTTCCGGGAGCGCCAGCACGTAGCGCAGCGCGTTCCAAATCTTGTTATTGAAATTGCGGGCTTCTTCGCAGCGCTTCTCGTTGAAGCGCACCTCTTGGCTCTCCAAGCGCAGTTGGCGCATCATGCCCATGCGAAATGCATCGGCGCCATATCGCTCGATCAAATCCAGCGGATCGATCACATTGCCGAGCGACTTGCTCATCTTGCGTCCCTGAGCGTCAAAAACAAGCGGCGCGACGAACACGTCTTTGAACGGAACCCGATCCATGAATTTGAGTCCCAGCATCACCATGCGCGCAACCCAGAGAAAGATGATCTCCCACCCGGTCAACAGCACTTGCGACGGATACCAGTGGTCGAGTTCGGGCGTCGTCTCCGGCCAGCCGAGAATCGAGAACGGCCAGAGCCCGCTCGAAAACCACGTGTCGAGCGTGTCCGGATCGCGCGTTAGCCGTTCTGTCTTATGCTGCTTGCGCGCTAATTCTCGCGCCTCTTCCTCCGTTTCCGCGACAACGACCGAGCCGTCATCTGTGTACCAAACCGGAAGTTGGTGACCCCACCATATCTGGCGCGAGATGTTCCAGTCGCGGATGTTCTCGAGCCACTGTTCGAAGGTGCGTCCGTAACGCTCCGGCACGAAGCGCACGCGTCCGTCGCGATAGGCCTGCAGCGCCGGTTCCGCCAGCGGCTTCATCTTCACGAACCACTGCAACGAAAGTAGCGGCTCGATGACTTCGCCGGTTCTGTCGCTGATTGCGATGGCGTAGCGATAAGGCTTTTCTTCGATGAGGAGCTTCTTCGCGCGGAGGTCGGCAACGATCGCCGCGCGTGCTTCCTCGCGGCTCATGCCCTCGTAGCGTCCGACGGGAACATCGGCGCCGCTGATCCGTGCGTCCAGATCGAGCACCGCCGGCATAGGCAAGTCGTGGCGAAGACCGATCTCGTAGTCCGTGGCGTCGTGCGCGGGCGTTACCTTAACCGCACCTGTTCCGAACTCCGGGTCGACGCTTTCGTCCGCAAGAATTGGTATGCTGCGTTCCAGCAGCGGCGGAACGAGCACCGACTTCCCTACGAGATGCGCGTAACGCCCGTCTTTCGGATGAACCGCAATTGCGACGTCGCCGAGCATCGTCTCCGGCCGCGTCGTCGCAACCTCAATCCCATTGTCATGGTGAGGTCCGTTGTCATCGTGAGGAATCGAACGACCCTGAGCGGAGTCGAAGGGATACCTGATCTGCCACAGCGTTCCATCGCGTTCTTCGTGCTCGACTTCGGCATCGGAGATCGTCGAGCGCGCCTTCGGATCCCAGTTGACTAAGCGTTTGCCGCGATAGATCAGCCCGTCGCGATATAATGCGACGAAAACTTTGCGCACTGCCGCCGATAGCGTTTCGTCCATCGTAAACCGGCTGCGCTGCCAATCCGGCCCGAAACCCAGACGGCGAAACTGTTCGAAGATCGTGCCGCCGGTCTCGCGCGACCACTCCCACGCGATCTCGAGATACTTCTCGCGCCCCAGCGACTCGCGTGACTTCCCCTCGGAAGCGAGTTGCCGGACAAGCACAGCTTCCGTCGCGATCGCGGCGTGGTCCGTACCGGGCAACCAGTCGGCATTCTCGCCGAGCATGCGATGATAGCGCGTCAGCACGTCCATCGGCGTATAAGTCGAGCCGTGCCCTAAATGCGCGCGCGCCGTCACGTTCGGCGGCGGCATACAGATGATGAAAGGCGGACGCGACGGATCGGGCTCCTCGTGAAAGTAGCCCGCGTCTTCCCAACGCTTATAGAGCCGCGACTCTACAGCTTTGGGATCGTAGTTCTTTGGAAGCTCGGCCACGGTCGCTCTGCGTTCCGTGCTCGACTAGCGCGCCCCTCGGCGCCCCTCGTCACGCGCGCATGCTGCGCGCTGCTCGGGGATGGTTCGGCAGGCTCACCATGACACAATGGCTCAGGATGACAAAGCTGCGACCTCGGCGTGCCCCTCGGTTATGTCGAGCCGTTCGAGCAATCCTGAAAGATGTTCGGCCACGTCGCCGGCCGCCATAGAGTTGGATTCCCATTCGGCCGATTTCTTTTCGAAGATGCTTACCGAGGTGAAGATGCCGTCACCGTCGTCGAAGCAGTGGTACGAAACGAAGCCGGGCAGCTTCGAAATCATTGGCAAGAAGACTTCGCGTGCGTGCTTATAGATGCGGTCTTTGGATGCCATATCGCCGCGGTAGCGGCGGACCGTTACGTACATCGAGCAGCCTTTCTGTTAGGCGGGCATGTCCTTTTGACGCTCGCTGTAGATGAGCGTCGGCGCTTCCTTCTTCTCGATGACTTCTTTGTTGACGACGCATTTCTTCACGCCGGTCATCGAAGGCAGGTCGTACATGACGTCGAGCATCGTCTCTTCGAGGATAGAGCGCAGTCCGCGCGCACCGGTCTTACGGGTTTGAGCCTTGGCGGCAATCGCAATCAACGCTTCTTTGGTGAAGGTCAGCTCGACGCCGTCCAGGCCCATGATCTTTTGGAACTGGCGCACGAGCGCATTGCGCGGCTCGACGAGAATGCGGCGCAGCGCCAGCTCGTCGAGCGCGTCGAGCGTAACGACGATCGGCAGGCGCCCGATGAACTCCGGGATGAGGCCGAACTTCAGCAAGTCCTCCGGCATGAGCTGCTGCAGCAGTTTGCCGACGTGGAGGTCGCGTTTGCCCTCGGGCTGCGCGCGGAAGCCCATGTTGTTGTTCGCAACGCGCGACTCGATGATCCGCTCGAGGCCGTCGAAGGCGCCGCCGCAGATGAACAGCACGTTGGTCGTGTCGATCTGGATGAACTCTTGGTGCGGATGCTTGCGGCCGCCCTGGGGCGGAACGTTGGCGGTCGTGCCTTCCAAAATCTTGAGCAGCGCCTGCTGCACGCCTTCGCCGGAGACGTCGCGCGTTATCGACGGATTCTCGCTCTTGCGCGCGATCTTGTCGATCTCGTCGATATAGACGATGCCCTTCTCAGCGCGCTTCACGTCGTAGTCCGCCGCTTGGATCAGTTTGAGCAGAATGTTCTCGACGTCTTCGCCGACGTAACCGGCTTCCGTGAGCGAGGTCGCGTCGGCCATCGCCAGCGGTACGTCGAGGATCTTGGCCAGCGTCTGCGCCAGGTACGTTTTGCCGGAACCCGTCGGGCCAACCAAAAGAATGTTGGATTTCTGCAGCTCGACGTCGTCCGCCGTGCCGCCCATATTGACGCGCTTGTAATGGTTGTAGACCGCGACCGCCAGAGACTTCTTGGCTCGCTCTTGCCCGATCACGTACTGGTTGAGGATGTGGTTGATCTCTTTGGGCTTCGGAATGTTGCGGAGACGCAGATTCTCGTCGACGTTCTTGTAGAGCTCTTCCTCAATGATCTCATTGCAGAGCTCGATACACTCGTCGCAGATGTAGACGCCGGGGCCGGCGATCAATTTGCGCACCTGCTCCTGCGATTTACCGCAGAAACTGCACTTGAGCTGCCCCTTCTCGTCCCCGAACCGAAACATTCTTCCCCTTAAGCCGGCGTTGCCAGCGACGAGCGGTTCTCGATGATCGAGTCTATGATGCCGTAGTCCTTGGCCTCGTGCGGCGTCATATAGTAATCGCGCTCGATATCCTTAAGAATCTGCTCGACATCTTTCTTGGTGGTCTCCTCGTAGATTCCCGCCAGCATGCGCCGGGTGGCGATGAGGTCCCGGGCGTGAATCTCGATATCCGTGGCCTGCCCGCCCACCTGCGAGACCCAGGGCTGGTGGATGAGAATCTTGGAGTGGGGCAGCGACATACGCTTTCCTTGCGCGCCGCCGGTCAACAAGATGGAGCCCATGGAGGCGGCCATCCCGGAGCAGATTGTCGCAACATCGGGCTTGATAAAGCGCATCGTATCGTAAATCGCAAGCCCGGCAGTGACGCTGCCGCCCGGGCTATTGATATACATATCGATGTCCTTGTCGGGGTCTTCTTTTTCCAGGAAGAGCAGCTGCGCGATCACCAGGTTGGCCAAATGATCGTCAACCGGCCCGCCGACAAAAACTATGCGATCTTTTAACAGTCGCGAATAGATATCGAATGCGCGCTCTCCCCGCGCGCTCTGCTCGACGACCATGGGGACCAGGTGAGCCATTATCATATGACTCTCAACTACGACGTAGCGCCCGCGGTTGCTTCCTCTATCTCGGCATGCTCGACCAAAAACTCGACGGTCTTGGTCCTGACGATACCTTCCATTAAAGGAAGGACGTTGTTCCCGAGCGCCTGACGGACCCGGTCCACCGGCTGCCCATACTGCCGGGCAAGGGACTGCAACTCGTCCTTGATGTCGGCCGGCGTTGCCGTCACGTTCTCGGCCTTACTGATTGCCTCGAGTACCAAGGTTGCCTTCACCCTGCGTTCGGCCTCGGGCCGGTAGCCCGCTCGCAGCTCCTCTTCGGTTTTTTTCGCGGTCTTCAAATAATCTTCAAACGAAATGCCCATGCGCGCCGCCATCGACGCCGCGTCGCCAAGCATGTTTTCGACCTCACGCTCCACCAGGATATCCGGCAACGGGAAATCGTGAAGTTTAAGAATTTCCTCGACGGCTTGATTGCCGAGATCGCGGCGTGCGCGTGCTTCGGCAACGGCTTCAAGGCGCTTGCGGACGTCCGCCCGCAATTCTTCGAGCGTTTGATGCTCTGAGACGGCCTTGGCGAATTCGTCGTCGTGTGCCGGCAGTTCGAACTCTTTGACTTCGTGTAAGGTGATCGTGAACGCCGCGGTCTTGCCAGCCAAATCCGGCTGTTGATATTTCTCCGGAAAGGTTGCTTCGATCTCTTTGGTCTCGCCCGACTTCATTCCGGCGATTCCCGTTGCGAAGCCCGGGATGAAACGCCCCTCGATTAACTCCGTTGTCTGTCCCTTGGCCGCGCCGCCGTCAAACGCGACGCCGTCAACTTTTCCTTCATAATCGATCGTGACGACGTCGCCCAAGCGGGCCTCGCGTTCCGCGGGAACAAGCGTCGCGCGCTCGCGAGCCAATGTTTGGAGACTGTGTTCAACCTCTTCGTCGGTTACCGGCGTCAGCGTGCGCTTGAGTTGGAGTTTCTTATATTGCCCGAGCTCGATGTGCGGGCGAACCTCGACGACCGCCTTGAGTTTTGGCGGCGCACCCTTCTCGCCGGGCAAGAGTTCCATGCGCGGGCGATCCACCGGTTCGAGATCGTGCTCGCGCACCGCTTTGGCGTAGACGGCGGGAACGACATCTTCCATCGCTTCGTGCGAAATGGTTTCCGTACCGTACGCTTGCTCGAAGATTTTGCGCGGAGCTTTGCCCGGACGGAAGCCCGGCAGCTTTGCCTTCTTTACCAGTCGCCGGAACGCGCGATCTTCAGCATCGCGCATCTCTTCGGGCGAGATGGCGATCGAAAGTTCGACTTGCGTCGGAGAGAGTTTCGTCAGTGTGGAGTCTGTCATAATGAATTAGCGGAAGACGAGATTCGAACTCGCGACCCTCGCCTTGGCAAGGCGATGCTCTACCACTGAGCTACTTCCGCGCGACCCGCCCTATTCTTAACCACCCGACAGCACGCCTCTCTGTTTAATATCTAGCGAGGGTTTATGGGTGTCGCCCGAACGATTAACCGAGCCAAAAAGTGAGGGCGACACCCATAACCCTCGCGTCCTGGGCAGGCAGAGACTCGAACTCTGACGGGTTGCCCCACTGGATCCTAAATCCAGCGCGTCTACCAATTCCGCCACATGCCCTGGCCGCGGCTATTCTACCACTAGTTCGAGGCGATGCCTGCGGTTCAGCCGAAAACCTAGGTATGAACGAGGTTCTCGGGCGTGTTTTAACGGTCGACGGTTCGCAGATCATGGCGAGCCTGGAGAGCGATGGGAATGGGCTGAGCTCCGTCCGTGTGGGCGCGATGGTCAGCATAACCGGTCCGGTCGGAGAGGTTGTCGGGACGATCTCTGCCGTTAGGCTCGAACCCGCCTCACCGTCGGGCCGCGTTATCGTCGTCGACCTCTTGGGCGAAATATTTCACGCCGAGTACGGCGGCTCGCACTTCTTGCGTGGCGTATCGAACCACCCGGCCCCGGGTACGCCGGTCATTTGCGCCAGTAATGCCGATCTCGCGACCGTCTACGTTCCATCGTCGCGATCGAGTATCCAAGTCGGTACGCTCTACAATGATTCAACGCAGCCTGCGTTTTTGATGGTCAACGAATTGCTGACAAAGCACTTCGCTCTGCTCGGCGCTACCGGCGCGGGGAAGTCCTGTGCGCTGACGCTGATCCTGTCGTCGATGCTCGATAAACATCCGAATGCGCACGTCATTCTGCTCGATCCGCACAATGAGTATCCGCCCGCCTTCGCCGATCTTGCCGAAACGGTGAACGTCGACAATCTGCAATTGCCGTTCTGGTTGTTCGATTTCGAGGAGGCCTGCCGCGTATTGATCCGCGGCGGCACGATGCAAGAACAAGAGTCGCAGGCGATGATCCTCAAAGAAGCTATTACTGCGGCGCGTAGCGAGTATGCGGGCGACGTCTCATTTCCGATAACGGTCGACACGCCGGTTCCGTACCTGACCTCCGACCTGATGAATTTCCTGAATCAGCACATGGGCAAGCTCGACAAGCCCGACAGTGCGGCGCCGTACATGCGTCTTAAAGCGCGTTTCGAATCGCTGCGGAGCGACCCGCGCTTCAAGTTCATGTTCACTGATGTGTTTGGTGCGCCCGACAGGCTTTCTGAAGTCGTTGGACGCCTGCTGCGCATTCCCGTCAGCGGAAAGCCGCTCACCATCGTGGACTTGTCCGGCGTTCCGACCGAGATTGCGGACGTGGTCGTCTCCCTTTTGTGCCGTTTACTCTTCGATTTTGCGGTTTGGTCGGAGCGCGATCGCATGCCGCCCGTTCTCCTGGTGTGCGAAGAGGCGCACCGGTACGTTCCGGAAGACGCGAGCGTTGGTTTCGCGGCGACCGCCCGAGCGATAACGAGGCTCGCGAAAGAGGGCCGAAAATACGGCGTGTCGCTTGCGCTCATCTCGCAACGCCCTTCGGAACTCTCGGCCGCCGCGCTCTCCCAGTGCGGCACGTTGTTCGCGATGCGCATGGGCAACGAGCTCGATCAAGAGTTTGTAGCTAAGGTGATACCGTACGCGGCGCGCGCGATGCTCACGGCATTGCCCGGGCTGCCGACCCAGCAAGCCATTGTTTCAGGCGAGGGCGTGCCCCTGACGATGCGCATTCGATTCGCCGATCTGCCGGAGAACCGGCGTCCGCGCAGCCAAGGCGCCGAATTCTCCGATGCGTGGCAGCGGGATTCCGAAGGCGAAGAGTTTCGCGACGAGGCTGTCTGGCGCTGGCGTCAGCAAAGTAAGCGCTCGGAGCTCGCGCACTAGAAGTACTTTTCGGCGAGCGCCTCGGGCGTCATCGGCTTGGCAAAAAAGAACCCTTGCCCATAGCGGCAGCCGGCGTTGCGGATCGCGTCGCACTGTTGCTGCGTTTCGATCCCTTCAGCCACCACTTTCACGCCGAAACCGTCGGCCAGCGTCATCAGCGCGCGGACGATTGGTTCGCTCGCGACGTCGCCGTTCGATCCTGAAACAAACGAGCGATCGATCTTCATCGCATCGATCTTGAACTTTTGCAGGTAATGCAATGACGAGTAGCCGGTACCAAAATCGTCGATGCAGATTCCGAAGCCTTGCTGCCGCAAGCTTTCCACAAGGCGTGTCGCCCGGTCGCCCGTGGTTAACACGATGTTTTCGGTAATTTCAAGCGTCAGCTGCAAAGGTTCGATGCCGAACTCACGCGTTACCGTGACTAAGCTCCGCTCGAACTCCGCCTCAAGCAAGTCCGGCCAAGCCACATTGATATTCATCCGGACCTTGAGGTTGTGTTCGTCCTTCCACGCGGCCAACTGACGGCACGCCAAGCGCGAAACCGCGCGGCCAATCTCCGTCGACAGGCCGATCTCGTCGGCTAACGGGATGAACTCCGCCGGCGGCAACAAGCCTTGCGTCGGGTGGTTCCAGCGAAGGAGGGCCTCGCAGCCGGTAATGTTGCCGTTTTCCAGATCCACGATCGGCTGGTAAACGAGAAAGAACTCGCCGCGCTCCAGCCCGCCGCGCAAATCGGTAGAGAGCTGCAGATGTTTTTGTGCGCGCGCCTGCATCTGGGAGTCAAAGATGGCCGTCCGGCTTCCGCCGCTGGCCTTGGCGTATCGCACGGCGATCTGAGCGTCGCGCATAAGGTCCTCGGCCCGCTGATGCAATGCCGAACTTTCGGCGATGCCGATGCTGGCGGAAACATAGAGCGTGCGGAAACCGGCCGTCATCGGCAAGGCCAGTGCACTAAACAACCGGCGTGCCGTGACCTCCAGGTGTTCCAGTTCTTTCAGCGAGTGCACGAGAATTGCAAATTGGTCAGTCCCGATGCGAGCCACTACTTCGTGCGGGCCTACGGCGCTGGCCAGGCGGTGTCCGACCTGAGTGATTACAAAATCGCCGGCATCGTGTCCGAAGCCCTCGTTGATCTCGCGGAAATGGTCGATGTCCACCAGGAGCACGGCGAAGGATGCAGCCTCCGTATCCGGCGTTTCTGCGCGCTGCTCGCGCAACTTCGATTCGAACAGCAGGCGATTCGGCAGTCCGGTAAGCGGGTCGTGCGTCATCTCGTGTAGCATCCGCCGCTCGTTTTGCTTTAGTGCGGTAATGTCGCGGAACATGCAGATCGCAAATTCTGGTTCCGCGTTGTCATCTTTGACGACGGAAACGGTGCATTGCGTCCACGATTCCTGGCCGCCCGTAAGGGCGTGCTGCTCGAATTCGAAGGAGCCCAGCTCACCGCGGAACATTGCGCCAAATTCCGACTCATGATCAGAGAACAATGTCGCGGAGTTTTGCGCGTATACGTCCCGGAAGGCGGCATTTGCATCGAGGATGGTGCCGTCCGGCCCTAAAGAGGCGATGCCAAAAGAGACTTCGTCAAAGACAGTTCCGAGCTTGAGCCCTTTCACTTTCTAGGTGCCCCTACTCCGCCGCGATGGATGTGTGCGGGTAAGACTGGCCGGTGACTTCCGTCGGTCGGTCACTTGAGTGGAGTCGCACCAGCCAGCACCGGTTCAGCAACGAGCAATAATAGACGTGCACCTCGACTCGCTGATAGGCGGGTCCTAGGCGGCCCGCGACGTTTGGCAACGTGGCCTTTAAGATCAAGGCGCTCGCGCCGGGCCGAATCACTTGTCCGGGTTCAATCGAGCCGTAGTTGAACTTGCGCCCCAGCAGGTGCATCTTATGAAGCGCAACGACCACCGAACGCACGGGGACGCCGTCCAGCAGCACTTGCGCGCTATCAATGATCGCCGGGCCGACGCCGTCATTCGCTAGATAGAGTTGGAATGTCGTGGGCGATGCGGTTGCATTAAATGACAAGTAAGGCCATTCGGTAGCGCTGAACTGTTCCGCATACATCCGCGTTTGGTAGAGAGCGCTGAAAGCGGTCAGGCCGCTTACGATTAGCGCGGCCAACGCGATCAGGAGGTCCGGTCTCCAGCCTTTCATCCGGTCGTGAAGCAGCCGAGGGTCCAGGATGGCTGCCCTTGCGCTGTCACGACGTAATATGTTCGCGACGCCAATGGAGGCGTCACGCCTGAATAATACGGGCGGATCGGCGACGTTGTGGTGTTGTTCAATCGCAAATCAAATGTAGTCCCATTCGACCCAGTCACAGTCACGGTAATGAAAATAAAAAACAGTGTTGGAACAGGCGCATCGTAGGTATTCGTCACCGAAAGAATCAGCCCATTAGGGGACAGCCCTGCGGAGTTGTTTAGCGGGGAAACCATTTCAGAGCCCAAGGTCCTGTCGACGGTGCAGGTCTGGGCAGGACTCTGCACTATCCACTGTGAGCTCGTCCCACCGCAGCCGCTCACTCCGATGGCGAAAGAGAGAACTGCAAGGCTGGGGACGACACGCCTCATCGCTATGTACTTACACGGGCCCCGTTCCTACCCTAGCTGCTTACCCAAGGTAAACACAGGACCCAGCCCTGGGTCCTAACAATCGCCCTACGTGGAGCACCGCATCGATCTCAGGGATGCCCAGCCCCGCCTTCTTGCCGCCGTTAAAGTCACGACGGTTCTTTCTCGTTGGCCAAGTGAATTCGCTCACGAACTTAGTAAGGTCTACGAAGTCATCCGCGCCGGCAAGGCGCGTAAAGCCGGCCACAATGTGATGGTCTATTACCCGCGCAAGGATGGTAAGGTCGACATCGTTTGCGGCGTCGAGATTGCCGAGAAATTCGAACCCGTCGGTGATGTCGGGTATTTTGAAACCCCTGCGGGACCCGCAGTTAGCGCCCTACACTCTGGCCCATATAATCGGTTGGGATTGACCCACGATGCCGTGGTTGCTTGGATTCGCGCAAATCATCACGAGCCTAGCGGAATCTGCTGGGAAATCTACGGTGATTGGGAAGAGGACCCGGCGAAATTGCGCACCGAGATCTTCCATCTTCTACAAAGGACAGGTTCTTTATGAGAGCATTTCTTATGACAATAACGGTCGCGGCGCTCGCCTTGATCGGGACGCAGTCAGCAGCATTGGCCGACCTCAATCTGCGCAGCGTCGGCATGCACGCTCAGTCATGGCAAAACACGTGCAGAGTCACTACCACCGGCGGCGGCGCAACGATCCGTTGCAAGGACTCTTCGGAAGATTCGCTCAGTTTCTGGCACCGTCCGGGCGACATCACATGCGAGGCCCTCGTGACGTACTCGCCTCCGTGGACAAAACGGCCACCGTGGAAGATCGAGCTTTACAATAACCACTCGAAATGCCACGTCCAGTGGTTGGGCCCCGAGAGCGCCGAGATTAAGTTCTAGCTCAAGTAGGTCAGAACTTTAAGAGGATCACGCCCGTTGGGACGTGGTCGAATTTCTGGCTAACTCTGCAGTTGTGCCGGCACAGTTCATTCAGCTGCGCCTTCGCGGTAAAAGTGTATGCGTCTGCGGGGATGTCATAAAACTTAAGACTTCCGTTGCCGTTGATCGTGTTTTCCTCGAAGCCGGTCCAATCCGAACCGCCATCTGGATTCTTCGCTCTCCAAGAAATTGAAACGAAAATCGGCGTGCGGCTGCCCTGGACGCCTTCGACCTTTACTGTCGGCCGTATCATTTTCGGCTCGGGAGACGCTCTTGCAGTCAACATCGGAGTGACAGCAAGGGCAAATAGGATGAAAACGGCTCTTTTCATAGAGCACCTCCGAGCAAAACCGTTTGCGCCCACAGAAGACAGCCCCTTTGGGGACAGCTCCCGGCCCCCGTCGCGAGGAGGTCCCGCGGGCGCTTACCAAAGAGCCGGAATCGCGGACACGCAACAGGAGGTAAACATGGCCCGCTGTCTCTTGGTAGCTTTTCTCGTCGCCGCACTCACGGCGCCCGCGTATGCACTCGGTGGGAAAGCACACGTCACGGTCGAGAACAAAACGGCGTACGGCGCGTGGGTGACCATCTATAGGTACGCGTTTCGCGATGTTATCGCAGCATCGTACTGTGTGAAGTCGTCCGGGAATGTTACGAGATTTTTCAAAGACGCGTACAAAGTGCAAATCGAGGTGGAGAAATCAAAGGGCGGCTGCGGTGGCGGACGCGCTTGGAGATGCGCTAAAGACATACAATTTCCTCAGGCGTTCCCTGCAAACTCAGCACCCGCATTTTGGAAATTGACCGCGGAGGGCAGTCCAGGACATTTCCATTGTGACTAGACATCTAACAGCCCCGGCAGTTAATGCCGGGGCTGATTTGTACTTGCACCGCGAGGGACTTGAACCCCCAACCAATTGATTAAGAGTCAACTGCTCTACCATTGAGCTAGCGGTGCACAACGTGCGCCCCCCGGGACTCGAACCCGGGACCAACGGCTTAAAAGGCCGCTGCTCTACCGACTGAGCTAGAGGCGCGCAGGCCCCAGTGTAGCCGGGTTTTACCCGTTTGACAACGGCTTCGCTTTGCATGCTGAGATGAGTGGGGTGGCTGACGGGGGTCGAACCCGCGACCTTCGGATCCACAATCCGACGCTCTAACCAACTGAGCTACAACCACCACGTGCGGCCGGAGGGAATCGAACCCCCATCTTCGAGTTTAGAAGACTCGTGCCTTATCCATTAGACCACGGCCGCCTACTTCGAGCCTGAAATAGAATACCACGGCCCGCAAGCTTGCCTGCCTGCGGGCCGTTCCATGGTCGGGGCGACAGGAATTGAACCTGCGAACCTCTCGGACCCAAACCGAGCGCTCTACCAAGCTGAGCTACGCCCCGTAGCCGTACTTAAACCATTGAAACTCGCGGGCTGTTTTCCTCCGATGGCAGTTCGCGCACCGTATTTCACACTTGCTGATTTCCCGCTCGATTCGTCGCCAAGACAACCGCGCGATCCCGTTGCCGATATCGAATTCCTTGATACCCTGGACGTGATCGAAGTCCAGTACAAGGATATCCTTTTCACCACAGTCTGCGCAGCACTTTCCGTTCAAGAACTCTCGCAGATTCCTGCGGTTAAGTTCTGCGTAACGCTTTTGATTCGTATAACGCCGGTGATTATGCTTTGCCTTGTTCGCTGAGTAATGGTCTCGGCTGTATTGACGCTGACATTCTCTACAATAAGAACAGGGGTTTGGTGTCTGGAGCGAACGGACCGAGAATTCTGAAAGAGGCAACACCCGCGCACACATCTTACAGTGTTTCATGCAAACATGTGTTCGCTAATGCAATACGATTTACCTTGCTAAAACAACAAATAATTTAAACCAACGTAACGCGCAAGATCCAAACTTGTGCCATCCGTTGCGAAGCTAACGTTGTTCACAATTCGTAACCGCGCACGCATTGTCGTGCGCAATATCCGCGTGTTCACTCCAGGCACCAGCAGTGTACACCACTCCGCGCTATAGCTCGCGCGCAATGCGGCGAGCGCGTAAGCCAACATTTGTACGAGATATGCCGGCGACGTCGACGCCATCGGCCCGATGCGTCCGCTCGGCCAAACGTATGCGTAGCCCGCTAATTCCACGCCGAGCGTAAACACAAAACCTTTCGCGTTATCGGAGAAGTAAAGATGATCTTGCGGCCTGGCCGTCCCCCTCACTTCACGATCGAGCTGGCTCAGCGCCGCCGCGTGCGCCATCGGGTCAATCGGATCTGCTCCGAAACGGTACTCGCCCGCAGCCATCCGCTCGAGTTCGCTCGCGTGCGGGATGGCACCGGCGATTTCAACCAGCAGCGTATGCAACGGAACGCCCCGCCGCGCATAAAACGCCAGTGCATCGAGCTGCGCGGGATCCACTATGCCGCTACGCGCTAGATCGTTCGCCTCGCCGGCGGCAGCGATCAAAAGTTCTAGACCGATGCCGCGCGAGCGGAACGACGGCTCGACGAACAGCTCGCTGAGGAACCATTCATCCTCCATCGCATGCGGAATGGCAATTCCAATCGGCGCGCCCTCATCCCGCGCGACAAAAACGCCGTTGGGGGCAACGTGCGCAAGGTCCGTGTACAGCTGATAGTCGTGCTCGTTCCGCGTGCGGCGCCGTGCGAAATGCGCCACTTCTTCCGGCGTCGCCGGCCCGATGACGTGCTGCTCAGCCACGGGAGCGCAGCGCCATTAATAAGCCATCCGCGGCGCGCCGGCGGTGACTGACGCGGTTCTTCTCGTTATCCGCCAGTTCGGCAAACGTCTTACCGGTCGGAGGATACAGAAAAATCGGATCGTAGCCGAAGCCGAACTTACCGCGCTCGGCATCGGCGATGACACCTCTCACCTCGCCGTAACCGGTCAGTTCCGTGCCGTCGTCCAGCAGCAGCATCATGGCGCAGCAGAATTTTGCGGTGCGTTTATCCGGTGGCACGCCCGTCAACTCTTCCAGCACACCTTCACGCCGCGCCGCCCACGTCGCGTCGGCGCTCAAATAACGAGCGGACAGCACTCCCGGACGCCCATCCAAGGCCGCGACCTCTAAGCCGGAATCGTCCGCCAAGACGGCGCCTTGAATCCCGGCATCGCCCAGTTGTTTGTGCAGCTGCCGCGCTTTGAGCGCAGCGTTTTCTGCGTAACTTGTCTCGCCCTCAGCCGGCTCGGCGTAGAGCGGGTACGTGTCGAGATCGATCTCGCTGCTTGCTAAGATCTGGCGCAGCTCGCCGATCTTCCCGAGGTTCTTCGAAGCGACGAACGTCTTCAAAAGTTATTCGCTGCCTAAGCGCAGTACCGCCATGAAGGCTTCTTGCGGCAAGTCCACCCTGCCGACGCGTTTCATGCGCTCTTTGCCGGCCTTCTGCTTCTCCAGCAGCTTCCGTTTGCGCGTTATGTCGCCGCCGTAGCACTTCGCTAGTACGTTCTTGCGCATAGCCGTCACCGTTTCGCGAGCGACAATCTTTCCGCCGATCGCCGCCTGGATCGGCACCTCGAACATCTGCCGAGGTATAAGTTCCTTCAGTTTTTCCGCCAATGCCCGGCCACGCGCGGCGGCTCGCTCTCGTGAGATAATAAATGAAAGCGCGTCGACCACCTCGCCGCTCAGCATGATCTCCAATTTCACCAGATCGCCTTCGCGGTACCCGATGACGTCGTAGTCGAGCGAGGCGTAACCCTTGGTACGCGACTTCAACTGATCGAAGTAGTCGATGATGACTTCGATCAGCGGCATTTCATACGTAAGGATCACTCGCCCGTCGTGTAGGTACTCCATATTGCCCAGCTCGCCGCGCCGCGCTTGTGTGATCTCCATAATCGCGCCTACATAGTCGGGCGGCGTGATAATCGTCGCCTTGACGTATGGCTCCTCGATCGAAGCGATCTCGTTCATCACCGGCAATTTGCTCGGGTTATCGATCATCTCCACGGTGCCGTCCGTTCGCGTCACGCGAAAAACGACCGACGGGGACGTCGCAATCAAATCGAGCGCGTAGTCGCGCTCCAGGCGCTCCTGCACGATCTCCATGTGCAGTAGTCCCAAGAAGCCGCACCGGAAACCAAAGCCCAGGGCGATCGACGTCTCCGGCTCGTAGGTAAACGCGGCATCGTTAAGTTTGAGTTTTTCCAATGCGTCGCGCAATGACGAATACTCGGCGCCCTCGTTCGGATACAATCCGCAATACACCATCGGAACAGCCTTGCGATAACCGACCAGCGGCACGTGCGCCGGATTGCTCGCGCCGGTGATCGTATCGCCCACGTCGATTTCGCCGAGCGACTTGACGTTGCCGATCACGTAGCCCACGCTGCCCATATCCAACTTTTGCGTCGGACGCATCTGTGGCGCGAAGACACCCACCTCGGTACATTCGAAGACGCGCTGGTGCGCCATGGACATGAAGCGCGTCCCGGCGTGCAGCTCGCCATCCACCACGCGCACGTACGAAACGACGCCGCGATATGGATCGAATTGTGCATTGAACACCAAGCCGCGCAGGTGATCGCGGTGCCCCTTCGGCGGCGGAATACGTTTGACGATCGCCTCAAGGATCTCGCCGATGCCGATTCCGTTTTTGGCGCTGGCGAGAATGCACTCGCTCTTCTCCATGATGAGCAGCTCCTCGACCTCGCTCATCACTCGTTCTGGGTCGGCCGCCGGCAGATCGATCTTGTTAATGACCGGAATGATCGTCAGATCGTGCTCGAGCGCCAAGTGGTAGTTGGCCAGCGTCTGCGCTTCGATGCCTTGCGCGGCGTCGATGATGAGGATCGCACCCTCGCACGCAGCCAGCGAGCGCGATACCTCATACGAGAAATCGACGTGTCCGGGCGTGTCGATCAAATTCAGCTGGTATGTCTTGCCGTCTTGTGCCGGATAACCGAGGGTCACGGGGTGCATGCGGATGGTGATGCCGCGCTCCCGCTCCAGGTCCATCGCGTCCAGCGCCTGTTCTTCCATGTCGCGCAGCTCGATCGTCTGCGTCATCTCGAGCAGCCGGTCCGAGAGCGTCGTTTTTCCGTGGTCTATGTGGGCGATGATGCAAAAGTTGCGGACGTTCTCGGCAACTTCGCTACGATGAGCGCTCAATAGCAGGCAAACAAGTTGGGCCGGATCAGCGCTCTATCGACCAACAGTAAAATGAAAAAGACGATCATGAATGACCAATCGATCCCGGCGGTCGGCGGGATGAGCCGCCGCACCGGATCCAGCACGGGCTCGACGAGCATGTCCACCCAGCGGCTCCACGCGCCGCGCAAGTCCGGCACCCACGACAGCACGGCGTACACCAGCATGATAATCATGTACAGCCAGAACACTTTGTCGAGCACAACAAAGAGCCAACACGACAGGCCACTCATAAGGGAGCCGTTCTAGGGCAGAGAGGCTAAAACTTTTGGCGGAACGCCGTTGAGGTAGGGCGCCGGATCGATGGGCGTACCGTTGAGCATGACTTGGTAGTGCAGGTGCGGGCCGGTTGAAAAGCCCGTATCACCGACCAACCCGATAAACTCGCCCTTGTGGACGTACTCGCCCGGGGAAACGTCAATGCGCGAAAGATGCGCGTACCAGGTGTGATAGCCGTTGCCGTGGTCGATATCGATCTTCATGCCGAAGCCGCCGTCCCAACCGGCGCTTGCTATCGTGCCCGCCGCCGTCGCATGCACCGAGTCGCCGTAGTTCGCATTCAAATCCACGCCGGGATGAAACTCCACGCTCGGCGCCGAGCGGTAGCAGAAACAGCCGACGATTTGCGCGCCGTCGACCGGATCGATCGATGGAATGCCGGCCAGCAGCCGCGCGCGTGCAAGTTCTTGCAGATGATGAATGTTCAGCACGTGCAAGGTCAGCCGCCGTAGGGCCTGCGCCTGCAGCGTCGTTTCCTTAGAAGCTTGTGCGAGTTCGTCGACGTGGCGGGCCAGCTGGACGACGCCGCTCTTCTCACCGTCCGGGATCCAAGATGTCTTTTGAACGCCGCCGGTATGCGGACGTGGTTTTGTTCCAACACCGATCAGCTGCTGAATCTGCTGGTTCTCGCGCTGCACTTGCTGGAGTTGCGAGCGGATCGCGCTGGCCTTTTTGTCGAGCGTTTGGAGCTGATCGTGCTGCGTCTGTAGGGCCGCCTGCTGCGCGTGAACGCGGAAGACCTGGAAGCCGGCGGCGCTGAGCACGACAAACACGGCGATCGCTAGTGCGATCGAGCCGCTGACGATGTGCTTTCTCGTCACCTCGAAACGATGAACCACATCGCCTCGTTGAGGGACGATCTTAATGAAATATCGTTCTTTGATGCTCAAATTATCTCGCCGGTGTACGGTTTACCGGGACACGGCAGGTTCGAGCCAGGGAACCCTCGCCCTCCCGTCCCCTTGCTTCTTAACACAACCACGGCGGGACCCAGGTGATTCGCGGCACCCGTAAGGGCTCGCTTACCGTTGCTCCCCTCCGGTCCTGGCGGGGTTCACGAGGTTACGCTGCGCGAGGCCCGGCCCCCGTCGTGGCGACAAGCATCATAGCACCAAAGGGGCGTTTTGCAACGTTCCAAAATCGACAGCCTATCCGGAGGTAACCCTTGAAACGCATCGCCCTCGCCATGACGCTCGCCCTGTCTTCCCTGTTTCCGGCCCAGGCCGCACTCGCCCAAGGCTCGCCGGCCCCGGTGGATTGGAACCTTACGCCCGCACAAATCGGGCAGACGTGTAAGGCCGCGATCGCCAAAGCCCAAACGCGCCTGAACGCGCTGCTTGCTGCTAAAGGAAACCGGACGTTCGCGAATACGGTTCTTCCGCTTGAGGATCTGACATCCGACTTGAACGACACGACGGTCGCGCAGCAGTTTCTTGTGAACGTCGCGACCGGCCAAGACGTGCAAAACGCTTCCAACGACTGCAACACCGCCGAATCTTCTTTCTTCACCGACCTGAGCGCCAGCCCGCAGCTGTATGCGCAAGTTGCCGCGGCCGCGCGTAGCACTACGGCCCGCGACGTGTATCAGCGGAAACTGACATCCATCTGGCTGGATACTTTAAAGCGCAGCGGCGCCGGCTTGTCCGCGGCGGGACGCTTAGAGTTCGTTAGGCTTAGCAAAGAGCTGACCGACCTCCAAAACAACTTTGCGCTAAACCTCGGGAACGACACGACAACGATCGTCATAACAGCGGCGCAGGCGGCCATGCTGCCGTCGGACTTTGTTGCAAGCCTTAAGTCCGCGGCGGGCGGCGGTTTGATACTCCCGGTTAACGAGAGCACCGTGACGCCGTTCTATCAAAACGAAAGTGACGCAGCCGCACGAAAAGCTTACTACCTGGCGTACAACAACCGGCAGGCCGCCAAGAACACGCCGCTTCTCGAGCGCGCGATTGCAATTCGTGACCGGCTAGCGCATTTGCTTGGCTATCAAACGTGGGCGGCTTATCAGGTCTCTAATCGCACTGCCAAGACGCCCGAGCGCGTCGTGTCGTTCCTATCGGGGCTCGACAAGACAATACTTCCGAAGGCGCGCGCCGATATCGCCGTCCTAACTGCTCTTAAAGCTTCCGATACCAAAGATCCCGCGGCGGTGCTTCAGCCGTGGGATTTCACCTACTACGACAACATGCTGCAGAAGACGCAGTACGCGGTCGATCAAAACCAAATCCGGCAGTACTTTCCGGTCCAACATACGATCGATGCTGTCTTAGACATCTATCACAGGCTGCTCGGAGTTGATTTCAAACCCGTCGTGCCGGCGAATGCCTGGAACCCGGACGTGATCGCCTACGCGGTAAGCGACTCCGCTACCGGCCGTTTCATCGGCACGACGTATTTCGATCTCTTTCCGCGACCGCACAAGTATGGGCACTTCGCGAACTTTCCGATCCTGCCGGTCCGCCGTCTTGCCGACGGCACGTATAGGCCGCCGTTTGCCGCCGTCGTCGGCAACTGGACGCGCCCCGCGCCGGGGCAGCCGGGGCTGCTGAGCCACGACGAAGTCGTCACCTTCTTCCACGAGTTCGGCCACAATATGGCCGCGCTTCTGGCGACTGCGCCCTACGAGACGCTTTCGAACGGATTCGTTTGGGACTTCGTCGAGGCTCCGTCGCAGATGCTGGAAAACTTCGTCTGGCAGCCTTCGATCCTTAAAGAGATTAGTTCCAACTGGCAAACCGGACAGCCGCTGCCTGACGACTTGATCGCCAGCCTTATCAAATCGCGGTACGTTGACTACGCATATGCAACGACCAGACAGATCATGTACGCGCAGATCGACATGACGTATCACACGAGCGGTCCTCATGTGGATACAACTGCCGTTTGGGACAAACTCGCAACGGATCTCACGCCTATGCCCGCCGTACCTGATACTCACCCGCAAGCATCCTTCGGGCATCTCATGGGCGGCTACGATGCCGGCTATTACGGCTATCTCTGGTCGAAAGTCTACGCGCAAGACATGTTCACGGCGTTCCTAAGCGGTGGCTTAGAAAATCCGGCCGTCGGCATGCGCTACCGCCAAGACATTCTGCAACCCGCGCGCACCTACGACCCCGACGTTGAAGTACAGCGCTTCCTCGGGCGTGCGATGAGTCCGAATGCCTTTTACGCCGAGTTCAACACGCCGGCAGCTTCCGCGAGTCCGACACCATGATGATTGCCGCCGCGGCGTTCGCGCTGGCTTCGCTCACCTTTCGTCCGAATTCGACGCTGCCGCAAACTACGGTTTACACCGGCTGCGGCGGTCCGAATATCTCGCCCGAGCTGCACTGGTCAAACGCACCGCGCGGAACGCGCAGCTTCGCGCTGACTGTGTTCGACCCGGACGCAGCCGGCGGCTGGTACCACTGGGTCGCGTACAACATTCCGCCATCGACGGCTCACTTTACGGCGGGAGTGCGTCTTCCGATCGGCGAGCTCGGCGCGACGTCGTTCAAACAACTCGGTTACGGCGGCCCGTGTCCCCCGCCGGGCAAGGTCCATCATTATATATTCACGCTCTACGCGCTCAACGTCAGAAAAGTCGGACCCGCCGGAATGACGGGCCCGCGTTTGGAGGCGGCGCTACGGAGGCACGTCCTGGCGCGCACGAACATTACCGGCCTCTACGGGCGCTAGCGGCCTGTAGACATCCAGAGGATTTCCCGCCCCGCTAAGACAGAGTAATTCGGCGATGCCATCGTATGTGCGGGCGGGAGCACTTCCGCCGAAGCGTCACATTCAATTCCGCCGCCCGGACGGGGGTCTCTACGCCGAAGAGCTCTTCTCTACAAAGGGTTTCGACAGCGCGTACTCGCTGCTGTATCATCTGCGCCCGCCGACCGCCACCCTCAACGTAAAGCCGTGGCGCCGTCCCGCGATCAAACTTCAGCCAAACGAGCCGCTGCGCAACCGGCATTTTAAGACCGCAGCGATTAAACCGGGCGCAGATGCAATCGAAGCTCGCACGCCGCTCCTAGGAAACTCGGACGTGTTGATCAGCGTCGCCGAAACGTCCTCACCCATGAAATACTTCTACCGCAACGTCGGCGGCGATGAATTGCTGTTCATTCACCGCGGCAGCGGAACGATCGAGACGCCGTTCGGCGACCTCGCCTACGGCCCGCGCGACTACGTTCTTTTGCCGACGGGAACCACGTACAAAGTTGTGCCGGACTCGGCCACGCGCATGCTTGTCTACGAGAGCAGCGGCATGATTACCATACCGCGTAAATTCCGTAACGATTTTGGGCAGTTGGAGGAGCACGCTCCTTACTACGAGCGCGACTTCCGTGCGCCGCAGCTGCGTGCGCCAATAGACGAAACGGGTGAGTTCGAAGTGCGCGTGACGAATGCCGGGAGAAACGCCGTGTACACGGTGCAGAATCACCCGTGCGACGTCATCGGCTGGGACGGCTATTGCTATCCCTACGCATTCAATCTCGACGAATACGCGCCGGTCACCGGGAAGCTGCACCAGCCGCCGCCGTCGCACGCGACGTTTGAAGCGCCCGGCGCCGCGTTCTGCGCTTTCGTTCCGCGCATGTTCGACTATCATCCGCTCGCAATTCCGATCCCATACAACCATTCGAGCGTTGACTGCGACGAAGTGCTCTATTACGTCAGCGGCAATTTCATGAGCCGGCGTGGCGTTGAGGAAGGTTCGATTACGTTGCACGCCGCCGGCGCGCCGCACGGTCCGCAGCCCGGCGCGATCGAAGCGAGTTTAGGGAAAACGTCGACGGACGAAATCGCGGTTATGGTGGACACGTTTGCGCCGCTGCAGATCGCCGAAGCCGCACTTGGCATTGAGGACGACGAGTACTACCGCTCCTGGATATCGGACGCGGCGAATCCGTGATACCGACGCCGGCGCCTTCTCCCGCGATCGATCCGTGCAATCATCCGCCTGCCATCATTAGGCAAGCTCCTTTATCTCTGCTTAGGCCGCTCAATTTGCCGCCGGCTTCGATTCTGCAGCAGCAGCGCGTGCAACCCAGAGGCCCGGCCCCGAGCTACGGTGTTTCCGGCTTACTTACGGTTGTCATCGATCTGACAATTGCGAAAGACGGCTCGGTTACCGCCGGCCGCCTTGTCGACCCCAGCGGTCTACCGCAGCTTGATCAGAACGCCCTCGAGTCGGCGATGCACACGATCTACGCGCCGGCAGCGAAAGACTGCAAGCCGGTGGTCGACCATTACAGCTTTAAAGTAACGTTCGACCCGAGTCTTTAGCCCGCGAGCGTGGGCTCGTCGCCGCGAAACTGTCCGCTCAGATCCATGAGCACCTTTGTCCAGCGCACGTATGCGAGCGACTGCACGTACAGTGACCAAGCGCCCAGCGCGGCTCCAAGCGGATACGCGATAATTGCGAGCATGGCAAAATTGTTCTGAGGCACGTATGCCGCGAGCTCCGCTACAAAGATAACCACGAAAAGCGCCAAGCCAAGCAAAATTGAAAACCCCAATGAGTACCAGTAGTATCCCGTAGTAATACTCCAGCTATCCCCCAAGGCATCGGATCGGCCATCCGTGATCGCATATATGTACGGAGCGAACGCAAGTTTTACGCCTACCCAAAAACCTGGGATAATCAAGAACAGAAATGCGAGGAACGTGAACAGTCCCACGAGCAGTTGATAGCCGAAGAAACCAAAAAATGCCCCGACGGTCATTCGATACGATGGATTTACCGTGCGTACGGCCTCAGCTATCGAATAGTACGTCACCACATAGAACAGGGCGAAGAATATCGCAATTCCAGCTTGCGTTGCATTATAATTGGCTGCCTTCAACGCAAACAGCAGCCCTCCGAGTGCGGCGGTGCCCACAAAAAGTCCGACCGGTATGAGGTTCTTTTTCATGAGACCCAAAGCGTCGGCGAACGCCGAGCCGATAACGGTGCCCATCTCCGGCTGATTCTCCGGTCCGGTATAGGTCATGTGTTGTGCCTCCCCGCGGGAATCACAGTCCCGCTCACTTTTCCGAAGCCTATGCGCGGCTTGCCCGGCGCTTCACAATGGCCCGTCAGCGTTACGGTATCACCATCCTCAAGAAAGCTGCGCTCTTCGCCGGATGCAAGGCTAAGCGGTTCCGCTCCGCGCCATGTCAATTCGATGAGGCTGCCGTAGCTGCCGCGTTCGGGGCCCGAGATGGTGCCGGACGCGAACAGATCGCCGGGGCGAACCGTAGCGCCGTTGGACGTTGCATGCGCAAGCTGCTGAGCCATGTTCCAATACATGTATTTGAAATTCGACCGCGAGATCACCTCAGCCGCGACGCCTTGCGCGCGCATCTCATCGGTCTGCAATTCGATGTTTAACGCGACGTCATAGTTCCAATCGTCTTTAGAGCGCAAGTGTTCGAGAACCGGAGGATCCTGCACCGGACCCGGAACGCGATAGTGTTCGAGCGCGTCGAGCGTTACGACCCACGGAGAGATTGAGGTTGCGAACGACTTCCCTAGGAATGGCCCGAGCGGCTGATACTCCCATGCTTGTATGTCGCGTGCGCTCCAATCGTTCACGAGGACCAAGCCAAAGATATGATCCCGCGCTTGGGCCGTAGAGATTGGCTGCCCGAGCGCGTTGCCGGGACCTGTGAGAAAGCCAACCTCTAACTCCACGTCGAGCATGCGGGTCGGCGCAAACTCCGGGTTGGCGTCCGCCGGCTTGATCTGACCGCTTGGGCGAACAATAGGCGTGCCGTCGACAACAATCGTTCCCGAGCGGCCATGGTATCCAATCGGGAGCCACTTCCAGTTCGGCAGCAGCGGCTCGCTGCCGGGGCGCATGATCTTTCCGAGATTCGTTGCGTGTTCGAGTGACGAATAGAAATCAACGTAATCGCCCACGCTAACGGGCAGCGCCATCTCCGCTCCGTTGCGGCGCACCAGCAATGCCTCTCGATTGCGCCCCTCCAGCTCCGTAGCTCCGCTCTGAAGCAGTGATTGCAAGCGAGCGCGCAACTTCGACCAGACGTCGCGGCCTTGCGCCAATAACGGATTTAGCGTGCCGGCGCGTGCAATGTCTTGCGGCAACCAGTCGCCGAGCACACCCGCCTCCGACGCCGCATGCAGATCGAAGATCATGTCGCCGATCGCGACGCCGATGTGCGATCCTCCGTCCGCCTTGAAGACGCCGTACGGCAGATTTTCAAGTGGAAAATCCGACCCGGCCGGCACCGGTACCCACGATCGCATCGTTATGCGATCATTCCGAGCGAACGCAGATCCGAGAGCGGCTCGTCGAAACTGCAACTTCCGTAGCCGGCGAAACTCTGCGCACGTGTTTCAGCAATGCTCTCCGCTGTGAAGGCGAGCGCCTTCCAGTGCAGCGTATCGGAGTTGAGACGGAACTGCGTTTCGTCATCGTCTTCCAGAACCGCCACGAGCTCGTCCAGCGAAGCGCCCGACTTCGCGAGCACCGCTGCGACCAACAGGTTCAGAAAGCCATGCATCACAAAGCCGCTCGCTTCGTTGTAACCGCGGATGGGATGGTGCAGCCCCGCCGTCGCTTTGAACGCGACGCCTTCGTCACGCGCTTCAACCAGAAACGTCGCGACGTCGAGAACCGGCGGAACCGCATCCGCGTTGAGGCCGCCGCACCGGAGCTTCGCGCCAAGCCGGTGGCGGTGCATGGCCGCAATCGCGCCGGGCAGTAAGTCCCGCCGGCGATCGTTTCGCGGAACTTCTATAAATGAAGGAAGGTCGCGTAGCCCGGCCTGCGCCACGGCCGCCGCGTATTGACCGATCGTCGCGTCATACGTTTCCCGCAACGAAAGCAGCGGCGGCAGCGCGGCCTCTAATGCCTCCACGCGAATGCCGGCGCTTTGCAGTTTGGCAATTCCTTCAAGCGCGGACTGGACGCGCCCGAACCATGCACGCGGATCGTCGCCGGCGTCGACGATCACGCTCAGTGGGAAACGTTCGCCGTCCAATTCCGCCCGCTGATCCAGGAATTCGGCCAGCCGCGATTCGGGGACGATGAATCGCGCTAGCAGCCATGCGTTTGGACTCATTCGCGCGGCGCCGTACTCCGCGACGGCCTCCTTCATGTCCAGCTGCGCAGGCGGGAAGAGGCCCGCATAATCGATCAAGCCGGTAAAGGCCGCGCGCGCTGCGGCGTGAGGCGTGACCGAAGTCGCCATAATACAGGGCCGCTTCGGGCGGCCCGCTAAGTGCCCTTCTGCGATGTCCGCACTCACCCCACCCAAAACGCATCCGCTCGCGAAGATCGACTGGGACTATGTCGAGTTCTATGTCGGCAACGCAAAGCAAGCCGCGCATTACTATTGCTCGGCGTTTGGTTTCGAGCAGGTCGCGTACGCTGGTCCGGAGACGGGCCTGCCCGATCGCGCATCGTATGTGCTCGTGCAGAACGGCCTGCGCTTCGTTTTGACGTCGAGCTTGCGTCCCGACGACGCAATTACGCGCCACGTCGCGCGGCATGGAGACGGAGTCAGTGATATTGCAATCCTCGTCGACGACTGCCGCGCCGCCTTTGCCGCAGCAATTGCCGGCGGCGCCAAAGCGATCGCGCAGCCGGCCGAACTTAGCGATGCAGACGGCCACATTATAAAAGCCACGATCGCCGCCTATGGCGACACGGCACACAGTTTCATCGAGCGTAAAAATTACCGCGGAGTTTTCATGCCCACATTCGTGGCGCAACGAAAAGCCTCCAACTGCGTCGAGAAGCCCAACCTGCAAGCCATCGATCACTGCGTCGGCAACGTCGGCTGGGGCGAGATGGATGCGTGGGGTGACTTTTACGCGCGCGTCTTCGGGTTTTCGCAGCTGGTGTCGTTCGACGATAAAGACATCTCGACGGAGTACACGGCGCTTCGCTCAAAGGTGATGACGGACGCCGAGCACCGCGTCAAGTTTCCGATTAACGAACCCGCGCAAGGCAAAAAGAAATCGCAGATCGAGGAGTATTTGGATTTCTATGGCGGCGCGGGCGTTCAACACATTGCGATTCGCACCGACGACATTATTGCGACGATTCGCGCGCTAAAAGCCAACGGCGTCGAGTTTCTCGACACGCCCGACACGTATTACGACGATCTCGAGGCGCGCGTGGGCCGGATCGATGAAGCCAAGCAGATCCTCCGCGACCTCCGCATCCTGGTCGATCGCGACGACCTCGGCTACATGCTTCAAATATTCACCAAGCCGCTGCAAGACCGGCCGACCTTGTTCTTTGAGATCATCCAGCGCAAGGGCAGCTTGAGTTTCGGCAAGGGTAACTTTAAGGCGTTATTCGTCTCTATCGAAAAAGAGCAAGAACGCCGGGGAACGCTATGAGCGTCACCGTCGACGCCGTCATGCTCGAGGCGCGCGCCGGCTCGCTGGCCAAGCGCTCGATCAAAACCACCACCAAGGTCGCCGGGATCAAGCTCGCGATCGCGTGCATGGATCTCACCTCCCTCGAAGGCAAGGACTCCGAAGGACGTGTGCGCTCGCTGTGCGCCAAGGCGCTGCACCCGGCGCCGCATCTCCCCGACGTACCGCACGTCGCTGCCGTCTGTCTCTATCCCAACTTGGTCGCGATCGCCAAGGACCTGCTGCGCGGCACCGACGTGAAGGTCGCCGCCGTCTCGACTGCGTTTCCAAGCGGGCTCTCGTCAATGGACGTGAAGCTCGCGGATACAGCTGAAGCCATCGCGGCCGGCGCCGATGAGATAGATATGGTCATCGATCGCGGTGCCTTCTTGTCCGGGCACTACCGCGAAGTCTTCGACGAGATCGTCGCGGTGAAAAAAGTGTGTGGTCCCGTCCACTTGAAAGTCATCCTCGAAACCGGCGAGCTGGGCAGCTACGACAACGTCCGGCGCGCGAGCGATCTTGCCCTCGAGGCGGGGGCCGACTTTATCAAGACGTCCACGGGCAAGGTCGGTACGAATGCCACCTTCCCAGTCGCAGTGACGATGTGCGAAGCGATTCGCGACTACGCACGGCGCACCGGCCGCCGCGCGGGACTCAAAGTCGCCGGCGGTGTTCGCAACACCAAACAAGCGATGACCTATCTGGTCATCATGAAAGAAACACTCGGCGAGTCGTGGCTGACGCCCGACCTTTTCCGCATCGGCGCCAGTTCGCTGCTGGACGATCTGCTGATGCAGTACGAGAAAGAGTTGACCGGCCACTACGCCGGGCGCGACTACTTTCCGATGGATTGACCCTTCGACACGCTCAGGATGACAAATGGCAATATTTGAATACGCGCCGGCCCCCGAAACCACCAAGACGCCGATTCGCGAGCAGTACGGACTGTTTATCGACGGCAAATGGACCGCGCCGCGCAGCGGGCAGTATTTCGACACGGTGAACCCCGCCACCGAAGAGACGCTGGCGCGCGTTGCCTATGCGAGCGAGGAAGACGTCGATCGCGCCGTGCGCGCGGCGCGCAAAGCTTACGACAAGTACTGGCGCAAAATGCGGCCCGCGGATCGCGCCAAATATGTGTACCGCATCGCGCGCGCGATCACCGAACGTTCGCGCGAACTGGCCGTGCTCGAAACGATGGACGGCGGAAAGCCCATCAAAGAATCGCGCGACTTCGACATCCCGCTCTCAGCTGCGCACTTCTTCTATTATGCCGGCTGGGCCGACAAACTCGAGTGGGCCATGCGCGCGGGAGAGCAAGCGCAGCCAATCGGCGTGGCCGGTCAGATCGTGCCGTGGAATTTCCCGCTGCTCATGGCGGCGTGGAAGGTCGCGCCGGCCTTGGCCTGCGGCAACACGGTGGTCCTGAAGCCCGCCGAAACGACGCCGTTGACCGCACTGGCGCTCGCGCAGATCGCAGCCGAAGCCGATCTTCCCCCGGGCGTATTCAATGTCATCACCGGCGACGGCGCAAGCGGCGCCGCGCTCGTCGGCCATAGCGACGTCGACAAAATTGCATTCACGGGCTCGACTGAAGTAGGTAAAGCCATTCAACGTTCCATCGCCGGCACCGGGAAGCGGCTTACCCTCGAACTCGGAGGGAAAGCAGCGCACATCGTCTTCGCCGATGCGCCGATGGATCAAGCGATCGAAGGCATCGTGAATGGCATCTACTTCAATCAAGGACACGTCTGCTGCGCGGGTTCGCGGCTTCTCGTAGAGGAGAGCGTTCACGAGCAGATCGTCGTGCGGCTGACCGATCGCATTCAAACATTGCGCCTGGGAAACCCGCTCGACAAAAACACGGACGTCGGCGCCATCAATTCAAAGATGCAGCTGGAGAAAATCAAGGAACTGGTCAGCAGCGGCATCGACGAAGGCGCGACGCTCGTCCAGCAGTCGTGCGCGCTTCCGGAACGCGGGTACTTCTTCCCGGCTTCATTCTTCACCAACGTCCAACAGTCTCACCGGATTGCGCGTGAGGAGATATTTGGTCCCGTGCTTTCAATCCTGACGTTCAGGACCCCCGAAGAAGCAGTCGACAAAGCTAACAACACGCCCTACGGCCTCTCCGCGGGAATCTGGACCGACAAGGGGAGCAAGAATATGTACATCGCGCAGTATTTGCGCGCCGGCGTCGTGTGGTGCAACACGTTCAACCAATTCGATCCGAGTTCGCCCTTTGGCGGTTATCGCGAATCCGGATTCGGGCGCGAGGGTGGCGTCCACGGTCTCCGTGAGTACCTGGCCCACTGACCCGCGCGTCTTTGCATCGCTTTTCGAGACCACGCCGAGCGCGATCTTCGCGCTCGATCGCGCCGGACGCGTCTTAGCCGCGAATGCGGCTGCATCGGAGCTGACCGGCTACTCAAACGAAGCGCTTCTCAAGCTCGACATCACGCAGCTTGCACCCGACTCCATAAAATTTGTATCTGAGGCGCTCGAGGCCGCGCGCGCCAATAAGCCGACCGCCGCCGAGATGGATCTCACACGGCTGGACGGCTCGGCGGTGCCGGTTCAAGTCACGACGATCCCGATCGTCGAAGGCGGCAAATTCACCGGCAATATCTTTTTCCGGATCGAAGAGGCCCACTATCTCTCCGAGATGCGCCGCACGCGCGCGCACATGCGCACGCTGGCCTATTATGATTCGCTGACCGGATTGCCCAACCGCATCTTCTTTCAGGAACGGCTGCGCGACGCACTCGAACATGCTCCTGGTCACGAACCGTGCGTCGCACTGCTCTTTCTCGACCTCGACCGCTTTAAAGACATCAACGATACCCTCGGCCACGCGCTCGGCGATCGCTTTCTGCAACTCATCGGCGAGCGGCTCGTCCTGCTGGTCAAGAACCGCGGAATCGTTGCGCGTCTGGGCGGCGACGAGTTCGTCGTGCTCGTCTCGCGCTGCTCCGGCAAAGAAGATGTGCGTCAGCTTGCCGAGGAGTTGCGGCACAGCGTCGACCAGCCGTACCGGATCGAAGGCTACGAACAGTACATAACGACCAGCATCGGCATCGCAATCTACCCGGAGCACGGGCGCAACGACCAGGTGCTCATCAAGAATGCCGACATCGCCATGTATCACGCCAAGGAACAGGGGCGTAACGCCTACTTCTTCTACGACGAAGCATTCGACGCGCCCATCCGCACGCGGCTGGCGCAAGAAAAACAGCTGCGGGCGGCACTGACTAATGACGAATTCCTACTGCAGTATCAACCGATCTTGCAGATGGCTGACGGCAATCCCATCGTTGCCGTCGAGGCACTCGTTCGGTGGAATCACCCGACGCAAGGGTTGATATCGCCCGACGCTTTTATTCCCGCAGCCGAAGCCAGCGGCCTGATTATTCCGCTGGGAGAATGGGTCGAGCAAACCGCCGCCGAGTGCATGCGTAAGTGGCAGGACAAATTCGGCTTCATGACACTCGCGCTGAATATCTCGGCGCGGCAGTTTCATCAGCGCGATCTCTGCGAGCGGCTGGTCTCGATCGTTGCCGAGGCCGGTTTAGCTCCACAATCCATCGAGGTCGAGATTACCGAAAGCATGGCACTCTTCGACGCCAAGCACGCGATCGAGACCATTCACGCCCTGAAAAACGCCGGCACCCAAATCGCCATCGACGACTTTGGGACGGGCCACTCGTCGCTGAACTATCTGCGCCGCTTCGAGGCCGACCACCTGAAGATCGACCGCTCGTTCGTGGCGGGCATCGGCAGCCGCGGCAGCGACGAAACCCTGGTGAAGGCGATCGTAGCCATGGGCCACAGCCTAGGGTTAAAGATCGTGGCCGAGGGCGTGGAAACGAACGAGCAGTTCGAATTTCTGCGCTCCCACGACTGCGATCTGGTGCAAGGCAACCTGTTCTCCCCGCCCTTGGACCCGGCGCCGCTGGAAGAATTGCTCGCAACACACAGGGAAAACTCCGCCCGCCGCAAGTAAGGAGTGAGTCCGTGCTGAGTCAAGTTGAAAAGCTCGACCGCGAGGCGCTCGCCGATTGGTACCGCCGTAACCGCGAACGATCCGCCCACATATTCTCGCTGGTCGAACCGGCCGCGTACTACGATCGCCCGATTCCGCTGCGGCACCCGTTTGCGTTTTACGAGGGCCATCTGCCGGTGTTCAGCTATCTTGTCGTCAACGAGCGCGCCTTGGGCGAAGCTCCACTCGACGCGCGCCTCGAAAAGATTTTTGAACGGGGCATCGATCCGTCCAGCGTCGCAGACGCGAGCAAGCACGAACGCGACGATTGGCCGACTAAAGAGCAAACCCAAGCTTTCGGCCGCAAGTGCGACGAGCGCATCTATGCGGCGATTTCAAACGCGCAGCTCGTCGATCCGAACGTGCCGCGCCTCGTTCGCGGACAGGCGATCTACACGGCGCTCGAGCACGAACCGATGCACCACGAGACGCTGATCTATCTCCTCCATCAGCTGGCGCCCGAAAAAAAGCGGCGCATGACGCAAAAACACCGCGATTCCACGCCGCCGCGCAACGAATTCGTTGAGATCGCGTCCGGCACGGCTACGCTCGGCGCGCGCCGCGACGCAATCCCGTTCGGCTGGGACAATGAGTTCGACGAGCATCAAGCCGCCGTCGGAGCCTTTGCAATTCAACGGTTTCCCGTGACCAACGGCGAGTACCGCGAGTTCGTCGCCGCCGGCGGCGCCGTGCCGCCGTTTTGGATCGAGCGCGACGGCACGTTTGCGCTGCGCGGCGTCTTCGAAGAGCTGCCGCTCCCGTTGTCGTGGCCCGTGTACGTGCGGCATACCGACGCGGAAGCGTACGCAAAGTGGAAAGGCGCGCGCTTGGCAACTGAAGCCGAGTACCATCGTGCCGCGTTCGGCACGCCGCAAGGAACGGAGCGCGCGTTTCCGTGGGGCGATGAGCCTCCCAATGCGGCACACGGAAACTTCGACTTCCAGCGTTACGACCCGGAACCGGTCGATGCGCATCCCGGCGGCGCGAGCGCGTGGGGCGTCCACGATCTCATCGGCAACGGCTGGGAGTGGACCGGAACGCAATTCGCGCCGTTTGCCGGCTTCGAACCGATGGCGAGTTATCCCCAATACAGCGCCGACTTTTTCGACGGCAAACACTATGTGATGAAGGGTGCTTCGCCGGTAACCGCGCGCGAATTGATCCGCCGCAGTTTCAGAAACTGGTTCTTTGCCGACTATCCGTACATGTACGCGAAGTTCCGTTTGGTCAACGATAGATGAAACGCCTCACCGCGTTAGGCGTCGCGCTGCTTCTTCTCGCTTCGGCATGCGCCAAGCAGAACGGCGGCACGACTGCGAAACCGACGGGCATCCTGCGCGTGGCCAACTATGTCGAGCCGACGTCGCTCAACCCGCTGCTGGCAACGAACACGGGCGAGAACTTCCTTTCCAGTCTCGCGTTCAATCTGCTGGTCACGCTCAACGACAAAGGAAACCAAGTACCCGACTTGGCCGCTCGGGTGCCGAGCGTCGAAAATCATGGCATCAGCACCGACGGACGTACCATCACGTACTACCTGCGGCATGGCGTGACATGGCAGGACGGCGCGCCGTTTACGAGCGCCGACGTCAAATTCAGCTGGCAAGCCGTGATGAATCCGAACAACAACGTGGTTGAGCGGCGGGGTTACGATCAAGTAGCCTCCGTTGATACGCCCGATCCCTACACGGTCGTCTTTCATTTAAAGCAGCCGTTCGCGCCGTTCGTTGACACCGTCTTCGGCGAGAGCGACGACCCGTTCAGAATCGTGCCGAAACATCTGCTGGCGCGGTATCCGAACATCAACCGGATTCCGTTCAATCAAAAGCCGATTGGGACCGGGCCCTTTCAGGTCGTGCGCTGGTACCGCGGCGATCACGTTGAGTACGCGGCCAACCCGCACTACTTCGGCGGCGCGCCCAAGCTGCGCACGATCCTGGTTTACACCGTTCCCGACGGCAATACGCAGATGGCGGAGTTGCGATCCCACGGGTCGGATCTACTGCTCGACATCAGTGCGACGACGTATCACGGCTTGACCGAGGTCGGCGGCGTGAAAGCGTTATTGGTCAAAGCACCCTCGTACACGTCGATCGTCTTCAACTTTAAGCGCCCGCCGCTCGACGATATCCGCGTGCGGCGCGCCATCGTCGCTGCCATTAACGATCCGCGCCTTGTAAGAGACGTAACGTTTGGGACGGCGACGGTCGCGGTCGCCGACCTCTCGGACTTCTACTGGGCGTTCGATTCGAGCCTCAAACCCGCCGCGTACGATCCGTCCCTGGCAGGCCGCCTGCTCGACCAGGCCGGATGGCGCCGCGATGCATCGGGCATGCGCTCCAAGGGCGGCCGCAAACTCTCGCTGCAACTCGTCTATGGCGCCGGAAGCGCCACCGCGCAGGGCATCGCCGTCGAAGTGCAATCTGATCTGCGGCGGGCCGGAATCGATGTACCTATCAAGATCTATCCGTACAGTATGCTTTACGCCACCCAGCAGTTGGGCGGCATTCTGCAAAGCGGCAAATTCGATCTGGCGGAATACGCCTGGGTTGCCGGCGCCGATCCCGATAACTCCTCGCAGTGGCTATGCAAGATGGCGCCGCCAAAAGGAAACAACATCGGCAGCTACTGCGATCCCGCGCTCGATGCCGCCGAAACGGCTGCGCTGAATCACTTCGACCGGCCAACGCGCAAACGCGCTTACTCCCGCATCGAGTCGCTCCTCATCGGCGACGCTCCCGCCGCGTTTAACTATTACACGAAGCGGCGCTACGGACTGAACCCCAATCTCCAAAATTTCTCGCCCAACGGCATCAGTGAAGGATGGAACGCGAACCAGTGGTCACTCTAACCGCAAAAAAGACCCCAATAACCGTGGCGTACGGCGACGGCATCGGTCCCGAAATCATGGATGCGACGCTGCGCATCATCATGGAGGCCGGCGCGCGCCTCGATATGGAGCGCATCGAGATCGGCGAGAGCATTTACTCGCGCGGCATCACCAACGGAATAGAGCCCAGTTCCTGGGACTCGCTGCGCCGCACGAAAGTCTTCCTAAAAGCGCCGATTACAACGCCCCAGGGCGGCGGCTTTAAGTCGCTCAACGTCACCGTGCGCAAGACGCTCGGCATGTATGCCAACGTGCGGCCCTGCGCCTCGCTGCATCCGTATATCGCGACGAAACATCCGAAGATGAACCTCGTAATCGTGCGTGAGAACGAAGAGGACGTCTACGGCGGAATCGAACACCGCCAGACCGAGCAAGTCACGCAGTGCCTGAAGCTGATTTCGCGCCCGGGCAGCGAGCGGATCGTACGCTACGCGTTCGAGTACGCGCGCGCCAACAAGCGCAAGAAAGTGACTTGTTTCACCAAAGACAACATCATGAAGATCACGGACGGGCTGTTCCATAAGGTCTTCGATGAAATCGCGACCGAGTATCCCGACATCGAAAACGAGCACTGGATCGTGGATATCGGCGCAGCCAAGATGGCAGACACCCCTGAAGCGTTTGACGTTTTGGTGATGCCGAATCTGTACGGTGACGTGCTCTCCGACGTCGCCGCGCAGATCACGGGGTCCGTCGGGTTAGCCGGTTCGGCCAATATCGGCGACCACTGCTCCATGTTCGAAGCGATTCACGGTTCGGCGCCGCGCCGCGCCGGTCAGAATATGGCCAATCCGTCGGGCCTCTTTCATGGCGCGCTGCTCATGCTCTCGCATATCGGTCAAGGCGAAGTCGCCGAGCGCGCCCACAACGCTTGGCTGCGCACCATCGAGGACGGCGTTCACACCTACGACATCTATAAGGAAGGCGTCAGCAAAGAGAAAGTCGGCACCAAAGAGTTCGCTACCGCTGTGATCGCGCGATTGGGAGAACGCCCGCAAAACTTGCAGCCGGTCGAGTATGCCAAGGACGCGCAGATGAACGTCTCCGTGCGCGCCGCCGGCAAGCGCTCAGCCAAAAAGCACACCGGCGTCGACGTCTTCATCGATCTCCCCGACGGCAATCCCGACACGATCGCGGACCGTATCAATGCCCTGAAACTCACAGGCGCTAAACTTACGGTCATCAGCAACCGCGGAACCAAAGTCTGGCCCAACGGCAATCCCGACACGTTCTGGAGCGATCACTGGAGCTGCCGCTTTGAGGGCGACGGCTTTTCAAATCGTGCCGTGGCCGAGATTCTCGCGGCGATGGGCGGCGCCGGCTTTGACGTCATAAAGACTGAAGGCCTGTACACGTTCGACGGGAGCCGCGGCTTCTCGCTCGCCCAAGGCGAGTGACTCTTACTGGGTTGTAAACGAACCGGCCGAAGTCGGCGTGCAACTCACGCGCGAGTCGTTGAGGAACACATAGTACGTCCCATGCGGGAACGACGTGCTTAACGACGCGCTTTCATAAAACGGATTACTGATCTGCAGCGTAGCCGACGGCGACGGGACTTGCGACGCTTGAATGCGCTGGAAGAATGCGGCCGTGCCGTTTACAGCGTTGTTGGGGTTCGAATCGCTGCTGATGAGCACGTCGAAGCCGCTTGGAAAAAGCTGACTGGTCGCAAAGACGATCTGCTGCGGCGCGTCAGGCACGTTCGTCGCCCCCGGCATCGGGTAGATCAGCTGCGTCAGCCCGCTAAAGAGGCATGAGCCGCTGCCCGGAATCGTAATGCCGCCGTAACCTCCGCCGCAGCCCGCTACGGCTATCCCGGCCGCCATAACGGCAACCAGCACCAGTCTGTTCACGCCCCAGGTATTCTCTACCGGACCTTCCGTTTCTTCAAGGTCGCCCAGACGGTTCGCAGACTGAACAGAAACGCGATTGCCACGACCGACCAGAACGCATAGCCGATCCAGCGGCCCCAGCCCTGCGGGTGATAGACGAGCATCACGATCGCCAAGCCGACGATGCACGCCGAAGCCAACATCGTCGCGTTCGTCGTCTCAATCGCGCGTTCGAAGCGGGCCAGCGCAGGTTCGAAGTCCTCCATGCGCGCCCAGACGCGCAAGTTGCCGCGCTCGACCTCCGAGAGCACGCGATCGACTCTGCGCGGCAGCTCGATGCTCAGCTCGGCCGCGTCGATCGCCGTGTTGCGGATGTTTCCGGCCCAGTCCTGACCGTTTAACCGCTGATAGAGAATCTTCTCCGAGAGTGATGCGACGAACGAGCTCATGTTGGCGTTCGGACTGATCGTCTCGATCAAACCTTCACACATGACCAGCGCTTTGAAGAGCAGCGCGACCGGCCCCGGCAGCCGCAACTTGTAGCAGCGCACGACGTCGAGCATCTCCGTCAGTGCATCGCCGAACTCCATACTCTTCAAGTCCGCGGCCAAATGACGTTCCAAGATGCGCGCGATCTCGCCGCCTAGGGCGGCGCGGTCTACCGGATGCGTCGGTCCTGCGACCTGTAAGAGGCGATCGGTGACGCGTTCGGGATCGCGCCGATCGAACGCGGTGAAGATATCCGCTACCCGGCGCCGCACTTCCGGCGCTAGTCTGCCCGTCATGCCGAAGTCCATGACGCCAATCGCGCCGCCCGGCATGACGACAAAATTCCCGCTATGCGGATCCGCATAGAAGACGCCTTCGCCGAAGGCCGGCTCCAAAATGAACCGCGCGACCCGCTCGCCGGCCACTTCGCGCTTCCGTTGCGCGCGTTCCGAAAGCTCGGCCGGCTTTTGACCGTGAAGGCGTTCGAGCGTAATCACTCGCGCCGACGAGCGTTCGTAGATCACTTCCGGTATCTTTATGCCGGGCTCGTCTTGAAAGAACGCCCGGAACAGCTCGGCGCTGGCGGCCTCGCGCGTGAAGTCGAGCTCGTAGCGCAGCGTGTCGGCGAACTCCTCGACCAGATCGCCCGCGCCGTACTCATCCAAAACCGGCCAGCGCTTCGACGCTTTTCCGGCGAGGTCGTCCAGAATCTGCAAATCGATGCCTACGAGATCTTCGACGCCCGGCTTGATCACTTTGACGACGACTTCCCGGCCGTCGTGAAGCGTGGCGGCGTGAACCTGGCCGATCGATGCGGATCCCAACGCCGTACGATCGAAGCGCGCGAAGAGCTTGTCGGGTGCCGCACCGAGCTCATCACGAATGACCGCGGCGATTTCTTCGTACGGCACGGGCGGAACATTGTCGGTCAGTTTTTGCAGTTCGGCGCGATAGTCGGCCGGTAAGAGATCGGCGCGGGTCGAGAGCGATTGGCCGAGTTTGATGAACGTCGTGCCGAGCTCTTCGCACGCCAGCCGGAGCTGCTCGGCGGCGGGGTGGCCGGTAGCGGCGCTTACTCCGTGGCGGGCGAGGGTCGCCAGAATTTCACGGGATCGCGCGCCCTTGGACGGCACATGTTCGTCGACGGTTGCCTGTTCCACGCGCAGGTTATTCCCATACAAGCGCGGATTGAAGTGCCGTTGCGCATAGTTAGCTTGCTTCCGAGCGCCACGGAGACGCTTTTTGCCATTGGAGCGGGCGGCGATCTGGTCGGGGTCACGCACGAGTGTGACTACCCGCCGGAGGCGCTGCGCCTGCCCCGCCTGACGGCCTCGGCCCTCGCTTTCGCCGATTCTTCGGCCGCGATCGATCGTCACGTCCGTCGCGCGCTGCATGCCGGCTCGAGTCTCTACACGCTGAATGCGGAGTTACTCGAACAGCTGAAACCGGATCTCATCGTAACGCAGGAGCTCTGCGAAGTTTGCGCCGTTTCGTATGCGATCGTCGATCGCGCGGCCCGGCGTCTGACCTCCGATCCGCGCGTCGTTTCCCTCGAACCGTCTTCGCTGGAGGACGTGTATGCGAACATCATGACGCTGGGCGAGTTAACCGGCGTTCAGTGGAAAGCGCGCGAGGTCGTCGATGCATTGCGGCGCCGCGAAGCCGCCGTGCGCGATTATGCTGCCGCGGAGTTCGCGCCGCGCGTGCTGGTGCTCGAATGGACCGATCCACCGATGGGCGCCGGACACTGGACGCCCGGACTTGTCGAAGCCGCGGGCGGCGACCCGGTGCTTTCAAATCCTGGAGCGAACTCGCGGCGGCTCTCCTGGGACGAGATTACCGCAGCCGATCCCGATGCAATCATTGTCGCTCCATGCGGTTACGGTTTGCCGAAGACGCTTGAGGCATTGAGGGAGCTGCAGGCGCGTCCCGAGTGGATGGGGCTACGCGCGGTGCGCGAAGGACGCGTGCATCCGGTGGACGGAAACGCGTATGTGAACCGTCCCGGACCGCGTTTGGTTGACACGATCGAGATTTTCGCTTCGTTTCTTCATCCGGAGGCAGCATGATCGCGCCGTTGCTCTTGGCCGTCGACTTTATGAACTTCACCTACGCCACGAACCCGTGCCCGTCGAACGTGCCGGTTCCGGTGGTCATGCGGAAGGGCAGCTTTTCCTATTTTGACGACAAGATGGGCGCGGGCTTTGATTTAAATGTGCATTCCGTCGTTGAGGGCAGTCTGGCCAAGGGCACGCAACAGGCAGTTGTTGTGCTGGCGTGCGATTATCCGGCCGACGGCGGGGAAGCTGCGGCGTATGCTTTCGACGAACGCAAAAACGGCGCGGTGCTTCTCTCGAAGGTTGCGACTGCCAGTTGGGGCAGCGACTGGGGCGCCGGGCCCACTTCCATTCACATCCGGTTCGCGAAACAGTTTTTATACGTTGACGCTTGCGACGACCTCCACTGCACGCTGAACGTCGTTACGACGTATGCGTTACGGGGCGGAAAGCTCGTAAAAGTCTTCACGCAGACGCATAAACCGCGTCCCTAGCGCTTACCGTTCGATCCGTGCTGCTCGAGCAGGTCAACCATGTCGTTGGCGTGCTCTTCTTCCACCGCGAGGATCTCCTCGATCATCCGGCGCGTGGTCGGATCGTTGTCGCCGAAGAAACGCACGATCTCGCGATATGACTCGATGGCGACGCGTTCGGCGACCAAGTTTTCCTTGATCATGTCCACGAGGTCGTCGCCTTCTTTGTACTCCGAGTGGCTGCGCGTCGCGAGCCCTTCCGGATTGAAATCGGGCTCGCCGCCGAGCTGCGTGATGCGCTCGGCAATCATGTCGGCGTGGCCTTGCTCCTCGTTGGCGTGCTGTAAGAACTCGCCGGCAACGGAGTCTTTTGCAATGCCCTTGGCCATGTAATAGTGGCGCTTGTAGCGCAGGACGCACACGATCTCGGTCGCTAGCGCTGCATTCAGTACCGCTACGGCTTGCTTTATGTCACCCTTGTAATCGCTGGTAACCGAACCGCGCATCATGTTCTCTCGCGCGCGCCGCCGCAGCTCTTGTACGTCGGACAAAAACGGCTTAGTGGTCGTCATATGGAGCCTCCCTCGGGCATATACCCCCATAGGGTCCCGCCTCCCCTGCGTCGTAGCTCGCGGCATGCCCAAAGTCGATCGACCCAGGCTTGCCGTCCGCAAGATGTACAAGCTCTTCATCAACGGCGCGTTCGTGCGATCGGAATCCGGCCGCAGCGATCCCTTATGGGACGGCTCGGAGTTCGGTGCGAACATCGCGCGCGGGTCGCGCAAAGACATCCGGGACGCAGTCGTCGCGGCACGAGCGGCGCAGCCCAAATGGCTGGCGACGGCTCCGGGAACGCGCGGCCTGATTCTCTATCGCCTCGCGGAGATGATGGAAGCCCGCCACGAGGAGCTCGTCGATCGCGTACGCGAGGGAATGAATCTTTCGGCCGGCGACGCCGAGGCCGAAGTCGTGGCTACGATCGACCGTGTCGTGTGGTATGCGGGATGGTGCGACAAGTACAACGCGTTGCTTTCGACGCGTAATCCCGTCGGCGGCCCGCACTTCAACTTTTCGACCGCCGAGCCGACCGGCGTCGTTGGGATCCTTGCTCCTGATGAGCCTGCGCTGCTGGGATTGGTTTCAGTATTATTGCCGGCGCTGGTCGCCGGCAATGCCGTGGTGCTCGTCCCCTCCGAGAAAGATCCGCGCACCGCTGTTGTTTTCGCCGAAGCGTTAGCGACGAGCGATGTACCGGCAGGCGTCGTGAACATCATCACCGGTTTCCGCAGCGAACTGGGCCCAGTGCTGGCTAAGCACATGGACGTCAATGCGCTTGCGTTTATCGATGGCCCGCTGACGACGGATTTGCAACGCGAGGCGTCCGACAACGTCAAACGCACGCACGTTCTTCACCGTCAGAAACGGGACGAATGGTTTTCACCCGCCGCTCAGAGTTTGGACGACATCGCGATGTACAGCGAGATCAAAACGATCTGGCACCCAGCCGGGATATAATAGCGGCTTGACGGGCCCCACCGGGAGAGGTGGCAGAGCGGTTGAATGCACTCGCTTGGAAAGCGAGCAGACGTGAAAGCGTCTCGGGAGTTCGAATCTCCCCCTCTCCGAATTCATAGACGCTCGGCTTGTTCTTGAGCGTGCGCTAACCAGAAATCGAAAGATGCGCGCGCTTGTGCTTCCAGCATATGGCCGCCCTTCATCACCTCGCGTTGCAAGAGCGCTTCCAGCGTAGAGCGCGATCCGTAGTTCGTGTCCATCACGAGATCCGCTTTGCGCACGTGCTCCAGCACGTGTTTTGGCAAGTCAGTCTTCGGCGGTAGCGTTGAGATCACGATCTCCGGCCGGCTCTCAGGCCATTGTTGTGCTTCAAAACGGTCGCACAATGCAAGCACTTTATCGTGGTCGCGCCCCCAGACGTACGTGTAGGCGTCCGTCTCGTGCAGTTGAGCGAGAATTGCGCGCGCAGTCGCACCGGTGCCGAGGATGCCGACACGCTCGAGCGCGACGGGCTGGCCTAACGCAGTTTCCAGCGCGGAGCGCGCTCCAACACCATCGGTATTGCTACCCAAAATAGTGCGCCCAAGAAATATCGTGTTTACCGCTTCCGACATCCGCGCGTCTTCGTCCAGCTCATCGCAAGCGCTCAACACTTCTTCTTTTAACGGCGTAGTTACGTTCAGCCCGATGTAACCTTCCGCGCGTAATTTGCGGACGGCTTCAGCTCCGCCACCGCGTGCGACGCGGATCGCAGTGTATGTGCCTTCGATTCCCGCCTCTTCCAGAAACCGTCCGTGGAGTTCCGGACTGCGGCTGTGTTCGACGGGATCGCCGATCAGCGCGAGTTTCACCGGCGCCGCGGCGGTAGCATCAGCCGCTCGAAGAACCGGAACATCATCGTAATTGGAAAGTCTTTGGTTTCGATCGGTTCGGTCAAGATGGTATAGAGATTTCCGCAGAGTTTCGCGCCCAAAACATCGGTGAAAAGCTGATCGCCGACAACGGCCACCTGTTTGCGCGGCAATCCCAAATGCTTGAGCGCGCGCAGAAAACCGAACGGCAGCGGTTTGAGCGCATTCGGGATGCAGCCGATGTGCAATTGCGCTGCAATGCCGCGCACGCGATCGCTGAAATTGTTCGACACCATGACCATTGCGAAGCCGCGCTCGTGCGCCTCGCGCACCCAGGCCAGGTGCTCGGCGGCCAATTCGGTCTCGCGAAAGCCCAAAAGGGTGTTGTCGAGGTCGATTATGAGGCCACGGATCCCGGCCTCGCTGAGCTCGGCCAGCGCGATGTCGTGGAGACGGGGCGCGAAGCGGTCAGGGCCGAGCATCCGCATGCGTTTTGGTCCATTTGTCCCCGCTATCCTCGGAAGTTTCCACAGCGCCCTCACCGCCGAGGCCGGCTCTCCACCGTAAGCGGTCCCGACTACACAGATTTTTGACGTTCTGGACAGCTTGCGCACAAGGACCCAAACCACAATATCTTGTATCCAGCAAGCCGCAGTAGTACAATTTATGGGCACGCCTAACGGTTGTGTCCGTTGCCAATCGAACAGGTGTTCGTCACAATTCCCTCGTACTGAACGGGTCCTCCCCACCCGGAGGAAGGAGCCTCGATGAAGTTCCGCCGCCTCTATTCGGCCCCCGGCGACCCCTACGCCGGCCTCTCTTTCGAACCGCGAGCCTCGCGCATCGTCAACCCGGACGGGTCGGTGATATTCGAGGCTCCTGACATCATGGTGCCGTCCGGCTGGAGCCAGGTCGCCACCGATGTCCTGGCCCAAAAATACTGCCGCAAGGCGGGGGTTCCGACGCAGCTCAAACGCGTCGCCGAAGAGGGTGTCCCCGAATGGCTGTGGCGCTCCGAGGCTGCCGACGACTGCGGGTTCGAGGCCGAAAGCGATTCACGCCAGGTCTTCAACCGCATGGCGGGCTGCTGGACCTACTGGGGCTTCAAACACGGCTACTTCGACTCCGAAGAAGACGCGCAAATCTATTACGACGAGATGTGCGCCATGCTGGCGCGGCAGATCGGCGCGCCCAACTCACCGCAGTGGTTCAACACCGGTTTGCATTGGGCGTACGGCATCTCCGGCCCGGCGCAAGGCCACTACTTCGTCGATCCGGCGGATTCGCAAGTAAAGCGCTCCGTCAATACGTACGAGCATCCGCAAGTTTCGGCATGCTACATCCTTTCGATCGAAGACGATCTCGTCAACGAGGGCGGCATCTTCGACGGCGTCGTGCGCGAAGCGCGCATCTTTAAGGGCGGCTCCGGCAGCGGTGCCAATTTTTCCAAGCTCCGCGCGGCGGGCGAAAAACTGACTGGCGGCGGGACCAGCTCGGGCCTCATGTCCTTCCTTAAAGTCTTTGATCGCGCCGCCGGCGCGATCAAGTCGGGCGGCACCACGCGCCGCGCTGCCAAGATGGTCGTGCTCAACGCCGACCACCCTGACATCGAACAGTTCGTGGGCTGGAAAGTTCGCGAAGAACAAAAAGTTTCGGATCTCGTTGCGGGTTCGATCAGCTGCGAAAAGCACTTGAACGCGATCATGAAGGCGGCACACGACGAGACCGTGCCCGAAGGCGCGCGTCTCGATCCGGCGCTGAACCCTGCGCTCAAGAGCGCGATGCGCGCCGCGCTAACCGCCGGCATCCCGCAGGCGAACATTCAATACGCTCTCGACTTTGCGCGCCAGGGCTACAAGCATCTGGACGTCGAGACCTATGACACCGGCTGGGATTCGGAAGCCTACGCGACCGTCTCGGGACAGAACTCAAACAATTCCGTTCGCCTGACGAATGAATTCTTTGAGGCACTCGATCGCGACGACGATTGGAAGCTGACCGCCCGCACGACCGGCGCGGTCATGAAGACGATCAAAGCGTCGAGCTTGTGGGAGCAGATCGCGCTGGCCGCGTGGCAGTGCGCCGATCCGGGCATTCAATACGACAACATTCTGCAAGAGTGGCACACGTGCTCCAACGACGATCGCATCAACGCGACTAACCCGTGCTCCGAGTATTGCTTCATCGACGACACGGCGTGTAATTTAGCGAGCCTAAACCTCGTCAAGTTCCTCAAGGACGACGGCGACTTCGACGCCGCCGCTTTTGCCGACGCCTCCCGTACGTGGACAACGACACTGGAAATCTCTGTGACGATGGGGCAGATGCCGTCCAAGGCGATCGCCGAGAAGAACCACGGATATCGCACCTTGGGTTTGGGTTATGCGAACCTCGGCACGCTGCTGATGCGCATGGGCCTGCCCTACGATTCAGAAGACGGCTTCGGCTGGTGCGCCGCGATCTCGGCGCTTATGACCGGCTCGGCGTATCGCGCTTCGGCCGAAATGGCGCGCGAGCTCGGACCGTTTGCGCGCTTCGAGGCCAATGCCGAACCGATGCTGCGCGTGATCCGCAATCATCGCCGCGCGGCATACGACGAACACGACGAGGCCTACGAAGGCCTATCCATCAAACCCGTGACGCACGCGCCGACGCTCTTCACCCAAGAGACCTGGGGCCTCGCGCGCAAGATGTGGGACGACGCCCTAACGATGGGTGAGGTCACCGGCTTCCGCAACGCGCAGACCGTCGTGATCGCGCCGACCGGCACGATCGCGCTGGTCATGGACTGCGACACCACCGGCATCGAGCCTGATTTTGCATTGGTCAAGTTCAAGAAGCTCGCCGGCGGCGGCTATTTCCGCATCGTCAATCAGTCGGTCGAGCCGGCCTTGCGCAAGCTGGGCTACAGCGAGTCGCAGATCCAAGAGATCGAAACCTTCGCCAAAGGCACGGGCTCGTTGGAGGGCGCACCCCACATCAACGCGGCGACGCTGCGCGCCAAGGGATTCGACGAGGATTCGATCGCGCGTATCGAGGCGGCGCTGCCCAGCGCCTTCGAGCTGGAGTTCGCTTTCAATAAGTACACGCTTGGCGAAGAGTTCTGCAAAGGGACGCTCGGCTTAACGGACGAGCAGCTCAACAGCTGGAGCTTCTCGATTCTGCGCGACTCGCTGGGCTTCACGCAGCATCAGATCGACGAGGCGTCAGATGTCATCTGCGGCCGCATGACACTGGAAGGCGCCCCGCATCTCAAAGACGAGCACCTCTTTGTTTTCGATTGCGCAAATCCGTGCGGCAAGCATGGGTTACGTTTCATCCGGCCGCTGGCGCACATCGACATGATGGCGGCAGCGCAGCCGTTCGTGAGCGGTGCGATCTCGAAGACCATCAACCTTCCGCAAACCGCGACCATCGGCGACGTCAAAGAAGCCTATCGCTACGCGTGGGAGCGGATGATCAAGGCCGTAGCCTTATATCGCGACGGCTCCAAGCTCTCGCAGCCGCTCGCAGCGACGTCCGATCTCGGCGGCGAAGCGGTCGAGGAAGAGCAGCCGCAGCGAGCGTTCCAGCATCCGTTGCAGATCGCCGAGCGCATCGTCTACCGGTACATCGCCAAACGCCGCCGCATGCCTGAACGCCGCAGCGGCTACACGCAAAAAGCGATCGTCGGCGGCCACAAAGTCTACTTGCGCACCGGCGAGTACGACGGCGGCCAACTGGGCGAGATCTTCATCGACATGCACAAGGAAGGCGCGGCCTTCCGCTCGCTGATGAACAACTTCGCGATCGCGGTTTCACTGGGTTTACAGCACGGCGTGCCGCTGGAGGAGTTCGTCGACGCATTTACGTTCACGCGCTTCGAGCCGAACGGACCCGTCGTCGGCCACAACCACATCAAGATGGCGACGTCGATCCTCGACTACATCTTCCGCGAGCTAGCCGTCAGCTATCTCGGCCGCTACGAGCTCGCGCACGTACAGCCCGAAATGAACATGGACTCGATGGGACCCGTGCATGAGGAAGATTACTTCGGTGAGGAAGCCGGCGAAGTGCAGTACGTCACGGCGGGCGTCAGCGAAAAGATGCATCCAACCAGCACGCACCTGCGGCCCAACGGTGTTCCGCATGCACAAACGCTTGACGTCGTCGAACGCGTTATCGAGAGCCCCGGGGATGCGCCCGCAATGGCCACCGCCGGCACCGCGACTGCGGTAGCGTCAAAGACAGCGCAGATCACCGCCGCCAAAGCGAAAGGCTACACGGGAAACGCGTGCGCGGAATGCGGACAGCTGACGATGGTGCGTAACGGGTCGTGTGAAAAATGCGATTCATGCGGAGCTACGAGCGGCTGCAGCTAGAAATACCCCCGGATCAAGCGGCGCTCAACAGCAGACTATAGAGTAATCTTGCCGTCCCAATCGCCGCCCGACGGGACAGACGCGTGTTGATGGATGAGCTGCCACCTTCCGTCGCGCTTCTCGAAGCAATCGGTTTGACGCGCCATTACGCGTTTGGCGGCGCCGCTCTTAAGCACGATCTCGACCTTTTGGACCGTGCAAACAATGCCCATATTACCGTTCAGCATCGCGTCGGTCTCGAGTAACTCTACGTGACACGATTGAAAATTGCTGAAGACACTGTCAAACATCTTTCGCGCCGGTTGAACGCCCCGTGACGCAAAGGGCGGAATGTCGAACCAAAGCACATTGGGCGCCCAGTGCCGCGTGCTCTGCTCACCGGTCATTGATTCTGCCATTTCCTTCACGATGGAAATTAGGGTTTGCTCGTCGTCCTCTGCCATAATAGCCTCCATGCGTTGATTCTCCAGTATCCGGTTACGGGAGAGTCAAGATCGGCCAGAAGATTTCCGTACGCACGACGTCGTCGTTTGACATTCCGGTCATCTCGAGATAGCACTCGCGAATCGGACCGTCCGCCCCGATCGCATGCTCCGCCACGTACTTGCCAAGGGCAGCATAAGAGGGCCCTGCGGTGGACAGCGGCCCACGATGCACGGCAACGGCTGCTTCGACCGCGGGAATCTCCATTACGCGCACGCGACCCGATTCTGCTAGCGCTTTCGAAATCGGCACGAAGATCAGGCTCTCGCCGATTTCCTCGCTGAAAACTTCGGTTGCAAAGAGCCCGCCGCCCGGTCCGGCGGGAGTTTCACCTTGCGCACGCAACGCGGCATAGATTTCTCGGAACGCTTCTGCCCACCATGCGGCCATTGCACCCAATTCCACGATCTCGGTGATCGCCGCTGCCATAACAGCCGGGACAAAACGGTGTTCCACCGCAATCTCCATGGTTGTAGGCTCGAGCATGGCACGAAGCAGCGCAACGGTCACCCGCGCATTTTCGAGCTGTGCCTCCATGTGTTTCAGATGAGCAACGATGATCTCGTTGCGCTCGTCCATGTTTGAGGCCCCCAGAACCGCCTTGACCTGTTCCACGGGCATTTTGAGTTTGCGGAGGTGACGGATCAACTGCGCAGCCTCGAGTTGCGCTGCGCTATAAAAGCGGTACCCGGTGTTCGGGTCGACGTCGAACGGGCTAAGCAAGCCCACATCGTGATAGTGCCGCAAGGCCTTCACGCTCAAGTGCGTTGCCCGTGAGAAATCGCCGATCGTCAGTAGAGGTTCCAACCAGCGCTCAAGGCAGTTTTGAGCGTCGCAGATTCCATAACCCGTGCGCTGCGAGGATAGCGCAGAAAACGGAGGTGGTTGCGAGCGCGAGGAGTGTCCAAACGAAGAAGAACACTCCGCTAGATGCAGCGAGCGTGCCGGCCGGCAGTCCTCCTGGTCTGTTCACGTGAACGGTGAAAACTACCATGCCGGCCAGCGATCCGAGGAGCATGATCACGTGCCCCGATCGCCGCTCGGCGAGCACCAGCGCCCCGTATAGCCAGATGACGAGGATAGCTATTACCGCGATGTTTGCGGCCGGCGACCTATCGGTCCCATAGACGATGTCATCCGTCAAGTGGAGCGACAGCAGAATGATCGCGAGCAAAGACATGACGGTTAAGATACGGTTGTTGCGGTTCAAATGTAGTCCTAGCATTTCCGCGTGCTAACACCCGGCTTGCCATCGTACTTTCCTTCTAACTTCATACCGTTGAAGGACAGCGTGAAGTAGTCGTCCGTCTTGGATTGCAGCCAGTGCACGTGGTAGGTATTCCCGCCGGTATTTTGCCACCGGCCGACGCCGCTCTGCACGAGCGAACTGCCCCTATATGACGCGCCGCCGTTCTCGTTGAACGTGACAGTATAGCCGTTCCACCAATTCCACGTGCCGACGATGCGCTTCTCCTCTTTGTCGATCGTAGCGCGAAGAAACGAAGCCCAGCGTTTACCCGCGTGAACCTCGACCGTATCGCCCAACTCTAGACGAGCCTTCTTCTCGCGCCAATACTCCAGCGCGTCGCTGTAGAGCCGCACCGCTGGATTCTCCTGGCCGGGAGTGACGACGCGCCAGTGTTCTACGAGGAAGGTGTAATTCTTGAGATTCCGATCGATGATGGCGGGATCTTCCGTCGACATGTCCTTTAGGGTCGATCTCATCTGCTGAAGACTGAATTCTTGGCCGACACCTGCGCACGGTACCTGAGCCGCCGCTGGGGCCTCACCTAAGAAGCTGCCGCAAAGAAATATGACTGCGGCGATCACGCCGGCTAACAACGATCCAAGGCGTCTCAAGAACGTACCTCCTGCCGGCCCATCATTTCGACACAGGAATAGACTCCACTTGGGATATATGGCCTATCCATGAACGGTATTGTCGTGACGATCGCCTCCCTTGTGCTTGCTGCGGCTTTGCCTGCAGCGCCGGCGCCACTCGCCGGTCTGCAGTATCTGGTTGGTACCTGGAACTGCACGTACCACGCGGGAGCGACACGCTTCGCTTACCGTGCCGCCTATGCTTACGATAGTGACGGCCGTATTTTACGGCAAAGTGCTACTTGGACGGGCGGCGGCGACGAAGAGTTACAAGCGTACGACGCGCAGCACGGCCGTTGGACGGCGATCGTTCTCGACACACAAGGAACTGCCACAGTCATGCGTGCGACCGGCAGCGATCCGACGCACATCGCCTATCACAGCATCTACCCCGACGCAAGTATTGCGGTAACGTTCGATCGCGTCTCCGCGACGGAATACACGCTGCACGGAACGGTTCGCACGGGTGGCAAGACCATCACCTCAGTCGATACCTGCGTCCGCGCTAGCCATTAATGACGATAACGACCTTCGCGCGAGCGTGACCTTGATCCACGTACCCGAGTGCTGCAGCCGTTTCGTCCAAGGTATAGCATCGATCGATGGCGGGCTTGAGCTTTCCCTCGCCGGCAAGTCCGGCCAGAAAGCCTAGGTCGCCCTGATTGCTCCTTGCAATGAACGACACATACTTGCGCGAGCCAAGGCGCGAACGCACCGTCATTGCCACTAGCCGAGCCAACAGCCCGAAAAGTGTGACATTTTTCGGCGCGCCCGCCGCGACGTAACGACCGTCGGCAGTTAGGATTGCTCCGAGCTGCGCGAGCGGCCGATCTCCTACAAGATCGTAAATAACATCATATCGATCTTCGGTTTGCGTGAAATCTTGCTGTGTGTAGTCGATGACACGATCCGCGCCAAGAGATCGCGCCAACTCTACGTTGCCCGTGCTGCAAACGCCGGTTACGGTTGCGCCCAAGTTCTTGGCAATCTGCACCGCGAACGTACCGACGCCGCCCGACGAACCATTTATCAGGACACGCTGCCCAGGGCGGACTTTTCCGTAGTCGCGCAACCCTTGCAAAGCCGTGAGGGCAGATATCGGCAATGCCGCGGCTTCCTCGTACGTTAGGGTTTCCGGCTTCTTGACGAGGCGGGACTCCCGCGCACAGACGTACTCCGCAAAAGCGCCTGGGCACATGCCTAAAACGGCGTCGCCATGTTTGAAGCCGGTGACACGCGAGCCCACGGCCACAACCTCTCCGGACACGTTGCGACCCGGCCTGAACTTCGGTTTGCGCATGCCGAAGAAAAGCCGCACAATCGCCGGCTTACCGTGCATGAGGCGCCAATCGGGCGCTTCGATCGACGCGGCCCGGACGGAAATGAGCGCTTCGTCTTCATTCGGCACCGGTTCCGGCGCATCGCAAATCCGGACAACATCGGCGTTGCCGTAACCTGAGTATACGGCGATTCTCATCTGCCCGTATTACAAAACAACGGGCTGGTTGTTTCGCGCGCTAGCCGGTGACGGGCTTATCTTCCTCTTCCGCTTCGGATTGCTCCGGTTTGTCTCGAATGGTTAGGCCAAGCGACTTGTGATAGGTTTCGCTACGTGCGAGCGCCTCGGCGATGTCGTCTCGCGTTCCCTGCTCCCTAAAGAGCTTCAATATGCGCTCACGGCTCTCGCGCAACTGTTTCGCCCAGCCTTCCAACACGGCACCTGGGACTTCGGGTGCATCCGGAGGACGGCTCACCCACTCTTCCATCGCGTTATACGCGGCCAAGCCTTGGCGCTCGGCGTCCAATAACTCGTCCCGATAGACGCTAATAGCGGCGCATGCTCCGCATTGTGGCTGCCAAGTCCGCGAGACTGCCGCCCTTCAGCGTGATCGCGTAATAGTTGCCGCCGCTTTGCCATGCTAAGACTGCGTCCGAAGGATACGCGTAGTTGACCGACGCGACGTACCGGACTTTCACGCCCGATCCGAGCACGACCCAGGTGCCGCCGCCGGGTATGTCATCTATACTCAGGGGCTTCGACGAACCGTACACGTGACCGAAACTACAGACGTGCGCGCCGTTGCAGTCCGCAACCGCCGCAATATCCACGGCATAATGCGTCTTTGAACTTTGTTCGATGATGGCAAACGGGCCGGCGTCGACCCAGCTCGGCAGTCGCGTCGGGAGCAGCACTGGGACGCGCGTTGCCGTTTTCAGTTTCGGCGCAATCGCGGCAAAAGCGCGCGTTGCGTTGATGCTCTTTGCCGGCGGATTGGCTGCAACCAGCAACGCGATCGCCGCCAGCAGAGCAGCCGTACTATACAGTTTCATAGTCTCCTCAAAGTGCGAGATCGGCCCGGGTGATGCCTACCTAGCTAGGAACGCGTGCCGAAACTTCGCCCGGCTCGCGAACGTATCAAAGATATGTTGCTGTTCAGAGTCGCCGTATTGGCGTTTTGCGGGCTTTTGCTTGGCGTCCCCGTTGCTCGCGCGTCGAGTTCGGACGTTCCCCAACGACTCCGCGAGGCGTTGCAAACGCTCGCCGCCGAGCACCACGGGCTCATCGGTTTTCACCGGCACTACGTAGTCACCCAGCGCGCACCCGGCCACAACGAAGACGACGCAAATGACTCGGGGCGCCTACGGGATGACGGGCGTCTCGTGTGGGCACATCGCTATAGCGGCAATGCCGGCGGCAAACAGTACACCGCTGACGACATTGCCAAAGTCAATGCGCAACTAGACAAGAAGCCGCCCGGCGAAGATGTTGACGTTCCTTTGAGCCCGGACGCACTGGCCGAATACCGTCTCGCTCCGGCGGCGTGCAGCAGTTGTGCGCCGGGAAGCATCGCGTTCTCCTTTACGAGCTCAAAGCGCGATGCCAATCACAATGACGGTATGTACATCATTGACGGCCGAACGGGCCGCCTAACGCAGATCGTGTGTCATCCGGCCGTTCTCCCGAAAGACGCCGATTCGGGAACCATAACAGTCACATTTGGCCGGGTCACGCCTGACCTTTGGAGCGTCGTAGAGGTTCGGCAGCATTGGACCGGCCACGTTTTGTTCATTCACGGCAGCCGTGACGTCGTGTCGGCGTATTCGAACTACCGGCGCTTCAGTTCGCTCGACCAAGCGCACAAGTCAATACTAGCGGGAATCTAGCTCCGATAAGAATCCGTTTACGATCGTATTGAACAATTCGGCATTCTCCATGTTGCTCATGTGGCCCACACCCTTCATTTCGACCTTACGCGCGGCCGGAATTTCCGCGGTTAATTTGTTCGCAATGCGCTGGAAATCCGGCAGATCGCGCTCGCCGACAAGCACCAGCGTTGGCGCGAGTATCTCGCCCAATCGCTCGGCTGACGGCGGCCGAATGCCGCGCGCCGTGCTCTTATTCACCCATGTCCATCCTGAACACTCGGTCACCATCTGCGCTAACTTCGACCGGCACTCAGGCCGTTCGCGCGCCGGAGCGAACAAGTCATGCTCCATCCACATCTGATTTGCGGCGCTCGCACCTTGCTGCGCCGCTCTCTCCCGAATCGCGGCATAGGCCGCTTCCCACTCGCCGCTCCATTCGAAGCCGTCCAGCGCTGCATCCACCAAGACTAATTTCCATAAAGCGTCCGAAAACAGCAACGCAAATTGAAGCGCAATCATACCGCCTAGCGACAGGCCGATCACGTTTGCCTTTGGAGCTTCGAGATGGTCCATGAGAGCGCGCAGATCTTCCGCGTGTAGAAATCGCTCTTCTGTCTGGGGAGCCGATTTTCCAAAGCCCCGCAGGTCGTACCGCATGACGCGATAGCGACGCGCGAATACGTCGAATTGATCGTCCCACATGCGCATGTCCAGCCCCAGACCGTGAACGAAAACCACCGGCGGTCCTTCGCCGGCGACTTCGTAGTGGAGGCGCGTGCCGTTTACATCGGCAAAGGGCATCGCCTACATCGCCGTCCCTGAAAATGTTTCGCGATCGATGGCGTCGAGGAACGCCTGCAGTTCGGCAACGCGCGCAGCGCCCATCGTCTTCGCCGTGTGCGTAACGAGCTTCGGCGGAATATCCTTGATGAACGAGCGCAGCGATTTAATCGCCGGTCCGAAGCTAGGTTTCTGCGCACCCGTTAGCGAGATCATACGCGCGGCGCCGATCGCCCCGAGAAAATCAAGCGAGTCCGCGTCGTGCAGGACGATCGCTTCCGGTATCGTCCCCGGATCGCGATAGTACATGTGACCGCGTTCGGCCGCAGCCACAGCGGCATACTTCTGCATCGGAAATCCCGCCGGGCGAAGAATGGCCTCACTTTCGATCGCAGCGCAATCGCCATGTTCCATCTTCGGATCGCTGCACGGCTTGAATGCGGCCATGTCGTGCAAGAACGCCGCCGCGAAGAGCACATCGGTGTCCACGTGCAGATTGTCGCCCTGCGCGAGTTGCAAGGCGATCCGGTAGTTGCGTTCGGAATGCTGCCAGCCCCACGCCGGGTGCTTGAATGTCGTTTGCGCGAGTGTGTAGACGGTCACTTTCCACGGCGCATCCAACGGAATGCCGGTTGCCGTCGTTGGAACGGTTGCGGCCTGTAGCGGGGTGACGAGCGATACCGCCAAAAACGCGGCGATGAATACTTTCATAATCTTGACCTCTTCGGCGCTCCGCAGTCGCATCCAGGCTTGGTCCGCAAGCGTTATAAGGAATATGAAACGCGCTCTAGCCCTTCTCGTGGGTCTCGCCCTCTTCTCTCCGGCCGCCGCATCGGCCGCGCCGCTCCAACGCGTCGTGCTCGCCGGCGGGTGCTTCTGGGGCATGCAGGCCGTCTTCGAACCGCTCAAGGGCGTCACCAAGGCCGTGGCCGGCTACTCCGGCGGCAATGCCCTGACGGCGCACTATGAAATCGTGAGCACCGGGATGACCGGTCACGCCGAGTCGGTCGAAGTGACCTACGACCCCGCGCAGATCTCGTTCAAGCAACTCCTCGATGTGTATTTTTTGGTCGCGCACGATCCGACGGAATTGAACCGGCAAGGGCCTGACGAAGGAACGCAGTACCGTTCCGAGATTTTCTTTACGACGAACGCGCAGCGCGACGAGGCCGGCGCTTACATAAAGCACTTGACGAACGCAAAGGTTTACTCCGCGCCCATCGTTACGAAGATCGAGCCGCTCCGGGCGTTTTATGCCGCCGAAGGCTATCACCAGGATTACGTCGCCCACAATCCCGACAATCCGTACGTCGTCTACAACGACAAGCCGAAACTGGCCGCGTTGCGGCACCGTTTCCCGCAACTGCTCCGCAACTGAACGCACAGGCTCGCACCTAGCCGGCGCGGAAGACGCGCCTCGTGACGACGTTCGTCAAGGCTTCAGCCGCGCGCGGCGCGCGCACGCTCGATTCGCAGTGGTATTGTTCGCCGGATATATTCGCGCGCGAAAATGAGCGGATCTTCTCGCGTTCCTGGATCTGTGCGGCGAGAATCGAAGACCTGGAGGAACCGGGACGCTATGTCGTCCGGGAGATCGCCGGCGAGAGTCTCATTCTCACGGCCGACGATGCGCGCAACGTTCGCGCTTTCTACAATGTCTGCCGTCATCGCGGCACGCGTCTCTGTGCGGACGAGACCGGCATTTTCAAAGGTACGATTCAATGTCCATATCACGCGTGGACGTACGGCTTAGACGGAGCCCTGCGTGTTGCGCGCAACATGGACGGCGTCGAGGATTTCGACCTGAGCGCCTATCCGCTGCGCGAAGCGTCCGTTGCGCAGTTCGAAGGATTTGTTTTTGTCGCGCTCGATCCGCTCGAGCCGTTCGCAGAAACTTTCGCCTCACTCGCCGGCCGGTTCGCAGCCTGGCAGTTGCCGAAACTACGCCGGGCTGCATCCATGACCTATGACGTGGCGTGCAATTGGAAGCTCGTCTTTCAAAACTATTCCGAATGCTATCACTGCCCGGTCATTCACCCGCAGCTCGAACGCCTGTCACCTTCAGATAGCGGGCGGAACGACCTCATCGAGGGGCCGTTTCTTGGCGGCTACTCCGAACTGCGCGAATCCGCTGCGACCCTGACCGTAAGCGGTAGGACACAGCGGCCGTTGCTTGCGGGTGACGAAAATAGCTCGCGCGTTTACTACTACACGATTTTTCCGTCGCTTCTGCTCGGCTTGCATCCTGATTACGTCATGGTGCATTACGTGCAGCCGCTCGGGCCGGCCCGAACGCGGATTGTTTGCGACTGGCTCTTCGATCCGCAGACAATGGCAGAATGGTACTTTGATTCCTCCGACGTGGTGGACTTTTGGGATCTCACCAACCGCCAGGATTGGGCGGTTAACGAGTTGACGCAAGCCGGCGTTGCGTCCCGCGCCTACACGCCCGGTCCATATTCTCAACAGGAAGGCCTACTGCACGCGTTTGACCGCCACTATTTGCGGATCATGCGCTAGATGACCGATGGCCAAGAGAAACTTGCTCGCAAATTAACCACCTTCGACGCCACGCTCATCGTGATGGGCGGGATGGTCGGTTCGGGAATATTTCTTACGCCGCCGCTTGTTGCCCAGCTCGCGCGAACCGCGCCATTGATCGTCGCGACCTGGATTTTGGGAGGCGTCGTTGCTTTGGCCGGCGCCTTCATCTTCGCCGAACTTGCCGCGCGGCGGCCCGGCGTCTCCGGAGTCTACGGCTACTTGCGCGACGGATTGCATCCGGCCATCGCCTTTACCGCCGGCTGGACAGCGCTGCTGGTGAGTTATACCGGCGCAATGGCAGCCTCCGCGATCGCGTTCGCAGCCTATCTCGAGCCGATGACCGGTTGGCACATACCATTGTGGATCACGGCGGCTGCGTTGATTCTGGCGCTCACCTTTGTCAACTGTCTCGGCGTTCGCTCCGGCAGCACGACGCAAAACGTCTTCATGGTCTTGAAGATCGCTGCCATCGCGGCCATCATCCTAACCGGTTTTTTCGGCGCCTCGCATCCTGCGGCTGCATTGCCGGGACCGATCGCTCCCGGTTCTTGGATCGTGCTCGTCGGTTTCGCCTTAGTTCCTGTCCTGTTTGCATACGATGGCTGGCAAACCGCGCCGTTCATCGACGCCGAACTCAAGGATGCTCGCCGGTCCATGCCGCGCGCGTTGCTGTGGGGCGTCATCGGCGTTATCGCATTGTATTTGGCAATTACGCTGGCGGCGCTTCGCATGCTCGGACCCGACGGCCTAGCACATTCACACGCGCCGGCCGCGGACATGGTCCGCAACGTCTTCGGTGCGCCCGGCCAGCGTGCGGTCGCAGCGGCGGTTGCGATTTCAACTCTCGGGTATTTGAGCAACGCGATGCTCGTCTCGCCGCGGCTTTATTATGCGATGGCCGCCGACGGTCTCTTCTTCAAACAGCTCGCCTGGATCCACCCTCGAACCCAAGTGCCGGTTATCGCGATCGCGGTGCAGGGAATCATCGCAGCGATCATCACGGCCTTCAACGGTTTTCAGCAAATCGTCACCTACGTAACGTCGATAGATTTTATTTACTTTGCGCTGATCGCGTACACGCTCTTCGTCTTTCGCCGCCGCGATCCGGAGGCGCATGCCGGCTTCGCCGTTCCGGGTCATCCCTGGACGACGCTTTTCTTTATTGCCGCGAGCGTCTACGTGGTTGTCAACGCCCTGATAACCGTCCCGCGCGAAACGCTGATCGGGATCGGCATTCTGCTCACCGGTATTCCGGTGTATTTCTACTGGCGTTCGCTGGCCGACAAGGCAACGGCTGCGTCAAGAGTCTCGCCGATAAAGCGCGCCTGAAACGCCACAATGTCCTCTACCATCGGATAATTCGGATGTTTGCGCTCGGCAGCCAACATGTATCCGGTTTCCGTTCGCTCCAGTATCTTTAGCCGAAGCATCGAGGCAAGGGCACGTCTCGTTACCGCGTCCGGCGATTGCTCCAGTTCGGGGTCGACGAAAACGCCCCGGGGTAAAGCGCTCAAACTCGTGCGCACCGCGTCGACCGCCTCGTCTTCGGTAAATGCCGCGTCCCGCTCTATCAGCCAGCTTGAAAGCAGCGCGCTGACCGTCACGGCCCGCGCTGCGCGCAACTCGTTTTCGGCCTGCTCGCGTCGCTGTAATGGAACCACGTGGTACAGTTGCGAGAACTTCGGCGCGAACGGATCGTAACTGATTGCGGCGATATAGATCTCTCCAGCGAGCGGCTCCAGCCTCTCCCAGATCCCTCGAAACGGCAACGCCGCGCCGGTTACGGTATATCCGCCTTCCGGCGTCACGTACATTGTCGCGCCCCGGCGCACAGCGTCTTCGAAAGCTGCCATATCCTCTTCGACGCCTCGCCGCGACACGTCCAACTGCTCTTTGCCGTACACGGCCTGCAGCTCGGTGATGCGAACGTACGCGTCCTGGGCTGTTTGAAAGTACTGGGCGCGGAACAGATCGCGCGTCGTCAGCCCTTGCAGGCCATAACGCTCGATGACCGGGGCTTTGAAGATCTCCTCAAGCGGAAGGACTCCGTGCGAACGCTCGACGCTCCAGGCCCAACGCGCGATCGACCGCGACTGCAGTTCGTTTTCGATCGGTAGCAAGCCGATGGAACGAAAGAAACCATTCATGTTGAGGTTTCGCAGCACGCGCCACAGTGACGGAAAACGCACCGCCATAAAGCCCGGTTCGAACAACAGCTTCGCTGTCGCCGCCAGAAACGGTGAACGGAACGTCGCGGTAAGAAACCCCAGCGCCGTAAACGGCATCAAGTCCAACTCGTTTTGATGATTTGAAATCACAAGTGCCGGGCCGCGCCGGCGCGGCAAGCGTCCCCACATACGAATCCGGTTTGCAGCGTGCGTGAAAATCCAAACGACGGAGCCTATGATCAGGCGCAGCAGCATGCCCCACCAAGGCAACAGCGGCCGGCGGCCCACGGCCAAAACCGACAACGAACCGATGGCGAAGCTGCCTGCCGCTGCGAAGAACAGCAGACGATACCCCGCGATCGACGTGCCGTACGTCGCCAGCAGCCAGCCTCCGAACAGCGGCGCGATAACCGCCGGGAAATTTTGCGCGATGCCCCAGGTGCCCAGATCGCGCGCGACGTCGCGTAACTTTGGAACGCTGTCGATCGCAAGCGCCCATCCGGTCGAAAGAACTCCGCCAAACCCGATTCCAAAGAGTACGGAAAACGCATACATCCATCGCTCTTCCGGCACGATCGCAAAGCCGGCCGCTGCCAGCGTCATGGGAATGCCGCAGGCCGCAACCACAAGCTTGCGCGGCACGCGATCGGAGAGCCAGCCCAGATAAACCGCCGAAGCAATCGAGCCGATCAATGCCGCGGCGGCGACTAAGCCGGTTCCAACCTTCGGATCGCCGACCTTGAGCACGTCGCGAAAGAAGTACAAAATGAACGTCATCAACAGCGACAACCCGAACGCCAGAAACAGCCGCGCTATAAAGACCACGACGAAATCGTGCCAGTCGCTGATATGCGCGTGATCTTCTTCTGCGTTTCCCGCGTCGTGCTCGCTTACCGCGAACAGCGTAATCGCTCCGAGCGCCACCGCAACGGCAATTCCGATGAACGTGCTTTGCGGATACGTACCCGCCGCAACACCGATGCCGACGACGACGCCGATAACCATCGCGACGCCTCGAACGCCCGAGACCGTGCCCCAGAATTGTTTCGGCACGACGTCGGGCAGTAGCGCTTGATACGCCGCCAAGGCGACGTTCGCGCCCGCCGTTGCAAGCAAGAGAAATAGTGCGAAAAGGCCGAGGCTGCGGACCTCGGCCATCATGACCAAGCAGACTACGTCAACGGCGGCGCCTGCAAGGATGAACGCGCGCCTCGGAACGCCTTCGCGCCGCAATCTGTCCGAGAGCGCGCCCGCCACGGGTGGAACGGCCATCGACACAAACGCTACGAGCGCCGCCAAGACCGCAAAGACTCTCACATGATCTTGCGGAGCAAAATAGACGACTGCTGCCGGCACGGAGATCGCAATGAGCGCCGTATCTTGAAAATGCAGCGGAACCCAAAAAGCGTTGAGAAGCGCGGACTTCCAGAGGCTGTAGTTGGACTTCAGAGATGCAGCTCCGGAAGTGCCGCGGCGCGTAACTGCGCATTGAGTGCGGTGAGTTGGGCTCCGAACAACGGCGCGAGATCGCCTTCGATCTGCGTCATCTCGCCCGCGTATTGCTTTGCGAAATTCTGTTGTGTGCTGGTCGGGGGACCGTCATATTGCTCGATCGTATTCCGCAGGTAAGCCAACTGTTCGCTCACCATCGCCGGGCGGCGATAGCCGCTGGGTTCGGGATTGCGCAGTCGATCGAGTTGCGCCGACAACGATCCGTCGTACGCATCGAGCGCCGGACCCAGCGACCCGGCCCGCGCTCTCACCGCCGCGATTTGGCGGCGTAGGTTCTCGAGCCGCGCGATCGCAACTTCGGCGCGTTCCTGCGTCGCCGCAAGTCCCATGAGCGCGTCGTATTGCGCCTGCAAATCTGCGGCCGCGGCCGGGTGATGCGGATCCATTGCGACAACCAGCGGCGCCGTCACCACGCCCCCCGGAGCATCAACTTCAAGCGTGTAAGTTCCCGGCAAGACTTGCGGGCCCGTAATCCTCATCGAATAGAAAATGTAGTTGCGGCGGCGGTCTTGCACCGTCGCACGACCCGACGGGGGCAACGTGCGAAGATCCCAGGTAAAGCGGTTGAGTCCCGCATGCACCGTGACAGGGAACGCTGCGACCAACTGCTTCTGAGCATCCAGCACACGCACGTTTACCGCAGGCTTTGCCTTCGGCGCAGCCGGGGGCGTCCGGGCGAGATACAAACTCAGGAGCGCGCCATATGGTTTGTTATCCGAAACAAATTCGCCGCGGCCGTGCTCGCGGTAGAACGAACTCGAATAGCGCAGCGCCGGCATCGGTGGAAAGAGATACGTGCCCGCGGACGTCGCGCGCGTCCATTGTTGGAACGGTGTTACGTCGTCCAACACGTAGAAGCCGCGCCCGTGCGAACCGAGTATCAGGTCGTTGTCGCGCGGATGCACCTGCAGATCGAAGATCGCGACGTGCGGAATCCCCAACCGAATGTCGTTCCAGTGTGCGCCGCCGTCAAAAGAGGCAAGCGCGCCCGTCTCCGTTCCGGCGTATAGCAGCTGAGAATTGCGCGGGTCCTCTCGCACCACGTGCACGTAACTCGGCAATCCGCGCCCGATTGCCGCCCACGACTTTCCGTAGTCGCGCGTGACGTACGCATACGGTGCGTAGTCGTTCCACTGATGACGATCGAACGTCGCATACGCTACGCCCGAGGTAGCCGGCGACGGTGCGAGCGAGCTCACGCGCGCGGGCAGCGGTAGACCGGGAACGTTTGCGATGACGTCCTGCCAGTTCTTCCCGCCGTCGCGCGTCAGTTCTACGTGGCCGTTATCCGTGCCGTACCAGACGGTGGCCGGGTCCTTGGCGTCTTCGCCGATCGCGTAGATGGTGCAATACGTCTCCGCATTGGTCTCATCGAACGTGATCGGACCGCCGCTCGCGGCCAGTTGCGACGGTTCGCAGCGGGTGAGATCGGGGCTGAACTCGCTCCACGAGTTCCCTTGGTCACCGGAACGGAACAGAACGTTGCCGCCAAAGTAAATGACGTCCGGGTCGAAGCGCGAGATGAGCAGCGGCGCACTCCAATTGAAACGATACTTATTCGTGGAGGGGGGCGTTCCAAAACCGATGATCGGCTGGGGCGAAATGTATCGCCGCTCTCCCGTGAGCAGATTCTCGCGCGCGAGATCTCCGAAGTGCGTATCCTCGTAAACGATATTCGGATCGCGCGGATCGGCCATCGCATACTGGCCGTCGCCCCAGTCCGAGATGTTCAGCCAGGCGCCGCCGCCCACGCCGTCGTTGGTGTTCAACGTTTCGTTCGGTCCGCGCCAAACCTCATGGTCCTGCAAACCGCCCATCACGTGGTACGGCACGTCCATGTCGTAGCCGACACGATAGATCTGCGCGAACGGCACGACGTTGTCGAAGTTCCATGTCTTGCCGCCGTCCACGGAATAGTCGAAGCCCAAGTCGCTGCCGTTGAGCAGCCGCTGCGGATCCTTCGGATCGATCCACAGGTCATGGTTGTCGCCGCCGCCGCCCGCATTGTGAAAATGTATGCCGCCGTCTTTTGAGACCGTCAATCCGCCGGCCACGGCGAAGACTCGCTGCGGGTTGGACGGGTCGCAGCGTACTTGCGAAAAGTAGAACGGTCTGAAATTGATCTCTTGGCTCGAATTTCTCAACTCCCAGTGCGCGCCGCCGTCGAGCGAGCGGTAGAGCATCCCCTTCTTCACCGGCACGAACGCATAGACGATCCGCGGATTGCTCGAGCACACATTCACGCCGACGCGGTTGATCGGTCCGTCGGGCAAGCCGTTATGCAGAGCCGGATCGGTTAGCCGCCGCCAGGTGCGGCCGGCGTCCGTGGATTTGTACAATCCGCTTCCCGGGCCGCCGCTGCGCATCGTCCATGGGCGCCGCAAGAAATCGAACGTTCCCGCATAGACGATATTGCCGTCGTGCGGATCGAAGGCGATGTCGCTGCCACCCGTGGTTTCATTAACATACAGCACGCGGCTCCAGTGCAAGCCGCCGTCGGAGCTGCGGTAAATTCCGCGGTCGCCGCCGGGCGCAAACTCATGTCCGATTGCGGCAGCCAGCACGATGCGATCGTCTTGCGGATCGAATGCGATCTTGGCGATGCTTCCGCTGTCGCTCAAACCGGTGTTTCGCCAATGCCGCGCTGCGTCAACCGAAAGCCAAATGCCGTCGCCGTACGCGGCGGTGTTACGCGGAAATCCCTCACCTGTTCCGATCAGCAGGCGTTGCGGGTCGCGCGGATCGATCGCTACGGCGCCGACAGCCGCGGTTTGGCCGGCCTGAAATACCGACGCAAACGAAAGCCCGCCGTCTTCCGACTTCCACAAGCCGCCCGACGAATGCGCGAGATAAACAATCTTTGCGTTTCCCGGTATGCCTGCGACCGCGTCGAGGCGCCCGCCCATTACGGCCGGCCCGATCCAGCGATAGGCAAGATCGCCGAATGGCGATGAATCCGCGGACGCGGCCGTGACGGCGCACAAAAGGAGCAGACATGCAAAAAGCCCGGCTTTCACCGGGCTTCCAATCCGTCTCCGGTTAGCTGCGGACCTCTACGATTGTGCCGGAGCAGCGATCCAGCGCTCCGCCCATCGCGCGATCTCGTCGAGGGCCGGGCCCAAATCGCGGCCGGACTCCGTGAGCTCGTAGACCACCCGAATCGGCGGATCAGGCTTGACCTCGCGCCGGACGATGCCGGCCGCCTCGAGTTCGCGCAGCCGCTCGGTGAGCAGCCGGTCCGAGAGGCCCGGAATGGACGTCAGGAGTTCGTTGAAGCGCCGCGGGCCGGGCATAAGGGTACGGACGACCGCCCCCGTCCAGCGGCGGCCAACCAGCTCTACAGCCCGATGGTAACGGGGGCAGAGCCCGTGCGTGGCTATTGACATCTTCGATAGACTCCCTTACTATTTTAGCACATGGCTACTTAAAGTGAGTAGCAGACGATAGGTAGGTATAGAATGTTCATCGCTTTATTGCTCGCGCGCCTGATTTTCGGCCTGGGGCTGGCCGCGCACGGCGCCCAGAAACTCTTCGGCTGGTTCGGCGGCTACGGCCCCAAGGGGACGGGGGACTTCTTTGAAAGCATGGGCTGGCGCCCGGGCGTGCTGTTCGCCGTGGCGGCCGGTCTGGGCGAGGTCGGCGGCGGCCTGCTGCTGGCACTGGGTCTGCTCGGCGGCATCGGTCCGGCCATTATCATCATCGTGATGCTAACGGCAATTCTGACGAGCCACATCGGCAAGGGCTTCTTCGCGCCAACCGGCTGGGAGCTGCCCGGGGTCTATATCGCCGGCGCTTTGGCAATCGATTTCGCCGGTTTTGGGATCTACTCGGTCGACAACGCGGTCGGCTTGACCATCGTTGCGACGGAAAACCTTCGCTGGATCGCCATCGGCGTTGCGGTTGTGCTCGCGCTGCTCAGCGCGGGTGCACGCCTTCTTCCGCAGCCCGCTAGTGCGAACGCAGCCAAGTAACGATCGCAGCCGCGGCGGCCGGATCGAATTCGTGCCGCCGCTGGTACTGCGGCCCGGTGTGCAACTCGTCGTCGGATAACTCCAGCAAGAAGTGGTCGTCACCGGAAAACCGCCGGACGGTAATCTCCCGGCGCGTATCCTTCGCCGCTTGCACAAGCTGATCGAAATCTATAGGCAGCGTTTGCGTGTCCGCAAATCCGCGCAGCGCCAAGATCGGCTGGCGAACGAATGCAATCTCCTTGCGCGGATCGATCGCTTGATAGCTCTGAAAATACGGCTCGGCTAGGAGTAGCGCGTCGTGTTCGAGGACGGGCGGCGGCGCGCCGCGATCCTGCTGCGCCAGCGCTTGCGCGTACGGCACGCTGAGCGGCCCAACCAGAACCAAGCCGCGCACCGGCACGCCTTGCAGCGCAACGGCCAGCGCGGTCTCACCGCCTTCACTTACACCGAGCACATAGACGCGGGAGGCGTCGATCCTCGGATCGGCGATTAGGGCGCGCACCGCCGCCGCGGCATCGTCAACGAAATTTTGCCGGCGCACCGCGTGCGCTTCCGTTTTCGTCGTACTCTCGCCGATGCCGCGCGTATCGTACCGCAGCACCGCAAACCCGGCGGCATTAAACGCCTGCGCGTAAAGATCGAATAACGGCGTCGCGCCGACCGGCTCGGTACGGTCCGCCGGTCCATTTGTTCCAACCAAAACAATCGCAGGCACTGCCGCACGCGAGGCGACCGGAAACGACAACGTACCCGCGATCGAACTGCCGTCCGCCGATGCGAACGTCAGACCAACCGCGAGCGCTACAGCGTGCAGCATCCCAGCGGAAGCGGCGTGCGGCGCGGAGCCGGACTGCCGCTGACTTGCGGACGCGGCGTTGCCGTCGCGGTGGGCGTAAAAATCGCGGCCGGCGATGCCAGCGGAACGGCCGGATTAAATGGCGTCGGCGTGACCAGCATCGTCTGCAGCGTGTCGATCTCAAGGCGGCGCCGCTGCGGGTCGTATGCAACGTTCACGCCGAGACTGCGCAGAAGCGGTACAATTTCAACGTACGTCTGGTCCCATTGCCCCGGCGGCGCTTGCCCGCCGAATCGAAGTTTCGCCAGATGGTCGCCGCGCGTTACGACCAGGCTCGAGCCGCTGTAAGCAATGCGGGCGGCCACAGCCGTCACGTACGGCTGCAACGGCGCCATAATGTGCCCGTTATGCAGATATGCCGGGCTGTACGAATGTACGACTGAGCCGTTCAGCACCACGACCAGCGCGGGCGTCAAAAGTGGGAATATCATCGGTCAACCGCGATACTATCGCAGGACCTTATGCGACTCATCTTAGCGTTCCGCGAGGCCGGCATGCGCTTCACGCGAGACGGCTGCGCGTTCCTGTCACAAGCCATTGCGTTCAACTCGATGTTCGCGGTCTTCCCGCTGCTCGTTCTCATTATCACCGGAGCCTCGCTGGTCTACCCCGACGCCAACGCCCAGATTCTCTCCTTCATCGACGAGTTCGCCCCGGCGCTTCACGAGACGGTCGCGAACGATCTTCAAACGTACGTCTACAGCCGTGGAATATCCAGCATCATCGCCCTTCTGGTGGTGGTGTGGGCGGGAAAGAATTTGTTCATGGGATTGGCCTTCGCGCTCAACCGCGCGCTCGCCGTACCGAAAAGCAGGCCGCTGCTTCACGATATCGCGCTCTCGATCATCATGCTGCCGGCAGCCGGCATGGTCATGATCGTTGCGATGGGCCTACCCATAGTCATCTCGCTTTTCGTGGTTTATGCAAAACTGCCCGATCCGCAGAACGTCTCCGAAGTGGTGGCTTACGCGCTGTCGATGCTGCTGATCTTCATCGTGGTCATCGTGCTGTATACGTTTCTTCCAAACCGCTCGGTCAAGTGGCAGTTCGCGGTTCCCGGTGCGAGTTTCGTGGCGTTGATGTGGCCCGCCGCTCAATACGCATTCGCCTTTTATACCGTGCACGTTAATTTCACGCATATCTATGGCGCTCTCTCCGCGCCGCTCGTCCTCTTGCTCTGGTTCTATCTCCTCGGAGCGATCTTTCTCTTCGGTGCCGAGCTCAGCGCCGGTTGGGCGCACCACAAGGGAACCGAAACCGTCGCGCCGCTGGTGGATCCGGTTCGCCCCGCGCAACAGGACGTCGTTGAAACGCTTGCGAGGGCGCCCCGTGACGCTTGAGGAAACGATTGCCCAAGGCCCGACGTTTCTCTGCGGGTTGCTGCTTCCTTAGAAAGGGTCTCGAGTGGGTCGCGTCTTCGCGGTGGTTTTACTCGGCTTAAGCTTCGCGCTGATCGGCGCGGCGCGTCCGCCTGCCCCCAAACCCACGCCGACACCCAGCCCGACCCCGGCACCGACGCTGGCGCCCCGCCTGCCGATGGTCGTCATTTACCCGTTTGATTTTAGCAGCGACCTGCACGCGGACACCGGCACCAAAGCGGCCGCGCTGTTTGTCGCGGAGATGAATGCGGCCGGCGGCGTGGACGCGCTGCAAGCGCCCACGACGGTTAAGCGCGCCGACTTCCTGACGTATGCAAAATCGTTGAACGCGGCCTATTACGTCGCCGGTTACATGACGCCGCTCGGCGGCGGTGTGTCGCTGGTCGAACAGGTCATCGACGTAAGCTCGGGCACGATCGTTCTGGGCGCCACCGCGCAGATCCAATCATTCCAAGACGCTGCTTCGCAGGCAGTGCAGCTGCGCGACGGCATCGTACAGCGCGAACAGGGCAAAGCGCAATCTTTCGATCAAAGCTCGGCACAAGCCACGCCGGCGCCGCTTCCGAGTAACCAAGCCAATCTGGGCGCAGGCATTGCGGGCCTCTTCAAACACCGTGCCAAGGAGACGCCCGATCCGCACGCTACGCCGGTCATCAAACCTTCAAAGGGCATCTTCGTCGTGCACGTTGGCGGCGGTTTAACCTCCGGCGAGCTGAGTTCGGCGACCGCCGCGTTCTACATGGCGCTGAACCAACGCTACGACGCGCACATGACCAACGCGAGCGGCGACGCTTCCAAACAAGCCAACGCGATCTGCGGAAGCGAGCGGAACAACACGGTAGCCGGCGGCGTGCTCTCCTCCAAGAACGTGCGGCGCGGGCTGTTCGGCCACAAGCAGTACACCTTCGCGCTCGCCGTGTACACGTGTTTCGGAGCCAAACTCGCCGAGGCATCGGCGGACGGAGATTCCATCAGCGGCGCCGTCAATGCAGCCGTCGCGTCGTACGCGACCGATCACCCGCAAAACAATTAACTAATCGTCGAGCAGCCCCGCGGGCAGGTCAACGTCGATTCGCTTTGCGCCGACGTCTATCGCGGTAATGAACGGCTGCACGAGCGGAATCATCTTGCCGTTCACCACCAGCATGTCCGAGCCCGGATAGTGATCGACGCGCTCGACGACGCCCAGCGTACCGCTTGCATCGCGCACTGCGCACCCGATAAGATCGCGATCCAAGTATTCGTCCGGCTTCAGCTCGATTCGACTGCGGTCGGCGTACAGCGTTGCGCCCGCAAGTTTTTCGGCTTCATCTGCGGAGGCGGCACCTTCGAAGGTCACCAGCAGGCGGCCCTTATGTTCGCGAACCGTGGCCAGACGCAACTCGCGCTCGACGCCTCCGGCTAACACCGCTCGCAACACTTGGCCCGCTTCAAAAAGCATGCGACCCGCATTGGTCGGGTCGCATTTCAATTCACCTTTGACACCGAACAAGCCGGCGATTCGCCCGACGGGCAGCTCGTCACTCGGGCGCGTCTTGCGGCTCCTCGCCTTCATCGCCTTCGCCGTCGTCGTAAAACTCGTCCGTGTCGAGGATCTCAACTTGGATCCGGCCCTCGGCGGTGGCGCGCACGATCGTGCGCAAAGCGTGCGCGACGCGGCCGCCCCGGCCGATGACCTTACCGATATCTTCCGGATCGACACCGATCTCGATGAGCGGCTGCTCGCCGTTCTCGGCCGGAAAACTCTCAATCACGACCTCGTCGGCTTTGCTGACCAACTTCTTTGCCAGAAACTCCAATAGATCGCTCGCGCGTTTCTGCGCGGCGATCGGATCGTCGGGCGCCCGGCGAGGCGCCATCGGACGGCGGCGCGGCACGGGGCCTCCGGCAGACGGCCGGCGGCGCGGCGGAGCTTCATCTTCGGGTTCGACGTCGTCGATGATCGTTTCGTTGGACGCGATCTTTCGCGCGCCTAACGTGGAGCGGCGTTCGCCCTCTTCTTCTTTATCGCCGAATAAACCGAACTCGTCGTCGTACGCGCTCATTTCGTTTCAATGATGCCCTTCTCGGTGAAGAGGCGGCGGACTGTATCCGAAGGCTGCGCACCTTTGGCGAGCCACGCCTTGGCTTTCTCTTCGTTCACCACGATCGTGCGCGGGTCGGTGCGCGGATTGTAGTGCCCGAGAATCTCGATGAAGCGTCCATCGCGCGGCGCGCGCTGGTCGGCAACAACGAAGCGGTATGTCGGTTGTTTTTTGGCGCCCATGCGCCGCAATCTAATTTTTACCATCGCTATTTGAACATTCCCATCGGAAGACGTGTTTTGCCCTTTCGGCCAAAACCCATAGATTTCATCATTTTGCGCGACTCTTCGAAGCGCTTGACCAAGCGGTTGACGTCGGCCACTTGCGTGCCGCTGCCCGCCGCAATGCGTTTGCGGCGTGAGCCGTTGAGGAGCGCCGGGTCACGGCGTTCCCGCGAGGTCATCGAGCAGATAATTGCCTCGATTTTTTTCAGGTCGCGCTCGGGGATTTCGAAGTCCTTGGGCAGCGCGCGCGACAGGCCTGGAATCATCTTGAGAATCTCGCCCATCGAACCCATCTTGCGGATCTGCCGCATCTGATCCAGGAAATCGTCGAGGGTGAACTGCTGCTTGAGCAGCTTTTGCTCGATCGCTTTGGCCTGTTCCTGGCTGTAGACGCTTTGCGTGCGCTCGATGAGCGTCAGCACGTCGCCCATGCCGAGAATGCGCGAGGCCAGCCGGTCGGGGTAGAACGGCTCGAGCGCCGAGAGTTTTTCGCCGACGCCGGCAAATTTGATAGGCGCGCCGGTCACGCTATAGATGGAAAGCGCAGCTCCGCCTCGCGCATCGCCATCCAATTTCGTCAGGATCACGCCCGTGATCGCGAGCGCGTCATGGAAGCCCTTGGCGACGTTCGTCGCCTCTTGTCCCGTCATCGCGTCGGCTACCAGCAGAATTTCACTCGGCGAAACGGCTTGCTTGATACGCTTCAGCTCGCTCATCAGATCGTCGTCGATCTGCAAGCGGCCGGCAGTATCCAAGATGACGGTCGAAACGCCGAGCCTGCGCGCCTCGGCCACCGCGTCGCGCGCGATCTCTACCGGATCGGCCGCGCCTTTTTCAAAGACCGGCAGATCGATCTGTTTGCCAATAGTCTGCAATTGCGTAATGGCTGCCGGGCGGTAAACGTCCGCCGCGACAAGCAGCGAACGGCGCCCCTGTTCTTTCAGGCGCAGCGCCAACTTGCCGGCCTGCGTTGTTTTACCTGAACCCTGTAAACCGACGAGCATGATCACCGACGGCGGCGCGTCGGAAAAATGCAGACGCGCTTGCGGCGATTCCGCGGGCGGACCGAGCAATTCGACGAGCTCCGCATGAACGATCGTGACGATCGTTTGCGCCGGCGAAAGCGAAGCCAACACCTCGGCTCCGACAGCGCGTTCCTTGACGCGGCCCACAAATGCTTTGGCTGCAGCCAGCGAAACGTCGGCCTCAAGCAAAGCGATGCGCACTTCGCGCATCACTTCGTTTACGTCAGCTTCGCTGAGCCGGCCTCGGCCGCTCAGCCGGGAAAAGATCGCGCCTAAGCGATCCGAGAGGGTTTCAAACAAAAGTCACTCTTTAGTGGTTGTTTCCTCGATACGTTTGACGGCATCGCCGACGGTCTTGATTTTTTCCGCTTCTTCGTCCGGAATGTCGATATTGAATTCCGTTTCGAATGCCATGACGAGCTCGACCTGATCGAGCGAATCCGCACCGAGGTCGTCGGTAATCGATGCTTCGGGAGTTACTTCAGATTCGTCGACGCCAAGCTGTTCGACGATGATCTTTTTGACTTTATCGAACGTGGACATAGGTCTCCTACATTACGACTCCGCCGTCGACCACGAGCGTTTGGCCCGTTATGTAGCCGGCAGCATCCGAGCAAAGAAAGCGGACCACTCCGCTAATATCTTCAGGTTTTCCGGCGCGCCCGAGCGCCGTTTGCTTGAGCAAATACTCCCTAGCGGCGTCCGGCATCTTCTCGGTCATCGCCGTTTCGATGAGGCCGGGCGCGACGGCGTTGACTCTTATGTTCCTCGAACCCAATTCCTTTGCTAGGGACTTGGTGAGCCCGAGAACCCCGGCCTTCGAGGCCGCATAGACGGCCTGCCCCGCATTGCCGGTCAATCCCACGATACTCGAAATCAGCACTATCGAGCCCGCGTGCTGCTTCATCATCGGCTTCGCAACCGCGTGGCACAGGTAGAACGCCGACTTCAGATTTACCGCAAGCAGATCGTCCAGCGCTTCATTTTTGAGACGGACGATGAGGCCGTCCCGCGACTGGCCCGCATTCGCGATGGCGAAATCGAGCCGGCCAAACGCATCCAGCGTTTGCGTCACGAACGAGTCGACCGCGGCCGGATCGGCCGCGTCTCCCGTCAGAATCAAACACTTCACGCCGCTGCGCGCGGCCCGGCACGCCGCCGCCGTTGCGTCGAGCGCTTCGCGGTCTCTGCCTACCAGGGCGATCCCGGCGCCGTGCTGCGCGAGATCCACCGCAATGGCACGTCCGATTCCGCGGCTCGCGCCGGTAACGATCGCAGCCTTGCCGTCGAAGATCATACCTGCACGCGCACTTTCTCGCGTAGCTTTTCAACCCCCGCAGAGTCCGTGACGTTCAGCACGTCGGGCGCGCCGGGCAAACGCTTCATGAGCGGACCCAGCACCGGCGTCGCGCCGAATTCGATCACCAAGTCGAGACCGTAGGAAACGAGTTTCTGCGCGGTATCGTGCCAGCGGACTTCTTCCGTTATCGATCGCACTAAGTTACGCTTGATCGTTTCCACGTCACGGTACGGCTGCGCATCCACGTTGGAGATGACGTTGAACTTCGGCAGGTTGAAATGCGCGCTGTTGACGGCCGCCGCGAACTCTTCCACGGCCGGATCCATCAATTGGCTGTGCCACGCGCCGGAGACGTTCAGCGGTACGACGCGTTTTGCGCCGCTTTCGAGCAACACATCGCCGGCAGCTTGGACTGCGGCCAGGTCGCCGCTAATCACGATCTGCGCGGGTGAGTTAAAGTTCGCCAGCTGAACGCGCCCGCCGCGCTCGGACTGCACGCGGGATACAACCTCACGGATCCTTTCCGCTTCCATTCCCAGCACGGCCGTCATGCCGCCCGGCGCGATCTCGGCCGCACGCTGCATCGCTTTGCCGCGCGCGTCGACCGTGCGCAGCGCTTCTTCAAATGAGAGTGCCTCCGCAATCGTCAGGCTGCAGAACTCGCCGAACGAATGTCCCGCGCTCACGACCGGCGCGAGTGTGTCGCCGGCTGCGTAATAGAGCGCAAGATTCGTCGTGAAGATCGCGGGCTGGCTGTACTGCGTTTCACGCAACTGTTCTTCAGGCCCATGCTCCTGCAAGTGCAAGAGATCGTAGCCGAGCACAGTCGCGGCGCGCTCGAAGAGTTCGCGCGCTGCTTGCGAGGATTTCGCAACGTCGGCGCCCATTCCGACGATCTGCGATCCCTGGCCCGGAAAAATCGCCGCGGCTTTCACGCCCATCTCCACGTGACTGCGCCCCACGACAGGCCGCCGCCAAAACCGACGAACACGATTACATCGCCCGGTTTGATCTTGCCGCTGTCCAAGGCTTCCGATAAGGCGATCGGAATCGAGGCGGCCGACGTATTCCCGTACTCCTCGATGTTGATAATGACTTTGTCTTCGGGCATGTCGAGATATTTGGCGGCCGCGTCGATGATTCGCCGGTTCGCCTGATGCGGGATAAGCCAATCCACATCGCCCTTGTGCAGATGCGCCTTTTTCAGCGCAACGCCGGTCGAGTGAATCATTTTGGTAACCGCAAACTTGAAGACCTCGCGGCCTTCCATGCGCAGATACTGTTCGCCGGCTTCCAACGACTCTACGGTGAACGGCCGGCGTGAACCGCCGCCCAACAGGCACAGCATTTCGGGGCGGCTCCCGTCGGAGCCCAAGTCGCTGGAAAGAAACGAGTTCTGCTCCGAGGCTTCCAAAATAACCGCGCCCGCTCCATCACCGAACAGTACGGCAGTGCTGCGGTCGCTACGATCCACGATCTTGCTGAGCGTTTCGGCGCCGATCAGCATCACGCGCGAGTACACGCCCGAAATGATCAAACCCGAGGCAAGCGTCAATCCGTAGATAAAACCGCTGCACGCGATCTCGACGTCAAATGCCGGCTTGTCGGTGGCGCCCAAACTCGACGCCACGATACAGGCTGTTGCGGGGAACGGGTAATCCGGCGTCGCGGTCGCGACGATAAAGCAATCGATGTCGGATGGCTTGAGGGTTGTTTTTCCTAACGCGTTTTTTGCCGCCGCGATGCACAGATCGCTGGTCGCTTGATCCGGCGCGGCGATGTGGCGGCGTTTCATGCCCGTGCGAGAGGCGATCCACTCGTCGGAGGTGTCGAGCACTTTCTCGAGGTCTTGGTTCGTCAGAAGGCCGGGCGGCGCGTAATGCCCGACCGCGCTCATTTTGACTCCCGTCAATCTCTAGCCTTGGCTCTGCTTGTGATCATCCTTTATCTCGATGACCTGGCGCCCGGCATACGTGCCGCAGTTCTCGCAGAGGAAGTGCGGACGCTTGGCGGCGTGACACTGCGGACACTCGACCGTCGTAACGCGGTTGAGCTTCCAATTGGCAGCGCGACGGCTGCGCGTCTTGCTGCGGGGGGTCTTCCATTTTAGATTAGCCACTAGCTGTCTCCGTTACACTCGCACTTTGCAGTATTTCGATTCTCTCCGCATCGCGGACAGATTCCCTTGCAATCCTCTTTGCACAATAACCCAATCGGTATCGCGCTGCAAACCAGTTGGGCCGTCAAGTCGGCCACGTCCAGGCGGTCGCCCGCCAAGACGTTGCTGTCGTCGAACGGGTTGCCTTGCAGTTTCGCTCCGGTCTCGACCTGCTCGTCAACCTCCAAGTGGATGTCGCCGTGGACCTCGCCCAAACAGCGCACGCACTCGCCCTGAATCTTCGCATCAACCTTGCCGGCGATCTCCAGGAGCTGCCCCGCAGCCTCCAGTTCCAGATGCACCTCCGCCCGCTCCGGGAACGTGATGCCCTCGAACGGCTCCAACGGCACCTGGTCATCCAGGACGAGCCTTTGACGGCTGCCCGCGAGCAGCCCACCGACGTCAACTTTGTGCGCAGAACCCATAACATAGAGGAAGGCCCCGCCGGGGGCCCTCCAAACTCGACCCATTGTAGAACGCGCTCCAGGCCTTGTCAAACGGGTTCGTCGACGGTATAGACCCTCGCATGATTGAATCGGCGGCTACCCTGGCCCGGCAAGGCGTGGCCTACGCGCCCGAAATCGTCCAGGCGGCCCAACGCCACGGCGTCGACGCTGCGCTCTTGGCGGCAGTCGCGGCTCAAGAGACCGGCGGCCCGGGCGCCAACGCCGGCAGCAACATCGTCGGCGACGGCGGCCATGGGCACGGCATCTTCCAGATCGACGATCGGTGGCACACCTTCGCGCGGACAGCCGCGGCAATGAATCCGGCAGCCAATGCGGACTACGCGGCCGGCATGATCTCGGGCTTGCTGCGCCGGTACGGCGGCGACGTTCACAAAGCACTCTCCGCGTACAACGCGGGCGATCCCAACGCGACCGGCACTGTGACCGAATGGCGGGACGGGCGCCGCCTAAGTTACGCCGATTCGGTGCTGCGTCACTACGCGCAGCTCGGCGGCGAGCAAACCGTAAACGAACTTAGCGCCGAGAGCGCAACCGAGCAACACAGCATCAATACGCTGGCGTCCTTTGCATCCCTGATGCCTCCGCCGGCCGCGCCGAACACGCACTCCTACCGGCAGCTGGCCGGACACGATACTGCGAACCCCGGATCGATCATCGCGGATGACGGTGACGACGATCTCTCTGACGTGAGGTGAAACGATGAGCTTCAATTTAATAGGCGGACTTTTGAACGCGGGCCTTGGGCTGCTGGAAAGCGGCGGTAACCCGCTGGCCGCGATCGGCATGGGTCTGGCCGGCGCAACGACCGGCGGCGTCACCGCCGGGAACGTCGCCGGCGCGGCGGGTAATGCCGGACTCGGTGCGCTCAACGCGCAGGACGAAGCGTTTCAGCTTGCCATGTACGGCGAACAGATCCGGCATCAGGAGCAAATGCAAAAGCAGTCCGAGGCGTTCGACGAGATGATGGACGAGAAATCCGAACAGATGCGCGAGGTGAACACGTTGCGCGACGTGCAGATGGTTCAGCGCAAAGAAGACAACGCCATCACGAAAAAATTCATTGAGTCCATCGGCAGCTGATGGAGCCCACTAGGCAGATCGGGCCGCGGCAGCCTTCGTCGCGGCCTTCTCTTTCCAAAGGAAAACCCGTCGCGCCCGACGAGGCAACGGACGCTCAACACCAAGCCTTCGATTTCGAGATGGCCGAACGGGCCGAGTTGCTGCGCGAAGCGGGAGTACGGCGCGATATGATGCTGGCTCAACTCAAAGCCGACGATGAAGCATTGAAAAAATACATCGCGATGATATAATGGCCGCTACCCGGGGGCCACTAGCTCAGTTGGTTAGAGCATCGCCTTGATAAGGCGGGGGTCCGAGGTTCGAATCCTCGGTGGCCCACCATCCCGTCTAGCGCTGCTCGCTCTCGCCGAAGTATCCCGGCGGTAACGTGTTCGGGAATGTGAATCCACTCAGCGTGTACTCGCCGAAATAGCTCGCCCACTGCGAATACTCGCGCCGGCGCAGCTGCCACACGACGTGGTTCACCACTAGGAATGGCCCTGAGTATCCCAACTCCACTTGGAAGTCGGTCAGCGGCGGCGCTTCGTTGGCGTTGATGAACATGATGTAGCCGCTCACAATCAGCTTCCACACGTCGCGCGAAGCCGCGTCGATCCAAATGGCTTTGATCGCGGGTTTGTTGGGCGCCAGATTTCCAAACACGATGTGGTAGCTGCGATGGCCTTTGTAGTCTTCGACGCCGGCCACAGTGCAGGTGATGTTGCCGTTGACATGCACGCTCGTGATGACCGGGAGCCCTTGCACGCCCTCCAACGGAAGCCACGCAGATCGAGCCTTCCCGTACGGCCCAAGCTCCGGTGGTCCCGGCTCTGCATGAGTGGTATAGATCGGCAAATAGTTGAAGCGCTGGTCCTCGACGCGCGCCGTTCCGTCGTCACGGTAGTCCACGTGCGCCAGGCTGTAGAGGATGGGGTAATCGTCGCCCATCACGGAGATGCGCTCGTCGTAGCTCACATAGGCTGGATGCGCACCGACGGCGTTGTGCTGCAAGGCCCCCGCGAAGATATCCCAGCACGGCTGACCCGAAACTGCGGCGGCAAGGACGACTGCGGGAAACATTCCTTATAGACCCCTACGTTCTGATTATCGCACCCGCAGGCAAGGGCTGTCTCTAGTGGGGCCGAAAAAACTGCGCGGCGTCCAGGGGATGTAGCTCAGCTGGTAGAGCGCCTGCTTTGCAAGCAGGATGTCAGGGGTTCGAGTCCCCTCATCTCCAAATTCTCGCGCGTGGGGGCATAGCTCAGTTGGTAGAGCACTTGCATGGCATGCAAGGGGTCAGGAGTTCAAGTCTCCTTGCCTCCACAATTAAAAAGCCCGTAACCACGGGCTTTTTGCTTCTTTTCGATCTCCGAGAAAACGGCCGGAAAACGTTTGACAGCCTATTTGACAACCTATTCTAAGACTTTAGCAGTCAAGGCTGGCACCGAAGGCGCAGGTTTGAGTACACCGTCGAGCGCGTCTGCTGTCGCCCGGTCAGCGCCCGCCAACAGGTGCCCATAGCGGTCGAGCGTCATGCGCGTAGTCGCATGGCCTAGTCGTGCTGCAACCGATTTGATGGGTAGCCCCTCACTCAGTGCAAGCGTCGTCATACTGTGCCGCAGTCCGTGTATCGTTACGCCTTTGATGACGTTTAACGGTCCATTGTGGGCATCCCGCTGGGGAGCCGTGGGCCGAAAGCCCCAACGACGCGGGCCCCGGTTTACCGAAAGCGTGCGATGCACTTCAGAGTCGCCTGGCGCGGCGTAATGCATTTTCAGTATGGACTCTGACGTTCCGTAACAAGTATGATCTAACTGGAAACGACCATCACAACGGGTCTTGAATATTGCTTCGTGAGAAGCGCATACTACTGATCTAGGTCAGGGGGTGATAACGACAGCAGGGTGAGGGTGGTTCTAGCGGCGGCATAAGAATCGCGGCCGATCCCAACATGACTTCCTCAAATCGGGTCCGCCTTGAGAAGGCGCCGTTTTTGGTTTGCTATCTGAAGAGAATGGCGATCAAAACAAATCCCGATGTAGCTACTCAACGTAACGAATTGGAGGTCTTCACGGGAATCGTCTTTGGCGGCGACTACTGGATTCAAACAGCGTTCATCCGGGGTGCCCCAGACTGCTAGGAAATATGTGTTGCAATGCGTATGAAACTCATCAATCACAAGAACCATAATCTCTTTGGGGGCCTAATGCGACAGACTGTTATCGTCCTGGCTGTTGTCCTCGCAGTCAGTGGGGCAGTAGGTAAGGAAAACAAGAACGTGAACCATTTTCCGCCGTCTGTGAAGCAAGCTCTGAGCGAGGCTCGGCACCAAGCATTCGTTGCTCTAACCGCAGATCACCGAACTCGTGCTGAGCTGATAATAGACCAGGTGACAAAGGGACGTTTGGAGCCACAAGTTGCGGCGTCCCAAATCGACGCGTTTTTGACCGCGTCCGAAACGACAGCGGTCCTAGCGGCGGGAGAGAAATACAATGCCGCGCTAAGGTCTTGGATGCAGGGAATGCCAAAGCGTTCCACAGGCACGAAACGTCCAAGCCCAGACGCGGGTCTGACGCTCCTAATGTTGGGGACTGCCATCGACTCGTAACTTCGTCCCTAGCGCTCGCGCGCGGCTCTCCGCGTTATTCGGATGTCGCGCGCGGGCCATGCTTGACATTGCTCGTCGTGGCGCAGAGCTTCAAGGCGTCATGGACTCCCTTCCTAATCTTTCAAGTCTTCCGGTCATTTTGACGGATGCGCGAGCGTCGTGGTGAAACCCGCACTGATGACCAAAGATGAGGCCAAGAATAACTTCGTGCACAGCATGGCGGAACGAAAGTCCATCCTCGCCCTGCTCTTCGAGATGACCATCACGAACTGGCGATCACATCCACTCGTGCCAGAAGGCGATCCCCGTACAGTCGCCCTCCGGTTATCGCAAGATTGCGGGAACGCCCTGATGCTTATTCTTGACTACGCCATAGTTCGTTTTCTCGTAGATGATGATTCGTTGACGCCAGAATACAAGCCGAGGAACGGAGAAGTGCAGAAAATCTACTCTCGTAAGAAACTTCATGCCGAACTTCAGCAACGCAATGGCGACGCGTACAATGGGATTCGGATTTGCGACGCAATCACGACTCTTGCGGACGTAGCAAGACATCTTCACGAGTTTCAGGCCGATGATCCGGCCCATCCGGAAGGCTATGCAACCAGCGAGGATAACAAGCGCGTTTTGGAGGCCCTATGCTTAGACAAACAGCACGACCACGCCGCGGCAGCGTTCTTGGCTGAGCTTCACGAGCGCGATTCTACATTTTCGAACTACAGTCGACTTGCAGACGAGGTTCTGAAAATCGCCGGATAACTGTCTTCAGTCATTTAGCGCCGACCTACTGTATTCGCCGGCCCTCCAACCAACGCCGGAGGTGACGGCGTCGGCGCACTGCCTAGCGTTGGGCCCGACTGAGCTGGATTGTACGCCCCGCCGCCGCACGCGGTGAGAACGCCCATCGATCCGACGGATACAAGGAATGACCGGCGGTTAACGGTCAAAAAAAACGGGACCGCGAGCGTGCCTCCTACGATCGCCGAAGTACCGCACGTAGTGATTGTACGCTGCGGTCCCCGCAGTCGACGCGATGTGGCCTACGCCGGTCGCGCTCAACAGGATTTTCCGCCCCGCATTTTCGGCACGCTCCTCGATCAAATTGTACACGCGGCGGCGCGCAGTTTTCGTATCGGCCCGCGCGAGCAGCGTCGCAAACTCCCACGAATTGCGGCGGGCATGTTTAAACCTGCGGTGTATCCTGCTGCCGGCGAAATGGCCTAGCCACCGCTGACTAACCGGAAGCTCCGCACCGTACGCATCGGCGATGCGCCGCCGGACGAGCGGCATATTGAGCCGCAGCACATCATCGATTCGCACGTAGTCCTGATAACAACCGGCGCAATTGACATTGACGCCCGCTTCTATTACCGCGTGCGGCAGGTCACGATTGATATGAGCGTTGATTCCGAGCATCAAGCACCGGTACACGCCCGGAGTTCGTGCGTCGCACGCATCAAAAGATTGCCGCCAGGCCGCCGGAACGCGCCAGTGCTCGCCGGCGACCCTGCTTTCGAGTGCACGGCGGTACGCGTTCCCAAACGCAACGACGTATCGGGTCATAGCCGCATTGTCCAGAAAAGCGCCTTGATCGATCCAACGCGTGATCGTGTCCGTGGTGGCCACGTACGCCATTACGAACAGGCCGCGTAGGTCGCGTGCGGCTTGAAACTGCCGGTCGAGCGCGGCAAGCCCGCCGACGACGTCGTCGACCGATCGAAAAGGCGGCGGCACATCTAACCGAGAGGCCACGCGCCTGGTTTCGAGCTGCGCGGGAACAGCCCCGCCCGCTTGCTACCTCCCGGCTGGTGGCGTATACTGAGCGCCGCGGAGTACGCTGGATGGCCGCTTCCGAAAGGGAGAGGAAAGTCCGGGCTTCACCAGGGCAGGGTGCAGGATAACGTCCTGTCGGGGCAACTCGAAGGAAAGTGCCACAGAAACATACCGCCTGTTCGCTCCGGCGAACCGGTAAGGTTGAAATCGTGAGGTAAGAGCTCACGGAGTTGCACGGAGACGTGCGCTCGGGCAAACCCCACCTGAAGCAAGACGCTCGTCCCCTCACGGGGCGGATGCCCTCCGATGAGCATGAGTCGCATGAGGCGCGCGGCAACGCGCGTCCCAGATAGATGGCCGTCATTTACAGAATCCGGCTTATAGGCGTACTCCGCTAATTCAAATTCTGTCCGGTGAGTCCGTATGTCAGCCGAGCGATTAACCTGGCCCTAAAGCGAGGCTGACATACGGCGAGCCGATGCAACCAAGCGGGGCCGGCGTGCGTTTTAGCCAATGAATACTATGATGACCGAACAGCGTTTTACGCCCGAGATGACCGTCGACCAAGCCTTCAAGATGCACGCGGGCGCGCGTCGCGTTTTTGCCAAGTTTCATCTGGGCGGCTGCTCCAATTGCGCCATCAGCGAATCGCATACGATCGGCGCGATCAGCGAAGACTACGGCATTCCGTTGCCGATGCTGCTCGAAAGTTTGAACGCGCTGTGGGATCAAGGCACACTTGCCGTCGGTGACAAGGTGCGTATTCCGGATGAGATCCGCTCGAAGATTCCGCAACTTGCGGACGTGCCCGAAGTTGGCGAAATTAAGAGCGTTGAGAGCGGCGCCTATACCGCCGAGTTCGGCGAAGTGCGGCTGCAGGGCTTAGCGGAAGATTTTCTTCCCGCTACAGCGGACGCGACAACCGCTTAGTTAGACCGGCCGTCGTGACGAGTAGCCCTCGTCCATCGGGTGCCAGTGCGTAATCTCCGGTTCGCCCGCCTTCCAACAGAGATAGACCGCGCGTCCGTCGCGCATTGACGGAAAATCCAGCAATCCCAAATCCAGATCTTTCAACAGACAGCCGTACGCTTCGATGCGGTTGATGATGCGCACGATCTCGGCCTTTTGCTCGCCGAACCGGCTCGGCGTAAACGGCGAGCGCGGAACAGCCATTCGCATCGGCGGCGAGGCCTCGACCCCATGCAGCGCCGCGTCGGTCTCGAGCAACCTGATCGCCAGGTCGCGCCGCTTCTGCCACAGCTCTTCGACGAGCGGGGCTATCTTGGGGATGAGGGCGTTGGCCTTTTCAGGCGAAAACAGTTTCATGCAAATGAGGTCCGGTCAGACTCTATGGTTCTTCGGGGCCGTCCAGTGAGCATGCTGGGCAGACGGCTGGCCGTCAAGATCGTGGCCTTCGGATTCAAACACGGCCTCCCGGCCGACATCGATCTGCTCTTTGACGTGCGCTTTCTGCGCAACCCGAACTACGAGCCCGAGCTCGAACCGCTGACCGGCGAAGACCCGGCGGTGGGCGCGTACATTGCTGCCGACCCGAATACAGGCCCATTCTTGGAGCGGCTCTTCGCGCTTATCGATTTCTTGCTGCCGCTCTACTCGGACGACCGCAGCGGCCTAACCATTGCAATTGGCTGCACCGGCGGACGCCACCGGTCCGTGTACATCGCGCATCGTTTGGCAGCTCACCTCGATTCGAATGACGGCGTTGACGTCAAACTCGAAATGCGGGACGCTCGGCGATGATGCAGCGGCGCTTGCAAAAACTGCCGCCCGCGTTGCGTTGGGCCTATCCGGGTCTGGGCGTAAAACGCTGGCTCGCCGTCGTCATCGTCGGCATTCTTCTGCTCGTGAACGGCGTCGATCGCTATTTGGTCGCCGAAGGTGCCGGCGTCAACGCAAACGAGTGGGTCGACAGCTTCGTTTCTGACTATTTCTCGCCGTCGAATCTTGCCTGGATATTCGTCATCGTCGGCATCGCGTTGATCTTCTTCGGCATCCGTCAGTGGCTGATCGCGATCTTGCGCGCCAGCACCGCAGGCGGAAAAGAAAACATCATCGATACGCTGATGGACATGCGCTTGCAGCAAGGCTACAAAGTTGTCGCAATCGGGGGCGGCACCGGACTCTCGACGCTGTTGCGCGGATTAAAACGGAAGACCAGCAATTTGACGGCCGTCGTTACCGTGAGCGACGACGGCGGCAGCTCCGGACGGCTGCAGAAAGAACTCGGCGTCTTGCCGCCCGGTGACGTTCGCAACTGTCTGGTCGCCCTCGCCGACGACGAAGCGATGGTCACCGATCTCTTCAAGTACCGCTTTAGCGAGGGAGAAGGGCTGAGCGGACACTCATTCGGCAATCTGTTTTTGGCCGCGATGAGCGGCATCACCGGGAACTTCGACAAGGCGATCAAAGAGTCGAGCCGCGTCCTCAACATCAAAGGGCGCGTGCTGCCCTCAACCCTTGGCATCGTGCGTTTGTGCGCGCGCCTGGAGGACGGCACCGTCGTCGAAGGCGAGTCCACGATTTCGACCTCGGGCCGGCGCATCAAGCAAGTCTTTTTCGATCCGCCCTTCGCGGCGCCGCTGGCCGAAGTGATTGCCGCCATCGCCGAAGCGGACGCGATCGTCCTTGGCCCGGGAAGTTTGTTCACGTCGATCGTTCCCAATCTGCTGGTCGACCGCATTGCGCGCGAAATCGCCGCTTCAGGCGCCGTGAAAATCTACGTTTGCAACGTCATGACGCAGCCCGGCGAAACCGACGGCATGACCGCCAGCGATCACGTGCAGGCGCTGCTGGACAATGCCGGCGCGAAGATCTGCGACTACGTGATCGTCAACGACGAGCCGCCGTCGAAGCTGCGCGAAGCCTACGCCAAAGAAGGCCAGATACCGGTCACGGCCGATCTCGATCGCATCCGCGAATTAGGAGTGACGCCGGTGCGCGCTCAGATGATCAGCGAGACGGTGAACGTTCGTCACGATCCGGAGAAACTCGGTGAGCAAGTTCTGGGCGTGATCGACCGCGCGATCGCTCACCGCGCGTCGTACGTTAAACCCTCGCAGGTCAAGGCTTCGTAAGCGAAACCGAAAGGCTCAGCGGTTTATCCGGCTCCAGCCTGGCCGGAGCGCTGTATTCTTTGTAGCCCGGCGCCGTTACGACCACGTCCATGTCGCCGACCGGAACTTGCGCGAACGCGAACTTGCCGGCCGCGTCGGTGGTCGTTGTGAGAACCGTATCGATCGTCACCGTGGCTCCGGCTACGGGCTGATTCGTGGCGGCGTCGAGTACGACGCCTTGCACCGCATTGTACGTGCCGCCGGGCGGCAGGGCGCTGTCGTTGCATGCGGCCAGCGCGAGAACTGCGAAAAGTGCGCCCAGTAGTCGTACACGTCTCATAGCGGCTTCCTTCTTCCTACATTATACGCCCGGCTCCCGGCAATATGACCAACCGAAGGGCCATCCCCGCGACACGCGGAAGCCGAATTCTTCTCCGTAAGCACTCCTGGAGGTTCCCCTTGGCGACCACAGCCACGGACCGGCGCACGGGCATGCGTTATTACAACGACGCCCTGCAAGCAATTGGCAACACGCCGCTCATTCGGCTGAACAAAGTAACCGACGGCGCGGCGTGCCTCGTGCTCGCAAAAGTCGAGTACATGAATCCCGGCGGCAGCGTCAAGGATCGGCCTGCTCTTGCCATGCTCGAGGCCGGCGAAAAAGCGGGCTACCTGAAGCCCGGCGGCACGATCGTCGAACCGACCAGCGGCAACACCGGGTCCGGACTTGCGATGGCGGCGGCGATTCGCGGCTACCGCTGCATCCTCGTGATGCCGGACAAGATGGCAAAAGAAAAAGTGGACCTGTTGCGCGCGTACGGCGCCGAGGTCGTTGTCACGCCGAGCAGCGTGCCGAACGAGTCGCCTGAATCATATTACGGCGTCGCCAACCGGCTCGCGGCGGAGATCCCGGGAGCCTTTCAGCCCAACCAATTCCATAACCATCACAATCCCGAGGCGCACTATCACACGACGGGTCCGGAGATCTGGGAAGCGACCGGCGGACAGATCACGCATCTGGTAGCGGGTATCGGAACCGGCGGCACGATCTCCGGCACCGCACAATATTTGAAAGAACAGAATCCGAAGATTCACGTCATCGGTGCGGACCCCGAAGGCTCGATCTACTCGGGCGATACACCGAAGTCATACGCCGTAGAGGGCATCGGCCTGAACTACTTGCCCGAAACCGTGGACTTAAAAGTGATCGACGAGGTCGTACGCGTCTCGGACCGCGAGTCGTTCCTGATGGCGCGCCGCATTACGCGCGAGGAAGGCTTGCTGGTCGGCGGCTCTTCCGGCACCGCCGCGGTCGCCGCGATCAAGCTCGCCAAAACGTTACCGCCAACCGCGGTACTCGTCGTCATTTTTCCCGACTCGGGCCGCGGCTACATGTCCAAGATCTTCAACGACGAATGGATGATTGCCAACGGATTTTTGGCGGAAGGCAAACGCCGCGCCATCGTCGGCGACGTTCTGCGCAGCAAACGGCCGCTGCCACCCATGATTACGGTGAAAGACACCGACGTCGTCAAAGACGCGCTCGACCTTCTTCGCCAGTATGAGATCTCGCAGATTCCCGTGATGCACGATGGCGAGCAGATCGGCAGCATCAACGACGTTGCAGTTATGCAGGCGGTCTTCGACCGCTCCGACATCATTCACAAGCCCGTGAGCGAGGTTATGGGCAGCCCGTTCCCCGTGCTCGATCAGAGCGAGGCTATCGAGCTCGCGTACAAACTTCTTACGCTGGCCAATCACGCTGTTGTCGTCACCGACGACGGCGAGCCGATCGGCGTACTGACGCGCCAGGATATCATCAGCTATCTCTCGACCGCCTCCGAACCACTGAAAAGTTAGGCCATGAAATTCAGCACCAAAGCCATACACGCCGGGCAAGGCGCGGACCCGACGACGGGCGCGACTATCGTTCCAATCTATCAGACGTCAACCTACACGCAAGACGCAGTCGGCGTGCACAAAGGCTTCGACTACAGCCGCACCGCCAACCCAACGCGGCGCGCACTTGAGACGCAACTCGCCTCCCTCGAAAACGCTGAGTTCGGCTGCGCATTCTCCAGCGGTGTTGCCGCGACGGCGGCCGTCGTCGGACAACTGTCATCGGGCGACCATGTGATCGTTTCGGACGATCTGTACGGCGGCACGTACAGACTCTTTACCAACGTATACGGCCGCTATGGGCTGGAATTCACGTACATTGACATGACGGACCTGGACGCGTTGCGCAAGGCGCTTCGCCCGACAACCAAGATGGTGTGGATCGAAACACCCACAAATCCGATGCTGCATCTTGTGGATATACGCGCGGCGGTCGCGGCGGCGCCCGGACTCATCGTGGCCGTCGACAATACATTTGCGACACCGTATTTTCAGCAGCCGCTCGAACTCGGCGCGACCGTCGTGGTCCACTCGACGACGAAGTATATCGGCGGCCATAGCGACGTCGTCGGCGGAGCCGCGGTCACCAACGACAAGGCTCTCTACGATGCGCTAAAGTTTCAACAGAACTCGGCGGGCGGCGTGCCGGGCCCGCAGGACGCCTTTCTCGTGATGCGCGGCGCAAAAACCTTGGCAGTGCGCATGCGCGAACATGCCAAGAACGCGCAGACGGTTGCGGAATTTCTCGCCTCGCATCCAGCGATCGATCGCGTCTACTACCCTGGACTTCCGAGCCATCCGCAGCACGAACTCGCCAAGCGCCAGATGAGCGGCTTCGGCGGCATGGTCTCGTTTACGTTAAAGGGTGACGACGCGCGCGCGCTCGCCTTCCCGAATAAATTGAAGTACTTCAGCCTGGCGGAGAGTCTAGGCGGCGTCGAGTCGCTGATCTGTCATCCGGCGCGCATGACGCACGGATCCATTCCGAAGGAAGAGCGCGAACGGCGCGGTTTGACCGACCGCTTGTTGCGGCTTTCCGTTGGAATCGAGGATAGCGAAGACTTGATCGACGATCTGCGCAGCGCGCTGAGTTAGAGCCGGTACTTCGGGTACTGAACGCCGTAGGCGTTGGCCAGCAATTTCTTCGCCGTCGGCTCGTCGAGATGCCCGTACTTGCCCGTCACCGCCAGGATGACTCCCCGGACTCCGTCTATCCAGACATAATCGAAGCGCTTGAGCGTATCGAAACCGGAGCCGAGCGTCAGTTCCTGCCAGTACGCCGGCATGCCGTTGCTCAGCTGCGTCAGCTGCGGCTTCTTAAAAAACACGCTGTCAACTTTGTTGCGCAATTCGTTCTCAGTGATCATTTCGAAGCCGTCCAGCGCCTGATCGTGCTCCTCCATCGTGATCGTGATCGTCAGCTGCTCGGGCTTTCCCGGATCGCGTACCCAACCGGCCATCAGCGTTTGCTGGTCGAACTTTGCCGGGTCGCGCGGAGCCAGCGGAACGCGTAAGAAACCCTCAGGAGCCGTGAACGACATGGCGGGATCGCTGTACTCAAACGGGGAGGGCGTCGGTGTCGCATCGGGTGACGGCGGCGGCGGCGTCTGCGCGAAAGCTTTCGCGGACACCATCAGCGCGCACATCGCAACAGCAAGAAGAAAACGGTTCACTGCGACTCCAACACGCCGGCTAACGCCGGCAACGAGATTTCGTAACGGTAGCCTACATTTCGATGATCGTCATCGAATTCTTCGTGCCGCACTTCGAGGCCAAGCTCACGAAGGCGCCGCGCAATCACGCGAGCGCCGATGTCGAGCCCGTACTCGTCCTTGCGGCCGCAATCCAGGTAACGTAGGCGTAAACGGGCGAGTTCCGCCCGCTTGTCCAGGCACATCCGGGCCGGGTCGAAGGCGAGCCAGCGATCGAAAACTTTTTGATCGAGCTCGCCCGTTTCGCGCTGGAACGGCAGGTCCAGGTCGAAGGCTGCCGCGCTGCGCGGCGAGTACGCTGCCGCATATCCGAGCATCTCGATCGTCGAGTACTCAGCCGGCTGCCGTTTGCGCTGCCGCTCGAACCGGTCGACAAACGCTTCAATATTCCAGTCGAACGACTCGAGCGTTCGATGAACGTCCGGGAACGCACGCGGATGCGCATATTCGAAGTACGAGTCGCCGCTGTGCGAGGCGAATGCCGCAAACACCCCGGGATATTGCATGGACAGGTACAGCGCGCCGAAACCGCCCGACGACTTTCCGAGCACCGCGCGTCCGCCTTCGGCAGCGATCGTCCTGTACGTGGCGTCGACATGGCCGATAACATCCCGGATGACGTACGTTGCGTAATCGCCGTTGTGAATTGAATTCACGTACTGCGAGCCGCCCAAACGTGAGAATCCGTCCACGATAACCAGAATGGCTTCGGGCATGCGGCGCGACGAAACGAGCCGGTCCATCCATTGGACGACATTCGTTTCCCACGGACGCGCGCCGATGAGCGCGGCCGCGTCGCCTGTGTATCCGTGCAAACAGTACAGCACCGGATAGCGGCGCGAGCCCTGCGGGTCGTAACCGGGCGGCAGATACGCGACCACCGGACGTTCCGACGGATCCCCCAGCGGATTGTCTTTTAATGCTGCGCTTTCGATGAACTCGATGCGAATATCGCCGGCGAGCCGCAATAAGCGCGCGTATCGCGATTTGGAATCTTGCATGCGTTGCAATTCGCCGCCAGGTCCGGGACTCACTACCCCGAAGGTCGGCGGATGATCCGCGGGATCGGCTTGCGCAGCGGCGTCGCGATCAACGTGATCACGATGGTCGGCATCGGACCGCTTATTACTATTCCGCTAGTGCTCGCGCAACTCGCCGGGCCGTTGGCGCTTATCGGCTGGATCGCCGGAGCGATCGTCGCGCTGTGTGACGGGTTGGTTTGGGCCGAGCTCTCCTCGCGTTATCCCGGAAGCGGCGGAACGTACGTATATCTGCGTGAGATCTTCGGCCGCGACCGCTGGGGAAGACTGCTCGCGTTTCTTTTCAACTGGCAGTTCTTACTTTTTGCGCCGTGTCTGCTAGCGACCGGTTACCTTGGATTTGCAATCTATTTCGGCTATCTCGTTCCCGGCATTGGGGCCTCGCATACCGCACAAGTCTGGACCGCAATTGCCGTAGGAGTTCTAACTATCGCGCTTCTCTACCGCCGCATCACCACGGTCGCAAAGATCGGATCCGTCTTTGCCGTTATAGCAATCGGAACGCTGCTTCTCGTTATGTCCGCGGCATTTTGGCATTCGTATATACCGCATGCTTTCACGCTGTCTGGGCATACCGGCCTCGGCGCCGGGTTCCTAGCCGGCCTCGGCGGCGCCTTATATATTACGCTCTACGATTACACCGGCTACAGCGATGCCGCGCTGCTTGGCGATGAAGTCCGTAATCCGCATCGCACGATTCCGCTCGCAATCGTGTTTTCGATCGTCATCGTGGCCATACTGTACGTCGCGCTGCAAATAGGCGTCCTAGCGCACGGAGTCCCCGCCGGCAATCCGCAGTTCATCGCTTCGTCCATTGTTGCGGAATCGTGGGGCCCAACCGCTGCACGCATCGTGACCGGGCTTATTCTCGTGACGGCTTTTGCATCGGTCTACGGTAATCTTGTAGGCTTTGCCCGCATACCGTACGCCGCAGCCAAGGATGGCGAATTCTTTCGCCCCTTCGCGCATCTGGATTCGCGAGGACATTTCCCCGACGTCGCACTGCTCGTCATCGGCGCCGCCGCGCTCGTCGCATGCATATTCGAGTTGGGCAACGTGATCGCCATTCTCACTGCGGGCATCGTGTTGATTCAAGGCGTGATGCAGATCGTGGGCCTCTTCGTATTGCGCTCGCGGGGCGAACGCGCGCCGTTTCGCATGTGGCTCTATCCGCTACCGGCGCTGGTCGCTCTGTGCGGCTGGCTCTACGCCTTCTACTACACCGGCACGCTTGCCATCGTACTTGGCGTGGGCTGGCTGGTCATCGGAATACTCGCTTATCTCGTGACGGCGCGGGTGCAGCGGCGCTGGCCCTTCGCAATACTAGCCTGCCTGGCAATTCTTGCGCTGACGCCGGCGCACGCGAATGCGGGCGCCTGGCCCGGCAGCGCGATCGTTCAACGCAACGGCTATCCAATCTACACCGTTGGCGGCAAACCGTTTTTTGTGTACGGCGCGGCCTTCTTCTACGAACGCATTCCACGCCCGTTGTGGGAAGCTTCGCTTGCGCAGTATCGCGCGATGGGTATCAACACGATCGATCTCTACGTTATGTGGAACTGGCATGAGCTGCGCGACGGCGACTTCGATTTTAACGGGCGGACGAATCCACGGCGCGATCTGGCCGGCCTGTTGCGGCTCATCGACCGCGACGGGTTCAAGGTCATCTTGCGGCCGGGACCGGTCATTCGCAACGAGTGGCGCAACGGTGGCTATCCCGATTGGCTGTTGCGGCGGCCCGAATACAATATGCCGCTGCGCGACATACTCGAAGGACGTTACCCCGCGACCGCGACGCTGCAGAACCAACACTCTGACGATGCGGCAGCTGAATGGATGAACAACTCCGTCCACATGCGTTATGCGACGCGCTGGCTGCAAACCGTTTTGCATGCTGTCGAACCTTGGCAGCGGGATGTCATCGCAATCGCGCTGGACGACGATCAAGGGGCCTACCTCGATAATCAGACGTGGCCCGCTCCGCACTTTCAGCGCTACATAAAGTATCTTGCCTCCGTTACGCGCGGGGTTGCCGGCTCGCACGTGCCGCTCTTCATCAACACGTACGACATGAAAGTGACGCCCTCCGCGCCCGTATGGGCGTGGGGCAACTGGTATCAGAGCGATGCATACAGCATCGGCGAACACGACCGTGCGCAGCTGGAGTTCTCAACCGGACTGATCGCGACGCAGCCGCATCTGCCGGTCATGGTCAGCGAGTTTCAGGCCGGCTGGCTGCAAGATGCCGATCAGGCGTGGCCGCGCCCCGCGGACCCCGCCAATACAACACTTGCACTGAACACGCTTCTGCAATCCGGCGCGCACGGTGTCGTGAATTTCCCGGTGCAAGATACACTGAACCCGCCCGGCTGGGAAGCGCCGTGGGCCAACGCCTTTTATTCCTGGGACGCCGCGCTGTCGGTGCAGCTCACGCATCAAGGCCGGTGGCTTCCGACGCAACGGTTCGGCGAACTCATTCACAAGTACGGCCCGCTGCTGGCGCAGATGCATGTGAAGGCCGACGCGGCGATCGCATATCTTACGAGCGCTTACGACGCTTCCGCGCTAACGAACGACGACGTCTTCGCCATCGCCAAAGCAACGATGGATGCGCAGCACGATTGCCGCGCGGCGCGCATCACCTGCGCGCTGGTGGACCTGCGATTTGCCCCGCTTAGCGATCTGCAACGCTATCCGGTGCTCATCGTTCCACCCGGCCCGCGGAGCCTCGCCTTCACGCACGGTGTTCAGCTGAAACTCGAAGCGTACCGCGCCCATGGAGGCCACACCGCGGCAGATGTGGCGGCCGCCAACATTTCACATCCCGCCGCGGGCGGAATTCCGAACGCGGTGTTGCTCGTCGAGCCCGCCGAACGCTTTGGATTCCTTAACGTCGTCAACTACGAGAATCTGCCGGCGCGTATCCAGCAGCGCTTCGTACATGCGGACCGCATGCGCGCCGCTATTCGCGCCATCTCGGTCGCGCCTCGCGACGCGGCACTTATTCCGGTAAATCTCCCAGCCGGCGCATACCCGCCGAATCGTCCGATAACACGGCTGAAACAGACGCCGCTACCGCGCGGTGTTCACCTGCCGCTTCGGCCCGGCAGCTGGCTCTACTCCGTCATTCCGGCCGGTTTCTCGGACACAGGCGTTACGTTGCAGTATTACGGCGGCGATTCATACCTCGATGAATACCTCTCCTTCGATATGGAGAATGCGTTCTTGAGACTCGTCGTGTCACCGTGCGCGGGAGCGCGCGCATTTATTCTCCAGGATAAGCGCACGGGGGACAATCTTTTCACGACGATCGGAGCATTTCGCGATACGTGGTCGCAAGTGTCGCCGCCCTCGAATCGTGACTACATCGCCCGATACACGCATCCCATTGCAACCGGCACCTTCAATCGCTGCTACTCGTTCAAGCCGAATGCCGGCATGCCGACATCGATCGACTTCGACTATTCAGCCCCGGACGCGCCGCCGAACGGAGCTGCTTTCAAGAAGACGGTTCAACTCTATCCTCGCGTGCCGTTCTTCACGGTGAAGACGTTCGCACGGTTCGCCGCGACGACCTCACAGCGGGCGCAACAGCTCTCGTCGATCGCGATCGCACCGGAAACGCAGATCCTCACCGCGGCAAATGGCTACGGTTTCTATGAGGCCAAGAAACAGCGGCTGTTTGAAGTCGCCTGGCCCTCGATCGACGTAGAAAAACACCAACTGGACCGCCATCCTCAGGATGCGTTGTTGACGTTGACATTCGCGCCGGGTGAAACGCGCGAGGTGCGTTTCGGCGTTGAACCGGCACATGGCGTTGCGCAAGCGCAGGCAGCCCTGGCGGCGTTCGCGAAACTGCCGCCTCTGCCAACTCGCTGACGAGGGGAAGTGGCGGAACGGTAGACGCAGCCGCCTCAAAAGCGGCCGGGCAAAACTCGTGAGGGTTCAAATCCCTCCTTCCCCACCATCTATTTGATCGGAGTTATATGCGCATTCTTTTGACAGCCGGCGCTTTTGCCGTCGCTGCATTATTCATTCCGCAGCCCGCGCTGGCCGCAATGTGCGGTTCGCCGGGCGACGTCACTGCAGTCGCGACCAGAACCGTTTACAATTACAACGCCACCGCGGCTAAGGGCGCTACGAAGATCGACAAGACATATATCGCGTCGATCGCGATTCTCACTACCTACGCGGAAGTGAGCCTGGATTTTCCGGCAGGACCGATCTGGCAGTATTGGATTAAGAAAAGCGGCAATTGGACGTACGCCGGAATGCTGCAAGCGCCAAAAGGTTGGCCCACCTCGGTCGCCCCCAAGCTCGATAAGATGAGCATGTTCAGATCGAACGGCACCAATCAGTGCCAAAATCCAAATTGGAAAAACCGATCGAGCTCGGGTTGATTCTCGCGCACTAAGAAAGAACGGAGATATATGCGAACTCTTTTGATAGCCGGCGCCCTTGCGGTCGCTCTGTCATCCATGCCTCGGCCCGCAATGGCCGCAATGTGCGGCCCATCCAAAGACGTCTTCGATGTCGTCAACGGAACCATCTACTTCTTCAATTCCAGCCTTCACAAAGGCTCGAAGAAGATCAACAAGACCAACATCATGGCGGTCGTGGTCCTCGGCACGTACGCACAAGTTGATATATCGTACGCCGGACAAATGTCCGACTTTTGGATCAAGAAGAGAGGCAGTTGGTCTCTCGTAGGAACACAGATGCCCAAAGGCTGGCCTGCTTCGGTCCGAACCAAGCTCGTAGCGATGAGCAACGCCCGCGCCAAGGGCAGCAAGCAGTGCACGAATCCGAGCTTCGTCCCGCGGGGAAGCGGCGGTTGATCTTTACGCCGGGACCTTTGCGCGGGACGATCCGCGTTCCCGGCGATAAGTCTGTCTCGCATCGGGCTCTGATACTTGCGGCCAGCAGTTCGGAGCCCGTTACCATTCGCAATCTCAATCCGGGGCGCGATGTTTCAGCCACGGCTTCGGCGTTGTTGGCGATGCGCGTCATGATCCGGCAATCTCAGGACGACACGGTCATCGTAAACGGCACCCTATTGCACGATCCGCAGAACACCGTCGACTGCATGAACTCAGGTTCCACTGCGCGCATGCTGGTGGGCGTCTGCGCGGGCGCAAACCTGCGGGCCCGTTTAGACGGCGACGATTCGCTGCGGCGGCGCCCGATGGAACCGGTCGCGGCCCAACTGCGGGCCTTTGGCGCTCGCATCGAAACCACGAATGGCACGCTTCCCGCCAACGTGCAAGGCACTTCTCAAGCGCAGACGCGCGATTTCATCTTGCTTGCGCCTTCGGCACAGGTCAAGACGGCGCTACTTCTGGCCGGCGTATTCGGGCGCGTTCCGGTTACGATAACCGGCGATCAAGGCTCGCGCGACCATACGGAGCGCTTGTTGCGCTACTGGGGAGCAGATCTCGAATCCGCTCGCGAGCGCGTCGAGCTGCGAACGGGCCCGCAATCGTTTGCACCTGTCGACGTCGTAGGCGATTTTTCGGCCGCGGCCTTCTTCATCGTCGCTGCGACCGTCGCGCCCGGGAGCTCGCTGCGCATCGAAGGCGTGGGCGTCAATTCGACGCGGACGGGACTGCTCGATGCGCTTCAAGCGATGGGCGCGAACATTCGCCTTGAAAACCTGCGCGAGCAATCAGGTGAGCCGATCGCCGACATCAGCGTCGAGTCGGCGGGTCTGCGCGGCGTCTCGATCGGAGCCGACATCGCGCTGCGCGCCATCGACGAGATCCCGGTGTTGGCCGTAGCCGCCGCCTTTGCCGAAGGCGAAACCAAAATAACCGGCGTGCGCGATCTGCGCAACAAGGAATCCGATAGAATTGCCGCGATCACGCGACTATTGAGTGCTGCGGGCATCGCGGTGCAGGCTCTGCCCGACGGTATTGCCATCGGCGGCGGCACGCCGCGCGCCACCGGTGCGACTGTCGAGACACAGCACGATCATCGCACCGCTATGGCAGCCGCGGTGCTGGCCGCGGGCGCAGGCAAGCTCGCGATCGATGACGACGCCAGCATCGACGTCAGTTTTCCGAAGTTCAAAGAGGTTCTGCGCACCGCGCAGATGCCGGCTTAGGAGAGTTCTTCGACCATCGCGCGCAACTCGACCGCGCAGGACTGCCACGATTGGCGAACGGAATCGAACCCGCTAATTCCAACGCTCGTCCGCATGGATTCCACCGCAACATTTAAGCGCTGCGCGAGTTCTTGCGCATCCGCGGTACTCCGCGCCAAACGATCGACTTGAATCTGCAATGACTCCAGTTTGGTTACAAACGGCGATTCGCGCAAAGCTGTGAGCCGTCTCTTCAAGCGAATCCCCGCGGCCAGCGTCTGCACGATCCCGATGAGCGCCAGCAACGCGCCGGCCGTACTCAACGCGATGAGGGTCCAGAAAAACCACATGTCCATGCTCATGCCGCCGGATCTTTCGCGGGAGTGCTCGCAGCGGGCGTGTCCTTCGCGGGCGTATCCTTTGCGGACGCGTCTTTCGCCGGCGTATCCTTAGCCGGCGCCGATTGTGATTTGCCACGCGAGTCGGTCACGTAGAATCCCGACCCCTTGAAGACAATCGGGGCGGGATTAAAGACCCGCGCGAGTTTGCCGCCGCACTGCGGACACGGCGACGTCACGTCCTCCCCGAAACCGTGGCGGATTTCGGTGACCTTTTGACATGACGAACACTTGTAGTCGTACAGCGGCATAGTCGGAGTATACCTCAAAAGTCCGCGAGCAATGCGTCCTTCTCGGTATTGTATTCGACCAAATGCTTGAAATGCAGCACGGCTTCATCGAACTGTGCGGTCAGTTTCCGCGCGGTTCGCACGCGATCGAAAAGCACGCCGAGCCGCCCGCCGTACGCGGGATATTCAAGACGTGCGTGCAGACGAGACCGCGTGCTTTGCCCCTCGATGCGAAAATCGAGGCGCCGGCGCGTTGAGAACGCGCCTACGAGCGAGACGTGATGATTCTTGATGAAGCGATCGACTTCGAAGAGCTGCTCGCTCTCGCCCGGAATCGCCGACCTCACCGAGATCTCGCTGCCCAGCCCGAGGCCCGGTTCGTGCAATTTTGCGGTGCGCAGAAACGGCAGCCACAGCGGCCACTTTTCAACGTCGCACAGCAGAACGAAGGCGCTCTCGGCCGGCGTCTGGACGTCGACGGATGCTCGGATTTCCATGGACGGACGGCTTCTATGCCACTATATGTGGTGCCTCTAGGACGGACTTCCCACAAGGGCTAGGGGTCAGGCGGGCGCTACAGCCCCCGTGCCCACGGCCACTGCAAAGGCCACCAGGGTTTGCACTCCGGCCGGCAAGGCCCGTTCGTCGATGCGAAAGAGCGGGCTATGCCCGGAGTGCGTCGAGCCGGCCTTCTCGTTGCGAATGCCCAGACGGACAAGCAATCCCGGAATGCGCTCCGCGTAGTACGCGAAATCTTCGGCGCCCATTGTCGGCGCCGGGCGTTCCACGCGTAACTGCGAGTGTGCTTTCAAATATTGCGCAAAGTTCTCGGCAAGCGGCGTGTTATTGACAACCGGCGGGTAACCGTAATGCACTTCTAACTTCACGGTAACGCCGTAGGCGTCGGCGACGCCTTCCAAGATTCGGCGCAGGCGCGCTTCCAAGCCATTGCGGACTTCCGGATCGTGCGCACGCAGCGTGCCGGTCAGCTTTATTTCGTCGGCGATAATATTACTCCGATATCCGCCGTTGATCGTGCCGATCGTCACCACGACGCTCTTCAGCGGATCCGTTTCGCGAGAGGCGATATTTTGCAGCGCCAAGATCATCGCCGCGGTGGCCGGAATCGCGTCCGCGGCGGTGTGCGGATAGGCGCCGTGCCCGCCGCGCCCTTGCACGGTGATGAACATCTCGTCGGCGGACGCGCTCACCGGTCCGGGCGTAATGCCGATGTGACCGGTTTCCAAGCGGGCGTCAACGTGGAGCATCGCGATGGCTTCAACTCTTGGATTGTCGAGCGCGCCCTCCGCGATCATCGGCTCGGCGCCGCCCACGGCCGGAAAACCCGCGCCTTCTTCAGCCGGTTGGAACAACAACACTGCCGTCCCGTGGAGATCGCTACGCATATCTTGCAAAACGTGCGCCGCGCCCAGCAACATCGCCGTGTGTGCATCGTGGCCGCACGCGTGCATCTTGCCTTCGACTTCGGATGAAAACGGTTCGCCCGAGCGCTCCGTAACGGGCAGCGCGTCCATGTCGGCGCGCAGTCCTGCAACGTGGCCCGGCTTGGCGCCGCGGATAACGGCCACGACGCCGGTTCTTGCGCAGCGCCGGTGCTCGACGCCGATTGTATCGAGCTCGCGCTCGATCAAACTCTGCGTGCGCGTCTCCTCGAAACCCAGTTCGGGATGGCGATGAATCTCGCGCCGCAGATCGACGACGCGCGAAAGTACCTCGTCCTGAAGACTAACCGTCATGCCCGGCTTTTCCGCGGCGGTGAATCCGCCCCTTCGCTCGAAGCACTCAACCAATGATCCCTGCGGACGTAGCGCTTGCTGCTCTTATGAACCGGACCGCCCAAGCCTACGTGCAAAATGCGCCCGCGTACATCGTCTACCGTGAGCGCACGCACGTGGGTGCCGCCAGCCTCGGCCGATCGCAAGACATCAACCGTTTCGTTCAAGTGCGTCAAGCCGACAACTATGCGGTGATGCGGGACCTTCCGCAGGGCGCCGAACGGACCGGGCAGGCGTTTCCGATCATTCCGTATTTCGATCCGTTTACGCAGTTTACGTTTTCGTGGTTTGCAAATCTCAAGAACGTGGACATCAAACTCGATCGCAGCACACCGGGCTTATGGCCGATGCCGCAGCCCGATCCGAGCGTCACTGTCGTCCTTCCCTATTTCAGCTTCTGGGCGCCGAGCTACGCCGCGGATTCGACGGACCAGCGGGCGCATATTCTCATCGCGCCCACGCCGCAATATGGTACCGACTCGCTGTATCCCGCGCAAGTGATTGAGGACGCACGCTCGCGTCTTCCGGCCCGAGTGGAGATGCGCACGACCGGCGGCGACGAGATCATCACCCTCGACTTTCAGGTGGTGCAGAACCACTGGGTGATAACGCACGGAACGTTCACGTCCCGGCAGCACGTCGGGCCGCTCTCGTTTCAGGTTGTTTCCGACACGACGTACGATCAATTCGAGTTTCCCACCACGGCGCCCGATCCGCGCTTGGCCACGCCCGCCACGCCCTCGTCGTAATCCACGCGAGGCTTGCACTTTCATTTACTTTGTGATACAAAGTTACTTGAGATGCGTAAGATTTGGCTCGCGGCCGGCGGCGCCGCCGCACTCGTCGCCGTTCTCGCAGCGGGCTTCGTTCTCTGGGCGGTGCCGCGCGTACCGCACGTCATTGCGCTGGGGACTCCGATTCAGCACGACGACTTCTTCTTCACGGTCATCCAGTCAAAACGGCAGCAGCTTCCCGACAGATCGGCGCGATATCACGTGGCAGTTGTTGTTCGAAACGGGGCGAAGGTCGTGAATTATCAATGGCGCGACGCCATCGCTTACGTGCGCGCGTTTGACGATCGCGGCTTCGGCCACGACTTCTACCCGCTAACCCACCGTTCGTTCATTCTACCGGCCGGATCGGCGCGCACGACGGAACTCGAGTTTCGAATTCCGCCCGGCTTCTCAAGCGCGAACCTGCGTTTTTGGGACGGCATCTTCATGGGCGATGCAATCAACGGCGGCGCGTACAGCAGAGAGATCGTTCCGCTCGAAGCGTATCGTCCGCCTTTTGGAACCTAACAAAAAGCCCGGCTATTCGCCGGGCCTCTGTACTTCGGAGAGGGAGAGATTCGAACTCTCGGAACGCTCATCACGTTCGCCCGCTTTCGAGGCGGGTGCCTTCAACCACTCGACCACCTCTCCGTAAAACCGCAGGTTTTACGGAGCATTTTAACAGGCGTATCCGCGCTGCGCGCTCCACGCCCCCCACGCGCAAGGCGCATGGGCCCCCGGCCTTCGGCCCATTTGCGATCTGTCTTTTATCGGCGTTTTTTAAAGAACGCCTGCAGCTGGGCTGCGGTTTCATCTTCTAATACGCCGCTGGTTACCTCCAGGCGGTGGTTCAGCTCCGCGTTTTGCACCACGTCTACAATACTTCCGGCCGCACCGCCCTTAGGATCCTTGCATCCATAGACAAGGCGCTTGATGCGCGCCGCAACCATGGCGCCCGCGCACATGACGCAGGGTTCCTTGGTGACATACATCGTGGCGTCGGGAAGCCGCCATTCGCGCAACTGCGAAGCGGCCTTCTGCAGCGCGATCATTTCGGCATGCGCCGTGGCGTCGCCGCGAGCTTCCTTTTCGTTCTTCGCCTCGATCACAGTATCGCCGGCGATCAGCACCGCTCCAATCGGAACGTCGCCGGCCGCCTCCGCTTCATCCGCGAGCTGCATAGCGCGGCGAATGTACTGCTCATCTAACGACTGCATGTGTTTACCAAAAAAATATGCGCTCGGCGGGACTCGAACTCGCGGCCTCTTCCTTCGGAGGGAAGCGCTCTATCCAACTGAGCTACGAGCGCGCACAGTCTCGCTTCTTCGTTCGCGCGCAGTTTTTACTTTTAACGCTTGCCTGCCAGGTGCTAGGCAGCCCGGCGCCCTACAAGAGCATGTGTCGGCCAGCTAAGCAAGCAGGCTCGCTCGCGGCTGCCGCTACTTCTCGACTGTGTGGGGAGGCCTGAACATGCGGAACCTACGACCAGCCTTTTTGCTTCTTATCCTGATTGCGGCCGCATCGTGCGGCGGCGGCGGACATTCAAGCCCCGCTGGACCTCAACTCTTGCCGGCGACCATCGACGGCCGCCAGGCGGCCTCCGCCGATCACAAGATCGCGGTCCCTGATACGAGCGGAATCCATCCGATGGATGTAAACGGCGTGCTTCAGGACGGCGGCTTTGAATCCGGCGGCTACACGTACTGGCAGCAGTGCGGCAGCGTGAACGGATTCGTCTCGACCGCACGCGCTCACACCGGATCGTATTCGCAAAAAGACGGATACGTATCCGCGCCTGAAGTCAACGGCGACTCGGGGCTTTGCCAGCAAGTAACAATTCCCGCCAGCGGCAACCTGACGTTCTGGGTTTATCAGGGAACGAACGAGTCGTCCACGACCTACGCGTATCAGGAAGCCGACTTGCTCAACTCGAGCGGTACCGTCGTCAAGAACTTTTACACGACTGCCGCCAACACGAGCGGCTGGGTCCAAAAAACGTATAGCATCAGTGCATACGCCGGGCAAACGCTCTGGATCTATTTCGGCGTGCACGGCGACGGCTATTCAAACGGTTACGTCTATCAGTACATTGACGACGTCGCCTGGAGCGGATCCGCAACCCCGAGTCCGACGCCGCCTCCAACCGCAACGCCGGTTCCGACGCCCACGCCCACTCCGGTGCCAACGCCTACGCCGACCGGCGGCCCGACGCCAATCGCTACGCCCACCGGCCAAGGCAGCCAATCGTGCGGCGTGAGCTGCGGCGTGGAGCGCTGGCACATCAAGACGCTCGACGACGCCTTTGTTAATACCATTAACTGGACGCCTACGTCGATCAGCGTCTCCTCGTTGGTGGCCGCGCCGGTTCCCAGCGGCTTCAGTGGAAGCAACGATACGACGCGCTATGCTCCCTACGAGACGCACACGTACACCGTGCGTGCGATTCTGGTCGGCTGGAAATCGGAATCGGATCACGACTTTCACGTCGTGATCGCGGATCCGAATAATACGGCGAAGACCATGATCATCGAGCCGCCCGACCCGGGCTGTACCGACGCATGCGCGTCGAACTTCGGCAGCTACTACACGGCCTCGCGGAATAAGCTGACCAATTGCTTTGGGGCGGTTCCGAGCGGATTCACGAACTTCCCATCGGGCGTCGTCGTGGACGTCACGGGCGTTGCCTTCTTCGACGTCTTACATGGCCAAACGGGCGTGGCGCCCAACGGCATCGAGATTCATCCGGTACTGAACATCAAGTTCATATCGGGCGCTCCAGGCTGTTGACGCTGCCCGCACTCAAGCAGTACGGAGAGCGCCTCACCGGCGCTCTCTGTGCGATCGCAATTCTGGCCGGCTGCGCGCAACACGCGGGCGCGCCATCGCCTTCGCCGAAACCGGCGAACCCGCTACTCAGCACAATCGTATCCGCCACAACGCTGCCCACCGTTGAACGTGCTGTCGCGCACAGCGATCTCACCGCAGCGGACAAATCCGCCTTCACCGCAATGGTGTCGCAGCATCGCGGCAAGCCGGCCGCGCTCAACGGGAAGACGGTGGGCGAAATGATTAACGAAGAACGCGCATATGTGATGGCGGTCCGCATGACGGCGGCGGCACGCGCCGCAGACGCCAAACACCGGCGCGAGATGGACGCGTTGATTATGCTGTCCGCCACACCCGGCCAGAGCGACGAGGGGACCCTCGCGCTAAACCTGAACGCGCGCAATAAGAGTGCGAAGGCCATCCGTTCGATCGATGTCGGAATTGAAGTACACGACGCAGCCGGAAAGCGGCTCGGACTAGCAGAGTTCGTGCTGCATCGCACCATGCAACCCCACGCGGCGATCGCCTTCGGCTACCGCTTGCCCTATCAAAAGTTCGGTGGAGACGGACGGGACGTACGCGCGATGCGCGGCAAGCAGCTAACAATCCCTCTGGACGTCAAGTCAATTACCTATGCCGATGGAAGTACCGCCGGCGAGGGCGATTGACGCTAGCGCGTGCTCTCCGGCGAGTTGCCCGCGCTCGGAATGTGCTTGAAGAGGTCCAGCTTATGGTCGATGAGCGTCCTGTAGAATTTTCGTACGCAATCGGGGTGTCCGAAGAAATACGTCCGCGCGTACGCTAAATCGTCGCCCGCGCTGTCAGGGACGTAGTGCGAGATCTCGATCTCTTCCATTTGATTCCGATCGACAGGGTGCGGACAGAAATCGCACGGGATCGTCGACATAGCTCGTCCCTTCGAAGAAAGATGTGACTCGGGTAGGATTTGAACCTACGACCTAGGGCTTATGAGTCCCCCGCTCTACCACTGAGCTACCGAGCCATTTCTTCTGCGTCTTTCGACGCTCTACTTTAGCAAATCCCGGCGCACGGCATCAAGGCTCGTTTGGAAAGGCCTGTAGGATGACTTTACGGCCCCGCGCGCAAAGCAGTTAAAATGAACGTTCTAGCCGCCCTCTTAGGGACCGTACTTATTTCTGTTTCCGGAAACGATGCGTCCGCGCTCTTCGCCAAACACGCGCAGTATGTCGGCTGGAAAGCCGGCGACCCCAGCGTTATGGGCTGGGCAGCAACGGGTACGCGCACGAATGGAAAAGTCGTCGACGGGTTCGCTGAGAAGCGTAGCGGCGTCGCGTATCGCGATACCCTGACGGCGGCCTCGGGGCGTGTCAACGAACAGATGGGCTTCAGCGGCACGATGGTTTGGGAGTCGAACCCCAACGGCTACGTCGTCAAGCAGGCCGGTATCCCCGCACAAGTCGCCTACGATCTCAACCTCATTCGCGGCGAGACGCTTTCCGCTATCCCCGACGTCACACTAAACGGCTCGGCGAACGTGCGAGGCACCACGACGACCATCATCCGCATCAAGCCCGCCGGCGCGCCCCCGATGGATGTTTATGAAGATCCGAACTCGGGCGCGTTCCTGCAAGCGATCGTGGATCCCGAAGGTCCCGCCAGAACTGCAATTTCTATCCTCACCTACACTGACGTCGCACCGGGAAAGAAGGCCGTCAGTGAATGGACGGTCGGGACCCTACAATACGCGTTTACGACGATGACCGCGCAGCGCATCAGCGACGCTGACTTGCTCCCGCCCACTCCCACCGCGACGTGGACTTTTGGCGATGCAACAATTCCTATCGACCTCTTCGATCTGGGGGGCCAACGCTTTCAGCCACGCGTAGAGCTCACCGTCAACGGAATTACCGGCGTCTTCGTGCTGGACACGGGCCAGCCGTCGATCGTACTATTCGACAACTTTGCGCGCAGGGCCGGAGTAGTCGCCATTGACGGCGCCGACTTTTCATCCTTCGTCAGCAATCCGCGTTACCAAGGCTACGGAATCGTCAATACACTCACCGCCGGCAATAGCACGCTCCACAACGTCATGGTAGAACGGATCGCCGATCCGAATGTGCGCATCGCGGGGCTGATTGGCTACGATTTCTTTGCGGCATCTATCGTCGAAGCAGACCTTTCGAGCCGCAAGATGCAGATTTTTAATCCCGCAAGCATGCAGCCAGCCCTAACGGCCGGTGCGTTTGCGTTTCCAATCGACCTAACGTCGCGCCGGCCCGTCTTCGGAATGCACCTTTCCGGCAATGCTTACGGCTTTCCATATTTTTCTACCGGTGAACCGTTCTTCATGATGCTCTCGCAACGGCTCCGAGAGTCTGGCGCAGTAGCGGCCAGCGACCTCTCGAGCGAGCACCTCAATCCCGCGCATGGCTCGAGCGGCTTCTTCGGAACCATGATCGAATCGGACCCGGTTCAGCTGGCTTATACGGATTACACGGGTGCTTACGGCTCGGGCAACTGCGTATTATTGAGCCAAGCGCTCATCGGGCCATATAAATATCAGAGTCCGCCGCTCTGCTTCGTCGGTTCCGGAGTCTTCGGTGAAGACGGCGGCGCGATCGGTAACGATTTCTTGCGTCACTTCGATTGGACGATCGATTATCCGGACGCGAAGTTCGTTCTAACGCCGAACAGTATTCAATAATAGGTGTACGACCATGACAAGGCTTCTCGCAGCATCGCTTCTCCTCGCGGGCGTGCTCTTTCCGGCGCATCCGCTTTCGGCTCAGCCCTCCGAAAGCTGCGCCTCTTTAGTCGCAAAACGGCACGACACATTTGATCGACATCTAGAAACCTTAACAAAGGTACGCCAGATTCGTTCCGAGCTCGGCGCGATGAATACCGTCGACCCCGCAGTGATCAACACACGGTTCGATCAATTCACCAGGGCCATCACGAAACTGCGGGCTAATTACGAGCGCGCTACGCCCAGTGAAAAGAGGCTCTTCGCCACGTATTATGCGGCTCTCGAGGACGGCTATGCGTTCTGGCAGGCCAAGAAAGCGCACGAGGACACCGGGGGCATGGTCGATGTGCCGACGGCAAGCCGTTACAGAGAGTTCTTGCTGGCAGCTCTCAAGGGTAACGATAGGCTTGAGCGTTCATACGCTGCTGACACCGTGCAGCTCGACCGCCAGATTCAGCGGTGCAAGGCCACACAAGGCGGCGGAGAAGCGCGGCAACGCACGAACTGGAGCGGCACATACGTTAGTGGGCCATACACTATCGTGGTCAGCGGCGGATTCGGATCGCTCTCATATAAGGGCGATAGAAACGACCCGTCTACGACAGATCACGTAAGTGGAAAGTGCACGGTAAATGGGAGCGAAGCGAGGTGCGAAGAAACCGGAACGTACCACGACAGCGGCAAGGACGTCGAACGCACGAGCACCGTCGTGCTGACCCTCTCCGGTGACACGATTCTTTCAAGAGCGAAGGTGACGAAGGCTAGTGTTACGCTCGCAAGCGGTCAGCCTTGCCCCGATCCGGCGCAATGCACGAGTCTGCACGCCGGCGCTGAATTCGACGGAACCTGGACGCGCAAGAAACCGTAAGCGAGTAATGCGCGGTCGGAGGGACTCGAACCCCCAACCTACAAGTTCGTAGCCTGTTGCTCTATCCAATTGAGCTACGACCGCACAGCCCCGAGTGATACCTCGGGGTTTATTTTTTCCCTTTAAGGAGTTTTTTGGATTCGGAGAGGGAGGGATTCGAACCCTCGGACAGTTTTTAGCCGTCGGTCATTTAGCAAACGACTGGTTTCAGCCACTCACCCACCTCTCCGGGCCGGGACGACTATACCATAAAGGTTGCGGCCGTACCTAGTCCGTCGGCGCGCGCGGGCCCGAAAGCGGTTCGTCGTCTACGAACTCCGCCTTCACCGCTCGGCTTTTCGGCTTGCGCACCAGCAGCGCATCGATGCCCGCAGTGCGGCCGAGCGGCAGCACGACTGCGAGGAACGACAGCACAAGCGCGGTCGCATTGAGCGAGCCCAGGCCCATCGCCGAATGAAAATCGCCGCTTGCGGCCATGTAATTCAACGCGAGGAAACAGCCGACGAGTCCGCCGAGCGGCGTCAGAAACCCGAGAATCAGGCTGATTCCCACGAGCACTTCCGCCAGTCTTACGAGCTCCGCAAACAGAAAGATGTTCGGCGTTACGGTATTCACCAAAAAATCGTGATAGAATCCCGTGCTCGTTTGCGAGGCGTGCGCGATCATTTGACCCATGTAACCGTTGGGCGGCATGAACATCGAAGGGTTCAGGAATTTCGGGAGGCCGTGCACCAGCCAAAAAAAGCCGGCGTAGAGACGCAGAATAACGAGCCATCCGGAGACCGCCGAGCGCTGCAGGATCATGCGATCGCCTCCTGTCCGGACTCTGCGGCAAGATCTCGGATGACGCCTGCCACCTGCGCCGCGGCGTCCGGCTTGGCGAGCCCTTTCATGGCTGCTCTCATGTCAGCGCGCTTGCTTTCGGATTGCAAAAGCGTAGCGATTGTGCGCGTTAGGTGTTTAGCTGATTTTGCGCGTACCGCCGCGCGCCGTTCGACAAGATAACGCGTGTTGCGTTCCTCCTGGCCCGGCAGCGGCTTGAACAGCACCAGCGGAATCTCCGCCGCGAGTGCTTCAGCCGAGGTGAGGCCGCCGGGTTTGCTAATCAAGACATCGCTCGCGTGCATGTAGTCGTTCACGTTCCCGACGAAGCCTAAGATGCGAACCGGATAGCGAACGTCGTGTGCCGCTTCGAGCACGCGTTCCGCCGAATGGTTGCTGCGCCCGACGATCGCCACCACGCACATCGGCGACTCCACCGCGTTTAGCGATTGCATCATCGTGGCAAGCGGGCCGATGCCCAGGCCGCCGCCCATCATTAGCACGATGTGCCGGTCGCGCGGTAAATCCAACGTTGCGCGCAGCGCGCCGACGTCCGCCGGCAGCGCTCCGAAGGCGGTGTTTACCGGAATGCCCGACACGACGATGCGTTCGGGCCGAATTCCGCGCTCGACCATGGCGGTGCGCATTTCATCGGTTGCCACAGCGTAGCGCTCGATGTTGTCGTGCATCCAAAAACTGTGTACGGCGAAATCCGTGACGATGCCGACCACAGGCGGAGCGTCGCCGAACTGTTTCTTATACTCCGCCATCACGCCGCAGGGAAATGCGTGCGTGCAAATCACGACGTCCGGCCGAAACTCTTGCAGCAGCGGCCGAAGATTGCCGGCGGTAAATTGGTGGATCCAAGTGCGAAACGGCCCTACTTCGGTCGCGCGCTCCGCGCGATTGTACAGGAAGCGGTACATCTGCGGAATGGTCTTGACCATGCCGATGTATCCGTCCGAGACCACGCGCGATACAACCGAGGCCGCGTACTTGTACGAGTCGACGACGGTCGATTCGAAGTGAGGATCTTCGCGCGCCAGCTCGGTGCGCAGAGCGGAAGCCGCCGCCATGTGTCCCACGCCGACGTTGGCAGAGAGAAAGAGCGCGCGGATTAGCCGGCGCCTCCCTTATCGCCCGACTCTTCGGCCAAAACGAAGAAGTCGTCCAGGATCTCTTGCGCCAGCTCTTCGTCTTGCAACAGATTGCCTTGCGCGTCGGTCACGACAAACTCGTCGGCCGATTCGCAGTAGAGTACGGCGAATGAGTTGTGCTCTTCATCCTCGACGAGCCCGACGACCTCGAACTCCAGCTGCTTGTCCTCGCCCGTCGTCTTTATGACGAGAACGTCGCGCAGTTCCAGATCGCGTTGCGGTTGTCCGGATTCCCCGTCGGTCGACATAGCGTCTCCTATTTCAAGTACTTAGCGGCGTTCGCGTTCTGTTCGGCCAGCGTCTTTGCGAACGCGTGGTGCCCGTGACCTTTGTAGACGTAGTAGAGAAAATCGGACGGGCGGGGATTGAGCGCGGCGATCAGCGACGGGCGCCCCGGGTTCGCGATGGGCGTGGGCGGCAGCCCCTGGTGCAGATATGTATTATAGGGCGAATCGAGCTTTAAATCACTATAGGTGATGACCGTTTCGTGCTGCGGCAGCGCATATTCGATGGTCGCATCTACTTCCAGCGGCATTCCCAGGCGTAGCCGGTTGTAGTAGACGCCGGCCATCAGCGGCCGTTCGTCGTCCGCTTTCGCCTCGCGCTCGATGAGCGAGGCCAGCGTGACGATCTGCGGCACGGTGAGTCCGCGCAGGCGCGCTTTGCGCGCCGCATCGGCCGGAAACTCTTTGCGGAACTGCGCGCTCATGATCGCCTCGACCGTCGCGGATGACGCACCGACCGGCATCAGGTACGTATCGGGAAAGAGATAGCCTTCCATGTTCCGCGTGCGGAAGCCGTCCAGCACGATCGTATCGTGCATGAACGCTTGCTCGTAGTTGGCGGCGTCGCCGAAGCCTTCGCTGGCCAGCTGCGCGGCAATTTGCTTCGCGGTGAAGCCTTCCGGGATCGTTATCCACTTGGCAATCTGCGCGCCGCCGGTCTGTAGTTGGCGCAGAACTTCGGCTTGCGTTTGATGCGGAGCGAAACGGAATTCGCCGGCGCGAGCCTGCGTGTCGGTGCGGCTTGCCTTGGCGTAGACGCGGAAGAGCTCGGCGCTTCCGATGACGCCTGCGGTTTGCAGCTGTGTCGCGATGTCCGCAAACGTGGAGCCTTGCGCGATCACGACGCCGGTCGTCGTAGCGGGATGCGACCGGTCGCCGAATAGCGCGTAGGCGATCCACGCGCCGCCGATCGCAACGGCAAGAACGATCAGGAGCGCTAGGGTTGAGAGAACGCGTCTCATTCGTGAGCCTGTCCTGAGCGGCGACGCAGAGCCAGAAATGTCTCCAATATAAGGGCGGCGGCCATTTTATCTATGACGGTTTTGCGCTTGGCGCGGCTCACGTCGGCGGCGATGAGCGCCTTCTGCGCCTGCGCGGTCGTGAGGCGCTCATCCACGCGGTGAATCGTGCCGTCGAATATTTTTCGTAACTGCTCGACAAACCGATCGATCTGCTCGGCCGCTGGGCCGCGCTCGCCCGACAAGCGGATCGGATCCCCCACCACCAGCTCGCTGGCGCCGTACTCGTGCAACAAGCCGGCGATGCGCGCGAGATCCGCATCCAGATTGGTGCGTTCCACGACAGTAACCGGCAGCGCGAATGTTTCCGATGGGTCGGCAACGGCCACTCCAATCCGCTTCGTGCCGACGTCCAGCGCAATCACCGGCATCCTACTTGTTCGCGAACTCGGCGGCGTGCGCACCGGCTTTTGGCCTGCGCCCCAAATGGTGATTGATCAACGTTTCGATGGCGCGCGCGACCGCCGGCGTTGCGCGCACCGCCGCTGCCGCATTGCCGCGCGGCGCGGCCAGCGCCCGCAAATTCTCCATGTCCGCTTTCTCCAGCAGCGGAGCGTCCCTCCACGCAACGCGGCACTCCTCGCCGGCGAAGCCGCCCTGCTCCTGATCCAGCCATGCCGGTTTGCCCACCAGCGAAGCGCCGCATAAAACGCACGTGTCGATTGGCGGAGCGAGCCCCAAGGCGTCGAGTAAACGCAGCGAAAACCGCGGCACCAGCGCCAAAGCGTCGTCGCTGCGGCCGATGGCGCGCAGCGCGCCCGTCAGCAATGCGTAGACTTCGGGCAGGGCCAGGTCCGGTTCGCAAAACGCGTCCACCAACTCGACTATGAGATTCGCTGCCGCATATCGTTCGGGAGCGACCAAGTTCTGCCAGTACGCGTTTTCGATTTCGGCCGAAACCACGACGTCCAGATTACGCCCGCGATGCATCGTGAGCGCGACTTCATTTCCGAGTTCCAATCTGCCGGCCAGGTGGCTCTTGGTGCGCCGCGAGCCCTTTGCGATCGCGTCCATTTTTCCGCGCGCGGTTGAAAAAAACGTCAGGATGCGATCCGCCTCACCATAGGTGCGTCCGCGCAAGACGACCGCGGTCGTCTTATACGCGCGGCTGGGAGTGCTCATCCCTGGACGCTAAACGATGCCGGTCCAAACGCGTCGGGCAGCAGCCGGTCGACCGCCGTTACCACGTAGCCTTCGTTCGATGCATACACCACCGGCAGCTCCGCGTTGAATTCGCTCAAGAACTGGCGGCACGTCCCGCACGGCGCCGTACCGACGCCCTCGGCTCCCACAATTGCGACGGCGCGAAAGCCGCGTTGCCCGTGGGAGACTGCGGCGGTGGCGGCCGCGCGTTCGGCACAGATGGCCAATCCGTAACTCGCGTTCTCTACGTTGGCGCCGCAAAAAATCTGCCCGTCTTCGACGAGCAGCGCGGCCCCCACCCGGAACCCGGAGTACGGCGCGTAGGCTTGTTCGCGAACTTCTCGCGCTTTCGGCAACGCCAGCTCCATGAAATCTTGCACGTCGATTCCCGCGCGCGCGCGAAACTCGTCGGCCGTAATCCCGTCGAAACGGATGGTTTCCTTAGACTGCATCTTCCTCCGCGTGAGCGCGCTCTTTCGCTTCCTTGGTCAGGCCGTTTGAAAAGATCCGGACCGCCAGGATGCGCCGGCCGCGCATGCGATCGATCTTCAACTTCGTGTGATCGTCGGCCTGGATTTCTTCGCCTTCTCCCGGGAGCCGTCCAAACAGGCCGACCGCATAGCCGCCTATGGTCTCGAACTCTTCGTGCGGCAGGTCGGTCCCGAGTTTCGCGTTGACGTCCTCGATGTTCATGCCCGCGTCAACGACGGCCTCGCGATCGCTCAAGACGCGCAGCGGCTCCTGCTCGTCCTCGTCGTGCTCGTCGCGGATCTCGCCGACGATCTCTTCGAGCAGGTCCTCCATCGTTACCAGACCGGCCGTGCCGCCGTATTCGTCCACGACAATCGCCATCGAGAATTTGTCGCGCTGCATCTCGCGCAAGAGCTCGGCGAGTTTCTTGTTCTCGGGCACGTGCGCGATCGGACGCATCAGCGAGCGGATTGGCACCGAGCTGATCGTTCCGTTCGCCAAACTAATGAGCAGCTCGCGGTCGTGCACGACGCCGATGATGTCGTCCTTCGACTCTTCGTAGACGGGCAGTTTCGAATACCCTTCGGAGATGACGATGTCGAGCGCCCTGCGCGGCGAGTCTTCGACGGAAACTGCAACGATATTCGGGCGCGGCGTCATCACTTCGCGCACGATCGTGTCGCCGAACTCGATCACCGAGTGAATCATTTCGCGTTCTTGCTCTTCGAGCACGTTTTGCTCGGCGGCGACGGTCGCGATCGTGCGAATGTCTTCGTCCGTCACGAAGATTTGGTGGCCGGGCTTAATGCCAAACGGGCGGACCAGCATGTTCGAGAGCGACTGAAATGCGTAGACGAGCGGAGTGAGCAGCGCGGCGATCCGGCGCATCGACGGCGCCAGGCGTAGAGCCCAACGCTCGGCATCCGAAACGGCGATCGTCTTCGGCACGATCTCGCCGAACAGCAGCAGGATGAAAGCCATGACGATCGTCGCTATCACGGCGCCGTCGGGGATGCCCATGCGTATAAAGATGTAGGTTGCCAGCGAGTCGGCCGCCAGCAAGACGCACGTATTCGCGATCAGCGTCGAGGTGAGAAAACGGTTTCGGTCTTCGGTGAGGACCAGCACGGAGCGGGCGCGTTTCAGCCCGCGCTCGACCATCGTGCGCGCGCGCAAGCGCGAAACCGCCACCAGGGCGGCTTCGGAGGCGGCGAAAAACGCGGCCAAGAGCACCAGGACGACCAGCGCCGCGATTTCGTACCACGAAACGTGCGGGGCGGTTATGGGAGCCATTTAGAATCCGGGCCTATCGAGGGCCCGGCCGGCTTCGTCGAGGGATGTCCAATGCGCGGCCATTATAGCACAATGCCCGGACGGGCCAGTAGGAACACAGCCAGGGCCAGCAGGCTGCCCAGCACGGCCCCCCAGGTGACCTCGAAGACGCTGTGGATGCGCGCTTCCACGCGGCTCTGGGCCACCAGGAAGGCCACGAAGTACGCCAGCACCCAAACCAGCGGGCGCGGGAAATAGACTGCCAAGCCGGTCGCCGCCGCAAAAGCGAGGGCAGTATGCCCGGAGACCGCGCCGCCCTGGAAGGGCGTTCCGCGCCCCGAGAACGCCTTGGCCAGAATCGTTCCGATCAGCACGACCCCGAACATGACGAGCACAACGTTGGCCGGCACCGACGCAACCGCCGTATAGACGCGCTGGCCGCCTTGCTGAATTCCCTGATAAAACACCAGATAGCCGACCAGTACGGCACCGACGCTGGCGATAAAGACCGCGCCTGCGGCGGCGTCTTTGGCGGTCTTGGCCAACGGATGATGCGCGACCGTCAGCAAGTCCACCACCGCTTCAATCGCCGTATTGAAGAGCTCCAGCGACAGCACGATCACGATCATCACGATAAGCGCGACGATGTAGATGCGTTCCAAATGCAGCAGCATCGCCACGATTAGCACGGCGGCCGCGATGAGCAAGTGGATGCGCATGTTGGCCTGCGTCCGCGTCGCGTACATGATCCCTGAAAACGCGTAGTGGAATGAGCCCCAGAATTTGCTTTCGGTGATACGCGTGTACTCGGGCTGCGGATGCTCGCGTGACGGCGGCGGCAGGTTTTCAGTCATACGGCCACGGCATCGCGATCGCGCTCGCCAGCCGGCGCTCTTCCGCTTCCATCGCGGCGCGCTCCGCAGGTTCGTGGTGGTCGTGTCCAAGCACGTGCAAGAGTCCGTGAATCAGCAAGCGGTAGACTTCGTTCTGCAGCGGCGCGTCGTACTCGGCAGCTTGGCGGCGCGCGGTCTCGACGCTGATCGCAATATCACCGAGCATCTCCGCCCCGGTGTCATTCTGAGGTATCGAAGAACCCTGAGGTAACGAAGGGTTATTCATCGGAAAACTCAGCACGTCGGTCGGTTTGTCTTTGCCGCGGTGCGTGCGATTGAGCTCGCGGATGGATGCATCGTCGGTCAGCAGCACCGAGATTTCAGAATCGGGTCGTCCGACCGCGCGCAGCAATTTTTGCGCGGCACCCTTGAGGCGCCGCACGTGTATCTCGGGATCGCGCACGTCGTCACGCAGCAAGATCACCGCATTCCGCGATCGGCGGCGTAGGCGCGAATGATCTGCGTGACAAGCGGATGCCGGACCACGTCCGTATCGGTTAACTCGACGATGCCGATGTCGGGCATGCCGCCGAAACGCCGCGGCGCCTCGAGCAGCCCGCTCTGCGCGCCGCCGGGCAGATCGATTTGCGTGACGTCGCCGTTGACGATCATCTTCGAACCCGCACCCAGGCGCGTAAGAAACATCTTCAATTGATCGCGGGTCGTGTTTTGCGCTTCGTCGAGAATGACGAATGCCTCCGAAAGCGTGCGCCCGCGCATGTACGCGAGCGGCGCCACCTCGATAACTCCACGCTCCAGATAACGCGTCACCAGCGGATCGTCCATTAGTTCGGAAAGCGCATCGTAGAGGGGGCGCAAATACGGATCGACTTTCTCTTTCATGTCGCCGGGCAGGAAACCGAGTTTTTCTCCCGCCTCGACGGCGGGTCGCGACAAGATGACGCGTGCAACCTGACGCGCGCGCAGGGCGCGCACCGCCATGACGACCGCCAAGAACGTCTTGCCCGTGCCGGCGGGACCGATGCCGAACGTCAGCGTGTTGTTTTCGATCGACTCGACGAACGCGCGTTGTCCCGGCGTCTTCGGACGAATCTCGCGTCCGCGATTCGATCGGAACAGGGTGTCGGGAAGCGCCGGCTCTTCGCCGCCGCCACGCAAGACGTCGGACGCTGCCAGCGCGACGTCGTCGGGCGTGAGTTGCGCACCGCGAACCGCCGCGTCGAGCATGCGCTTCACCACGTCGTAAGCTTGATCGACTGCGGCGCTTTCGCCGTGCACGACAAGGCTGTGGCCATCGACTCGCAGCGAAACTGAGAGCGCGTCTTCGAGAGCGGATAGATTTTGATCGAATTTTCCGAACAGCCGGAATTGATCGGCGAGTTCGCTTAGGTCGACGGTTCTTTCGGTCGTTGACTCCAGAGTTCGTGCTCCCTCAGCGCCCGTGGCGGTCCCAGTACCTCAGCCGCGATAACGGCTCGTAATAGACTGTTCCCATCTTCGAACAGCCCGTCCAAAGCTCCGCGCCGGGGAGCCGTTTGAGGCTCCTGCGGCGCGAACGGGGGCTGGGGCCGGTGCCGCGCCATCCTATTTCGGCGGTGGAGGCGGCGGGGGCGGGGTTTGCTCGGATTGGTTGACGCTGGCCGAAATAGAGCCGCGCATCTCCGAATCCGCCTGGATGTTCTTCATCCGGTAGTAATCCATGATCCCTAGGTTGCCGCTGCGGAACGATTCGGCAATCGCCTGCGGCACCGAGGCCTCGGCTTCAACGACTTTCGCGCGCATGCGCTGCGTCTCGGCCTTCATCTCTTGCTCCGCCGCTTGCGCCGCATACTGGCGTTCCGAAGCTTTCGCTTGCGCGATTCTGCGGTCGGCTTCGGCTTGCGACATCTGAAGTTCGGCGCCGATGTTTTTACCGACGTCTACGTCCGCGATATCGATCGAGACGATCTCGAACGCCGTGCCCGCGTCCAAACCTTTGGCGAGGACTGCTTTGCTGATGCGATCCGGATACTCCAGCACTTGTTTGTGATCGACCGCTGCACCGACGGCCGAAACGACGCCTTCACCGACGCGCGCGACGATCGTCGGCTCCCCTGCGCCACCGACGTACCGGTCGAGGTTGCTGCGAACCGTGATACGCGCCTTGACGTTCAGCTGAATACCGTTTTGCGCGACGCCCTGAAAGATGGGCGTCTCGATGACTTTCGGATTGACCGACGTTTGGAGCGCTTCCAAGACGTTGCGTCCGGCGAGGTCGATAGCGGCGGCGCGCTGCCACTCCAAGGGAATCTGCGCGCGCTGCGCGGCGATCATGGCGAGCACAACGTTCTCCACGTTGCCGCCCGCCAAGTAGTGCGACTGCATCTGATCCACGTTCAATGGCAAGCCCGCTTTACGCGCGCGCACCAAGTTCGTCACGATGACGCTGGGTGGAATGCCGATGATGCGCATGCGGATCAGGGCGCCGATCGACAGCGGCACGCCGGCGGCCATCGTCCTGAACCACATCCCGATTGGGAAATAGTACAGGAACGTGAAGAACAAAATGATGACGGCGAAAAAGATAATTCCGCTCACAACTACGCCCAAGATCTACTCCTTATGACCCGGCAGATCTACCGGTTCGACAAAAACGCGCGCCCCTTCGACGCGCTGCACCCTAATGGGTGTCCCCGCGGGAATAAATTCACCTTGTGTCAGGACATCGATTCGCCTTCCGTTGATATTCGCTACGCCGGCGGGACGCAGGTAGGATGAGGCTACGCCTGTGTGACCGTGAAGGTCCGAAAAGTCACGGCTGGTGACGTACTCCGCGCCTTGCGCCCCCGCAAACGTAAGTTTGGCGAACCACGCGTTTTGTGGAAACGCGCGCGTGGCCAGGTAGAAAAAGACGACTGTCAGCACGATTGCCGTCGAGAGCGTCTGCATCGCGATGAAGAAAAACGGAATGCCGAATGCCAGCAGGATGGCTGCGAGCAGGGCGATGCCGCCCAATATTCCCGGCGCACCATGTCCGGGAACGATGTGCAGTTCGTAGAGGATGCCGACGACGCCGGCGACGGCCAGTATGATCACAAGACCGTTGCTGAAGCCGGCGTAGATATGCGACCCGAAAAAGAGCGCGAGGGACGCTACGCCGATGACGCCGGCGATGCCGTGCAGGGTCTGCATCTCGATCAGCAGGCCTAGGAATCCGAGCGTCAGCAGCAGGCCGCTAACGGCGGGGTTCGTCGCGAAGCGCGCGAGCTGTTCGGCGAACGTGTACGGAAGGGACTCCTGCGGTCCGCTCAAGTGATTGGCGGCCAGCATCTCCGCGAACGTAAGATATTCGCCGTCGGCGATCTTCGTTTTAAGAGCATCCTGGGTGTCGAGCGTCAGGTTTTGGCCCGGGCGCTTGTACTGCGGCAAGTCGATCGTTTTATCAACCATTGCCGCCACGATCAGCGGATCGCGGTGGTTGCGCTCCGCGGTGGACTTGAATTCGGCCTTGACCGCCGAGATGAGTTTTGATGTAGCCGGCGCGGGCTCGGCTTCGCCGATCGAAGCGCCGGGCGCCATGTAGACGTGCTGCGCGGCCAGCGTGATAAGGGCGGCCGAAGAGTATGCGCGCTCGGAGACGTAGGCGTACGTCGGCACGCGTGCGTTCAAAACGGCGTCGCGGATGTCGAACGCCGCTTCCAGCAAGCCGCCGGGAGAGTTGACGTCCAGAACGATTGCCGACGCGCCGTCGCGCTGTGCGGCTTCAATCGAGCGCGCAACCAGATGATCCATGCCGTCGTCAACGACGCCGTGAATCGGAATAACCACAACTGGCCCGTGGCCGATGACTGCCGGCGGCTGCTGACCGACGATCGCGGAAGCAAGCCCGGCTGCCATAAGCCCGGCTGCAGCAAGCAGCCCCAATTTCACCCCAAGCATAGTTTTAGCTACCCGGGGGCTTCGCGAAGGTTACGAGGCTTCTCTTTAAGCGAGTTCTTCGGTGACGATTTGGCGGACGAGGTTTCCGTCGGCTTGTCCCTTGAGCTGGGGCATGGCGACCTTCATGACCGCCCCTTGATTGCGCCCGCCCTGGGGCAGCTCGGCAACGATGGCGCGGACGATCGCACGGATCTCGTCGGCGGACTTTTGCGCCGGCAAGTACGCGGTCAGGATTTCGCGCTCGCGCAGTTCTTTCTCGGCCAGTTCTTTGCGGCCGGCCTTTTCGAACTCGGCAGCGGCGTCGTTGCGCTGTTTGACCTGCCGGCGCACGACGTCGGCCTCGTCGGCGTCGGTCAATTCGACGCCGGCTTCGGTGCGCTTATAGGTAAAACCGGACAGCACAGAGCGCAGCGTATCCAGCCGAAGCTGATCGCGGGCCTTCATCGCCTCCTTTAGGTCGGCGGCGATGCGGTCTTTTAGAGCGGCCATGGGTGGTTAGGCGCGGCGCTTGCGAGCGGCCGCCGACTTCTTCTTGCGGCGAACGCTCGGTTTTTCGTAGTGCTCGTGCTTGCGCGCTTCGGCCAGGACTCCGGCCTTCTGGGTGGCTTTCTTGAAACGGCGCAGCGCGCTCTCAATCGATTCGCCTGGAGCAACGCGAACTTCCATTTAGTACAACCCCCCTTTCAGCCAAAATCGGTCCGGGGTCTAAGCGACCCCAGTAGGTGACTTTATCACAGGAGTGGAGCCCCGTCAAAAATCACGACAAATAGCAAGGCCCGCTGCCGTGAGGCCTCGGGCCTTGTTGTATCTCCGGGAGGGTCCGTATGTTTGAAACCGTTGCCGGCCCCCTACCCACGTTCTTCACCGGTTCGACCTTCGTACTCGGACGCCGCACTTGCAACGTCGTCGGCATACTCGTTCGCGGCTTGTTACATTCCGCACTCCGTCGTTACTCGAAGTGCTTGCATGGTATCAACTTCAAAAAACGATTGCAATAGGGTTTTGGCGCAACTCACAGGCATTCCACAAGAAACTGCATTTACTCACATTCATACACAACTTATTCGCGTTTAATTGTCATGGTGAGGCACTGTTGTCATCCTGAGGTATCGAAGGACCGCGAGGGCTGTGCCCGAGCGGCCCTGAGCGCACGCGAAGGGTAGCGGGTGGGCCGGCTTAGCCCGGAGGCCACGTCATGTGACGGCCTGCCAATACGTGCACGTGTAGGTGATCGACGGTCTGTCCGCCGTCGGCGCCGGTGTTCACAACGAGCCTAAATCCGCCGGGATTTTTTGCACCGATTCGTGCGGCGGTTTCCATCAGCGACGTGATTTCGTCGGCGGAGCCTCTGAAGGTGTGCTCGGCGATGTTCGCTACGTGCCGTTCCGGCAGAACGAGCAAATGCACGGGCGCCTGCGGATTCACGTCCTCGATCGCGATGATGCCGTTCTCGCGATACACGACCTTCGCCGGTATGTCGCCTGCGACGATCTTGCAAAAGATGCAGTCGTTGTTCATGCGGCCCTCGTCACGGGCGCCAGCGGCGCCCTGCTCGGGCGTGGTTCGACAGGCTCACCATGACACACTAAACGCACTCGCGCTTTTCATCCTTCGATACCTCACGATGACAACTAACCTCACGATGACACGCTAAACGCCGTCGTCATTTGTTATTTCGGGTGTAGGTATTCGAAAGCGATGTGCGTGTCCGGGCTTGGAATAAAGCCGGCGATGCCTGACTTCACGATGACCGGCACCGTTGTGTGAACGATCGGCAAAGCCGGCACTTGGTCGTGCACCATCGCGTTGGCTTGGCGATAGATGCTCGCGCGCGTGCTATCGTCGAGGGTGGACTGCCCCTTGACGTCCAGCGCGTGAAACGCCTCATCCATCCAGAACGAATAGTTTTGCCCATTGGGTTTGGCCAGCGCAACATCTCTGTCGAGCAGCGGATAGAAAAAGTTGTCCGGATCGCCGTTGTCACCGCTCCAGCCGATCAGGCACATCTCGTGCTGGCCGTTACGAACTTGATCCAGAAAGACGCCCCACTCGCGGCCCTCGAGCGTCACGTTGATTCCAACCTTTTTGAGGTCGGCTTGAATCGCTTCGGCAATGCGCTGCGGCTCGGGCATGTACGGCCGCGGGATCGTCGGGTAGTAGAGGTTCGTCGAGAAACCGTTCGGCAAGCCGGCCTGTGCCAGCAATTGGCGAGCTTTTGCGGGATCGTAGGGATACGGTTGCAGCGACGAATTCTCGCCAAGCATTCCCGGCGGTGTCCAGTTGCTCGCGACCACGGCCCCGGCGCTGTAGAAAGCTTTCACAATCGCACGCACGTCGATCGCGTACGCAATGGCTTGACGGACCAAGAGTTTGCCGTACGGCGCCTTCTGCGTATTCATCGCAACATACGAATTGTTATTCGAAGGTTGCTGGTAGACGGTAATCCCGGATTGCTTGGCAAGTTGAACGGCGTCGTCCGGCCGCGGATCCGTCAGGAAGTCAATTCCGCCGCGCTGCATTTCGAGCACGCTCGTCGCTTGGTCCGGAATGTCGCGTACGATGATCGTAGTATACACCGGTTTCACGCCCTGCCATGTGGGATTTGCAGTCAGCGTGATGTGATCGTCTTTCACCCACTCCTTGAGGACGTACGGCCCGTACCCGACGGGGTGCGTGCCGAAGCCGGCAAGATCGCGACGGACTGCCGTCGGCGACGCGATCGCAAACGAAGGCATCGCAAAGTCACGCAGCAGTGGGCCGAGCGGACGCGAAAGCGTAAACACAACTGTTTGCGGATTCGGCGCCTCCACCGCGGTTATTATACCGGGAAAGCCGCCGAACATATCCGCGTAGTACGCGTACGGATAGTTTTGGTGATACGGGCTCTTCGTCAAGCGCCAGCGATCGAAGTTGAACTTCACCGCAGCCGCGTCGATCGGCGTGCCGTCCGAAAACTTTAGGCCCTTCTTCAGCGTGAACGTCCAGCGCAGGCCGTCCGGGGTCATCTTCCAACTCTGCGCGATTGAGGGCTGCACTTCGAACGTACCGACCTTGAACTCTACCAGGCCCTTCATCATCTCTTGCGTCAGGTTGAGCGACATGCCGTCCGTGGCTTGCGCGGGATCCAGGATGACCGCATCCTTCACGCGTGCGACCACAAGTGACGTGGTGCCGAGGCCGTTACCGCCGCTCCCAGCGTTCCCGCCGCAAGCCGCAAGGAAGATCGTCAGAATGGCGAGTGCGCTGAGTCGTTTCATGCCCTACCTCAATTTGATGAAGAACGTCCAGGTCTTGGTGGTCATATTCCCCGCTTCATCTGCAACGCGCACAACGACCCGTACCGTTCCCTCGCGCAGGTCCACCTGCGGCATGTAGTCGATGAAGCGGGCGCTGCGCGTGGATGACGACGTCACGTCACGCCCGTTGACTTCAATGGTCGCACTCGAGGCGTTCACCGGAACGGCTCCCGCCGAAAACGTTGCATAAATGCTCGGCCGCGTGTTGTTCACCGTCGCGCCGTTGCCCGGCGCAAAGTCGCCGATTCCCGGGGGCTCGGTCGAAATGGAAACGAGCGTGCCCGACGCTCCGACCGGCGCCTCGGAGCCGCGGACGTTCAAGTGGCCGAAGACCGGCGCATCCGCAAAATTCACGCCACCCGTAACTTTATACGACCCGGTGTACACGCCCGGTTGGGTTTCGCGCAGGGGAAGCGTTGTTACGTACGGCCCGACGTCGAATGCCGCCAAGCCGCCGGGTGTGCCGTGCATCGTCACTAGAAGCGTGTCGCCTTTGCGCAAAGGCCGATCCGGCGCGACGCTGATGTCCGTAATCGCCGCAGCTCCGGCCGGAACCGGCGACGCCGTCGTTTTGCGGGTTGCGATGATCTGCCGCGGCTCTGCCGTGTCGATGTTGTAGCGTTCATTGACCGCGTCGCCAATCTGAAGGCGATCGATCGTGACCGTGGCGCCGTTCAGCGTTATGCTCGTGGCGCGGCTTGGACTGATCACGTGACCGTCGCCCAGCACGATCACACCCGAGGCCGCCGCGGCAATCGTGCCGCTGCGCGAACCATACGCGTCGACGATCTGTTTGACGCGACCGTTCTTGTCCAGCGTGACTTGCGCCCAGTCGCCCGCGTGAATGTCGCTGAGTTCGCCCGCGTTTGACGTTCCCGTGTTGACGTCTTGGACGATCACTTGCGCGCTCGCGTTGATCGGCAGCGTTCGAACCGATGCATTGTACGTCAGTGTAACGGTCGGCGGGGAGGAATTCAGATCGACCGCGGTCACTGTCCCGCGCGTTTGCGAGCCTGAGCTGGTTGTTCCGGGTCCGCTCCGCCCGACCAGGCTCGACACAATTTCAACGCTGCGCGTTTGGTGGTCGAAGTTCGCCTGCGCGTCAAGCGCTTCAGTAAAAAAGCGGAGCGGCGCGTACAGTGTATTTTTGATCTCGACGGGAGCAGCGTCGAGCATAACGACGTCGCCGTCCACCAGCGCGCGCGCCGATCCGATCGTGAGCGTAATCTGTTTGGCGCCGACGTACGTGGTGACGTTGCGGCCGTCTCGTTCGAATTGCAGTCCGAGCGCTTCGATGATCCGCCGCACCGGAACCAGCAGATGCTCGCGATAGAGTTGCGGCGGCGGGTTCACGGAGAGGCGCGTTCCGTTCAAAATCAACGCGATCGGCCGCACTTCCTTGCCGGGCTTGACCTGTTTGGGCGCGTGCGCCGCTGCGACAAGCGTGCCGAGAGCGAGAGTCAACGCGAGCCATTTCACCGCTTCGATTCCTCCAGCACTTCCCGGTAGACTTGCGCCGTGGAACGCGCGCAGCGATCCCAGCTCAAAGCCTCCGCTCGGGTTCGCCCTTCATTTACGAGGGTCGTGCGCAGACCCTCGTCGGTCAGCACGCGGCGCATTGCGACGGATGCGGCAACAACGTCGCCGGGCGGAAATGTGAGCGCCGCACCGCGCAATACGACTGGGAGCGCGGCATCGCTGGCGATCACCGCAGTCCGGGCTGCCATTGCCTCGAGCATGGGAAACCCGAACCCCTCGCGGAGTGCCGGATGAACCAGCGCAACCGCGCCCGCGTAGTATCGCGCCAATTCGTCAACCGGGAGCTCGCCAAGTGCCGCAACGCGGCCGTTGCCGCGCACATAACGTGTGCTGCCGAAATCGTCGGGTCCGGTAATGAAGAGATCGGCTTCGCATTCTTCCGGCAGCGCTTTCCAGGCCGCCAAGAGCGTCGGCAGATCTTTGTGTTCGCGGTGGTTGCCTGCATACAAGAAATATGAACGCCCGCTTCGCTCCGGTTCGATCGCCTGTAAGAACCGATCGTCTACTCCGAGCGGGATCACGCGCACGCGTTCCGGCGCCACACCTAGGAAACGTTGCAGATCTTCTACCGTCCGCTCATCGTCGGTGATCACGCGCGCCGCACGCGAGCATACAAATCGAACGACCGTGTGATAGTACGGCCCGACCTTTGCCTTGAAATACTGCGGAAACAGCAGGTGGATCAAATCGTGCACCGTGACGATGTACGGGCGCGCCGGCAGCACCGGCGTGTACTGCGAGAGAAAATGCGTCAGATCGGGTTTGGCGGCGCGAATTGCCAGCGGCAGCCGCACGTGCTCCGCCCAGCCGAAGTTGCCGCCTTCGCGAAACATGACGAACTCGAAATCGGGCGCGACGCGCGGAAGCCGTTCCGTCAGCTCGCGCGTGTACGCTTGCATGCCGACGCTGAGCTGCCGCGTTAGGCGTGCATCAAGTGCGATTCGTGTCACGGGCGCAGCGCTTTGAGCCGCACTGTGGCCGGATACAGCGCAGAATACCACGCGATGCGCACGCCGGCCGGTCCGTCAACCACCGCTCCTTTGCCGAGCGCGTACCAAACGAAACGCGGAATGACCAGCAAGACTGCCGCGGCGGCTTTCGCTCGCGAGGGCAGCAAGCCGCGCGATTCGATCGAGGTGTACCAATCGTATTTCGCGGCATATGCGGCATGTGACGGATACGAGTAGTGCAAGAGCGTTCCGGGCAGCGTTCCGATAGGGGGCTCACAGGTCCAGCGCTCGTGTAAGTGCGCGCTTCCACCCGCCGTCGGGGCTCCTTCGATACGCGCGCCGTGCGTCCGGAAAAGGCGGAGCAGCCGTTCGTTGCGCCACATGCGCAATGGGCGGCCGCAGTAGAACGTCGTGCGCGCGAGCAAATAGCAGTTGAACTCTTCACCTGCTGCGCCGATTGCCTCGCGTAGCCGATCGTCGAGCACCTCATCTGCGTCGATCATCAGCGTCCACGGCGTTCGCACTTGCGTGAGTGCGAAGCGGCGCCCGGCAACGAAGCCTTCCCACTCCCGCTCGATGACTTCGGCGCCGCGCTCGCGCGCGATCTCGCGCGTGCGATCGGTCGACCCGTGATCGATCACCAAGACGCGCATGCCCATAGGCAACGAGTCCAAGGCGCGCGGAAGATTCCGCTCCTCGTCGCGGGTTAGGACGACCGCAGTGACGTCGCTTGAATGAATGAAGGTTCTTCCCGCAAACGCTCTTCACGCACCAAAGCTGCCGCGACGAAGTCGCGATACAGCGGAGCCGGCCGCGTGGGACGCGATTTGAATTCGGGATGAGCTTGCGTGCCCACGAACCACGGGTGCATGTCGGCGGGCAGTTCGATCAGTTCGACGAGTGTCGTCTTGCCGATCATGTGATGTCCGCTAAAGCGCATGCCGTTCTCTTCGAAGAGCGCGCGGTAGCGGTTGTTGAACTCGTAGCGGTGGCGGTGGCGCTCGGTGACCTGCAATTCGCCGTACGCTTCGGCCGCCAGGGAGTCCGGCTCCAGTTCGCAGGTATACGATCCGAGGCGCATCGTTCCGCCGTAAACTTCGAGATTGCGCTGATCCGGCATGAAGTCGATAATCGGATCGATCGTCGTTTCGTCAACTTCCCGCGTCATGGAATCCGGCAGTCCGCAGACGTTACGCGCGAATTCGACGCAGGCCAACTGCATGCCGTAACAGATCCCCAGGAACGGAACGCGGCTTTCGCGAGCGTATTCGATCGCGCGCAGCTTGCCTTTCACGCCCCGCGCGCCGAAGCCGGGCGCAACCAGGATGCCGTGCACGGAGCGAAGCACGCCCACGCCTTCGTTCTCGATGGTTTCCGAGTCGATCCGGCGGATTTCGACTCCCGCGTTGTGATAGATGCCGGCGTGATGCAGCGCTTCGTTGATTGAAATGTAGGCATCTTTGAGTTCGACGTACTTGCCGACGATCGCGATCGTCACGCGGCGATCCGGCCGCAGCATCCGGTCAACCACCGACGCCCACTCCTCGAGCTCGGGTTGCGCCTGCGGAAGGCGCAACTTACGCACCGCGGCTTCGGCCAAACCTTCGGCTTCCAGATTCAGCGGAACCTGGTAAATCGTCGGCGCGTCCGCGTTTTGCACGACCGCTCCCGGCGGCACGTCGCAGAACAACGCGATCTTCTCTTTTATCTCCACCGCCATCGGCGTCGAGGTTGCCGTGCGGCAGACGATCGCATCGGGGCTAATCCCAATGCCGCGCAACTCGCGCACTGAGTGCTGTGTTGGTTTGGTCTTGAGTTCGTCCGGCGCGCCCAAATGCGGCATCAGCGTCAGGTGTACGAACATCACGTTCTCTTCACCGACGTCGTAGCGGATCTGACGGATCGCTTCCAGGAACGGAAGCGATTCGATGTCGCCCACCGTGCCGCCGACCTCCACGATGCAGACATCCGCATGGCTTTCCTCGGCCACGCGTTTGATGTGCGCTTTTATTTCATTGGTGATATGCGGAATCACCTGAACGGTCGCGCCTAAGTAATCGCCGCGGCGCTCTTTGCTGATCACGGAATTGTAGATCTGACCGGCGGTAACGTTGTTCGCGCGCGACAAATTCTCGTCGATGAAGCGTTCGTAGTGGCCGAGATCGAGATCGGTTTCCGCGCCGTCTTCGGTGACGAAGACTTCCCCGTGTTGATACGGGTTCATGGTGCCGGCGTCGACGTTGATGTACGGATCGAGTTTCTGAACCGAAACACTGATCCCGCGCGCCTTCAGCAGCCGCCCGAGCGAAGCTGCCGTAATGCCTTTACCAAGCGAGCTCACGACGCCGCCGGTAAAGAAAATGTATTTCGCCACTCGGGACTATCTTATTCCGTCGGGCCGGAGTTTTTACCTAGCGGCGATGCGCACGTAACGGTCCAGCCCGGCGTAATCGCGGCAGACGCGAACCGCGGCGGCCGGGAAGGCTGCTTCGGCCAGCGCCCGCAGGGCTGCCATCGTGGGAGGGGCCGCTTCCAACAGGATAAGCGCTCCCGGCGCCGCCAGCCCAGGCGCGGCCGCCAGCAGCTTGCGGTACTGCTCCAAACCGTCCGGCCCGCCGTCCGTCGCCGCCCGCGGTTCGAAACCGACCGCGTCGGGCTTGGCCGGTACGTCCGCACTCGGGATGTACGGCAGGTTCGCCACGATCAGGTCGTAGCGTTTGGAGTAGTCGTTCACGATATCGGCAAGCGCGAACGTGCACCGATCGGCGAGGCCGAGCCGCGCCGCGTTTCCTTTAGCTACCGCAAGCGCGGCTGCGCTCACATCCGTCGCGTCCACAAAAGCCGCCGGCACTTCGGCAGCGATCGAACAGGCTATTGCGCCGCTGCCGGTTCCTACGTCCAGCACGTTCGTGCGTTTCGTATCGCGCAAAAACGCGACGGCGTCTTCCACGAGATGCTCCGTCTCAGGGCGCGGGATCAGGACGTCGGGTGTGACCGCAAATTCCCGGCCGTAAAATCCGGCGAAACCGGTGATGTAGGCTAGCGGCTCGCCTTCTTCTCGCCGCCGCGCGATATCGGGATCGATCGTCGCGTCCGGATGGGCCGCAACGAACGCGCGCAGCGCCCGCTCGTCAGGCTCCGGCCAGCGCTCGCGTGTGTTCATCTTTGATGAGTTCGTCAACGATGTGGCCCATGTCGCCGTCCATTATGCCGCGCAGGTTTCCGAAGTTTTGGTTGATGCGATGGTCGGTGACGCGGTCTTGCGCGTAGTTGTACGTGCGAATCTTTTCGGAGCGGTCGCCGGTGCCCACCTGACTGCGCCGCATCGAGCCCACCGCTTCTTCCGCCTCGCGCCTCTTCAGATCGTAAAGCCGGGCGCGCAGCATCTGCATCGCCTTTTCGCGGTTCTGAATCTGCGAACGTTCTTGCTGTGAGGCGACGACGAGCCCCGTCGGGACGTGCGTGATGCGAATTGCCGACTCGGTTTTGTTGACGTACTGGCCGCCGGCTCCGCTCGATTTGTACGTGTCGATCTGCAGGTCGGATGGCTTGATCTCAACCTGGAAGTCGTTGTCCACCTGCGGCAACACCGCGACGGTCGCCGTGCTCGTATGCACGCGGCCTTGCGATTCCGTCAAAGGTACGCGCTGCACGCGGTGCACGCCGGACTCGTGTTTGAAGTACCGGTACGGCGAGTTGCCTTTTACCGCGAAGACGATTTCCTTGAATCCGCCTGCATCGCTCTCGCTCTGCGAGACGAGTTCGACTCGCATGCCGAGCGATTCAGCATAGCGCATATACATGCGCGCAAGATCGCCCGCAAAGATCGCCGCTTCGTCGCCGCCCGCGCCGCCGCGGATCTCGATGAAGACGTCCTTGTCGTCGTCAGGGTCTTTTGGGATAAGCAGCAGCGCAAGCCGGTCTTCCAGCTCTTTGCCGCGCTCGCGCAAGCCTTTGACTTCTTCTTCGGCCAGCTGCGCCAGCTCCGGATCGCTGCGGTCTTTGGTCAGCGCGTCGTTGGCGGCGATCTCTTCGAGAATCTTGCGATACGCGCGATACGCCTCGACGGTCTCCTCGAGCGCGGCGCGCTCCTTTACCAGCGCGGTAAAGCGCGCTTGGTCGAACGTCTGCGAAGGGTGTGCGAGCTCGCCCTCGATCTCGTCGAAGCGATTGGCGATCGCATCCAGACGGTCTGAGAGGTTCAGCTAAACTTCGGCTGCGGCTTTTTCGGCTTCGCGCTTGGCTTTGCGCGCAGCGGCCTCTTCCTGCTTGCGCTTGGCGATCTGCTCGCGCTGACGGAACTTGTCAACGCGGCCCGCCGTATCCACGAACTTTTGCTGTCCGGTGAAGAGCGGGTGGCATGCCGAACAGATCTCGACCGCGATCTCCGGAATCGTCGATCCGGTCGTGAACGTGCTGCCGCACGCGCAATGCACGCGGGCCTCGGGATACCATTTGGGGTGAATCTTCTCTTTCACAACGTCCTACATTATAACCCACGGCTGCAAGCCCGGGTTTGCACGGGGCAGAGCCAGGGGGTATTGGGGGTATTTCGACTAAGGTGGGTCGATGATACGGGCGCCTCTTCCAGGGCTTCTGTTTGCGTTATTCGCAACGGGCCTTTGCGCCTGCGGCGGTGGAGGCGGAGGCGGGGGCTCGTCCGGCGGCTCGTCCGGCGGTGGTGGCGGCGGGGGTACGCCCGCGCTCAACCCAGTTGTCCTGTCCACGCAATCGATGTCGTTTAGCGCAACGGGCGCCTCGAACGCCCAAACCTTGACCGCGTCCGAGATAGGCTACAACGGCAACTTTTCGGCAAGCACTGCAAATTGCAGCGGCATCGCGACGATTAGCCCCGGCACGTCCGCCAGCGCGTTTACGGTTACGCCGGCAGGTGTCGGGACATGCAGTTTTACGATCTCAGACGCATCTGCGCAAACCAAGTCGCTTTCAATAACCGTGACCACGACGACGATTGTTGGCAGCTAGCATGAAAATAAGCGCCCGCGTCGCCGCCCTTTTCGCGGCGGTCCTGGCTCTCGCGGCCTGCGGCGGTCACGCGTCGTCAACGATTCCGAGCACCACCGAGGGACAGCTCGTTTCAGTCGCTTTCACCATCATCATTCCGCCGGCGATAACGCCACAATATATTTCACCGTCAACGCAGTCGGCGACGATCTCCGTTAACAGCGGCACCCCTGCCGTCGCAAACTGTTCGGGCGGCAGCTGCACGACGACGGTTCTGGCGCCCGTCGGCAGCGACACATTCGCCGTGTCGCTTTACGACGCGGCCAACGGAACGGGCAATGTCCTTTCGCAGGGCAGTGCAACGCAAACCATCGTATCAGGCACGGCCAACTCGGTCTCGGTAACGCTTAACGGAGTCCCCAAGAATGTTACTATCACGTCCAGCGGCAACGCCTTCACGTCCGTAACCTTGGGTTCGTCTTCAACGATCGCATTGACCGTGACGGCTAAAGACGCGGGCGGAAATACCATTATTGGTACATACAGTTCGCCGGTGCAGCTGACAGTCCGCAACGTCAGCGCTCCAAACAGCATCACTATAAACGGCGGCACTCAAGTTACCATAAGCGGTGCAAACGTAACGAACGTGCCCTCCTCTACCACCGTGATCACCGCGTCATATAGCGGGAGCTCGTCTTTTACCGCGGATCGCATCACCGCATGGGCCGTCTATCCAACCGACAACGGCGGTAGGGGGCTCGCGTCGGTTCTTATCAAGGGTCCGTGCACGTTGGCTCCCGGAGTGGGCCGTGACGGTTATTTTCCTTGCGATCTGCAATCTGCGTACAACCTGACATCGATCTCGGGTTCCGCTGGCGGCACCCAAACTGTCGCGGTTGTCGATGCGTACGACGATCCCAGTGCCGAGAGTGACTTGCAAGTCTATAGAACCGCATTCGGGCTACCAGCGTGCACGTCGGCTAACGGCTGTTTCAAGAAGGTTTCTCAAACCGGAAGTCCGACCGCGCTGCCGCCGACAGACCCATCGCTTTGTGCAAGCACTACCGGTTGCTGGGAGGATGAGGAGGCGCTCGACATCGACATGGTTTCGGCAATTTGTCCGAACTGTCATATCCTGCTCGTCGAAGCCAACACCCCCACCAACCATGACCTGTACGCGGCCGAGGACGAGGCGGTTGCGCTGGGCGCAACCGAGATCAGCAACAGCTTTGGCGGGTCGGAGTACTCCCTTGAGACCACTGACGAGGTACACTTCAACCATCCGGGCATTCCGATTACGGCGAGTAGCGGCGACAATGGCTTTGCGGGTGGAACCTCGTACCCAGCGTCGTCTCGATACGTCACGGCCGTTGGTGGCACCACGTTGCTTGCTGCCGCGAATCCCCGTGGCTGGAGCGAAAGTGCATGGTCAAGTTCCGGCAGTGGATGCAGCGCGTTCATTCTGAAGCCCGCGTGGCAAACGGATCCCGGTTGCGCGAAGCGCATGGTCGCCGACGTTGCCGCAGACGCGGACACGGGAACGCCTGTGTGGATATACACGACTTATCAAAACCGCGGCTGGGCCGGCTTTGGAGGAACAAGCGCGTCGGCACCGATGATCGCTGCAGTGTATGCTATTTCAGGAAACGCATCCACAATCAACGACTCAAGCTTTCCATATTCGCACGGCTCGCTATACGACGTAACATCGGGAAACAACGGGACTTGCAGCAGCGGCGTGACGGCTTATTTCTGCACCGCTGGAACCGGATACGACGGACCTACCGGGTTGGGAACACCGCACGGCGTTAGCGCCTTTGCACTCCCCGCGAGCGTCTGGATCGACGCACCGCCCGAGCGCACCACGCTAAACTACCACCCTGGCCCGTTTAAACGCGTCTGCGGAGGACCTCCACAACCCGGCGTTGCTAGATGTTTCGCACTCGAACGGACGGATCGGGATTAAGGTGTCGGATCCCCAGTGAAGAGCTGAGACTGTAAGACGCAAGCCACGCCAGGATCAGAAGAATTCGTAGCGTTACTCCAAAGGGCCTGAACCGCGAAAGACGTGCCATTCAGTTGCTGAATCGATTTGCCGCCCTCGCACTGGTCGCCGATTTCCCGGTATCGCGCTGCGCCAACCCATCCGTCGTAAGGTTGTGGATCCGTCAGGGCCTCCGCTAGCTCATGTCCGGCTACAACGCTGACGCCATCTAGTGATGTGTTCGCGGTATTGCCGTAGCAGCTGACCCCGGCATCCACAACATAAGGCACAAACGCGAAAGCTGCGAAGGTCCCAGCAGTGTCTGTACCAAACCCATGGCTGCCGCAGAAGCCGTTCGCGCCATAGTTATTGTACGCTTGAGTCGGAAACGCGAGAACGTAAAGAGCGTCAAAGTTCCCCGTCTGTTCCGCCATCGAGATTGCCTCAGCACCGAGAGCGTTCTGAAAAACTTGGACCGGCGTTGAGGGCAACAAAGTTGGCGGAGTGCTCGGATCATTTAGAATTCCAATTAGTATACCCGTTGGGTTTTGGATACGCACGAATCCCGGGCGAAGCCACAAGCAATTCACATAGCCCGGTGGAGGTGTACCGCAGCCGGTATACCCTTTCCCGTAGTATTGCGTGACTGTGTTCAGCCAATCACTTCCTCCGACACTCGCGAAAAAACTTTGCAAGTATGGGCGCTCGTTGGCCGGATCGCTCTGCCAACCGCCCCAATAAACGATGTACACCTGAGGGTGCGTAATAACTGTACCGCCGTAGTATTGCAGCGGAACGGGAGGCGGCGGCGTCGCCGGCGCTGGTGAATCAGTGGGTCCCGTACATACGGTTCCCGTGTTTGGACAAACAGTGTCCATGACGTGATAAACGGATGTGGTGTCGACCGCCCCGCCGCCAGAGCCGCCCCCAGGGTCGCCCCCGCCACCATCACAAGCAACGTCCGGATCGCTGTTGCAAATGTTGCCCGCGGGCTTAATCGAGTGACTTGGCAGCAAACTCGTATCGTGCCGGCTACAAGCCGACGTGACGATTGCGGCAACAAAGAGAAACACCAAAAAGCGTCGCATTCAGACTACCCCGATCTCAGCGAAGCGCAGTACTCGGGCTTTTTACAGGCACGCAACCGGACCTCCCGTGGCCTCGGAAATCATCGGCGGGAGGCTCGCCTGCTTGTTCCTTTCGCCCGACACGGGAACGAAATCGTCCTCAGCGTAGTTAAGCAGACCAAAGGAGTACCGAGCACAAGTGAAGCGTCTCTTCCTACTTTCCAGTATTGTCGCGCTCGCGCTCGCCGCCGGCACGTTCGCCGCGGCTCAGAACGCGCCGACGCCCGCACCGTCCGCAGCGCCGGCCGTGGTACTTCCAATGCCGAAGGCGACACCCGCACCAAAGGCGACGCCTGCTCCGCCGAAAGATACGTCGGTGAAGCGCGTCGGCATCTCCGGCGTTTGGGAGATTGCGATTCAGCGCGTGAGCGGGGTCACGTACACGCATTTCAAGATCGACCAAAAAGACAACGTTCTCACGGGCGAGTACCTGGATTCGGACGGCAAGAAATTCCCGCTGTTCGGTTCGATCGACGCCAAGAACGTGCGCGTGGTCGTCTCGCTGCCCACCGGCGCGACGCTTGTGTTTACCGCCACGGTCGACGGCTTCAGCGACATGATCGGCATGATCGCGATGACGAACGAGAGCGTTCCGTTCACCGCGGCCTACCGTCCGAAGTACAACTGGCTGGACAACCTCACGCCGGGAACCGGCGGAATGGGCGTCCCCTAAGCGCGTTCGGCTAAGCGCTTCTCCACATAAGGCTGTAAGCCGCCGGCGTCGATCAGCGATTGCATGAAGGGCGGGAACGCAGCCGCTGAATAGGTCTGATTCTTCGTCAGATTGCGGATCACGCCGCCGGCCGGATCGATCTCGAGCTCGTCCCCGTTTTCAACCGCCTCAACCGCTTCGACCGATTCGAAGATCGGCAGCCCGATGTTTAGCGCATTGCGATAAAAGATTCGCGCGAAGCTTTTGGCGATCACTGCCGACGTGCCCGACGCCCGGATGGCGAGCGGCGCAACTTCGCGGCTCGAACCGCAGCCGAAGTTTGTGTCGGCGACGATGAAGTCGCCCGGCTTCATTTTCGCTGTGTACTCAGGATCCAAACCTTCCATGGCGTGTTTGCCGAGCTCGGCCGGGTCGATGATGTTGCAGTATTTTCCAGGGATGATGACGTCGGTGTCGATGTTCTTGCCGTATTTGTGAACGCGGCCGCGCAACGAGTTTTGCATTACGCCCCCACCGGTACCGCAACGCGCGGGTCCGTGATTCGTCCCGTGAGCGCCGATGCGGCGCACGTTGCGGGCGACGCCAGGTACACCTCGGCTTTGGGCGAGCCCATGCGGCCGACGTAGTTGCGGTTCGTGGTCGACAGGCAGCGCTCGCCGTCGCCCAGCGTTCCCATGTGACCGCCGAAGCACGCGCCGCAGCCTGGCGTATTAACCGCACAGCCCGCGCCTGCAAGTGTTTTAAGAATGCCTTCTTCCGCCGCTTGCATCCAGACTTTTTGCGAGCCCGGATTCACGATCACGCGCAGGCGCGGATCGATCTTCTTACCGTCCAAAATCCTGGCGACCTCGCGCAAGTCTTCGATATAACCGTTGGTGCACGAGCCGATGAAGACTTGGTCGAGCAGAATCTCCTCGCGCGTCACCTCGGAGATCGGATGCACGTTGTCGGGCGTATGCGGGCAGGCGACCTGCGGCTCCATCGAGCCGATGTCGATCTCGATCACTTGCTCGTAGCGCGCGTCCGGGTCGGCCTTCTCGACGATGAATTCGCGGTCGGTGCGCTCGGTCACGTAGGCGATCGTCTTGGCGTCGGCGTGGAAGATGCCGTTCTTGGCGCCGGCTTCGATCGCCATGTTGGCCATCGTGATCCGCCCGGTGATCGAGAGCTCGTCAACGGTCGATCCGTGATATTCGATCGCGCGATAGGTCGCGCCGTCGATTCCAAGCGTGCCGACGGTCTTGAGCATGATGTCCTTGGCGAAGATCATCTCGCCGGGTTTGCCGCTGTAAATTAATTTGATCGAAGCCGGCACTTTCAGCCACACTTCGCCCAGCACGAAAGCGGCCGCAATGTCCGTCGAGCCCATGCCCGTTGCGAATGCGCCGAAGGCGCCGTAGGTGCACGTGTGCGAGTCGCCGCCGACGATCAACTCGCCCGGCGCGATGAGCCCTTCCTCGGGCAGAACGACGTGTTCGATGCCCCCGCGGCCGACGTCAAAGAAGTGTTTGATCTTCTGCTCGACCGCGAAGTCTTTCATGATCTTGGCGATCTTGGCGGACTGCGCGTCCTTGGCCGGCACAAAGTGATCTTCGACTAACGCGATCCGGTCCGCATCGAAGACCCGGTCCGCGCCCTTTATCTGACGCATCACACCGATCGCGACGGCGGCGGAGAGCTCGTTGGCTAGTACCAAGTCCACTTTCGCGTTGATGATTTGGCCGGGTTCGACGGTATCGAGCCCCGCGTGGCGCGCAAGTATCTTCTCCGTCAAGGTCATGGGCATGGGCTTCGCTCTCCTATAAAATGACTTGCTGGGGTACCGTGATGGTTCGGGTCGAAGCAGAGACGACCATGCAAGATCGTCAGTTCGGGTTCGCGACCCGTGCCATCCACGCGGGTACGCCCCCGGACCCGGTTACGGGCTCCCGCGTCATGCCTCTTTACCAAACCGCGGCCTACGTCTTCGGTTCCACCGAACAGGCGGCCGAACTCTTCCAGCTGCGCAGTTACGGCCACATTTACAGCCGCATCAGCAACCCAACCGTCGCGGCCTTTGAGGAGCGCATGGCGAGTCTGGAGGGCGGACTGGGCGCGGTCGCGTTTTCCAGCGGCCTTGCGGCCCAGTTGGGCGTCGTGCTCTCGCTCGCGCAAAACGGCGATCATCTGCTGTGCTCGCAGAATATTTACGGCGGCACGGTAACGCAGTTCACCGTACTGCTGAAACGGCTGGGGATCGACAGTACGTTCGTGCCCGTGGACGATCACGCGGCCATCCGCGCGGCGGTGCGGCCGAATACGAAGTTGATCTTTGCCGAAACGATCGGCAACCCGGGCGGAACGGTCGCCGATTTGCATGCGCTCGCGGAAATCGCGCACCAGGCCGGCCTGCCGCTCGTGGTCGACAACACCTTTGCGACGCCGTACCTCTGCCGCCCGATCGAACACGGCGCCGATCTGGTCGTTCACTCGGCGACAAAGTTTATTTCCGGACACGGCACCGTCATCGGCGGCGTGCTGGTTGAGTCCGGGCGCTTTCCGTGGGATAGCGGACGGTTTCCGCTGCTCTCCGAGCCCAGCCCGGGGTACCACGACAAAGTCTTCACCGAAACGTTCGGTGAGTACGCATTCCTCATGCGGGCGCGCGCCGAGATTCTTCGCGACGTCGGCGCGCAGATGGCGCCGATGGACGCGTGGCTGCTGCTGCTCGGCCTGGAGACGCTGCCGATTCGCATGGAAGCGCACGTTCGCAACGCCGTTGCCATCGCGGAGTTCCTGTCCAAACGGCCGGAGGTCGAGTGGGTGAGTTACCCGGGCTTCGCTTCGCATCCCCAACACGCACTGGCGAAAAAGTATCTTCCGCGCGGCGCGGGTTCGATCTTTACGTTCGGCATTAAAGGCGGCCGCGAAGCCGGACGGCGCTTCATCGATGCGCTCGAATTGTGGAGCCACCTCGCCAACGTCGGCGACATGAAGAGTTTGGTGATTCATCCGGCTTCGACGACGCACTCTCAACTTTCCGACGAAGATATGCGCAAGGCCGGCGTCGCGCCGGAAAGCATCCGGCTTTCGGTGGGCCTGGAAGATCTCGCCGATCTCACTTGGGATCTGGACAACGCGTTACGCGCCGCTGCTTGTCATCCTGAGGTGTCAAGTAGTCATCCTGAGGTATCGAAGGACCCTGAGGTAACGAAGGGCCAGGTCATAACCACAAAATGATCCTCGGCACGATCGCGGAGCGCCAAGACTTGCTGGCGCGCAGCAAGACGATAGCAATGGTCGGCGCATCGGCAAACCCCCTGCGTCCGAGCTACACCGTTTTCAGTTACCTGCGCACCCAAGGGCGCTTTACCGTGACGCCGATAAACCCAACGATTACCGCGATCGACGGCGTGAAAGCCTATCCGTCGCTTACAGCTTATGCGGCCGAAAACGGCCCTCCCGATATCGTGGATGTCTTCCGTAAGCCGAGCGAAGTCGTTGAACTGACGCGCGAAGCTATTGCGGTAGACGCCAAGGCGATCTGGTTCCAATACGGCGTCGTCAACCAAGAGGCAATCGATCTCGCGGACCGGGCGGGGCTCGACGTCGTCGTCGATCGCTGCGTGAAAGTTGAATCGGCACGCTTCAACGGCGGGCTGGCAACCAGCGGCTTAAATAGCGGACTGATAACGAGCCGCCGCCGGACGTGACCGCCGGCTACCGGGCGGAAGCCGGCGCGCTCGACGCCGAGATACTTTCGGCAATTGCGCAACGGTCCGTTGAAGACTTCGACGATCTCGCCTTGCGGATCTTCGCGCACCAGCTCCGGTACAATAAACCGTACTCGCAGTACTGCGAGCGCCTCGGCGTAACGCTCCAAGCCATGCCCGAGCGCTGGGATGGCATCCCGCCTGTGCCAGCCGCGGCGTTTAAGGAAGCCATACTCACAACTTTCGATCCGGCCCGGGCGCAGCTGACGTTCCGAACGAGCGGGACTACGGCCTCATCGAGCGGTAGGCATTATATGGAAACCGCCGCTCTCTACGATGCGGCGTTGCTGGCGGGATTTCACGATCGGTTCCTGAGGAATTCGAACGGCACGTTTCGCTATCTGTTCATGGTCCCAAACCCGGCTGAGAATCCGCACTCGTCGCTCGGCTACATGATGAAGCGCGTGGCAGCGACGTATGGTGAGGTCGCTGCCGAGTGGTTTGTCGAGGGCGACTCGATCGACATCGCGCGCTTCGTTCACACCGTTCGCGGCTTGCAAGCTGCGCGTGCGCCGGTATGTTTGGGCGCAACCGCGTTTTCGCTCGCGCGGCTGCTGGAGGCATTGCCGGAGCGCGGCTTCGATCGCTTTGAATTGCCGGCCGGATCCGTCGTTATGGAAACGGGCGGTTTCAAGGGGCGCACGCGTACGGTCGCGCGTGCGGAGCTGTATGCTGCGATCGAGCAGATGCTCGGGGTGCCGCAAGACTCGATCGTTTCCGAGTATGGGATGACGGAGCTAAGCAGTCAGTACTATGATGCCCCGCTCCCTTCGATACCTCAGGGTCCTTCGATACCTCAGGATGACAAACCGATACCTCAGGATGACAAATTAAAGGTTGCGGCGCCGTGGTTGCGTTCGTACGCGGTCGACTTCGATGGCAAAAAGGTTCCGGACGGTATAGTCGGCGCGCTCGTGCACGTCGATCTCGCCAATCGTTCGTCGTGTATCGCTGTGCTAACCGAAGACCTGGGAGCCGTCGTTGACGGCGGCATCGTGTTAATCGGCCGGGAGCACGGAACGGAGTTACGCGGCTGCTCGCTCGACGCCGAATCCCTGCGCGTCGCATCTCGATGACGGCCCTAGCGATGCTCTCAGCTCGAGACATCGTGCGCGCGATCGCGGACGCAGCCTCACGTTGGAGCGACGCCGATTTTCCGGCGCGCGTGCGCGCGACGCAACGTGTAGCCGAACGCACCGGCTACTCGATTCCCGTCGTCGAGTACGCGTTCGACCGGCTCTTCTTCTCGATCACGCAAGAGGCACTTACTGCTACGATCGAAGACGAACTTGGTGGGCTCGACATTCTCGACGAGTTCATGCCGCGCCAAGGCCGCACCGACGCGTGGGCGCAGCCGATCGGCAACGTGTGCATCATCTCGAGCCGGACAACCATCGGCGTTGCGCTGCCCGCGGCGATCTTTGCGCTGTGCGCCAAATGCGATGTGCTGGTAAAGGACCGCGAAGACTCGCTCGTCGCCGGGTTTTTCGAAACGCTATGTGAGGAAGACGAACATTTCCGAAACGCCGCCCGGGCCGAAGCCTGGAGCTCTGACGATAGCGGCATCCCCGATCTTCGTTCTTTCGATATGGTCGTTGCCTTTGGACGGGATGAGACGCTCGAACAGATTCGCGGCGCGCTCAATCCGGAAGCGCGTTTCGCCGGCTTCGGATCGCGCGCGAGCGCGGGGTACATCACGCGTGAAGCACTCTCCGATGCGGCTGCGGCAAAAACGATTGCGCGCGGCGCGGCCCGCGATCTCGTCTTGTATGAAACCGAAGGCTGTCTCTCCCTGCACATTCTCTTCGCCGAAAACGGCGGCCGCGTCTCTGTTGCCGCGTTCTCGGAGTTCCTCGAAAAAGAGATTGAAGACGCGAGCGTTGAGTTTCCGCGCGCCGAGAACCCGGCACGCGTCGTGCAAGCCCGCGCGCTCGCCGCATTCCGCAGCGCCGTAGCCGTCCCGCCGCCGGTACTCGAGGCGCCGCAATTCTTGCCACGTACGCTCAGCGCGATTGCCGTGGACGCTCCGGCCGAAGCTCTGGAGTACTTGCGCCGCCATGCGATTCCACTCGAAGGCTTTGCCATTGCAGGCGACCGCGATGACGTTAACGCGCTGGCAATTGCCGCGGGGGCAGTGCGCCTGAGCGGTTTCGGCGAACTGCAGCATCCGCCGCTCCACGGGAATCACGGCGGGCGTCCGTGTATCGCCGACTTCGTTAAATGGGTGGACAAAACGTTTTGACTCCAATACCAGGCGAGCGCAGTTTCGAGCTCGCGCACCTCTTGCGCAAGTACGAATCGCGCAATGTCACGCACCTGAGCGACGAGTCTCCAGTTTTTTGGGAGTCTTCCGGCGGTTCGACCGTCACCGACGTTGACGGTAACGAATACATCGACCTCACAGCCGGGTTCGGCGTCGCGAACGCCGGGCATAGCAATCCGAACGTTGCCGCAGCCATATCGCAGCAAGCGGCGCGCTTGATGCACGCCATGGGTGACGTGCATCCGGCCGAGATCAAAGTCCGCTTACTTGAGAAACTGGCCGCGATCACACCCGGCAATCTCACGAAGACATTTTTGGCTTCGAGCGGCGCCGATGCGGTCGAAGCCGCGATGAAGACTGCCATGCTTGCCACCGGCAAGTCCGCCTTCGCTGCATTTCGCGGCTCGTATCACGGTCTCTCGATTGGAACGCTCGAGATCTCCGGCATCAAAAAGTTTCGCGAGCCCTTCTTGGCTTGGCTTCCGGAGAAGACGCTGTTGCTCGATTACCCGAAAAATGCGCGCGGCGGGGAGCAGTCGCTGGAGTATGCGCGGCGCGCCTTTTCGCGACGCTACGATCTCGCGGCGGTGATCGTCGAGCCGGTGCAGGGGCGCGGCGGCTGCATCGTGCCGCCGAAGAATTATCTGGCCGGCCTGCGCGAGATTTGCCGCGAACGCGGGCTGCTGATGATCTGCGACGAGATCTACACCGGCTTCGGACGCACGGGAACGATGTTTGCCTGCGATTATGAAAACATCGTCCCGGATATTCTTTGCGTAGGGAAAGCCATGGCCAACGGCTTTCCGATCTCCGCTGCGATCGCCACGCCGGATGTGATGGACGCCTGGCCGCCGTCGGACGGCGAGGCGCTGCACACGTCCACGCACCTCGGGAATCCGATGGGATGCGCGGCGGCGCTGGCCAGTATCGCCGAAATCGAAGAACGCAATCTGCCAAAGCGCACAGCGGAGCTGGGCGTGGTGCTTGGATCCAGACTGGAAAGTCTTCGCGTCTCCGGCAAGGCAGCCGGCATTCGCGGCAGAGGTTTGATGTGGGGCATCGAACTGCACGACCCGGCCCACGCCCGTTCGGCAGTCGAACGCGCCCTGAAACGGGGCGTCATTCTTCTGCAGGCCGGCGAAGAGGGCAACACGCTCTCACTTACGCCCCCGCTCGTCATCCCGGAGGACGAACTCATGCGCGCCGTCGACGTCGTCGAATCATGCCTGTAAAGTACAAAGTCGGAATCGCCGGCGGCGGGTTCGGCGTGCGCGGCCACTTGCCGGCGTTCAGCGCCCACTCGCGCTTCGAGGTCGTGGCGCTCGCTTCGCCGCACAGCGCGAAAAAGGCCGCGCAAGAGCGGAAAATTCCGCACGCCTTCGAGAGCTGCGAGGCGATGCTGAAAGGGTGCGACCTCGACGTCGTCTCGATCGCAAGTCCGCCGTTCACGCACCACGACAGCGTGCTCGCGTCGCTCGCCGCCGGAAAGCACGTGATCTGCGAAAAGCCGTTCGCGATGTCCGTTAAGGAAGCCGAAGAGATGCTCGCGGCCTCAAAGCGCTCGGGCACGGCCACCGCAGTGATGCACGAATTCCGCTGGGTGCCGCAGCGCTTTGCGCTCAAGGAGCTGATCGCCAACGGACACATCGCGCCGCTGCGCGAGTTCGAGCTGACGCAACTCAACGGCATGGTGAATCTGAAGTCGCAGCGCAAGCGAAGCTGGTGGTTCGAGCGCGACAAGGGCGGCGGGATCGCAGGCGCCCTTCTCTCGCATCTCGTCGACAGCGCCAATTGGATGGCCGCGCGAGCGCCGGTGCGCAGCTCGGGCTATATTCGAACGGCTAATCCCCAGCGGACCGACGCCGAAGGCTCGTTCACCAGCACGGCCGATGACGGCGCCTTTGCGTTAATCGATTACGGCGGCGGCCTTGTTGCGCGCGTCAGCGTCGACGGCACCACGGCGGTGAATTCGCTCACGATCGCCGCGCACGGCGAAAACCGCACCGCGGTCGCCAGCGGCGACGGCCTTCATTCGATGCGGCTGTTCAGCGTGGACGACGACGAAACGTCCGAACTCGAGTGCAAGCCCTCGCCGAACGCGCGCTTTGCCGTCATCGATGCGCACATTCCGCCGCTGATGGATTTGCTGGACGAATTCGTGAAAGAGATCGAAACCAAGGAGAGCATCGTGCCGACGTTTACCGAGGCCGTGGCGACGCAGCGCGTACTCGCCTCCGTGGGGTTCGGGAGCTAAACTCCCTTGTCGGCTCCAAGGTACTGAATCAGCTTGAGAATCACGTCGTGGCGCGTTTGGAGCTGGTTCGGATCCCCATACGCGAAGTAAATCTCGGCATGCGGAATGCGCTTGTACAATGCAATCGATAGATTCGTCCCGTTGATGAATCTCCCCGGACCAAAGAACGGAGGTCCGGTGCCGATGATTTTCCGCACGCCAATCGCGAACGTCTCTCCCGGCGCAATCTGATAGCCGAAACTCACGCGCTCCAGCCACTGCTGCAACAGCGTCCCGTTGTCCAGGGCATCCCGCGTATTGTTCGCCTGAAGCGTCAGCGTGCCGCGTGGCCCGACCTTGAAGCTCGCGGAGCGTGTAATCGAATGTAAATAACCGGCCGCAAATCTACCCAGGTAATACGAGAATATGATCGGCGTCGACGTGTTGCCGCCGTAGGAAATATAGAGTCCATCTTGATTGTCGAAGCCGCCTGGTACGCCGCCGAAATTGAGGTAATTCGATCCCAGGTCCAGCTCCACATAGAACTTGTTTCGCGTTTGGATCGAGATTGCCGACGAGTAGTTGAAATAGTTTAGTGCGCCCGCGTGGGAGTGATAAAGCTGGAAATCATGCGATAGCACTAGGCTTTGCACGAAGGCCTTCGGACCAAAGTCGAACTCCCGGTATGCGTACACCGTGGGTCCCTTCACATCATTGAACGAGCTGAACGTGTCGACAGGACCAAACTCCGAACCGACCTCGTGATAGGCTCCGAAAATACCCGACTTGGGCGTGTAAAGATTGAATCCGTATTCCGCATAATTGCCGTTGCCCGGATGAGGCACGAGCGTCCCGGTTTGCTGTCCGAGCGTTGTATAGACGCTGAAGTTGTGGGCGTTGCTGATTTGAAATTGCCCGAACGTCGCGACATCGTGCAAGCCGAGCATATCCACGCCTTGGCGCTGGAACAATATCGCGGCGCGCCGGTCCGGCCGGCGCCAGGTCACCGCCTGCGCCGAGTCCGTGCGCCGCACGCCGAGCGAAGAGAACGCGCCGAACGAATACGTTCCCTGGGTGCCTTCTACTGCGTAGCCCGTCGTGGGCGTTGGAATGGCGGGCGTGTATAGCCCGATATCGACGCAATCGTTGCAGTTGAAGTTGTTGTAAAATCCGGCGCCCTGCGTGAAGAACGGCCGAACTTCTTGGAAGCGGCGCGGAAACGCGCTCGGCGAGATGGTTTGCTGATCGAGTTCGACGTTGGAGTAGTCGGGATGAAAGGTCGCAACGAGCGAGGCCGTCTGCGTTATGGGAACTGCGAGGTCCGCGCCGACACGCGAAGTCGATCCGCCGGCCGCGGCGCTCGCGTACTGGCCCAACTCGTACACGTTCAGGCGCGGCTTGGCCCGCACGCTGTTGGCGGAGACGGTCATGCCGTTCAAATAGCCGGCGTAAATCGAGGAGTCCGTGCCGCCCTGCGATTCGGCATGCGCCCATTCGGTCACCTGATTGCTGTTCCGGATCCGGCGATCGAACTGCACGCGCCAAGTCTTTCTGCCGTCGCCGCGCATGATGTTCAGCGGAATGCGCATGGTGGCACTCCAACCGTCAGGCGTCGTTTTGACGGCAGAGTCCCACACCGGCGAAAACGCCGCATTCTCGCCGGAGAACTGGAAGCGTGCGCCGACGGGGTTCGTCACAAAACCGTATTCGAACCCCTGGTCGCCGGCGGGCCAGAGATAAATTCGCACGACGTCATCCGCGCCGAGCGGCTGATCGTTGCTGTGCTGCGTCGCTACGATCGGTTCGGTTTGTTTGGCGACGAACGCGACGTAGAGATATTTTTGGTCCATCAGCAGATACGCGTCGGTCGCTTCGGCCGCCGGGCGCCGGAACGTAAAGTCCCACGCGAGCTGTACGTGCGCGGCATTTTTCCAAGCCGGATCGTCGATCGTGCCGTCGATTTTTGGCGGCGCCGACGTCGTAACGCTCGGAATCGTGAACGTTTGGCTCGCTGTTTGCGCGGCTGCAGGCGACGCCAGCACCACCATAAGACCTAAGACTATAGGTGAAATAAGCGCAATGCAAAACCCGCGCGAACTCATCGCCTTAGAAACCGCTGTCCCGTAACCGGATGAGTTCGTCCACGCTCAGTTTCGTATAGCCATGACTGCGCATCCGTTCGATGAACGATGCCGAAACGCCGTGGTCGCGCAAGCGAATCAGGTCGCTCGCGCTCGGATGGTAGCCCATCTTGGCTAGGTCCTGAATGTACAACTCGGAGACGCCGTGATCGCGCATCGACGCAGCTTCGGTCGGACTGCTGTTGTAGCCCAATTGCCGTAGCGTCGTCATGAACTGCTCGCTCACGCCGTGATCGCGCAGTGAAATCAGATCGTCGATCGTCGCCGTCGGCATCGCCCTCAGAATTGCCGCCGCGAATGTCGGCCCGACGCCGTGATCGCGCATACGGATGAGCGACTGCACGGATTTGGGATGCAGCCCGAGTCCGCGCATGCTGCGAATGTAGTCGTCACTCACGCCATGCTGGGCCATCGACACCAGATCGGCGATGCTTGGGCGTTGGAAACCGTCCGCGAGCAGCATGTCGAGCGTCGAGAATTTGAAGCCTGCCATCGCCAGCTGGAATTGCTGCTCGGCATTGGGAGCGCCGATTCCGCGCCGCTGCAGTTGACCGCCGAACGATGGGCTCGGCACGAACGTCCACGTTCCCGCGCCATGGCCGTCGGAAAACATGCCGTCGGCATGCATCGTCCCGGCATCGCGGACGATGTCGAACGACCGCGGGCCGCGCGCGTTCAGCACGTCCATCGTGATGCCGCGGAAGTCTCCGATCGGAACCGATCGCGACTCCGACCACTGCTCGTTGCCGGTAGGTGTGGTCACGCGGTACTCGAGTTGTAGGTACAACGAATCCGGCGGCGGCGTCGCACCTGACCGCGATGAATAAGCGCGTTCGATCGACCACGTCCCCGTGTATTGCTGGGCCAGCGCCGGCGTCATCGCGGCAAGCAGCAGCGCAAAGGTCGTTATAATTGCAAGTCTCATGGTGTGAACCCCGCGTCGTGCAGACGAATGATGTCGTCGATTGACGGATGACCGTTGGCACGGATCCGCTGAACGGTTTCGATGTACATGATGCCCACGCCGTGGTCTGCCAGCCGCACCAGGTCGTCCACGTTCAGCGCGTATCCGCGCGCGCGCAAGCCGGAGATCAGCATCATGCTGACGCCGTGGTCGCGGAGCCGGATGACGTCCTGCGCGGAGAATTTCGGCATGCCCGCCGCGCGCAGCTCGGCCAGATAGCTGCCCGAGACGCCGTGGTCGGCCAGCATCACCAAATCGTTCGGCGAAGGATGCCCGAAGAACGAATTCGCGCCCGTGATGAGCGAGCCGCTTACGCCGTGATCGCGCAGTCTGATGAGGTCGTCTACCGACAGATTATTGTAGCCGGCCTGCGAGAGCGCATCGAGGAGGTCCGTTCCGGGATGGCGCCACGGTAGCGGCGTTACGTGATCGCGAATGGCCCAGATGTGCGGCCGCGGAGCTGGCGCGGCTTTTGGCGTCGCGGCGCCGATTGACGACGTCACGGCGTACGCGTAAGCAACCGGCGCAATGGCAGAGGAGCTTGAGTAGCTTGAGGAGCTCGTCGAAGCGATGGTTGCCCGGCCATCCACACTAACGATCGTAAGGAGATTTTTTCTCACTATGCTCGCCAGCTTCGGCTTGGGCGGCTTCGGCGGCTTGGCGGGAATCGGAATTCTTGCGAGCTTTGCTTTTACCGGGCATCTCACCGGTTTGAGCGGGCACTTTGCCGCAACTGCTTTGAGTGCACGCACAACAACCACGCGTGGCGCTATTGCCGGCGCGACAGGCGCCGGATGTACGGCGGCAACAGCCGGTTTGGGCGGCGCCTCGACCGCGATCCGTTCCGCAAACACCGGAACCTGGAAGCGCAAGACGAGCGCGGCGACGAGTACGAGTGCGCCGACGGCGGAGACCGCAAAGCGCGCGTTGGGCCGCAGCGAATGGCTGACCGCTGCGTCGAGCAGCACTTCGATCCGGCGGAGCAACTGTTTGCGCTTGAAGATGAAACATGGAACCGGGACGGCGCTGGCTTCGATCCAGCCGGCCATCGCCGAGAGCGTGCGCGCGTACGCGTAACGATTGCCCATTCCCGCGATAGCCGCGTCGTCGCAGACCTGTTCGCGGCAGATCGCCAACTCGCGCAGCGCGATCCGCACGCCCGGCAAGAAGAATCCGAGCGCGCCGGCGAGCCGGTGCAGGACGTTCTGCACGTCGTCGAAGCGCATCACGTGTTCGTGCTCGTGCAACACAACGCTAAGCAGTTCTTTGTCGCTTCCCGTTTCAAGCAATGCCTCAGGGATAACGATAAGCGCGGGCTGGAAGCCCAGCACGCACGGCATCGCAAATCCGGGCGAGGCGGCAAACTCATACGCGCGATGCACCGAGTCGTGCAGTTCGAACGGCGCGTCGATGGGACGAACGGACCGCCGCGCGGCGATCATGGTCACAACTTCGCGCACCAAGAACGCCAGCCGCACGAGCGCAATCAGCAACAATGCGTACAACGCGTACTGCGCGTAGGTTGCGAGCCGCGCCGCATCGCTCATCGCGCGTTCGTATAGTGTCGGCTGTGCCGTGACTGCGAACCACGTCGCCTTTCGACTTGGCTGGGTGTCGCCGCCCGAGCGATTAACCTGGCCCAAAAGCGAGGGCGGCGATAGCCGGCCGAGTCGAAAGATCTCGGCCTTGGGCTGGGCCTGAACCTTCACGACATGCGTGACGGGCTGAACCGAAAACGCGTAGTTCGCGAACGGCAGCAGCAGCGCAATGCCGAGCAGCCCCGACCAAATAGCGTAGCGCGTCGCGGCGTTGAGTTTACGGAAGCGTGCCAGTAAGACGAAAGCTCCCAGGCAGAGCACCGTTCCCTGCCAGGCTCCGTTGAAGAGCGCCATCAAGAGCGCCGGCGCGTTCATTCGGAGCGCTCCGCGCGTGACAGCATCTCGCGCAGGTCCGCGATCTCTTCGTCGCTGAGCCGCTCGTTCTGAATCAAGTTCATCGCAAGCGCGCCGGGCGAGCCGTCAAAGAAGCGCCGCACCACGGTCTGCATGGCCGAGCGCGAGGCTTGCGTACGATCGATCTTCGGGTAGTAGCGAAACGCGCGCCCCTCTTCCGTGTGGCGCACGTAACCTTTTTGTTCCAGGATGCGCAAGGTCGTCTGCACCGTGTTAAATGCGGGCGCCTTCGGCGACTTCACCGCGCCGAGCACCTCAGCGACGGTGCCGCTGCCGGTCGACCACAGCACTTCCATCAAGCGCTGTTCGACCTCGGTGAGATTGGGGGCTTTTTGTCGAGGCACGCCTACCTCCGCGATTCACCTAAGGATTTAGGTGAATGCTACCACAAGAAAAGCCGCGCGTCTAGGGGACCTATGGCCTTAGGTGTCTAGGGAGACGGGTCGTTGACGGCTGCCGCGACGGCGCGATAGACGTCGAGCCTGCCGCAGCCCGATTTCGTGTTGTTGATATTCCTCGCCGTCGAGCAGAGCGTAGTTTTGACCGTCGATGGCGTGAGCCCACCGTTGACGCTGAGCATCAGCGCCACCGCGCCGGTGACGTGCGGCGTCGCCATCGACGTGCCGGCAATCAGCACGCGGCAATCACCGGGCGCACCAGCACGATCGTTCGTACAGAAGTTGCCGCCGGTCGTGCTCGAGTAGATGTTCTCGATCCAGTGGAAGTCGTCGTTGTCGGTGTTACCGGACGGATCGCCGCCAGGCGCCACTATTCCCCACGCCGCCGGATTGGCGGCGCTGTAGTTCGAGTAGCTTGCGACCGACTCGACCGGCGCGCTCGGGTTTGAATCGTCGAGTGACGACGCGCCGACCGCAATCACGCCCGCATCTCGTGCAGGGAAGTCCAGGGTCGTTAGCGTTTCGTTTCCGGAAGCAGCGACCACGACGACGCCGGCCGAAATAGCGTTCGCAACGGCGGTGTCCTCGGCAGTATCCGGTCCACTTCCGCCCAGGCTCAGATTGATCACCTTCGCGCCGCCGGCGACGGCATCCGTAATCGCTTTGGCGACGTCGGTTCCGCTGGCTGTGCAGAGATTGCTCGTCGAACCCGGCGAGCATCCACCGGGCGGCGGATCCGGAAAGACTCTGAAGATCATCAGCGGCGAGTTATACGCAACGCCGGTAAAACCGAACGCATTGTTGCCGGTCGCGGCCGCAATGCCGGCCACATCGGTGCCGTGGCCATCGTTGTCGTGCATGGTGGCGACGCCGCTGGACGTCACCGTGCCGTTGCCGTTCACGATCGTTTCGGCAAGCACCACGCGCGCTGCCAACAGATCCGGATGCGTCAGGTCCGCACCGGTGTCGATAATGGCCACCCTCACCGTTCCCCCGAGCGCGCCCGGACTGATGGACCCGGTGGTGTTCGGAGTTCCGTAGCCCCACGCGTTGGCGGCGCAGATAACGTGCATGTCCCACATGCCCGGGACGGTTGCCGACATGTAGAACGGCGGCGTGTTGGCCGGAGCAAAACCGTTGAAGTACGGATCGTTGGTGAAGTTCGCCGTCGTGGACGACATGCGGCGAACGGCGGAGCGCGTAGCGCTTTCCACAATCGAGCTCGCGCGCAATTGACGAATGGCGTCGTCTTCGTTGCCCGGACTCACTTGGACGACCTGAATCCGATCGCCGATCGCGCTTGCATCGAGCTCGCTGCGAAGTTCTCCGCCGACGCGCTGAATGAGCTGCGAGGCTTCGGCCCGGTTGGCGGCCAGAACCGGCGAGCGATACTTGATTTCGACGACGCCCGGCACGTATTCGTTTTCAGCGCCGGCGATCGTGTTGGGCATGCGGCGCGAAACAGTGTCGACGCTCGTGGAATGGCCGATCGACTGCGCCGTGCCGTTGCTGCGGCACACATAAGACGCGAGCGCGCTGCTCGTGTTCGTCGGGGAAGGGGCCGGGTTTGTTGGGGTCGGGCCGGAAGGCACCACCCCGCCGCCGCCTCCACCAGAGCTTCCGCCGCCGCCGCCACCGCAGGCGGCCAAAATAGCCATCCCCAGGACGGTCAAGGCGGCAGTCAGGCGGGTCCTAAATTTCACTCGGTACCTCTATACCCGTTACGAGGCAAGACCCCTAATCGGTTCCCCGGCCGCGAGGGTTTTCCAGGCGAGGCCCAGGGCCGCGGTCGTCGCCCGGTCCTGGATCGCGTGCCGGTCGCCCGCGAGGTTCAATCGAACCGCCCGGGCCCCGCTGTGTTCCGCAAGGGCGAGCCACACTAACCCTATCGGCTTCTCGGGCGTCCCACCTTTGGGGCCGGCGACGCCGGTACTCGCTAACCCCAGCGATGTGCCCAGCCGCTCGCGAATGCCCACCGCCATTTGAACTGCCGTCTCTTCGCTGACGGCGCCGAACTTCGCGAGCGTCTCTTCGCCGACACCGAGCAGCTGCGTCTTTACCGCGTTGTCGTACGCGACGACGCCGCCGATGAAACTCTTGGACGATCCCGGAACGCTCGTGAGCGCCGCGGCGATCGCGCCGCCGGTGCACGACTCGGCAACAGCGATCGTGCGGTGCGTTTGCTGCAGCAGCACGAGGATCGCGCCGGGCAGCGTTTGTTCGTCGACTCCGTACACGTGGCCGTTCAGGCGGCGCAGCAATTCGTGTTCCACCGGAGCGATCAGCGCGATCGCTTCTTCTTCCGACGAGGCTTTTGCCATGATCTTAACGTCGCAGCGAAACTGGTGCGCGAGCACGGCGATCTTCGGATTCTCGAGCGACGCGAAGAGATCGGCGATGCGATGATCCACTTCCGACTCGGCGATGTCGATGGTGTGCAGCGTGCGCGTGCGAATGTGCTGTGTGAGGTCGAAGCGCTTATGCAGCCAGGGAACGAGGCTGTCCGCGAGCATCGGTTTCATCTCGCGCGGCACGCCCGGCATGCTGGCCACGAATCGCCCGTTCGACTCGATGATGAAGCCGGGCGCCGTACCTTGCGTATTCTCTAACGCGATTGCGCCGCGAGGAAGGAACGCTTGTTTGCGATTGTTCTCGCGCATGTGCCGGCCGCTTTTTGCGAAGACGGCCTCGATGTTTCGCAGCGACGGTTCGTCGAGCTCGGCTTCGAGTCCGAGCGCATCGCAGACGGCTTCTTTTGTTATGTCGTCCACGGTCGGGCCGAGGCCACCGGTTGTAATCACGCCGTCCGCGCGTTCAAGCGCCGCGCGAACTGCCGCCGCGATGCGTTCGCGATTGTCGCCGACGGCGCGCGTTGCGAAAACATCCACGCCGGCTTCGGCGAGTTTGCCGGCAATGTACGGCGTGTTGGTGTCAACGAGTTGGCCGAGCAGCAACTCGGTGCCGATCGCGATCAACTCAACGGAGGGCATGCCTTACCCTTCGATACCTCAGGGTCGTTCGATACCTCACGATGACAACCCGGTGCCTCACCATGACACATTGGCACGATGACAACTCTATTCGAACCAGTCGGGATAGTGGAATTTAACGTCCGCCTCGAAGCCACGCGCCGCTTCGATCATCGCGCTGCGGCGGGCGGGCGATTCGTCCGGCGCCGGGTGCTGCTGCTTCGTCTTCTCGCGTTCGCCGGCGAGGTGCTCCACGAACCGCGCGAAGCGCGAGTCCATGGCGCGCTGCAGCCCTTCCTTTAAAAGCTTGCCGACGCGCGGCGCGAGGCCCGCGGTTGAGATGGCGACGCGCACCGGGCCGGCCTTGGCGATCGCGAGCATCGCCACGAAGCCGTGCTTCGGCTGGTCGATGCAGCACAGCAGAAAGCGTTCGCGATCCGCCAGCGCGCGCAGGCGGGCGGAGAGCGCTTCATCTTGCGGCGTTGATATCACCAGAAACGCACCGACGAAATCCTCGTCGCGGAGCGTCGCCGGGTTTTCGATCCGCCGCACGTCGGCGCCCGTCTCGCGCAGCGTTGCGCTTTTTTGCTCCGCTTCGCGATCGTTTCCGATCACGATGCAGGTACGGCCGGCGAGATTCAAGCCGACCGGTAAGTAGGGGTTAATCATGCGCCCTTCGCCTTCGCTCAGGGCCGCTCGCGTTGCTCGCGGTCGTTCGATACCTCACGATGACAAGCATCAGAAGTCCACGGGGCGGAGATAAAATTCGTTAATCGCCGTGCTTGAAAGCATCGCGGTCGTCGGCAGATGGCGTTTCCAATGCGTGCCGTCCAAGCGACCGCGCACGATCTCGACTTCCACGCGATCGAAGCCGTGTTCGACGAGTTGGTCGTTGGAGTAACCTTCCAAAATGCGCGCGAGAATCGCATCCGCTTTTGCGTAGGTGATCCCGAGATCGCCCTCGTCGGTTTGATTTGCCTCGAGATCCGCGCTCGGCGCTTTTTCGATGAGCGGTTTGGGGACGCCCAGATACTCGGCGAGCTTCCACACTTGCGACTTGTAGAGATCGCCCAGCGGATTGACCGGCGGCGAATCGTCCGCGTGCCAGGTGAAATACCCTAGCAGTCGTTCCGTCTTGTTTCCGGTGCCGACCGGCAAGGCGCGCCGTTTGGCGGATTGATCGAACAGCACCAGCATGCGCGTGCGCGCCAGGACGTTACCGCGCCGGCGTCCGTCGGCCTCCGGTTCGAGTTGCAGATAACCGTCGGCGGCGGCCGTGATGTCGATCGTGCTTTCGTTGCTGCCCAGCGCTTCGGTCACGAGATGCGCGTCGGTCAGGCTGCCCGGGCTGGAATGTTTGTACGGCATGCGAATACCAAAGACGTTTTTCGGGCCTAACGCGCGCGCGCAAAGAAATGCCGTGACCGCCGAGTCCACGCCGCCGGAGAGCCCGATAACCGCGCGCTCGATGCCGCGGCCGTCGATCAGCTCATCCTTTAAAAAGGCAACGAGCCATTCCGTGGCTAGCGCCGGGTTTATCGAGGGCGGCTGAGTGAAATCGCCGGTTTGCGGCTCGATGACCGGCAGCGTCACCGCACGCTCTTATCTTCCAGCAAGTCCGGCAGCACCGCGTTGAGATCGCCCAACAGCGGCAGCGACGCGCGCGCCAGATCGATCTCGCGCAGGTCCAGCGTCGCGCGGATGATCTGCGCGCCCAGCGCCGGCGCTTCAACAATGGTTTGGCCGCGCGGATTGACGATCCGCGACGAGCCGGTCATGCCTTTGCCGCCTTCGAAGCCGGCTAAGCCCGCGTATAAGAGGAAGACACCGTGCTCGCCCGCGGTTGACTCGAGGATCGCGCGCCAGCGCGAGATGCTGCCCAGTTCGTCGCCTTCTTCAATCCCGCGGCCGGGCGCGGCACTGGGAACGATCAGCACGCGTGCACCTTTGATGGCCGCCAGCGTCGGCACGATCGAATGCCAGCTGTCCTCACAAATGAGCATCGCCATACAGCCGAAGCGCGTCTCGAAGGTTTGCAGCCGGTGACCGCGCGACAGAAAACGCTCTTCGTCGAAGACGCCGTACGTCGGCAGAAACATCTTGCGGTGCACGTGTTTGATGCGCGCCTCGCGCGCGGCGATCTGCAAGTAGATTGCCGAGTTGTAGTACGTGCCCTCATCGTTTTCATAAAAACCGGCGACGAGGTCAACGCTTTTGTCGCCGTTTACTTCAGTCCACGCGGCGGCCAAATCGTCGGCGAAGGCCTGCGCGTTCATCGCCAGTTCGTAGACCGCGCCTTCCAAGAAGTATCCGGTCAGCGCCGCTTCCGGAAGAATGATGAGGTCCACGGGCTCGGCGGCCACTTGCGCGAACACCTTTCGCAGCTCTTGCAAGTTCTCGCGATACTTGCCCTTGCGCGGTTTGGTCTGAACGATCGCAACGTTCACTAGAGCGCTACCTCGGGATCGATCTGACCCGGGCCGGCCATCTCCAGTTTGGCCGCGCACTCTTCAGCCGGGTACGTCCAAATCTCAGCGAGCGTCGGGTGCAAGTGCGGAATGCACATGAACTGCGCCACCGTCGCGTCGTAGCGCATCGCCACGATCATCTCGTGAATCAGATCCGAACCGTGCGGACCTAACACCGCCGCGCCCAGAATCTTGCCGTCGCCTGCCGCGGCCATCATCTTCACAAACCCTTTGGTCTTGCCGATGCACTGCGCTTTGCCATGCTCGGCGAAGTCGTACGCGCCCTTGACGTACGCGACGCCCTTGCTTTGCAGTTCGCGTTCGGTATGCCCGACCACCGCGACTTGCGGATCGCTGAAGACCGTGTGTGCGCCCGTCAGCGAGTAATCGGCTTCCTCGTTAGCACCCGTTAGCGCATTGCGCGCAGCTACTTCGCCTTCATAGATCGCGACGTGCACCAGCATATGTTTGCCGGCGACATCGCCGATCGCGTAGAAATCCGGGTTGTTGGTACGCATGGTGCCGTCGGTCTTGACGCCCGTAATATTGTGCTCCAGCACGCCGGCCGCCGCGAGATTCAGTCCCTCGATGTTCGGCACGCGCCCCAGGCAGTACAGAAACTCTTCGGCTTCGATCTCGCCGTCCACGCCGTCATGAACGATGTGCGCGACCTTCTTGCCGTTGCGGACGCTCGCGCGCACGATCTGCGTGGTGGTATGCACTTCGATCCCTTCGCCGCGGAAGTACTCCGTCAGGCTTTCGCCGATATCGTGATCTTCGCCGGACAGCAAATGCGGGCTGCGGATCACGATCGTCGTCTTCACGCCCATGCGCGCGAAGAATTGCCCTAACTCGCACGCCGTGTAGCCGCCGCCCAGAACGATCAGCGATTCGGGCAGCTTCTCCAATTCCAGCGCCGCGTCGCTGTCGATGAATCCGGCTTCGGGCAATCCGGGAATCGCCGCCGGCGCGACGACGCTGCCGGTTGCGATGATGAACTTCTTGGCCTCCAGCACGACATCACCACCCACTTCGACTTCATGCGGGCTGATGAAGCGCGCCGGGCCTTCGTAGAGCGGAAATTGCCGCAAGCCTTCGATGCGGTAGTCCGCGAAGCTGCGAATCAACTCGTGCTTGCGCTGCATGATGTGCGGGAAATCGATGGAGATGTCGCCCGCGTGAATTCCCAGTTCGATCGCCTCGCGCATATCCGTAATCGCGTCGCTCGACGCGAGCAGCGTTTTGCTCGGCATGCAGCCGCGTAAAATGCACAACCCGCCCAGCGGACCATGGTCGATCAGGGCTACGTCAGCGTGAAGATCGCGCGCGGTGCGCGCGGCGGCAAATCCGCCGGAGCCGGCGCCCACGACAATCAGGTCGTGCTTCTTGCGAGTTTTCAAAGGTTATGCTGCGGCCGCGCTCCCAAACTATGGACGGATTCGATAAATCGCAGCGTACCGTCCGAGTGCATGACGATTGAGTGCGTGCGCGCGTTGTTGCCGAAAAAGCGTACGCCGCGCGCCAAGTCGCCGTCGGTGATGCCGGTCGCGCAGAAGACCAGATGCTCGCCTTTGACGAGATCGTTCATCGTCAAGACTTGCGAAAAGTCGCCGATCCCCATTTCGTGGGCGCGCCGCGCCTCCTCATCATTACGCGGCTCGAGCTTGCCCATGAACATCCCGCCCAAACATTTCAAGGCCGCAGCCGCGAGCACGCCTTCGGGCGCGCCTCCGGTTCCCATCGCGACGTGAATGCCCGTTCCCGGAACGGCCGTCGCGATGCACGCGTCAACGTCGCCGTCCGAGATCAGTTTGATGCGTGCGCCGGCTTCGCGGACTTGCGCCACGAGTTCCGCATGGCGCGGCCGATCGAGAATCACGACGGTCACATCGCTCGTCGGTTTTTCCAACGCATTGGCCACGGCTTCGATATTCTCGCGCACGGGCGCGTCGATGTGCACGAACGGGCCTGCCTTCGGCCCAACGGCGAGCTTCTTCATGTACGTGTCCGGCGCGTTGAGCAGACAGCCGCGCTCGCCGATTGCCATAACGGCGATCGAGTTCGGCAAACCATTAGCTACCAGGTTCGTACCCTCAACCGGATCGACGGCGATGTCTACCTTAAAACCGCCGCGGCCGACTTCTTCGCCGATGTAGAGCATCGGAGCTTTGTCGCGCTCTCCCTCGCCGATCACGATCCGGCCCGAGATCTCCATTTCGCCCAGCGCTTCGCGCATGCGTTCGACTGCCGCGCCGTCCGCTTTGTCGCGCTCGCCGCGGCCCATCCAACGCGACGCCGCGAGCGCCGCGCTTTCAGTAACCTTTACAAAATCCAGGGTATTGACGGGGCTGGTCGACGTACGCGAGATCATGGTCGCCATTACTTCTTAGGGCTACCGGGGGAAGCGAGGCGATTCCTTTAGAAGATGCACGTATCCGTGCAACTCGACGATTCACAACGCACTCTTCGCATCCATTCGAACGCGCTGCAAGCCTTACTTGCCGCGGGTTGGGCGCCGCTGGCGGGCGTTGCAGCCGCGGGCTTCACGCTTGGATTCTTTGCGTGGTACGCATTTGTCGTACCGCTGCACGATTCAACGCTCACCGGCGCGGGTCTGCCGCTACTGCTGGTGATCGGTTTGGTCGGCACCATCTGGGCATGGCAGGCGTACAGCGACTATTTTGCGTCCCGCACCGGCATCAAGTATCAGCGATCGCTGCAATACGACGCGATCGCGTGGTCGGTATTCGTTCTGTTATGGCTTTCGTTTTTTTTGCCGCTGTGGCTGACGCATGGCGGGATCCGTCTCTTCGTCTATTGCGCCGCGCTGTTCTGCATTTCGAAGTTGGCCGTGGCCGCGCGCTTTAACGAAACCGTCCGCGACGTTACCGTTGACTTTCTGGTCACGCGTTTCGCCATTATCGTCATCGCCGAACTGGCGGCGGTCATTATCGGCCAGCGCGCCGGAACGCACGTGCAAGAATCCCGCACGCTGCTTCTGGCCGTTTGGGGACGCTGGGACGCGGTTCACTACCTGGACATCTCGATTAACGGCTATCACGGCACGGACATGGCGTTCTTTCCGCTCCTTCCACTGCTGATCGCGATTCTGGCAAAGTTCGTCGGCAATCACCTGGTCGCAGGGCTCATCATCTCGAACATCGCGTTCTTCTTCGCGCTGCTCTTCCTTTATAAGCTGGTCGAGCACGAGTTCGACCGCACGGTGGCCCGGCGCGCGATCTTCTACATCTCGATCTTTCCGACGGCGGTCTTCTTCTCGGCCGTTTATACCGAGTCGCTCTTCCTCATGCTCACCGTTGCCTCGTTCTATTACATGCGCGAGCGCCGCTGGTGGCTGGCAGGTGCGATTGGACTCCTGGCGTCGCTAACGCGAGTCGAAGGGATTCTGCTGGTCGTGCCCTTTGCGATCGAGTGGTGGAGCGCGTATCGCGACGACCTGGCGGCGGGCGCGCGCAACCTCGTGCCGATTGTCTTTATCCCGCTCGGCTTGCTGATCTTCATGGGCTATCTCTGGGTCCTCAACGGCGATCCGCTCTACTTCACGCACGTCCAGGCGCATTGGAACCGGCAACTCGCCGCACCGTGGACATCGGTCGGAAACTCGATTCACAAGATTCTGACGGCGGCCGGACCGCAAACCGTCGCGCAGCAAGTGCTCGAACTGGTCTTTACCGCGTTGATGATCGGCGTGCTCGCGGCCGGATGGCGCAAGCTGAAGCCGTCGTACATCGCCTACATGGCGCTCTCCATTTTGATGCCGCTGTGCACGTCCAGCCTGATGAGCATGCCGCGCTTCGCGCTCGTGCTCTTTCCGATGTTCGCGATCTTAGCGCTTTGGGGCGGGCGGCCGCGGGTCAACAATGCCATCGTCGCGCTCTCCCTCCCGCTGCTCGGACTCTTCACCGTCTTATTTGCCGACTGGTATTGGGTTGCATAGCGTCACCCGGCGCCGCGGCGTGCGCCAGTTCGTCAAGTTCGGGATCGTCGGCGCCTCGGGCTTCATCGTCAACCTTGTCGTTTTTACGCTGCTGCAGCGCCTCGTACCGCATCACGAACAGCCGGCGCAGTATTACGTGATTTACTCCGTGGCGTTTCTTACCGGCGGAGTTTCGAATTACTACTTCAATCGAAACTGGACGTTCCGCTCATCCGGGCACGCGTTCGTTGAAGGATCGCAGTTCCTCACCGTCTCGGCGCTGGCGCTCGGCGTCGGCTTGGGCGTCTCGGCGCTCGTCTCGCCGTACCTCGGTCACGGGCATAAGACGTGGTTCGTCGCCACGGTCTCCGGCATGCTCGTGAACTTCTTCCTGAACAAATATTGGACGTTCAAACACGTAGACTAACCGCAGACCAAACGCGGCGGGCCCTATGGACGCTGGGCGTCGCCGTGATGCTCCTGATCGGTTTGATTCTGCGCCTCAAAGGCATCCACAATCCGCTCTTGGATCATCCGGGCTGGCGCCAGGGTGACGAAGCCTCGATTGCGCGGAACTTCGCAACGCTTCAATACAACATTCTGTACCCGCAGACCAACTACGACGGCCCGCCGCCGAACTACGTCGAGTTGGAGCTGCAGATCGTGCCTTTTCTGGCTGCAACGCTCTACAAAATCTTCGGCGTACACGAAATCTTCGGCCGCCTGATCACGATCGCGTTCAGTTTGGGCACGGTCGCGCTGCTGGCGTTCTTCGGGCGGTGGCTGTTCGCGAGCGCGGCCGCGGGGATACTCGCCGCATTGTTTTACGCGATCATGCCGGGCAGCGTCTACTACGGGCGGACCTTTACGCCTGACGCAGCGATGGTCTTTTTCATGACCGCGGCGCTGTACGCGATCTGCCGTTTGGTCCTCGACGAGGAACGATGGCGGGCCCGAAGCGTGGTTTGGTGCACGGTCTTGCTGGCGATAGCGCTGCTCGCAAAGCCGGTAGCGATCGTCGTCTTCGTGCCCATACTCGTGCTGATGATCGAACGCATCCGATCCGGCCGGACATTCAGCGTTTTGCCGGCGACGGCGATCATCGTCGTCCCCCTTCTTCTTTATTCGCTGTACGACAAGGCTGTGGCGGCGCACGCCGAGTGGCATTGGACCAGCGGCATCTTCGCGCTGCACGTCTTACCGTCGCTCCAGGCTTCGCTGCAGAACGGCGCCGCGTTCCTTTTAAAAACGCTCCGTTTTCGCGTGATGCTGGGAGAGCTCACCCGGACGATGATCGGCCCCGGCGTTACCGCCCTTGCCGTGCTGGGGCTCTTGCTGCCGCCACGCGTCACACGCTCGCGCTCCTTGCTGTGGGCGTGGCTCGCCGCCGGGTTGGCGTACGTCTATGTCGTGGTGACGGTCGAGCGCGTGGATTACTACATGTTCGTGCTCGTGCCGCTCGCCGCACTCGCCGCCGCCGGTTTCGCGACGCGGCTGATTAGCGCGGTCTCGCAAAGCGCCCTCGATCGGAACCTCAAGTATCTCGCCGCCGCGCTGGGCCTTCTGGCGTTGGCAGCGATCGGCTATCAGAACGTTCAGATCGTCAAGCCGTACTATGCGTACTCAAAGAGCGTCTACCGCAACGCGATAACGCTCAACAAAACGCTGCTGCCGAACGTGCTGGTTGTGGTCGGTCATTTCGATCCGTCCGTACTCTACTACATCGGGCGCTACGGCTGGGAAGAGGACCCGTACGTCTGGATTCCGCGCGACGAGCAGAGCGCGATCCGCAAGGGCTCGCGTTACTTCATCGTGATCGAACGGAAACGGTTCTACCGGAACATCGAACTCTGTGCTTGGATGCAGCGGTTTCCCGTGGTGAACCCGCACGCGGAGTGGCTCGTCTACGAAACGGATCTGAAACGCATCAAGCCCGGCACCCAAAAAGCGTGGCTCGAATTCCGCAAGGCCGAGCACGCCCATCTCGCGCGGCAGTGGCTCACTGCGCGCGGCTTGTGTACGTTTAAGGCAGCGGCAGCAGCGAACCCGAAACAGCCGTAGCGGCCGCCTTTTCCGTCGCCGGCACTCCCGACTCGACAAGCTGGCGGTACGCGATCAGCCTGTTCGTATTCTTGATGATGTCGCGCTGGAGCTCGTAGGAGTCTTCAATCGCGCGCGTGAGGTCTTGCGTGTTGTACGTATACGCGAACCGGTGCAAGCTGTGCACGATCAGCGTATTCTGTGCGCGCAGCGCGATATAGGCGGCCTGAATATCGGCGCCCGCCGCCCGATACGTCGGATAGTTCGAAAGCACGATCTCGCGTTTCAGCCGGGCGTCGTCGATCTGCGAACGGAGCGCTTGCAATCTCACGCTGGCCGGATCGTACTTCTGCGCCGAGTTAATCGTTGCCAGCGCATCGTCGTAGTTGCCCGTGCGGAAGTCGGCGTCCGCGATGTCCGCGGAGACCGTCGAGAATCCGGAGCGCGCGCGCGGATCCGTCGGGTCAACGCGTAAAGCCAACCGGTAGGCCGTCGCCGCCTCGTGATAACTCCCACGAGCGACAGCCGTGTCACCCTGGTGCACGCGCGTGTCCACGATCCAGCGCTGGATCGTGCCGGCGCAGCCGGTCGTGGCGAATGCCAAACTCGCTGCACAGAGTACTAGACGAACGAATTGTTTCTTCATGTTGAGGTTCTCAAAGTCTACCGGCCGTGATTGACGAGGTGAGCGACGGCCGCAATGATCCAGGCAGCGGGAGAAAGCAGCGCCTGGGACAGCAGCCAGCCGATAATCGCCGTCAGCGACAGATAGAAGACCATCGCCTTCACGTCGGCATGGGGCCGCTCCCCTTTTACGGCCTCATCCACGATGATCGACGAGGTCGGGTCTACGAAGAACGTAAAGGCGATGGTCCCGATTCCGTTGATGATGCCGGAGATGCCGATTGCGGTTCGCGCGACGTTTACGTCGAGCACGCTCGCGTAGTACGCGGCTACCACGCCGATCGCATACACGGCGGTGACAACCACGTTAAAAACGAGCAGGCGCTTTGGAATGTTGCGCGCTGAAAACGAGAATATCTCGCTATAGTGCGGAATCCGGATCTGTCGCATGACCTCCAACATCACGCTGGGATAGAACAGGCGCGCCAGTGAGTGGGGCAGCGATTTCGTGCGCTCGAAGGACCGGACGCCCCGCACGTACATGAACGTGAACACCGGCAGCAGCAAGCTTCCAAGAACGGTTCCGATCGTGCCGGCCGCGATAATCAGGCGCAGCTGCAATTCGAACGTGTGCTGAACGTCCGCGATTTGCACCTGCGCGAACGGCAGCACCGGATGACGCGAGAGCAAGGCGCGCACCGCGTTGCCCGCGCTGTCCGACAGCGGGCCGAGCATCAGGGTATAGACGAGGGTTGCCAGACGGCTGGCGGTCATAAACAGGTTGAAAAGCGAAATCGACGTTGCGATTCGTCCGGTTCGGACGCCCGCCAAGCGCGCGGCGTATGCGCCAATTGCCATCGCTTGCACCGCGACGTTGATCAGAAGGGCGACGAGAAGCTGCCAGGACCAAAACGGGATCAGCGCCACGGCGCCGTGATTAGGCAGCGCTACGGTTCCACGCGACGGACGCCTCGTCGACGGGTCCGAGGACGCAGAGTCCGAGATTCTCTTCCCTCAAGAGCTCTTGAGCGAGCTCTTGGATCTCTTGCGGCGTAACTGCCTCTACCTTGGCTACGATCTCGTCAATCGGCAGGTCGCGTCCGAGCGAAAACTCACTGCGTCCGAGGCGAATCATGCGGCCGGACGTGCTCTCGAGCGAAAGCGAGAGGCTTCCTTTAATATGCTCTTTCGCCAGGCGCAGCTCGGCGTCGCCCACGCGCTGGCGTCGCATCTGCAAGAACTGATCGCCGATGAGCGAGACGCACTCGGCCACGCTCTGCGGCGACGTGCCGGCATAGACTGCAAAGAGTCCGGCGCCGCGATACGAGGCTTGGAAAGAATAGACGGTGTAGACGAGTCCGCGCTTCTCGCGAATCTCTTGGAACAGGCGGCTCGACATACCGCCGCCTAAAATGGTGTCGAGTACCGAAAGCTGATAGCGGCGTTCGTCGCGCACCGAAAGCCCCGTCGTTCCGAGCACCAAATACGCTTGCTCGCTGTCTTTTTGCCGGAACAGCGAAGCCGGAGTGGACGGCGGAGTTTCCGGAACAGGAAGGTCGCAGGTACCCTTGAACGGCGCGAGTGCTTTTTCGAGCATCTCGGCGAGCGCGTCGTGGTCAACGTTTCCCGCCGCGGCCACCACGACCGAGTTGGGCGCATAGTGGCGCGTCATGTGCGCGCGCAGATCGCTCTGTGAAAGCTTGGTCACCGTGTCGGCAAAGCCAATCGTCGGCGAACCCAGGTTGCTGCCGCGCCACATCGTTTGAATAAAGAGATCGTGAATTAACTCGTCGGGCGAGTCGTCGTACATCTTGATCTCTTCAAGGACGACCTTTTGCTCTTTGCCGAGTTCGGACGGATCGAACCGCGAATTTAAGAACATGTCGCAGAGCACGTCCACCGCCAGCGGCAGATGTACGTCCATGACCTTGGCGTAGTAACAGGTCGCTTCTTTATCGGTAAAAGCGTTCAGGTTTCCGCCGACGCCGTCCATCTCTTCGGCGATCTGGCGCGCGGTGCGCCGTTCCGTACCTTTGAAGAGCATGTGCTCGACCATGTGCGAAACGCCCCGCACTTGCGGCTGCTCGACGGCCGAGCCCACGTCGGCCCAAATGCCGATCGAGGCGGAACGGAAGCCGGGCATCGACTCCGTGATGACGCGGACGCCGTTCGAAAGGACGCTCTTACGATACATTCGGACCCTTCACTTTAAAGCAGTACGGGCCCACTCCTGGTCCCAAAAGACTCCGGCGCCTGCGTGCAGCCGCCGAATGAACGAAATGCCGCTCTCGCCGCGCCGCACGCTCACGGTGAAGACTGCGCGGGAACTGGGCACTGCGAGGTCGCCGCTCACAACGACATCCTTGCCCACTACCAGCGGAACGCTAACCCAAATGTCCACCTCGTCCACCGGCGCCGCCGCGAACGTCTCGCGCGCGAGCGACGAAATCTCTTCTTCGAATTCGCTCCGAGTCAACGTGTGATGAAAGTGCTCGCCGTTGACGCGTAGACCGGCAATGTCGTGCCCCGCAAATCCATCGGCGTAGACGTTGAGCACTTGCGCGGGCCAGCGCGTCCTAAAAAGCGCGCGCCCGATTGTGACGGCAATAGCTTTACGGTTACCGGACGCGCGCGCGTCAGCATCCAGCTTGTCCACCGTGGGTGGCGCGGTCGGAAAGAGCTGTGCGACCAGGATCGCGGCGAGGCTAATAGCTTTGAGCAAAATACGCGTTGACTTTTGCAGGTTCTCCGCATGCGACGCACACCGCGCCCGGGATCTGGAGATCGCGCGTGTTGCGGGTGGTTGCCGAGGTCTTGTTCTTCACTTCGGCCTCACACTCGGGCCGGGCGCACCACGGAATGTCGATCATCCCGGCGCGATTCTTGCACTTCTCGAAGAACTCGGCGCGGTCGCTGACGGCGAACGTGTGCGCGGCGAGAAACTCTTTGGCCTGCGCATACATGGACGCTTGAATCGCATCGAGTAATTCGCGCAAGGTCTTACCGAGCGCGTCAAACGCGACGGCTGTCTTCGAGCCCTCTTCGCCCTTCTGTTTGTCTCGCCGGACGATCGTCGCCGTGCCGCTCTGTAAGTCGCGCGGTCCGATTTCAATTCGCAAAGGAACGCCGCGCATCTCCCAGTCACTATACTTGTATCCCGGCGAACGATCGCGATCGTCCACGCGCACGCGCAGGCCTTCGGCGCGCAACTTCTTTCCGATCTCCTGCGCTTTGTCGAGCGCGGCGCGGTCCTCGCCTTTGACAATCGGTACGATGACGGCTTCAATGGGCGCGAGTTTCGGCGGAATGCGCAGCCCGCGATCGTCGCCATGCACCATAATCACGCCGCCAAGCATGCGCCACGACATCCCCCACGACGTCGTATACACGTACTTGACCTGCTGGTCGGCGTCGTTGAACGTAATGTCGTAGGCGCGGCTAAAGTTTTGCCCGAGATCGTGCGAGGTAGCCGATTGAAGCGCCTTGCAGTCGGGCATCAGCGCTTCGATGGAATAGGTTTCAACGGCGCCCGGAAAACGCTCGCTCGCGCTCTTGCGGCCGGCATATACGGGAACGGCGGCAACATTCTCGGCGAAGTCGCGATAGACTCCGAGCATCCGTTCCGTTTCCTCGCGCCCTTCCTCGGCGGTCGCGTGTGCGGTGTGCCCCTCTTGCCAGAGAAACTCCATCGTGCGCAGAAACGGCCGCGTCGCCTTCTCCCAACGCACGACGTTGGCCCATTGATTGATGAGCACCGGCAGATCGCGATGCGATTCGATCCATTTGGCGTACATGACGCCGACGGTCACCTCCGACGTCGGGCGGATCGCCAGTCGCTCGTCAAGTTTTTCCTGGCCGCCTTGCGTAACCCACGCAACTTCGGGCGCAAACCCCTCGACGTGCTCGGCTTCGCGCGTCAGTAAGCTCTCCGGAATCAGCAGCGGAAAATAGGCATTTTCATGCCCGGTCTCTTTGAAACGCGCGTCGAGTTCGCGCTGCAGATTTTCCCACAGGCCGAACCCGTACGGGCGCAAGACAACGCAGCCGCGCACCGGAGCGTATGACACGAGCTCGGCTTTCAAGCAAACTGCGGTGTACCACGCAGAGAGATCCGCGCTCTTGGGCGGGATCTCTTTGACCAGCGGCTCCTGCTCAGGAAGTTCGGGCATCAGAGCGTTATGAGCGCTGCGGAGGCAGGCGGCACTTCAAGATCCGCTAGGTCGGCGGGCTGCCACCCGACCACGTTGATCTGCGTCGTGTCGGTGCTCAAGCCAGTTATCCGGCGCACTCGCGGGTTGTTCGGCGCGCGCCCGGCATTCAGCGTCACGGTTGCGCCGACGATCGCATCCCGATTGATCAGTGTGATTAAACGTGTTCCATCGTCCCGCTGCACTGCCCAGGCGGTGAAGTTGTTGGGCGCAGTCTGTAGGCTCACATTGATCAAACGTGTACCAACCGATTCCTTGAACAGTTGCAGCGCTTGATAGAGTGCGCCTTGCTGCAGCCCGTCGGCATCATCGTGAAAGTTCGCGCCGTCGGCGCCGCTGCCGGCCAGCTCGAACGCAAAGTCAATCGCCCATAATGCATTTGCCACATTGTTGCGATCCGAGACGATCTGCTCGATGCGGTACGGCAAATCGGTGACTGCCGTGATCTTAGGAATATTTCGCACGCCGGCACGCAGGCTCTCCTCGCCGCCGGTGTGTTTGTATTGTTGCGTGAGCAGCACGATTTGCGGGCGTTCGTCCGGCGCAAACCGGTTGAGCCAATCAGGGTGCGAGGCCGTCCCCGGCCCGGCGTACATTGCCGTCGGAGCGTTAGCGCTTATCGACGAGACGCGCGCGCGAAACGCGGACAGAAACGAACCGTAATCTTTGAACTGCTGGTCGGGAGCGTTCCCGATTTCGAACGCCAAGAGCTGCTGTCCCAACGCCTGAGTGGCTTTGGCGGCCTGATCGGCGACGCTAAATACAGGCGCAGTCATGCTCAAACCAAGCAAAACGCGCCAGCCGGTCGCCGACGCAAACTGCGCCAGCTTCGCCAGATCGTCGGCGGTGTAGGTGGTCGAGTTGAGATTCGCGCCGCTGAATTGCAACACGCCACGGCTGCCCAGCCCGCGGACGTAATCGATCAGCGCGCGGTTGCCGCCGTTAAAAAACGCTCCGCCGGGTATCAGCGAAGCTTCGAAGCTCAGGCCCATGAACTCCGCCAACACTCGTCGGCCCGAAGGTTCGGCGTCGAGTTGAACCTTCACGGACGAGAAGCCGGTTTGTTGTCCGTAGGCGATGCCGTTGCCCAGGGCGGCGCTTGCAGACACGGCGGCGCAGGCCGCTAGAAACGCGCGGCGTTCGATGCTCTTGCTCATACCCTGGCATACGTTCGCCGCCGGCCGTCCGTTCCGTTTTCAAAAGGCCTGGAGCCCGCGAACGTTGCAAGGAGCAGCATGGCGAAGCGAACGCGCATCTACACCCGGGCCGGCGATGCGGGGCAAACCGGACTCGTCGGCGGCGAGCGCGTTTCCAAGAACAGTCCGCGCATCGAAACCTACGGGACCGTCGACGAGCTCTCCACCGCCATCGGCGTGGCCCGCTCGCACTTGCGGGACGCCGCGCGAAGCGACGCCGACATGCGCCGGATCGACGCGTGGCTCGCGTGGACGCAGAACATGCTCTTCAACCTGGGCACCGAGCTTGCGACTCCGGTTGCGCATCGGTGGGCAGGCATGCCGCTGATCGGCGAGGCCGAGATTGCGGCGCTCGAACGCGGGATAGACGAAACCGAGGCCGATCTCGAACCGCTGCACGCCTTTATCTTGCCGGGCGGCGATTTCGCCGGCGCGCATCTGCATTACGCGCGAACGATCTGCCGGCGCGCCGAGCGGCTGTTGATTTCGCTCATGGAGCAGGAACCGGAAATCTCGGGCGAGACCCTCCGTTTCTTGAACCGTCTCTCGGATGCGCTGTTCGTTTGGGCGCGCGCAGTCAGTCTGGATGCGGATGCGCCCGAGACGCAGTGGGACGCTGCGTCACAGCCCCCGGAGGATCGCGGATGAGTTCGTTCGGCGCCCGTTTATTCCAAACAACGAATGTCGAGAAGCTGCGGGAACTCGGCAAGCGTAAGATTTTGCGGCGCGCGCTGACCGCGAAGGACCTCGTCGCCATCGGTCTCGGGACGATGATCGGGGGCGGCATTTTCACCACGATCGGAACCGGCGTCAAAGGCGCCGGTCCGGCTGTCATCGTTTCGTATTTGCTGGCCGGGCTCACGTCGTTCTTTGCGGCGCTCTGTTACGCCGAGCTCGGCGCGATGGTGCCCGTCGCGGGCAGCGCCTATACCTATGCGTACGCGACCATGGGAAAACTCTTCGCCTGGATTATCGGCTTCGCGCTGATCTTCGAATACGGCATCAGCGCCGCTCCGGTCGCGCAGCAGTTTTCTGCGGCGCTTCAAGACGTCCTAAAGACGTTCGGCCTGCCGCTTCCCTATTGGGCCCAGCAGTCGGCGCTGATCATTCACGGCTCGTGGTGGATTCCGCAAAACTGGGATCTCGCGCATTCGCAGGTGGACTTGCTCGGCGCGCTGTTCGTACTTCTGCTCAGCGTCTTGCTCTCGATCGGAATCCGCGAAACCGCCACGACCAACAACATTTTCGTCGTGCTGAAAATTTCGGCGCTGATCGTCTTCATTATCGCGGGTCTGTCGCTAGTGCACATTGCCAACTTTGCGAACTTTAGTCCGCATGGATGGGGCGCGTTGCAGCCCTTTGGCGGAATGATGGACTACTCGTCCTCGGCGCAGCCGTACGGCATCATCGCGATCTCCGCATATGTCTTCTTCAGCTACATCGGATTCGACACGGCGACGACGACGGCCGAGGAGTGCAAGAACCCGCAGCGCGACGTGCCGATGGGCGTGATCGGCGCGCTGGCCATCGGTACGGTTATCTACTGCGCGACGGCGCTGGTGCTGGTCGGCGCGGTGCCGTGGGACAAGGTGCCGATCAAAAACCCCCTGGTCTATGCGCTCGCTCCGCTGCATATGCCGTGGCTGAATTGGGTGATCACGATGGGCGTGCTGGCCGGAACGACGAGCGTCGCGCTGAGCTCCCTGCTCGGACAATCGCGGATCTTTTACGTAATGGCGCGCGATAAAATGCTGCCGCCGGTCGTCGCCAAAGTGCACCCGCGTTTCAAAACGCCGGCAATCACAACCATGCTCACGGGAATCGCCGTTTCGCTACTGGCGCTCATCGTGCCGCTCAACCAGCTCTTGAACCTGGTGAACATCGGAACGCTGATTGCATTCACGGTTGTGTGCGCGGGCGTGCTGTATTTACGGCACCGCAAACCCGATCTGCCGCGCAGCTTCCGCGTGCCGTTCGTTCCGCTTTTCCCGATACTTGGGATCCTGTGCTCGCTGTTCTTGGCTGTATTCGGACTCTCGCGCACGACTTGGCTATGGTTTGCGGGCGCGCTTCTCGTCGGCCTGATCTTCTTCTTTGCCTACGGCTTCCGCAAATCCGATCCGGATGACGTCGTCCCCGTTCTTGAACCCGAGGGCCTGCAAGAGGCCTAAGTGCGGCACGTTTCGCGCGTAGTCCCCGTCATTATCTGCGTGTTCGGGGCGCTGACGCTGATAAGCGTGCTTTATATCGTCTTCTCTCAAAGCACCGTGTTCCCGGATAGCGTTCCTCGCTACATGTGGGCGATCACGGCGGAAAGCAAAGGCTCGACGGAGGACGACGCTCTTTCAAATCTAGCCGCACCTCGAGACCGTGCAACCATCTTCTTGGAGCGAAATAATTTCGCGGCATCTTCGATCGTGTTGGGCCGCGCCAATGCCGAAAAGGAGCAGAGCTATTCTGGCGAGGTGGAATGGGACGCGAACCAAGATATCTCCGTCCCTGCGGACACGTATGCGCGTTTCGCAAGGCTGTCCAATCGCTTGGAGATCTACCAAGCCGGAAGGAAGGACCTAATATTTTCGTTCCCGGCGATCCCGTTTCTCCCATTCGCAAATGTGATCGTCTTCTCAACGATTGCGCTGCTCTGCCTATCGGTTGTTTCGGTTGAAACGCGCTACGCGGACGTCGCGCGTGCTCCGCGAGGTATGCATCCGGTAATGGTTGCCGTCCAAACGATCATGTCGGGGCTACTCATCCTCTCGTCGCTCGTCGAAGCACACTTGCTTTTCTTGTTCGGCCCGCGCGTGCTCGCAATCGTGCTGGCCATCGGCCTAATATCGCTGGCAGCCTGGCTATACCAAACTCGCAACTGGTGGCGAGAAAGCTCGTTTCTGCGGGTAGCTCAGCTGGGTTACATGTTCGCGTTTGTAGCCGTAATCGGATTCGGCGTCTACGCGCTTCTTGTGCCGGTTACCTAACGGCACCCTCGTCACCGTGCGCCAGAGGCGCACTGCTCGGGGGTGGTTCGACAGGCTCACCATGACACGGAGTTAGGGGCTGGCTGAGACTGCCGTGCCTAGCGTGTCCACGTCGACGCGGGATGCGCTCTTGTCGTATTTCACGCGAACGCCGAACGCGCGCTGGACTGTGTGCAACCCGATCATTGCGCGACCGCGAACGCGGAACGGCGCGTGGAGCAATGTCATGGGCATCCCGTTCAGCGTTGCATGACGGTCGCCGATCTTCAGATGTAAGAGTTGGTCGCCGTGCGTCAGGAAGATGTCGCCCGATTTATCATCGTAGCGCGCCTCGGCGCCTAACGCTTCGCTCAAGGGACGCAGCGGCACGAATACTGTCTCCGCATTCGTTCGCACGGGTGGCACGTCGCTCACCATCGGCTGACCGTCAATGCGCACTTCCACCGGTTTCGCCAGGGTATAGGAGATCGATGCCGCGATCGCCAGGACTGCGGTTACCGCCAGCGTCTTCCAGCCGGGCGCCTTATACCGCATGCTCCGGGTACTTTTCTCGGATCACTTTTTCGATCTCGAGGCGAAGCGCTGCGAGCAGCTGATCTTCCGGGAACGTTCCGACCAACTCGCCCGCGCGATAGATGGCGCCTTTGCCTTTGCCGCCGGCCACGCCGACGTCGGCCATCTTCGATTCACCCGGACCGTTCACCACACACCCCATGACCGCAACTTTGACGGGCGCCGTATATTCTTTGGCGATCGCTTCGACGCTCTCGCCCAACTCCAGCACGCTGATCTCGGCGCGGCCGCATGACGGACAGGCGGTGATTTCAAACCCTTTTTCGCGCAAGCCCAACGATTTCAGCAGACTCCAGCAGGCCGGAACCTCTTCGATCGGGTCGGCGGCGAGCGAAATCCGGATCGTGTCGCCGATGCCTTCAAACAATAAGATGCCCAGGCCGACCGACGACTTTATCGTTCCGTCGCGCAGCAGCCCCGCTTCCGTGATTCCCAAGTGCAGCGCGTACGGCGTGTCGCGTTCGCGAAGGCGGCGATCCATCAAACGGTATGCTGCGACCGTGGTCATCACGTCGTGCGCTTTGAGCGAAATGACGATGTCGGTGTGCGCCAAGTCTTCCAGAATCTCGACGTGACGCATCGCGGACTCGACCATCGCTTCGGGGGTGTGCCCGAGCGTCTTCTCCAGGTCGGGCGCCAGCGATCCCATGTTGACGCCGATGCGAATCGGGATGCCGCGCGCTTTGGCCGCTTCGACGACTTCCTTCGTCTTATTGTAGTCGCGGATGTTGCCCGGGTTGAGCCGCAGCTTGGCAACGCCGGCTTCAATTGCCGCCAGCGCCATGCGATGATCGAAATGAATGTCGGCAACGATCGGAACAGGCGAGCGCGAAACGATGGCCGGCATGGCCGCCGCATCGGGCGCATCTTTCACGGTGACGCGGACCACTTCGGCGCCTTCCATGGCCAGCCCATAGATTTGCGCGAGCGTCGCGTCGGCGTCGCCGGTGTCCGTCGTCGTCATGGTCTGCACGACGATAGGATGGTCGCCGCCGATCCAAACGGACTTGGCGTCGTCCTTTCCGGTCTTGTTTTGCAAGAAGACCGGTTTGCTTTTACGCCTTAAGCGAATCAGAACGGTCCCTTTCCTTGATAGATCTGCACGACGTTATAGAAGTTGATGACGAGCATCAGCGCGATCAGCACGGCGAACCCCGTGATGTGCACTAAGGCCTCTTTCTCCGGATCGACGGGTTTTCCGCGCACCAGCTCGGCGATGATGAAGGCGACGCGGCCGCCGTCGAGCGCCGGCAGGGGCAAGAAGTTGAAAAGGCCCAGCGCAAACGAGATCAGTGCCGCAAAAAACAGGTACGGACCCCAGCCGAAGTCCTGAATGGACATGGCCGCCTGCCCCATGCCCACGACCCCCGACACCTGGCCTCCGTACTGCACCGGATGGCTCACCAGGAGCGCGAGGCTCCCGAAGACTTGCCGTCCGATGAAGACGAAATTCGCAAGCGAAGCGCGCGCGGCCTCACCCAATCCGACGCGTTCGAACACCGCCACCGGCTGGAAGCCCAAACATCCTTCAGCCGCTTTTGGAGCCGGGCAAGGCGCGGGCGTGACCGACACCGTGCGCACGTCGCCATTGTGGTCGTACGTGACGCGCAACGGTTTGTTCAGCGATGAGTGAATGATCTTCACGAGCTGGTTTCCGTTGCTTATCACCTGCCCGTTGATCTGCAGGATCTTATCGCCGGCGTGCATGCCGGCGCGCTGTGCGGGCATGTTCGGGCTTAACGGGCCGATGCGCGGCTGATACTGGTCGCCTTGCACGCCGAATGCGACGGCGCTGACGAACAGAATGGCCAGACAAAGAATAAAGTTCGCGATCGGTCCGGCGGCGATAATGGCCAGGCGCGTCCACGGATTCTTGGATTGGAAATTGTCTTCTTCATACGCCGGCGCTTCTTCACGGAACTCACGCTGCTGCTCGGCTTCCGAGGTTTTGTTGTCCTCGCCGTACATCGCGCAGTAGCCGCCCAAGGGCAGCGCGCGCAACGAGTACGCGGTGCCGCTGCGCGGACTGGTCCAGCCGAGGAGCTTCGGACCGAAGCCGACCGAGAATTCGAGCACGCGCACCTTGCTGAGGCGGGCCAGAATAAAGTGTCCGTATTCGTGCAGCACGACGAGCACCGAGAGCACGAGTATGAAGAGCGCGACCTTCGCGACGCTCGTGAGCGTGATTGCGGCGAGAATCATCATTATATACATATCGTCATACTTTCACTCGGCGCACAGCGGCTACCGCGGCCCGAGCGCGTTCGCGAGCCTGCCGGTCCGCCGCGCGCAGCGCCTCGAGGTTCAATTCGCCGGGCGCCGCCGAAGACAGCGTCTCCTCGATGACCGCGGGAATCTGCCCAAAGCGGATCTCACCTTCTACAAACGCCTGGACGGCTATTTCGTTTGCCGCCGACAGAATCGCCGGCATCGTGCCGCCCGTCGCAAGCGCTTCGTAGGCCAGGCGCACGCAGGGGAACCGCTCGAGGTCCGGCCGCTCGAAATCATAACGCAGCGCCGCAGCTTCGGGATGGGCACCGAGTGCGACAAGGGGATCGGACCCTTCGCTACCGCTCAGGGCCGCTCGCTGCGGCTCGCGGTCGTTCGATACCTCACGATGACAACCCGATACCTCACGATGACAACCCGATACCTCACGCTGACAGTCGAGGCGGTCCGGATATGCGAGCGCGTAGCCAATCGGCAACCGCATATCGGGGGCGGCGGCTTGAATCTTGACGTTGCCGTCGGTGAAGATCACCATGCCGTGCGCAATCGATTGAGGATGAACTACGATGCCGATCCGCTCGCCTGGGAGCCCGAAGAGACGGCTGGCTTCGATCACTTCGAGCCCTTTGTTCATCATGCTCGCGGAGTCGACGGTGTTCTTCACGCCCATCTGCCACGTCGGATGTGCGAGTGCCGCCTCCAGCGTGGCATCGTCGATCTCGATTTTCGTTTTGCGCCAAAACGGGCCGCCGGACGCAGTCAAAATGATCGAATGCACGCGATCGCGCGACTCGCCGGCCAAGCACTGGAAGATCGCCGAATGCTCCGAGTCGACCGGAACGATCTGCGATCCGCTGCGCTCCGCTGACGCGACGAGCAACTCGCCGGCCGCTACAATCAGCTCTTTGTTGGCAACCGCGACGTCAATCCCGCGCTCGACGGCGGCAAAGACCGCGTCGAACGACACGAAGCCGTCGGTTGCGGCGAGTAAAATATCCGGCGCCGAATCCACCGACACGCGCAGCAAACCGTCGGCGCCATCGGCAGACGATGCGCTGATCGGGACGCCAAAGCGCTCCGCCTGCTCGCGCAGTTTGTCCACTTGTTTGCCGGCTGCCAGAGCAACAACCTCAAAGCGGTCGGGGTGATGCGCGATAACGTCGAGCGCTTGCGTCCCAATCGAGCCGGTGCTTCCGAGAATCGCTACGCGCTTACGCAAAGGGAAGCAATCCGATCACGTGCAGCATGCCGTAGAACGCCATGCCGCCGAAAAGATACGAGTCGAAACGATCGAGCACACCGCCATGGCCTTGTATCACCGTGCCGCTATCCTTCACGCCGGCGTCGCGTTTCAGCGCCGACTCTACCAAGTCGCCGGCCTGCGCCGCCAAACACGTGACCGCGCCCAGCGCCGCGCCTTGCCACCACTGCATGCCCAAGTACGGCGTCGTTCCGAGAAAGGCCCCAATCGCCGTTACCAACACCAGAGCTCCGGCCGAACCCTCCACGGTTTTCTTGGGTGAGATCTTCGTCAGACTCGTGCGTCCAATCAGCGAGCCGATGACCATCGCCAAGATGTCCGTCAGTGCGATCAGCACGATCACGAACAGCGTCCAATCCAACCCTCGACCCGGTACTTGCCGGATAAAAATGAAGTACGTCAGCAGTTTGCCGATGTACAAGACCGCCAGCAACGTGTAAGCGGTGCGCGCGAAGTAACCTTTCTGCTCGCCGTACATCCCCAGCCAAAACGCCACCAGCACGACCGACGCCAGCAGCACGCCCTCCCAGCGCGACAGCAAGCCGAATATGCTCAGCAGAATGTAGATCAGTACGCCCGGGATGGCGACTTGATATTCCAGGGGCGTTCCTTTGATTTCGCACAGCCGCGCTAACTCGTAGAGACTCACCGCGCCGACCGCCAAGATCACAACGTAAAATGCGATCGGCACGAACACCGAACCCAGCCCGACGACGGCAAGCGCGATCCCGACGAGGACGCGCCGGGTCGCCGTGTTCACGCGCCCCCGAAGCGCCGCTGCCGCTTCTGAAACTCCAGCAGCGTACGCATGAATTCGTCCCTTCCAAAGTCCGGCCAGAACACGTCGCTCATCACGAGCTCGGTGTAAGCGAGTTGATAAAGAAGAAAGTTTGAGAGCCGGTGCTCGCCGCCCGGACGGATGAGCATGTCCGGATCGGGCTGATCGGCGGTGTAGAGATACGACGAAATGGTCGCGTCATCGATCGCGTCGGGCTGCAAAACGCCAGACGCCACATCCGCCGCAATCGCTTTGACCGCGCGCTGCAACTCGGCGCGAGCGCTGTAGTTGACGGCCAGATTGAGCACCAGACCGGTATTGCCGGCGGTTCGCTCCATCAAGCGATCGAGAGCCTCTCGCGAACTCTGCGGCAGGGCGCGATACGCGCCGATAACGTTTACGCGTACGTTATTGCGGCTCAGTTCGATGAGTTCGTTCTGCGCGAAATACACGCACAGGTCGAGCAACAGCGAGATCTCCGTCGCGTCGCGGCGCCAGTTTTCGGTGGAGAAACCGTAGACGGTTAAAATCGGAATGCCGAGATCGCTGCACGCGCGCGTTACTTCTCGCAGCGCAAGCATCCCGCGACGGTGACCTTCTATCGCGGGCACACCCCGGCTTTTCGCCCACCGGCGGTTGCCGTCCATAATGATCGCGACGTGACGCGGGAGCTTGGCGAGATCGAGTTCCGTTTTGTCATCCTGAGCGGAGACGAAGGGCTGCAATACTCGAGCCATCAGTTAATGCGCTCGTAGGATTCATAGCCGCAGGTTAGCTCGAGTTGCTCGCCCCTCGTTACCTCGGGGTCCTTCGATACCTCAGGATGACAAGCAACCTCACCATGACAAGTGGTGACGCGTAGCACGCGTAGTGTGCCTTTTCCGGCGAACGAGCCTACGGGCGCGAGGACGGAAAATGCGCCAATGCGGCCGGAGAGCATCCGGCGCGCTTGGACTTCGGGCATGAGGACCAGCTCTTCAAGCAGCTCCTATACCTCCATGATCTCTTTTTCTTTGGCAGCGACCAGCTGATCGATCTCTTTGATGAAGCGATCGGTCGTTTTTTGGAGCTGGTCCTGCATGCGTTTGTTGTCGTCCTCGGTGATCTCGTGATCTTTGAGCTGCGCGCGCAGATCGTCATGCACTTTGTGACGAACGTTGCGGACGGCAATCTTGCCGTCTTCGCCTTTCTTTTTGACGATTTTAACCAGGTCTTTGCGGCGTTCTTCGTTGAGTGCCGGAATCGACAGACGGATCGAATTGCCGTCCACGTTGGGCGTCAGGCCCAAGTCGCTCTTCTCGATGGCTTTGCGAATATCGCCCACCGTGTTGCGGTCGAACGCGGCGATCATGAGTGAACGCGGATCCGGGACGCTTACCGTGGCGACTTGTTTGAGCGGCACCGACGTGCCGTAGGCTTCAACATGCAGGCGGTCGAGCAGTGCCGGCGTCGCCCGGCCCGTGCGAATCGCGGCGAATTCCGCGCGCGTCGCATCGACGCACTTGGTCATCTTGCCTTCGGCTTCTTTAAAACTGTCGGCCATTACGAACCGGCCGATCCGGCGAACGTGAGCACGCTGGACTTTCCGACCGTCGTGCCGATCGATTCGCCCCAGATGACGCGGCGGATGTTGCCCGGCACGGCCATATCGAAAACGATGATCGGCAGGTTGTTATCCATGCAGAGCGTCAGCGCCGTATTGTCCATCACTTCCAAACCTCGCTGCAGCACCTCCAGATAGGGGAGCTGATCGAAACGTGTCGCGGTGGGATCCTTTTTGGGATCGGCGGTATAGATGCCGTCAACCCGCGTCGCCTTCAGCAATGCCTCGGCGTTCACTTCGACTGCGCGCAGCGCCGCGGTCGTATCGGTTGTAAAGTACGGGTTGCCCGTGCCGCCTGCAAATATCACGACGCGGCCCTTTTCGAGATGGCGGATTGCGCGGCGCCGGATGTACGGCTCGGCGATCTGGTGCATGGCGATCGCGGTTTGCACGCGCGCCGGAATGCCCGTTCTTTCGAGTGAGTCTTGCAAGGCGAGTGCGTTAATAACGGTGGCGAGCATGCCCATGTAGTCGGCAGTCGCGCGGTCCATGCCGGCTTCCTCGTGGACCTTTCCGCGCCAGATGTTACCGCCGCCAACGACGATGGCGACGGAAACGCCCTCGCGGCTGACCTCGGCCACCTGTTTGGCCATTTCGTCGGTCGTGGTGACGTCGATGCCGGATTCTGTTCCGGCGAACGCCTCTCCGGAGATCTTCAACAGGACGCGGCGGAATCTCGGCTGCGCGGCCATCGCTTTAGCGATCTCCCAGTGCGTACTTCGTGAAGCGGCGCACCTTGATGTTCTCGCCCAGAACGCCGACGAGGCGGTTGATTAAATCGCCGACGCTTATGGTGTCGTCTCTGACGAACGGTTGGTCGAGAAGACAGTGTTCCTCAAACCACTTGTTCATTTTTCCCTCGACAATTTTCGCTGCGATCTCTGCCGGTTTTCCCGGCGGAACCGTGCCCGCCAGCTCCTGCCGCACACTTTCGACGACCTCCGGCGGGACGCTTTCGCGGTCCACGTAGAGAGGGGACATGGCGGCGACATGCATCGCGATGTCGCGGGTCAATTCGCTAAACTTCGGGTTGCGCGCCACAAAGTCGGTCTCGCTGTTCACCTCGACCAGCACGCCGATCTTGCCGCCCGCGTGGATGTAACTAGCAACGAGGCCTTCGTTGGCTGCGCGGTCGGCTTTCTTCTGCGCCTGCGCGGCGCCACGGGCCAACAGCCCTTCGCGCGCCTTGTCGAAATCGCCGTCCGCCTCTGCGAGCGCACGTTTGCAATCCATCATCGGCGCGTCGGTGGCCTCGCGCAGTTTTTTGATCTCGTCCGCTTTTGGTTGGTAAGCCAAGCTCAAACCGTTGCCTCCGCCTCGGCTTCGGCCAGCGTCGTCACCGGTTCTTCTTCGAAGCCGCTATAGTCGACGCTCGTACCGTCGTATTCCGTGACGTCGAGCGAGCTCTCCGTCTCGGTCTTGCCTTCGATGATTGCGTCGGCAATTTTCGATACCATGAGCTTGACGGCGCGGATGGCGTCGTCGTTGCCGGGAATCGGATAGTCGATCTCGTCGGGATCGCAGTTTGTGTCGATCACCGCGATAATCGGAATCTTGAGTTTGCGCGCTTCGAGCACCGCAATGCGCTCCTTCTTCGGGTCGACGATGAAGATCGCGTCGGGAAGGCGGTGCATGTCTTTGATGCCGCCCAGGAAGCGCTCGAGTTTGTTCATCTCGTCCTGCAACTTCGCGACTTCTTTCTTGGGAAGCCGCTCGAAGTCGCCTTGCTGTTTCATGCCTTCGAGTTCGCGCAGGCGCGAGATGCGTTTTTGAATTGTAGCGAAGTTGGTGAGCGTTCCGCCCAACCAGCGTTGGTTGACGAAATAGGTTCCCGCGCGCTCGGCCTCTTCTCTCACAACGTCCTGTGCTTGTTTCTTCGTGCCGACAAACAGCACGACTTTGCCTTCGCGCGACATCTGTTTGACAGCGTCGTACGTTTCGCGAAGTTTTTGGACGGTGAGGGAAAGATTGATGATGTAGATGCCGTTACGCTCTTGAAAGATGTACGGCTTCATCTTCGGATTCCAGCGGCGGGTCTGGTGACCGAAGTGCACGCCGGCTTCGAGCAGCGCGCGCATGGAAATAACTGACAAGACAAGTCCCTCTCTGACCCCGGACCGGCGGCCATCCTGGCTCCGGCCACTTGTGAGGCCATCGCGCCCAGCCTCCATGCCGGGCGAAGTGTGCTGCCTACGCAGCCGCGCGATTATAACATGCCCCCGGCGCAGATGGGAACAACAGCCCCAATGAGTGCAGAGTACCGCCCGCCGATGGGGCCTCCCGGGCAGCCGGAGGCGCCACCGCCCGACCGGCCTGAACAGTCGCCGCCACCCGCCCAGCCCGAGCCCGCCTGGGATCCGGGCGAGCCGGGGCCGCCGGACCAGCCGCCGGACTACGAGCCGGCCGCCTAGGCCTTAGGACTTCTCGCGAACCTCCGACCGGTCGACGGCGACCTCGCGGGGTGCCTCGATGCCGAGCCTGACCTGGTCGCCCTCGATTGCCACGACAACGATCCGCACGTCGTCGCCGATTGCGATCGACTGATTCACTTTACGGGTGAGCACGAGCATGAGACTCTCCTTCGCTTCACAGCTCTTCAAGCCCGTAGCTGTAGTCGCGCAGTTGCGGCCACAGCGCTGCGAGCGGTTCGCGGATTCCGCGGCAGACATAGATCCGCACGTTGTTTTCGTACGGCATGGCATACGGGTTTCGGAAAACCGCGGCGAGTTGGACGGAGCGGAAGCGGAATCGATCAGTCGCCGGATCTCCGTTCACGTCGATGAGCACGTTCCCGCTGTAGCCGCGCGGACCCCAGATCCAATAGTTGTCGTTGCCGCTGAGGGCGGGCGGCAGAGCATAGCGTTTTCCGTACACGTCGATCGCCGCGGCCTCACCGGCGCTGTGCGCGAAGATTGCAGCTTGCGCGCGGTCCGCAGACGGAAGGCTGCCATAGACGCTCACAACGGTTGCCGTGAGTTCGGGCCAGCCCGTCATATCCGCAAAGTGTTGAACCGGAACGTCGTTGCCTGCACGAGGATCGAAATGAAAGCGCAGGTGAAAGATGCGGCCCAGCGTTTCCTGATACGCGACGAACGTGCGCATCGGCAAGATGGGCAGCACGAACGGCGTTGACGGAATCGCGAACAGCAGAACTGCCGCGATGGCCGCACCGCGCCAAGCGCGGGATGAGATCGTCCAGCGCTCGATCGGAATCGCGCCTGCCGCGATGAGATACGGATAGACCGGCGCTGCGTAATAATTTTTCGCATCGAGCAGCCACATGACTGCGATCAGCGCAAGGTAGGCGATCCCCATGAAGCGTGTGCCGCGAACGGCTAGCAGCCAGACCAGGCCGACAAGCCACACGGCCGAGAGCAGAGGGCTCATGATCAGGATCTGCTGCAGCGGAAACGGCGGGTTCTCGAACACGAACTTTCCGTAGTCGTTGTGCAGCAGCTGCAGCATCGGATAATTGTTCTGAACCTGCCACACGACATTCGGCAAGACGAGTGCAATCGCCAACGCCACTCCCGCGGCGAACCAGGTCGACCAGAGGGCGCGCCGCTGCGGCGTCAGCAGCAATCCGACCAACAACGCCGCGACGAAAAAGACGACGGTGTATTTGCCCCAAAATGCAACGGCGGAGAGCGCGCCAACCGCCAGCCACCAGCGTGTATCGGCGCCGCGCGTGATGCGTAACGTCACGAGCGCGATCAGCGGCCACGTCCACAACTCGATCGAATCCGGCGACAAGCGAGAACCGAGCGCCATCAGCTCCGGCGCGACGATCGTAACGACGCCCGCAACTATCTGCGCGAAGGCGCCGCCGTCGAATTCTTCGGTAAGAAGGCAGGCCGCATAGGTTGCTATCGCCGCGCACGCCGCCGGAATCAGACGTAGCGCAAACAACGAGATGCCGAAGGATTGCGACAGCGCCGCCAGGATTGGCGTCAGCGACGGCTGGTCGACGTACCCGGCGGCCGGATGCCGGCCGCACACAATAAAATACAATTCGTCGCGAAAAAAGCCGTAATGCGCGTTACCCGCCGCGTGAAGAACGAACGCGGCCAGCGCGCACCACAGACCGATGCGCGAAAACTTCAAGCGAACTGCGTTGCGTGCAGCCGCGCGTACGCTCCGCCGCGTGCCAGGAGCGACTCGTGCGATCCCATCTCGATGACGCGCCCCGCCTCGATATACAGGATCGTGTTCGCGCGGCGGATCGTCGAGAGCCGGTGTGCGATGATCAGCGTCGTGCGTCCCGCCAGCAGTTGATCCAAGGCTTGCTCGATAAGCGCTTCCGAGTGGCTGTCGAGCGAACTCGTGGCTTCATCTAATATAAGAATGCGTGGATCGCGCAATATGGCACGCGCAATCGAAACCCGCTGACGCTGCCCTCCCGACAGGCGTGATCCGCGCTCGCCGACTTCGGTCGCGTAGCCCTCGGGGAATCCGGCGACGAACTCATCCACATTGGCCTCGCGCGCGGCCTCCAACACCTCGGCGTCGGTGGCGTCCAAGCGCCCGTAGCGGATATTGTCGGCGATGCTGCCGCGGAAGAGCTGCGCCTCTTGAGGTACGATCGCGATCGAGTCGCGCAATTCGCGCAGACGCACGTCGGCCAGATCGACACCGTCGACCGTGATGCGCCCCGACTGCGGCTCGAAAAACCGCGGCACGAGATTTACGATCGTCGTCTTGCCGGCGCCCGACGGCCCGACGAGCGCGACGATCTCGCCGGCTCCGACATTTGCGCTGAAGTCTTGCAGCACCGGCGATCCGGGCTCGTAGGAAAAGTTCACGTTTTCGAACGTAATACGGCCTTGTACTTTGCCCAATGCAACCGCGCCGGGTTTATCGGCGCGCTCGGCCGGCAGGTCCAGAAGCCCATAAACGCGTCCCGACCCGACGATTGCTTTTTCCAGATCCCCGACAAACGCCGCGAACCGGTTCAGCGGATTCACCAGGTTCACGAGCAGCAGCCAATATGCTAACAAGTTGCCCGGATTGAGCCGGCCGAGGATAACCTCGCGAATCGACAGCCAGATGATCAGCGCGGCCGCGCTCGACATAAGCGCCGATATCACCACGGGCTGCGTCTGAATGAACTGCGTCAGCTTCATGTAGGTCGAGAAATACTCGTCGTTGCGCGTCGAGAACCGCCGCGTTTCGAACTCTTCGCGCCCAAACGCTTTGATGACGCGCTGGCCGCTCAACACTTCGGTGAGATTGGCCGAAAGATCGGCGATGCGTTGCTGTGCACGAGTGGTCGCACCCGATATCAGCAGCTGAAAACGCGAAACCGAGAAGGACGCGATGGGCGCTACGATGATCAGCGACAGCGTCAGCACCCAATCGAGGTAGAGCATGTACGCAAACGACGACAAGAAGGTCACGGACGTCGTAATCAATTGCGGCAGCGAGATCGTCACGGCGTCCGTCATCATCTGCATGTCGGTGCTGAAGCGGGCGATCAGTTCGCCCGGACGCCACTTGTCGAACTCGCGCAGCGGCAGCTGCAGAAGTCTTGCGAAGAGCCGCACGCGCAGCCGCGCGATGAGTCCTTGCCCGCTCGACGCCAGCAGATAGCTCGAGCCGTAGTTCGTCAGAGCCGCCACGATCATCGAGCCCCAGACGACGGGCAGAACGACGTAGAGCTCGTGCATGTCGGGCGGATGCGCGATCACGACCTTGTTCAGCAGCCGGCTCAGACCCAAAGCCGGCACGAGCGCCAAGAGACCGCCGATCGTCCCTAGGATAACGGCGGTAACTATGCTTGGGAGGTATGGGCGCGCGTCGGAAGCCAGGCGCGCCAGCGTGCGGGAACGCGTCATTCGCAACTGCCTTGCCGCCCGGTAGGGGCGAAACCTCTCCCGCCCCTTAGGAGTAGATGAGAACGAAAAGACTTGCTTGGGGGCTAAAAATGGACTGTTATTTTCACAGCAACGTTCCGTCGGTAGCGCGCTGCGCGGATTGCCAAAAGGCCATCTGCGCGACCTGTCGCGACGAGGCCGGAACATGCCCCAGCTGCCGGCTGGCCGCAAAGATCGATGCGGCGACTGTGCAGCCGAAATCGGTGGCGGGCAAGGTCCCGCCGCGCTCCCAGCAATGGTGGAGGAGCGCGCAGCAGCAGCCTGCGTCGCAGGCTCGCGCGACCATCGCCGAACCGAGCGATCCCGCAGAGTCGCGTGCCCTCGTTGCGCTGGGCTATCCGCTCTGGCCGCTGGCGCTTATCTCGCTGTTCGATCGGAAGCAATCGCGCCGGCTGCGCAAGCACGCCTACCAGGCCATCGGCTTCAATTTTGGAATGTACGGAATCTACGCGCTGCTCGCGCTCATTCTCCGTCTACCGCTGATTAACGCGACGCCGCTGGGCTGGAGCGCCGACCTTCTCTTGGCTTTCATGCTGCCGATCTTCATGGTGCTTAGCGTCTGGTATGGAATTCGCGCCTGGCACGGTGATGACGTGCGCGTACCGATTATCAGCGATTGGCTCGACGACCGCCTGCCGGCCTGACGAACTGCTGATAGCGCTTTAGGAAATCGCGCGCCGCCTTTTCGTGATCGACCACCGGCTGCGGATACGTCGCCGTCGCGTGTAAGGGTAACTCGATTTGCGCCGAAGCCCGGCGCGCCGCCTCGAAGCCGCCTCCCGGAACGTTTGTGAGTTCGGCGATCCAAATGCGCGCGTAGACGCCGTTCGGATCGAAGCGGCGCGCCTGCTTACGCGGATTGTAAATGCGCGGGTAGGCCGCCAGGTCCGCGCCGACCCCCGCGATCCATTGCCAATTTCCGACTGCCAGCGCCGGATCGTCTTCAATGAGCTGGGTTTCCCACTCAGCCATACCGACGCGCCAATCCACGCCTAAGTCAAAGCAGAGGAACGACGCCGCCATGGCCCGGACGCGCGGATGCATCCACCCCGTCGCGCGCAGTTGGCGGATCCCCGCGTCGATCAGCGGATAGCCCGTCCGCCCTTCGCGCCATGCATCGAGCTGCGGATGCGACTCAGCGAACGAAAACGCGCGCATCTTCTCCTGCAGTGTTTCATCGGACGTCCGCGGATGATACCATGAGAGTTGCAGGAAGAAATCGCGCATCGCGATCGAGCGCAGAAATAACCGAAGCGAACTTCGTTCTTCGGACAAAAGGAATGGATCGTCCATGCGCGTGCGCGCTTCTCGGACGATCGTCCGCGCCGCGAGCGTTCCGAACGAAAGATCCACGCTCAAGTGCGAGGTACGATCGTCGGCCGGGACGTTGAGTGCAAACGAATACTGCAGCGCGGGGCCGCGCAGGAAAGCGTCGAGTTTTTCACGCGCCGTCGCGGGGCCGGCTTTCGCTTCCGATTCCGGCGCGCCGAACTCTTGGGGCTGCGGCAGAGGTTCGCTTTGCAACTGCACGCGCGCAAACGAAAGCAGCAGCGGAGCTTCATACGATCCAGGCGCCAGTTCACGCCAAACCTCGTAGTAAGGAACGAATGCCCGGTACCCCTCGCCGCCGGAGCTGCGCGCCGCCGTGCTTTCTTCGGGCGGGATCGCCGGAGCATCGTGCGCGATGAGAGCGCGCACGCCGGCATCTTCCACGGCGGCTTGCAATTCGGTATCGCGTTGAGCGCCGGCGCCGTCGTAACTCGCGCTCCATGCAACCGCCTCCGCCTTCGATTCCCGGATCAGGTCGCGTAGGATCGTCGAGGCTTCGCCACGGCGCACGATCAGCGCCGAACCGCGCTCTCGCAAGGCAGAGTCCAGCGATGAGACGGCCGCGCAAAAAAAGTCCGCTCGCCGGGGTGACGATCTCAGCCGCTTGCTCGTGTCGCTGTCGATGATTAACACCGGTACGATATCGCCGTGCGCCGATGCGGCGCTCAGCCCGGCATGATCGTCCAGGCGAAGGTCGCGCGCAAAACGGTAGATCGCCGCCGGCATCAGAGCGTTTCTACGAACGCTGAAACGTCACGAACATCGGCTTGCGTCAAGCGAGCCGGATAAAGCTTCGGCATCGGCGGTTCGGGGTTGAGCACGATCGCGCGCACGGCAGCCTCGTTGCGCCGCGCGCTTTCGTTCCGTAGCGACGGACCGATCTGCCCGCCGGTGCCGTCGCGCCCGTGACACGCCGAACACTGCACGGCGTAAATCGATCTCCCGCGCGCGACGTTGGCCGGGACGTCCGTCTGCACGGCCGCGGCGCGCGTCGAACTGTGGGTTTGACGATTGCAAGCCGCAAGACCGGAGCCGGCCGCCACGACGGTCAGGAACGCGAGAACGCGAAACGGCATTGCGCCGCGTTTTGCTAAACGGGAGCGTTCTCCCGGTGGGGCAGGCTAGTGGATCGGCTTGGGAAGCCCGTCGCTCGCGGCGGTGCTGACGCGGAAGGTGAATGCGTCGCGATAGACGCCCGGAACCGCGCGTCCCTCGATCGTCTTCGGCGAGAAGCGAGCCTTCATCGCGGCTTTGCAGACGGCGTCGTCCAGAAAACGGTATCCCGCGGGTTTGGTGATGATGCACTTCGTCGGCAAGCCGCGCTCGTCGACGAGAACTTCAAAAGCCGTCGTGCCTTCCGCACCTTCGGCATATGCAATCATGGGCGGCTGCGGGCTGATGGCGGTTTCGCCGCCGATAGGCGCAGCTTCGTACGTCGAGGCGTGGAATGTGCCGATCGCCAGCGACTCGGCGCTGCTCACTCTTTGCGGTGCAGTTTCCGTTAGTGCTGTCGTCGTCATGCGCGATACGGTGCGCCACAGCGGAACGTTCGGCGCAGAAGATTTCGAAGAATGTTTGGGCGCCGGCGCGGTCTGCGGATAGACCGTAACGGCGGCAATCTCCGGCGCCTTCGCGCCGATTTGCGGATCGACCGGGCGCGACGGATATGGCAGGGCAACCGGTGCGCGCGCGATGAGCACGACGTTATGGTACACGCCGAGCCTGCGTTGATTTTGCTGCGCGGGCGCGTGCGCATTCGACGGTTTCACTGTGGTGCCCGCGACGGCGGTCATGACCGGCTGCTGTACGTCCGGCGCCGCGGCGGAGCGAACGGTGAAGAAATGCAGCGCCGTGGCTGCGCCTGCGAACGTCACCGCAAAAGCGGCCGCAAAGCGAACGACTTGCGACGGGCGGCGCGAACGGCGCTCGAACAGGTTCCCGAGCTGCGGCTCCCAAACTTCGGTGTCGCGCGCGGCGCCGACGGCCGCGGCAGTGCGGGCGAGTTCGTGCTCGCCGCCGAGCTCGCTCAAACAGTCCGCGCAGCTTGCAATATGCTCGCGGTACGCGCGCCGGTCGGCGTCGGTCGCTTCGCCGAGCGCAATGGCGCCGGCCAGCGACTCGATTTCCTTGTGCAGTCTTTCCCTCACACTTTCTCCGTCATGACGAGGCGCAGCGTTCGCAGCGCGCGGCAAACGCGCTGGCGGACGGCGTCCGCGCTCGTCCCGAGAATCGCCGCAGCTTCCTGCGACGAGTACCCGGCATAACTAGTCAACATGATCGCGGCGGCTTGTTCCGCCGGCAGGCGGGCCATGGCCGCTTGCAGATCCATCGAGGCCGTGCTGCGTTCGTCGATCCGCAGCGAATGAACGTCGTGATCCCGATCGAGGGACACGAAGCGCAGGATCTTCTTCCGGCGCAGATAGGAGATGGCCGTATTCGTCGCGGTCTTGTAGAGCCAGCCCGCCGTTAACGGGCGTTCGGGTTCTCTTTGGAGTGTGCGGTACGCACTGAAAAAGACGTCCTGTGCGATGTCGAGCGCGACGTCCGCATCTCCGACCATCCGGCGCACGTACCGTGCGAGTTTCGTCTGGTGCTCGCGAACGAGCGCTTCAACTCGGCTCTGCGCGGCCGACGTGCCGGTGACGAGGTAGACCTGCTCCATGTCCAGGGCCCCCTTTGGCAGGTAACGTACCGCTTCGCCCCGTTGTGACCGGCTTCTTTTGGCCCATTGGCCGGGATTGAAGTTATAGTTCGGGTAGACTAACCCGATGAGGCGGGCGGCTGCTGCGGCGATACCGGGCTCCTTGGCGTTGACCGTCTTGGCCACCGCCGTTTTTCTGTTGTCCGCAACCCTTTCGGGGGCGGCCTCGAAGGAGCCCCAATACCTCAACGCCTCGATGAAGAGTCCCCTATTAAGTGCATTTTGGGGTCAGACCGTCTCCGTCAGCGCGTACATTCTTCTGCCGGATTCATATTATAAGGAGCCGCAAAAGCGCTATCCGGTGTTCTATTGGATTCAAGGCTTCGGCGGTACCGGCCAACTCGACTACGCCACCGAGGCGGATTGGCAGCGGCCGATGCGCCGGCTGCATCGTGAATTCATTATTGTTTTCTTGGATGGCATGTTCAACGAGGGTCATCAGGAGTTCGCGGATTCGGCTAACAACGGACCGTGGGGCGCTGCGCTCACAACCGAGTTCATTCCGACGACCGAAGCGTACTTTCGTGCGATCGGAGACGCAAAGGACCGTTTTGTCGGCGGTCACTCATCCGGCGGCTGGTCTGCACTCTGGCTGCAAGTGAAGTATCCCGACATGTTTGGCGCAGAGTGGTCTATATCGCCCGATCCGGTGGATTTTCATGACTTTCTGGGGCCCGATATTACGCGCACGCCTTCCCAGAATTTCTTCGTCGACGCGGCCGGCCACGACTACGAGCTCGACGGTCAATCTCTTCGGCATTTTGTGACGGGACCCGGCTGGGAGAAAAAACAGTACGAATCGTTTGATGCGGTCTTCAGCCCTCGCGGGCAGGACGGGAAACCGCTGCCGCTCTTTAATCGGAGCACAGGCGTTATCGATCCGGCCGTCGCCCAATATTGGGAAGACCACTATGACATAGCGCAGATCCTGCGCAGCAATTGGAGCGACCTCGAGCCAAAACTGCGCGGCAAATTACACATCATCGTTGGAACGGGCGATCAGTTTCATTTGAATCGTCCCGTCGTGTTGCTTCAGAAAGAACTCGTTGGGCTCGGCAGTGACGCGGAATTTGATTTCGCGCCGGGCGCGAATCATTTTACAGTCTTTGACTGGAATGGCGGCGCAATCGACTATATCGTCAAGAGCGCAGCAGCCATGGCGACGCCCTAGTCAGCCGCCGATTTCGGAGAAGGCCCGCATGCGAGAGGAGGTCTCGCCTAGGCGCAAGTGATGGCGCTCGGGCTTGATCAGCATCGCCGAGCGCAAAATCTCGACGAGGTCGCCGGTCGAGGCGCCATTGCGTACGGGCGCGCGCAAATCGATGTCCTGATCGCCGAAGAGACATAATCGCAGTCGTCCGTCGGCCGTTAGGCGCACGCGGTTGCACCGCTCGCAATAATCATGCGACAGCGGGCTGATGACGCCGACCGCACCCGGAGCTCCGTCAAAGGCGAAATAGCGCGCAGGCCCGTTTCCGCCCGGACCGATAACGGGTTGCAGATCGCCGATGGATCGCATGCGCTCTAAGATTTCATCCGAACTCACATAGGAATCGCGCTGCACGCCGAGGTTCTCGTGAACCGGCATGACTTCGATAAACCGCACGTACACGGATTGCCGTTTGGTCCACTCCGCAAGGTCTGCAATTTCGTCGTCGTTTTGCCCGCGCATGACGACGACGTTGATTTTAACGGGCGCCAAACCGCGAGCGATCGCGGCGTCAATTCCCGCAAGAACGCGATCCAAACCCGGCCGGCGCGCGATCTGTTCGAATCGTTCGGGACGCAGCGTATCGAGCGACACGTTCACGCGGCGCAAACCTGCGGCGACCAACTCTTCGATCTGATCGGCGAGCAGCAGTCCATTCGTCGAAAGCGAGATGTCTTCGATACCGTCGATCGCATTGATAGCTGATACCAAGCCGTGCAGGTCGCGGCGAATCAGCGGCTCGCCGCCCGACAGCCGTACGCTGCGAACGCCCGCCGATGCGGCGGCTCGCACGATCTCCTCGATCTCTTCGTACGTAAGGATCTCTGACTTCGGCAGCCACGGCAAACCGCTCTCGGGCATGCAATAGATGCAGCGCAAGTTGCACTTGTCCGTAACCGAGATACGCAGGTACGTGATTGGACGGTTAAATTGATCGGCCAGCGGCGCGCGCGTCAGATCGATGGTCGTCAGGGCCACATCCAGTGGATTCAGGCCTCCCCGGCGGCCGACCTGTCCCCGGAAGCTCGCTGCGAGAAAGACCCTGCTCCCGAGAATGTCTGACTTTCTCGAGCTCGACAGGATGTCGACTTCAAAACTTTGTTATCTCGAGAAAGCAGTCAAGCGGCAAAATTTCAGGACGTAATTTTGCCAGCGGTTCTCGGGAGCAGGGTCTTTCTCGGAGCGAGCCTACTCCGCGAAGATTGAGTCGGGGATCTGGGCGTTTACTTTGAAATTGCTGAACGTCGAGGTGACGTCCGCGTTATAGTTGGAGTCTTGGAAGTGACCCGTTTGATGCGTGACGAGCCAGTATGCGCCGACTTTGCCGTAGCTTTGGTCCAGCGTCGCGTACCCGCCGCCGGTATAGTTCCAACGCAGCTCTGCGAGTTCGCCGGACTGGTCCGCAACTTTGGCATCAACGTGCTCGATACGGCCCGGATTGCGAGGCACCATTTTAAAACTCGTGTACTTCCCGTCGTCCTTTACAACCGTAATGGCGTAGACGTCGTTCCAGCGTGACGGGCTCTCCACGCGCGGGTAGACGTTGCTGAACTGGTTCGCAATCAGAGGAACTCCGCCGGTGAAGACGATCTTGTTCTTGTTCGGCTCTTTGTGGTAGTACGTGCCGGTCAGCGTCGCGCCGAGGTACGGAAAGGAATGCATCACAACGTCCGCGCGAACGTCCGCAGTATAACTGTGGAGGCGATCGTTTAACGCGATGAGCTTCTGAAGCGCGGGGCTGACGGGCTCAGCGGCTCGACTGATTGGGCTCATGCCCAGCAAGAGCGTGGCCGCTATGGCGACGGCGGCGAGAAATCGTGAAATCTGCATGCCGCTCCTTAACGCCCGGCGATAGCGAACGGTTCCAGCGCCGATTCAATCTCTTCGCGTACCGATGGATCGGCCTCCGAATCGTGGCGGAGCTGCAGCGCCTGGATCGCAGCGGGCGAACCGATGCGTCCGAGCGCCCACGCGGCGTGAGCGCGCACGAGCGCGTGCGGGTCCTCTTCCAACGATCGCGCGAGCGCCGGGACTGCGGCTCGATCCAGTGCATTTCCGAGCGCGACGGCGGCGTTGCGCCGCAATATCGCACCACCGCGCCAGCCCATCGCCGAGCGAGCGTAGTGTCGTTTAAACTCACTGCTGCGCAAATGCAGCAAGCGAACGAGTTCCGGAGTCGAGGTTTCTTTGGATGGCTGCGCTATGTGCGTCCCCTCGTCAGCGGCGCTTACCGCGCCGTGCTCAGGGTCCTTCGACAAGCTCAGGATGACATTCGGAGGGCATGCGAGTTGACAGAGATCGCAGCCCCAGACCCACGTGCCAATCAGTGGCCGCATATCGCGCGGAATCGCGTCCGTGCGTTGCGTTAAATCGGCGATGCAGCGCGTCGCATCGATCGTGTAGTCGCCGCGGAGCGCGCCCGTGGGGCACGCCGGAATGCAGCGCGTGCATGAGCCGCACGTTTTTTTCAGCGGCGAATCCGGCGGCAGCTCGAGTTTCGTAACGATCTCGCCGAGGAAGACGAACGAACCAAAGCGAGGCGATATGAGATTGGTGTGCTTTCCAATCCAGCCCAGGCCGGCGCGCGCCGCGAAGGCGCGCTCGGCGATCGGTTTGGTGTCGCAGGCAATCGCCGTAACCGGCGCACCGGCGGCTGCGTCGATTTGGGCTGCGACCTCGCGCAGGAGCGACTTCACGCGTTGGTGGTAATCCGCGGACCACGCGTAGTTTGAAACTCGCCCTTCGAGAGGGTGAACTTCAGGCGTATCGCCACCGTAGGACACCGCGATGCAGATCACGCTGCGCGCGTCGGGCAGCACGTGCGACGGATCGGCCGCCTTGCGCGCATACTCGTCGTCGTACGGCCAAGTTGCGAGGTCGCCGCGCGCAAACGACTCGCGCAACGACGCGCGAACAGCGCCGCCATCATGAGCAGAGGCTACGCGCACATCGGACGCGCCAAGCTCCAGCGCCTTCTCTCGCGCGAGCTTTTTAATCGCGGCCGGATCACAACGTTGCAAGGGGACCTTCGACTACGGGAAAGGCGGCGTCGATCGCCGCCACGTCTTCCGCGTCCATCTCCCACCCCGCGGCGCCGGCGTTTTCCTCGACGTGCGCAACGGTTGCAGCTTTGGGAATTGTGAAGACGGCGGCGTCGCGAGTTAATGCGTTCAGCGCCACCTGCCGCGCGGTTTTTCCGTGTTTGTTTGCAATGCGTTCGAGCTCCGGTTTTCCCGGCGAGTCCGGACCCAGCACGCGCCCGCGGCCAAACGGCGTGTACGCGACAAGCGCGATCCCGCGCTCGCGGCAGTAGGGCAGCAGGTTCACTTCGGGGCCGCGCTCGGCCAGGTGGTAGAGCACTTGGTTGGATGCGAGTTTAACCTTGCGCAGGTGCGACTCGGCTTCACGCACTTCGTCTACATCAAAATTGCTGACGCCGATGAAACGCGTCTTTCCCTGATGAACGAGATCCTCTAACGCGCGCATCGTTTCGGCGAGCGGATGCGAACCGGCCCAGTGCAGCAAGTACAGGTCGACGTACTCCATGCGCAGCCGCTTCAACGAACGCTCCAAGGCCGCGATCGTTCCTTTATATGTAGCGTTCTCGGGAAGAACTTTGGTCGTGATAAAAAGCGAGTCGCGCGGAACGGCTGCCAGCGCCTCGCCGACGATCTCCTCGGCGGCCCCGGCGCCGTACATCTCCGCGGTGTCGATATGAGTCATGCCCAGCTCGACTCCACGGCGCAGCGCGCGCATCGCCTCGGCCCGCCGGTGCCCGCTCTCGGGAATGTCCCACGTGCCTTGCCCGATAACCGGCACAGCAACGGCCGTTTGGCCAAAAGGTTTCCGCGTCACCGGCGGAAGCTTCTCGTCATGACCGAGATCTCATATCTACTCTTTGATGTTTTCGCCGAGGAGCCGTTTACCGGGAACCAGCTGGCAGTCGCTTCGCAGCACCTGCCCGATGCGGCGATGCAGCGCGTGGCCAACGAACTCAACATCGCCGAGACCGTCTTCTTAAAGCGCACCAACGATCCAAAGAGACCGGCCGAGTTGCGCATCTTTACGCCGGGGCGCGAGATACCGTTCGCCGGACACCCGACGGTGGGCGCGACCTTCGCGATCGCTGAAGTGCTCAAATGGGTTCCGCCCGGACAAACGGAGTTCGCGCTGGGCGAACGCGTCGGCGATGTCGCCGTGCGGATCGAGCGTCAAAACGGCGCGTGCTTCGCGTGGCTGCGGACGCCGCCCGTGACGTTCCTGGAAGAGATCGATCGCGAACGCTGTGCGGCGGCAATCAGCGTAACGCCGGAAGACCTCGACGAAAAACTGCCGCCACAGATCCTTTCCGCCGGCAGTCCTTTTCTCTACATTGCGCTCAACGATCCGCAAACCGTCGATCGTGCCGCTTTTCAAGCAACCCGTCTCGATGCATCGGTCGATTGGGAGATCGTCGGGATCTTCGTCTTCGCCGTGACGGATCGGGGAACGTACGCCAGAATGTTTGCGCCGATGAGCGGCATCGGTGAAGACCCGGCCACGGGCAGCGCGACGGGCCCGCTCTTTGCGTACCTCGCGCGTTATGGCGCCATCGATGTAAGGCGCGGCTCGTTCGTCAGCGAACAAGGCGTGAAGCTTGGAAGGCGCAGCGTCTTGCACGTGCGGTTGGAGGGCGCCGGCGACAATCTGCACGTTGACGTCGGCGGACAGACGATCCTGATCGGCGAGGGCCGCCTGAAGTTCTAGAAAAACTCGAAGTCCGGATGCCGCGCCGCGTACGCGAGCAAGCCGTCGCGCAAATGCACGGTGCGCCGGAAACCGGCGTCGCGTAAGAATCGCATCGCCCAGGCGGACTTCTGCCCCACGCGGCACGCCACGATATACGATTTGGCCGAATCGAGCTCGTGCAGCCGTTCGGGCAGCGCCGACGCCGGCACGTGCAGCGCTCCATCCAAAACGCCGAAGGCCACTTCGTGAGGCTCGCGCACGTCCAACAAGATCGCGCCCTTCATCGCTTCGTCCAAATCGGCGGCGTCGATCTCCTCGAACTCCGACGCTTGTCTCTCGGGCGCACCGTCCGTAACATCCGAAATACCGGCGTTGTCGCCGCACAAAGCGCATTCCACATCGCGTTCGAACGTGACGTCGCGCGTGCGCGCGCCCAGCGCATCGATCAGCATCAGGCGCCCGAAGAGCGGTTCGCCGATGCCTAGAATAATTTTCAGCGCTTCGTTCGCCTGAAATGCGCCGGTTATTCCGGCCAGGACCCCGAGCACGCCGCCCTCGGCGCACGTCGGCACGCTGCCGGCCGGCGGCGACTGCGCGAACAAGCAGCGATAACACGGCCCGCGCTCGCGCCAAAAAACGCTCACCTGTCCGTCAAACCGAAAGATTGAAGCATAGACGTCCGGCTTGTTTTCCAGCCAGCACGCGTCGTTGACCGCATAGCGCGTCTCGAAGCGATCGGTGCAATCCAGCACGACGTCGTACAACCGCACCAGCTCCCGCGCGTTGCTTGCATCGAACCGCACCGGGATCGCGTCGGCCGCGATTAGCGGATTCAGCTCGCGCACGCGCCGCGCGGCGACTTCCGCTTTCTTTGCACCGATGTCGGCGGTGCTAAAGAGCGTCTGGCGCTGAAGATTGCTTTCGTCGACGACGTCGTCATCGACAATCCCGAGACGCCCGGCGCCGGCCGCTGCCAAATACTGTAACGCCGGTGACCCCAAGCCGCCGGCGCCGATGCAGAGCACGCGCGACAAAGCCAAACGCTCCTGTCCGGCGACGCCGACTTCGGGAATAAGCAAATGGCGGCTGTACCGCCGCAAGCCCCGCACTACCGGGGATGCAATGCGTTCAGCCATTGCAGCACTTCGCCGCGCGCGTTCTCGGCGGCGTAGGTGTGATCGCTCGCGACGGTGACGAACGTCTTTGGTTCGGAAGCACGGTTATATAAGTCTTCGACGCTGCTCCGGTTGACCATCGCATCGCGCTCGGCGGCGACGTAGAGCTGCGGGCGCCCGGCCAATTTCGGCAGCGCTTCGTTGAATTTGTCGTCCACGCCGCGAACCAGATCCGGTAGCGGCAATCCGTCCACATAGGCTGCGCGAAAGTCCGTAGCGCCTTTTTCGCGCAACGCGTCGAGCGCCGTGGGCCTTCCAAAACCGGTCGCGATCGCGATCGTGCCGGCGATAGTGGGATCGGCGGCAGCGGTAAGAATCGCCGTCATCGCCCCCATGCTGTGGCCCATCGCATAGACGGGGCCCTCGTGACGGTCGCGCACATGCGATACAACGGTTCCCATGGCGTCCAACAGGTCGTCCGGATCATCCAGCCTGCCGCCGCTGGCGCCAAGTTTATGTCCCGGAAAATCCAGACTGAACACGCCGTAACCGTGGCTTGCAAGAAAATAGCAGAGCAGGTCGAGATTCTGTTTCGAGCTGGAGTACCCGTGACCGGCGACGATCCAGACGTTGCGCGCGCGCCGCGGCTCGTACGCCAAGACCGCGACCTCATTGCGCCGGCCCGTGACCCGGAAGAGATCGAGTTTCACGCCCGGTCCGCGCCCTCTTGATTGGTTCGCCAGGTGCTGGCGCCGCTGACATAATGTTCTTTCTTCCAGATCGGCGCGCGGCGCTTCAGTTCGTCGATTGCGTATTCGCAAGCGTCAAATGCAGCGGCGCGATGCGGAGCAGCCACAGCCACCGCGACGGAGACGTCGCCGACCTTCAAGTCGCCGGTGCGATGCACGATGGCGATCTCACACGGACCGAAACGCTCGCGCGCCTCGGCGGCAATCCGTTCGAATTCTTCGCGCGCCATCGCCTCGTGCGCTTCGTACGACAGGCCGGTCACATCGCGGTTGTCATCGGACCGCTCGCGCACGACCCCGGCAAACGAAATGACCGCCCCGCAGGCATCACTGCGCACACTCTGCGCGATCGCCGCGACGTCGATCGGCTCGCGCACGATGGCGAACATTACCCGCCGCCTACCGGCGGCAGCAGCGCGATCTCGTCGCCATCAGCAAGGGGTTCCGACGGATTCACGATACGGCCATTGCGGGCGATGCGCGTCGATCCCGCCAGCTCCGGCAATCCATCGCAGCCTTCAGCCAATGCCTTCCAAAGCGTCGCAGCGGTTGCGTCCGGCGGCAGGTCCACATCGCGCGATGCGCCGAGCAACTCGCGCAGCCGCGCGAACCCCAGCACGCGCACTTTCACGCGATACGCTTTTTCTTTTGCGGATCCGGCGTCAATGCAAAACGCTCGATCGCCAATGCCACGCCGTCTTCTTCGTTACTGGCCGTGACGAATTTGACTGCCTCGCGCACTTCCGGCAGCGCGTTGCCCATGGCAACACCCGCACCCGCCCATCGCAGCATCGGCACGTCGTTCCGCGAGTCCCCAATGGCCAGTACGCGTTCGGCCGGAATTTGAAAGTCCGCGCACAGTCGCGCGAGCGCACGCTGTTTGGTCGCATCGCGGCTCGTGACCGCGCACTCGACGAAGTCGAGCCACGTCTCGTATTTGAAGTGCAGCGGCAGATCGCAGAACTCTCGCTCCATGGCCGCCACCGATTCCCGCCCCATGAAACGGATGAACGTCGGCGCGGTGTGCAGCACATCCGCAAATGTAGTGACGGTTTTCCAAGCCGGGCCGCGCATGTCGTCCATGTGCAGCTTCGAACCTTCGAGCCGGTAAAAACTTTCTTCGGCATAGATTGCAATCGAAAGTCCTTCGCGCTCCGAGAATTCGACCATGGGTTTGGCATATTGCAGCGGAACCGGAATATGTCCGAGCGTACGGTTCGCTCCGAAGTCTTTCGTCAGCGCGCCGTGACAGCAGATCACCGGCAGATTCAATCCGAGCTCGCTGCTGACGCGAATCGGCATATCTACGCCGCGGCCCGTCACGAGTACGATGCGGATGCCGGAAGCCAGCGCGGCCTCGATGGCGCGCCGGTTACGCGGCGAAACCCGCTCCTGCGAATCCAGGAGCGTTCCGTCGAGGTCCAGCGCGATCAGGTCAAAAGACATCGGTAAGATTGTATACCCTCGCGTCAAAAGAAGGCCCGCCGGGCCGGCATGCAACCTTTGAAGGCGCAGCTCTCGTTGTCCTTAATGGAGACTTCTGTAGCATGTATCGCCGCTCGTCCCTCACGCTTCTCCTTGCGCTCTGCGTTGCGAGCGCCGCTTCGGCACAGACCGGGCGCTGCACGCGTGAAACGCTTCCCATCAAGGGCACGCCGCTGACCGCCAGCTACTGCGTCTCGGGCGAAGCAGCTGCGGCCGCCGGGCACGATTTGCCGGTCCAAGTTGTGGCGACGTATGCCACGGCGCGCGGCTCGTTCACCCAGCAAAGCACGCTGCAGTTCATCGCCGGCGAGACCGCTTCGCGCGTCATCGAGGACGTGGCCTTAAGCCGCGTCGGGCTGGATGGTACCCTCCATCTGACGCTGGTCTACCGGGGCGGCCTGGTCCACGTCGAGAGCGCCCTCCTTACTCCGGGGGCCATCACCGTCAAGTAGGTCAGCCGAGGCTGGAAGCCGGGATAGTCCGGCCGAGCGATTAACCTGACCAAAAAGCGAGCGCCGGGCTATCCCGGTTCCTAGCCTCGCCAAGTGGTGCAACCCAAACGGGCAATCGGGGTATTTTAAGGCTTTGATGCGGCGACTCTACATAGCGTTTGGCATGTCCAAGATCCCCGACGGCTGTCGAGGCTAACTGCATGCCCTGTACGGCTTACGCCCCCAATCTCACGGCTCGCGACCAAGCGCACTTTCTTTACGACGCGATCCCGTCCGGACTGTTTAAGGTAGAAACCGCAGACGAGCGGATCCCGTGGCGCATCAGCCCCGAGCCGTTTGCATTATCGCCGCGCACGCTCGAGCGGATCGAAACGATCGGCAACAACCTTCTGCTCTTCTATCGCGCGCTGAATGCGCTCTATAATCGAAGCGCGCGCGGCACCGCTCCAGCGTTCATCGCCGAATATCTGGATCGCGGGAAACCCGAGCACATTATCCGGCTTTCACGCCAGAATCGCTTCCGGCAAGATCTGCCCGGCATTATTCGTCCGGACTTAATTCTCACCGACGATGGATTCATCTCCAGCGAGCTCGACAGCGTGCCGGGCGGCATGGGCTTCTTAGGTGCGATGTCCGAGGCGTATTGCAAGCTCGGCATGGACAGCGTGGGCGGAGCCGACGGCATCGCCCGATCGTTTGCCGCGATGATCGAATCGGCGACCGGAAAAGAAAAACCCGCCCTTGCGATCGTCGTCTCGGACGAATCCGGTGATTACCGGCCGGAGATGCAGTGGATGGCCGATGCGCTGGTGCGCGTGGCGCAACTTGACGCTTATCTTTGCAAGCCGCAGGAGATACTCTTCACCGAGGAGGCGCTTTTCGTGCGCCTGCCCGACGGCCGCGAGCAAAAGATCGACGCGCTCTACCGGAACTTCGAGCTCTTCGATCTGCTCAACGTACCGAAACAAGAACTCATGCTCTACTCCGCGCGGCACAATCGCGTGACGATGACGCCTCCGCCGAAAGCGCAACTCGAGGAAAAACTTGCCTTCGCGCTGTTCCATCATCCCGCGCTGGCCAAACTGTGGAAAGCCGAGATGGGCAGCGCCGCCTACGACCATCTGAAGCAGCTCTTTCCGGAGACGTGGGTAATCGATCCGCGACCGCTTCCGCCGCAAGCCGTAATAGCCGGACTCGAAGCGAACGGCACGCCCGTTTCGGATTGGATGCAACTGGCGGAGCTCACGAAAACCGAACGCGATTACGTGGTCAAGCCTTCCGGTTTTTCAGAGTTGGCGTGGGGATCGCGCGGCGTTCGCGTGGCCAACGATCTGACCAAGGACGAATGGGTCGCGACCTTACAGGAAGCGATCCGCGAATACGACCACACGCCGCGTATTCTGCAGCGCTTCTATAAAGGAAAGCGCGTGCGCCAGACCTACCTTGACCGCGCCGCCGACGAAGTGCGCACGTTCGACGGCCGCGTGCGTCTGTGTCCGTACTTCTTTGTGGTCAACGACGCGGTTCAGCTGGGTGGAATTCTCGCCACGGTCGCGCCCGCGGACAAACGTTTAATTCACGGCATGACCGATGCGGTCATGGCGCCCAGCATCATAAAACCCGACGGCAACTAAGGCGTTAGTGCGCCGGTAATACCACGATCGACGGCGTCCCCGTCGGCATGCCGTCTTTCGTGCTCTCCGGATCCCAGAGCATCCAAATCTTGCCGTACGTCTCCAACAGCGACGCGACGACTTTCTTCTGCTGCGCCGGCGGCATTCCGGGAAGCGTGGCGTGAACGAGCGGAATCTCCACGCGGTGGTAGTGCCACAGCGCTTGCTCGGATTTCGGAAACGCCTTCCAGACGGCGGCCGGGACGATCGTTTCGATCTCTACCAGCCGCGCGTTTGAAGCGTCCGAGTCGTAGATCTGACACTCCAGGATGCCGCCGGCGAGTCCGCCCTTGCACCAATGGTGCGCGATCTGAGTCGGGTGGCCGGGGCCGAAGTGTTTCAGGGCGTCGATGTGCAGCGTCCAACCCGCAGACGGCATGCCGGCCGGCGACGCGGACGCGACGTTCGGCTGCAGACGCGAAGCGAAGAAACCAAGGCCGAACGCAAGAGAAATTACCAGGGCGATCAGGGATTTGTTCATGAGCACCTCCGATAAGCCCATCTTCCAGGAAGCGGCCGAAAATCCGTGCAAGCGGGAGTCATGGCCAGAACCCCCGGCACTTTCGTCGGCGGAAACCGCGTCCTTATACGAACCGCCAACGGCTTCAAGATGTACGTGGATTCAAATGACGTCTGCATTTCACCGCACCTGATTCTCGACGGGGTGTGGGAAGAGTGGACCGAGGCCACGCTGCGCCACGTGATTAGGCCGGGAATGCATGTGCTCGAGATCGGCGCGAACGTCGGCTACTTTACCTTACTGCTCGCGCGGCAAACCGGCCCCGCCGGTTCAGTTTACGCCTTTGAGTGCGATCCCGATCTGGCGCAAATCGCCGAGGACAACGTCGAAATCAACGGTTTTGCCGATCGCGCTACTATCGACCGCAGAGCGGTCGGAGAGACAGCCGGTTTCGCTGAGTTTGCCCGCGCGCAGCGCCATCGGGGCGGCGGTACGCTCGTTGCGGGTTTGCAGCAGATCGAGCAGCTGCGCGAATCGGAACGCGAAGCCTTAAGGGTTGAAGTGACGACGGTGGACGCTCTCATACAAGCGCGCGGCACTTCTTTTGATTTCGTAAAAATCGACGCTGAGGGCGCCGAAACGTGGATTCTCAACGGCGGGCTGACGCTCTTCGCGGACGCAGCGCATCCGCTGATGGTGCTCATGGAGTTTTGTCCGAAGTTCTTGCGCAGTGCCGGTTACGATCCGGCGGCGGAGCTGCGCCGCTTCGAACAGTGGAACTTTGCGCTCCAGCGGTTGGACGAGCGCCGCCGGCGCCCGATCGCATGCGCCGCGGACGATCTTCTCACGCGCGACTATTCGGAGATACTCTTAACGCGCGCCTGAGCGCACGTACGATGCGCTCTGCAGCGGCACGTCGAGCTCGTCGACGATAAGCGTCGACGGATCGTACCACAGCGTGAACTGCACGGGATCGCTGACGGACAGCGCGAGGTCGCGGGCGGGAACGCCTTTGGGACGATCGGCTCTGAGCGCCGCGTCTACGGCAATCGAACCGGCATGGCCGAACATCGGCGAGAGCGCCATGACCGGCGGCGTGCTCCACGCTTGCAGTTGCGCCGGCAGAATAAAGAAACCCGAAAAGAGCGTGCCGTCCAGCACTACAAAGTGTTTGGTATCCGCGCCAAGATTGAACTTTAGCGCGCCATTGTCGGCGGTTTCGTTCGCGGTGGCCCCGTTAAACGCAATCGCGGCGTGAACGGTCCGGCCCGGCGGATTGTAGATCGCCGAATAGCTCGCGGGCGCCAGCGTCCCGTCCAGCGCCAGACTCGACGTGGCCGAAAAATCCGAACCGCCGAACGAGCCGGCCGCCGATTCGGTCAGCTGCACGCCGGCCGCCGTATGCGTCAGCGTGATGGCCGTCTTTCCCGTGCTTTCTCCGGCGACGGTCACCGTGTACGTGTAGACCCCGTCGGCGGGCGCCGCGGGTGCGGTCGCGGCCGCCAGCAAAAACATCAGCGGGAGCATCATGCTTCCTTTCTCTATGCGCCAATCGCTTGGAGCAGCGCATCGATTTCTTCGTGCGTGTTGTAACCGTGCGGCGCGACGCGAACTCCGCCCGCGCGGTAAGTCGTAACGAAACCTTCGTGCTGGAGTTTCCTGCCGAGCTCGACCGAATCCGTGTCCGGCAGCATAAAGGTCACGATCCCCGACGATTCGCCTTCACCGCGCACGCTTGCGATGTGCGCGCCTAGCCGTTTCAATCCGTCCACGAGGCGATCCGTCAGCTCAAGAACGTGCGCGGCGATCTGTGAAGTTCCCGCACGGTCGATCACGTCGATGGATTCCGCCAAGGAGAGCGCTCCGATAAAATTCGGCGTTCCACCCTCAAAGCGCGTCGCGTCCGCCACAAAAGGCTGGTCGTACTCCAGGAAATCCCACATGTCCGCGGTCGAACGCCAGCCCGGCGACGCAAGCTCCAAGCGTTCGATCAGATCTGCGCGAACGTACAAGAAGCTGACGCCTTGTAAGGCGAGCAGCCATTTCGCGCCTCCCGAATACAGCGCGTCGATGTTACAGGCTTGTACGTCAAGCGGGAAGGCGCCCAGGCCCTGAATAGCATCGACGCAAAAAAGCGCGCCCACGCTATGAGCGACCTCGGCGAGCGCCGCGAGATCGTGGCGATAGCCATCCTCGAACGAGACCCACGAGACGGCGACCACCTTCGTTCGCGGCGAAATGTGCTCGCGTAAGACGTCCGGAGTCAAACGCGCTTGCTGGGAATTCACAAAGCGCACGTTCACGCCGAGTTTACGCAGACGCAGCCAAGCCTGAACGTTGGCGGGGAATTCGTTGTCGGGCAGGATCAGCTCATCGCCCGGCGCCCATGACACGCCGCCCGCAATCGCATTCGCGCCATCGCCGGTGTTGCGCAAGACTGCGATCTCGCCGGCCCGGGCGCCGATAAAACGCGCGATGCGCGCGCGGTACTCCGGCATTTTGCGCTCGTAGGCAAACGTGCCCATGACGCCGCCCGCCGCATGCGCCGCAAGAAACCCTTCCAGTGCATGATGCGTTGGCTGCGGGAGAACGCCGACGGCGGCGTGATTGAGATACGTAAAGGATTCGGTGACTGCGAAGAGTTCGCGTGGGAGCGGGGTCGTCAAATGTCCCCGGTCATTTCCTTTGTATGCCAGGCGATGTTGTTCGCCCGGTCCCCGACGCGCTCCAGCTCTGCCAGTACAAAGAGAATGCGCGCACCGGCCGGCACCATCTCCGGGTCGGCCTGCATCTCCCCTTCGAGCGCCTGCACGCCGCGTTTGTACTGCCGATCGATTTCATCGTCCTCTTCGATCACCCGCGAAGCTAACTCCGCGTCGCGTTCCGTATAGGCGCGCATGGCGTCCACCAGTGTCGCATGCGCAAGGTTGGCAATGCGATCGATCTCGACGCGTACCGGGCGCAATGGGACGTCCGCGAGTTTGATGGCATGCTTGGCGATGTCCACGCCGTAGTCGCCGACGCGCTCCAAGTCGGTGGCAATTTCGAGCATCGCCGCGATCTCACGCAGCTCGCCCGCCACCGGTTGCTGGCGCCAAATCAGCTCGATGCACGACGCTTCGATCTTGCGGCGCAGATCGTCGATCATGTCGTCGCCCGCGACGACGCGCGCGGCAGCCGACGTATCGCGCCGCTCAAGCGCATCCACGGCGACGCGAACGGCGTCGCCGGCGAGCGCGCCAAGCCGAACGACGTCGAGCCGAGTAGATTCCAGCGCCTCGTGATAAGCCGTACGCATCCTCACAGTATAACCGCAAGGTTCCCCGCACGCAATTAGACAATTCGGAACCGGTGAATCCCGAAACGGACCAATCGATCCTCGTCGAGCGCGACGGAGCCGTTGCGATCGTCACGCTGAACCGCCCAAGCGTTCTCAATGCGCTCAACGCCGCGTTGCTCGACGACCTTAAGCAGACCTTAACGCAACTGGACTCCGACGCGTCGGTACGTGCGATCGTAATCACGGGCGCGGGAAGTAAAGCTTTTGCCGCCGGCGCCGACATCGGCGAGCTCAACGCGCTTCGCAGCCCGTTCCAGGGCGCGTCCAAGGCCCGCTCCGGTCAAGCCGTCACGCTGCAAATCGAGCGCCTGACCAAGCCCGTCATCATGGCGGTCAATGGTTTCGCACTTGGCGGCGGCTGCGAACTTGCGATGGCAGGCGACATCATGATTGCAAGCGAGAACGCGAAGTTCGGACAGCCCGAAGTGAACCTCGGCTTGATTCCAGGGTATGGCGGGTCACAGCGCACGACACGGCTCGTTGGAAAAGGCATGGCAATGTATCTCTGCCTAACCGGCGAGACGATCGACGCGGCGGAAGCGCTGCGCATCGGACTGGTGCAAAAGGTCGTGCCGCAAGCGCAGCTGCTCGACGAAGCCAAGCGGATCGCGAACACGATCGCAAGTAAGGCGCCGCTGGCGATTGAAGGCTGTAAGCGCGCAATAAACTCCGGCGCGCATCTCTCGATTGCCGATGCGCTGGAGCTCGAAGCGGTCGAATTCGGCGGGCTGGTGGGCACGAACGATTTTAAGGAAGGCACAGGCGCCTTTTTAGAAAAGCGCAAGCCGTCTTGGAAGGGTAACTAGCCGCCGACTGTGCGCCACGCGCTCATCTTGCTCGCGCTTCTTGCCACGACCCAGTGCGCTTTAGCGGATGACTTTGGACCGCGCGGTGATGTTCACGAAGTTCGTTTTGTAGCTCAGCGCTTGTTGGCGCACCGGGCGCGGCACGTTAAGGCAGACCCGAAGAATACCAAGATCGCGGACGTAGTAGTCGTCAAGGATGCAGCTCTTCTTTCGTGGGACGTTGGCTCCGGCCATGGGATGATGGGCCTGATCCGCACGCTCGATCGCTGGTGGGATGCCTTCGACATCGATAAAACCGGCGGCTGCTGGAGCGGCGGGTCGACGTCCTATCCGTTGCAAGGGGATCGGCGACTATTGGTGCCCCCAGGGCCGACAGTTGCGTTTCTGTCTGAGGCCGGCTTGCCGGCGTCTCTTGTGGCCCAAGCGAAGCATAACGCCGACGTGCGTGCTGGTGCACGTCGGTTTGTGCCGTCGTGCGATGTTGCTACGTATGACATCCCCAACCTTCAAATCATCAAACCTGAAGGCGCGCAGCTGAGCAGTTTTCGTTGGGATACGTCGGGATACGAAATCGCCGTACATTACTCAGCCAACAACTCAAAGAATGGAGCATTCCATACTCCGTACGCCCGGCCGCCGACGCCAGTCGAGATTATTCCGTATCCAACGACGTATGAATTTGTAGCCACCGCCGTAGTCTATTTCCATTTTGAGATCGATGGGTCGTCACCGGTAACCTTTCAGCCAGGCACGACGATCGACATCTGGTTTCCATTCGTGCTGGACGACACTTTAACGTACGATCTGACGATTGGGTTTGCCCGCGAACCGATCGGCCCGATCTACGCCAAGCCGTACGACAACGTCTTGCACTATGAACTTCCGGGCTTTACCGCAACGCCCGGCCGCACGCTCATGGCCGAGGTCGACGGCAACTGGCATTAACAAAAAGGAAATATTCCGGCAATAGTCGCACCGTATGGTTCCGGTAATGGCAAACAGTTACACATTGGAAGACATCATGACAACGCTCATTGATTTGCGCGATGCGACTGCTCTCGGGTTTGCAAATCTGCGAGCCGAAATGAGCGACCGGTTCGAACACCTGGAAGACAAGATTAATCGCCGATTCGATTCAGTCGATCTGCGCTTTGACGCCTTTGAAAGGCGAGTTTCAGTTCTAGAGCAGCGCTAACGTCTTTGCGGCGTGCGCCATGTTCAGCTGCACCGCCGGGTTAAGGCCCTGCCAAGTGGCACGAATTCGTCCGCGCCCGTCGATAACGACCATCGTCGGGAAGCCATCGAGTTGAAAGAAGCCACGTGACAGCGCACGCGGATCGATAGCCACCTTCGCCAGCCCCAGATCGTGCGCAAATGCGGCCGCCACTTCGCGCGGCTCGCCCACATCTACGGGCACAACTTGCACCTCCGGGTGCGATCGCGCGAACGATTCCACCAGCGGCAGCGAGACTCTGCACGGCGTGCACCATGAGGCATAAAACTCGAGAAACACGACGTGCCCGCGCTGCTTGGCCAAATCGAAGGGCGCGCCGGTCAGCGTTTGATACCGAACAGCAGGCGCCGGATAGGCGCTGCTTTCCGATAAAACGCGAGGCGCTACCAGCAGCCGGTACGCGATAAACAGCACGAGGCACACCGCAAGCGCGTCGATGAGGAACCGGAGACTTAAGAGGCGCCTAAAGTTCATTCCGCTGTAAGAACGGCTGCAATTCCTTGACCGCCGCCGATGCACGCCGATGCGACGGCGTACCCGCCGCCGTTTTGCCGGAGATGATGCAACGCGGTATATGCAAGTCGCGCGCCGGAGGCCCCCAGCGGATGTCCGAGTGAGATTGCGCCGCCATGCGGATTGATCTTTCCGCCGGCGAGATCGGACCACTCCATCGCCTTGAGGCACGCCAGCACTTGCGGCGCGAACGCTTCATTGATCTCTACGATCGCAACGTCGGTGCGCTTCACGCCGGCATCGGTCAGCGCTTTCGGAATCGCAACAGCCGGTCCGATGCCCATAATATCCGGATCGACGCCCACCACGCTCGCTCCCACGAGCCTGCCGATCCATTGCAAGCCATCGGCTTTCGCTTGTTTCACCGTGGTTAGCACAACGGCCGCCGCGCCGTCGGTAATGCCGCTCGCGTTTCCGGGCGTAACCACGCCGTCTTTGCGAAAACGCGGCGGAAGTTTGGCCAGCTTCTCCATCGAAAGCCCCGGGCGCGGTCCTTCGTCTTTGTCGACGATCACCGGCTGCCCCTTAGCATCCTTTACTTCAACCGGCGCGATCTCTTCGGCAAAGTATCCGTCGCTTTGGGCGCGCAGCGCATTTTCTTGCGAGCGAAGCGCGAACTCATCGCATTCCTCGCGCGCAATCTTGTAGCGATCCGCGAGATTCTCCGCGGTAATCGCCATCGGCATCCCGTTGTACGAGTCCGTCAACGCCTCCCACAGCGTGTCTTCGAATTTAACGCCCACGCCGAGCGCGAAGCCCTTGCGTCCGCCGCGCACGACGTGCGGCGCTTGGCTCATGGATTCGGTGCCCCCGGCGAGCGCATATGTGCTCTGTCCCAGGCGCAATGAATTCGCAGCGGTGAGAATTGCTTGCAGCCCGCTGCCGCACAGCCGGTTGAGCGTCAGCGCCGGCGTTCCCACCGGAACTCCGGCGCGCAGCCCGACATGGCGCGCAAGGTAAATGGCATCGGCGCTCGTCTGCATGACGTTGCCGAACACGATGTCGTCTATGCGCTCCTTCGGGACCCCGCTGCGGGCAATCACCGCGTCCGCGGCGGCCACCGCAAGATCCGTGGCCGTACGGTCAGCCAGCACTCCGCCAAAGTTGCCGAACGGCGTCCGCGCGCCGGCGAGAATCACCACGTCGTTGTCAGCCACGAGCCAAGCCTTTTGCAGGCGCCCGCCGCGAACCCCCCAAATGACTCGCCCGATGCCTATGAACCGGCCGGCGGCGATCGCCATTGACGCTCGCTCGCTTCAGCCCGCAAACCGAACGGAACAGATCCTAGAAGCCTTCGACAAGCTCACCCTCGGCGCAATCCTGGAGATCAACGAAGAGAACGATCCGAGGGCCTTGCGCAACGAGCTCTCGCAGCTGCGGCCCGGCAAGTTCTCCTGGGATGCGCGCAACCTCGGATCCAACCGGTGGACCATCCGCGTCGAGCGGATCGACGAAAATGCCGAGCCCGAAGCGCTGCTGCAGCACGTCGCGCCGTTCGCGAGCGCCAAAGCCAGCACGCTGCGCGACCTCGCCGGCCAAATGTCGGAACGGACTTACCGCGCGGGCGAAACGATCTTCGATGAAGGCGAAGTGTGGCCGTATCTCGGGATCGTCAAGAGCGGAAAAGTCATCCTCACGCTGCTCTCGCCGGACGGCAAGACGCATACTTTGGGCGAGCGGCTCACGCATGACACGCTCAACGACAGCGGCACCTTCGATACGGGCGGCGCAACGACTCGCGCCGAGGCCTTAACCGACGCAACGATCATGACGCTGCCAAGCGAGGCCGTGCTGCACGCCTGCAGAAACGACGCGGAACTCGCGCTCGGTTTTCTTTCCGAAGCATCGCAGGCACGCCGGCGATCCATCGACACGATTGCCGACCTTGCGTTCGCCCACGTGCTGCAGCGCGTCGCAAAATTCTTGCTCGGTTATGCGCGCGCATCCGTCGGTATGACGCGCGGCTTGCCCGGCGTGGAAAACCTATCGCAAGCTCAGATCGCGGCGGCGGCAGGCACCGTGCGCGACATGGCGGCTCGCGCGCTGCTGCGCTTAAAGAATGCGAATGCAGTCGAACTCGACCGCGGACGCGTCAAAGCGATCGATCGCGCGAAGCTCGAAGCTTTCGCGCAGAACGTGCAAGCGCCGCCGGTCTAAGGGCTGATTGGGGACATAAAGCCGTAGCCGTAGAACGGCGCCATCCCGCACGTCGATCCCAATCGCGCAACGTAAACGACCTCAATCGGGCGCGGCGCGCCCATGCCGGGCGTCATCGTGCCGGACGTATTTGTTCCAAATACCGATTGAACGTGGCACAAAACGGCCTGCTGACGAAAACCTAATCCCGGATTGAAGTTTCCCATGCCGCGCCAGCTCGTGGAATAATCCGTTGGATGGTTGACCGGCATCGACGCGTTTGCGTGGACCAATCCCGGATTGAAGGTCTGCGAATCCGCCGAGGCGGCCGGACAATTCAGCGCCAACGCGCTCACGGCTGCGATCCCAAAAAGAAGAACTCGTTTCATAACGGCCTCCTGAAGCCAGTCTAGCACCAGTGCCGCTACTGTGGAATAGCTGCCGAAGCGACTGCGTGAACCGCCTGATTAAAACTGGCGACCGGGACAACGTGGATGCCGCCCGTGCCTTTGACTTCCGCGTAGTTCTCGGCGGGCACGAGGAACAGGCTCGCGCCGGCAGCGCGTGCAGCTGCCACTTTCTGCGCAGCGCCCTCGATTGGCCCGACGCTTCCGTCGTACGCAATTGTGCCGGTGCCGGCTATACGCAATTCGCCGGGCAGCGGCTGACGTTTGAGCGAGCGGTAGATTTCAAGCGCAAACATCAGGCCGCCGGAGCTCCCTGCCACGTGCGGCAAATGGAAGGAGACGCCGACGGGTAGGCGTGGCCGTTCGTAGATCGTCGTAAGGTAGGTGCCCAAGACGGTTCTGCCTCGATAGGCTGTCGTTTGAACGGCGGCGATCCTCCGGCCGCCGTTTCGGAACAGCCCAACGTGCACCACCGTACCGGCCTTCACACGGCGCAGGGCCTTTTGCAGATCCGAACTCGATGAGATTGATTTGCCGTCAACCGCCGCCAGAATGTCGAGCTGACGCAAGACTTGCGAAGCGCGGCTGTGCGGAACGAAATAGACAACCATCACGCGGCTACGCGGAGAGGGAACGTGATAACCGGCGGCGCGCTCCGCCACGGCGGCCGCAATCGTTTGACTTTCGCTCATCGCCTCACGCTCGACGCCTTCATAGCGCGTCATGCTCACGCCGCTCGGCAGAATGTCGTTCGTCCAAACGACTCGCACGCCGGGGAGGAACGCGCTGAGCAACTCGAGCGGCGTAACGCGCGTCGCAAATCGCACGTCGGTCAAATAGAGCCGCGTTTGAGCCGGGTGTCCGCCGCCCAGCGACACGACATCGGCAAGATCGACCGCGCGCCCCGGGAGTATCAGCGAGTAGGGCGTCGGAATAAAAGCGCACAGCGCCAGCAGACAAGCAGCGGCTACATAAATCGCGACCCGGTTACGGGCCAGGTGCAGCCGCATCGAAGCTTACTTAACGACCTCGACCGATTCGAGCGCCGTCGTTTCGTCGCTGGCTTGCGCATCGAACGCCGCGCGTTTGCTCTTGGCAGCCGCATCGGCCATCGGCTGGGCCGGTTCGGTCTGCGCGCGTGGCGCCAGCGCTTCCCGCCCTTTGCGGATGGAGCCAAGCGCGCCCGCCAGCCGATTCTCCAGCGTTCCGAGCATTTGCAGCGCGTACTGATCGGCGCCCTCGCGCACCTTGCGCGCGCGTTCTTCGGCTTCGCGCAGAATTACATCCGCGGTGGTGCGCGCTCGCTGGACGATCTCGTGATCGTCGAGCAGCTCTTCATGTTTGCTGGCGGCCTCGCTTACGATCGTCTGCGCCTTCTCTTGCGCGGCGCGCAGCATGCGATCTTGATCTTTGGCGATGATCTTAGCGCGGCCCATCTCCTCGGGCAGCGAGGAGCGCACCTTTTCGACGAATTCCATCAAGCGCTCTTCGCTCAGAATCCGGTAGCCCGCGGGCAGCCAAGTTCCATCGTGCACGTATGCTTCCAGTTTGTCCAAAACGCGATAGACCGACATGAGGTTCCTCCGTTTACGTAGTGCGTAAGCTCGCGCGTTTAGCCGCCATTAGCCGCATCACAGGATCCGGCACCAGCGCCCCAACGTCGCCGCCAAGAAAAAAGACTTCTTTTACGATGCTCGAGCTGACGAACGAATATCGTTGGTCGGACATCAAAAACATCGTATCGACGTCCGACAGCGCCCGGTTCATGAGCGCCGTCGACATCTCGCTCTCGAAGTCGGAAACCACCCGCAAACCCTTGATGATCACTGCCGCGTGTTCCTTGCGAACATAATCCGCCAGCAGACCGCGGAAATGTTCGACGCGTACGTTCGCCAGGTGCGCCACAGAGTCGCGAATCATCGCTTCGCGCTCTTCGAGCGTGAACATGGGTTCGCGCTTTTGCGGATTCACGACAACTGCCACGACGAGTTCGTCGAAATACCGGCACGCGCGTTCGATGACGTCGAGATGACCGTTGGTCGGCGGATCGAAAGAGCCCGGATAGACCGCCTTCATCCTACCGGCGTGAAGAAAGCCAAAGCGACATCGCCATAGACTTCTTCGCGGACGCTGCGGTACCCCGGTACGTCGGGCAGAATCATGCGAGCGCTATGCTCGTAGATCACCAGCGCGTCCGGCGCGAGCAAATTGCGCTCCAACAGCAGGCGGAACATTTGCGACGGCAGTTCGCCCGCGTACGGCGGATCCGCGTACACGATATCGAACGCCGGATCGAGCCGGTAGAGGGCGCGATCGACCGGCGCTCCGACAACGGTCACCACGTCCTGTATGCCGAGTTCGTTCGCGGCTTCCTGGATCGCGTCGGCGGTTTCACGGTGCCCCTCGACGCAAACGACGGATGACGCACCGCGCGAGGCCGCTTCGAAGCCGATGGCGCCCGTTCCGGAAAAGAGATCGAGAAAGCGCGACCCTTCGATGCGCGGCTGCAGGATCGAAAACAGGGACTCCTTTACGCGGCCCGGCGTCGGCCTGACGTTGAATCCCTTGGGCGATCCGAGCTTGCGGCTGCGCAAATTCCCTCCCGTGATCTTGGGCACACGCGCGAAGTTCTACAGGAGCGTAAGCAGTTCCGTGAGGCTGTGGATAACTTCGCTTGGCTCCGGCAACTCCGGCGGATATTCCGCGCCCTCCGCATCGAGCCAAATGCCGTGCATTCCCGCGGCGATCGCGGCCGCGATATCCGCTCGCGGGTTGTCGCCGACGTATGCTACGTCGCCGGGTTCGGCCGACAGCGCGCGAGCGAGAGCCGCAAAAGCAGCCGCGCCGGGCTTTTGCGTGCCCGGCCCCTCGCCGACGAGCACCGGTCCGTCAAAGCCTAAGGACTGCGCTTTTCTTTCTTGCAGCGCCGGCCAGCCATTGCTCAAGATAGCGCACGGAATGTGGCGGCGCTTTAGTTCTGCAAGCACCATCCGCGCGTCGGTCTGGGGCACAAAAAACTCGGGCACGCTTTCGACAGCCATTCGTTTGTAGGGCTCGACGTAACTCGACGGCGAGCGCGCGCCGCGTTCCGCCGCGAATCGCTCGACGGCTTCGTCGATTGAAAATGCGCCGCTGCGCTGCCGTTCGAGCAGATCGTCTATGCGCGCACTCTCTTGCGCGAGCGTTCCTAGAGCGCGCCCGCCTTGTTCGCAGACTGCGTCGAGCAAGCGCAGAAACGCAACGCGTTCGAGCTTGTTGTCGATGCCGAGCGTGTGGTCTATGTCAAAGCCTACGGCTTTGACCGGCGGCATTACTTCGGGCCTGGGCCGGTTACGATGCGGACGAAATCGTCCGGACGAATCCACTTGCGCATAGCCGCAGCCACGCGCGACGCCGTCACCGAGAGTTCGCGGCGGGCGTCGATCAAGTTTTGATTCAGCGGCAGATCGAGCGAGGCGTACCGGTGCAAGATGCTGCCGACGCCGTCATAGCTGGCAAGAGTTATCGGAATCTCACCCATCAATTGCGCCTTCGCGCGAAGTAGACGGTCGGCCGCAACCGGCTGGCTTTGCATACGCGTTAAGTCCGCCACGACCAGCTGCTGGGCCGGCACGACCTTTGAAGGATCGGATCCGTAGCTCACGCTGAACGACGACCGCGTCTTTTCGGTGCTCAGTCCGCTGCTCACGTAATAGACGTAGCCCTTGACCTCGCGCAAGTCATGGTAGAGAAGCGATGAATAGAATCCGCCGGTAAGGATCGTGTTGGCCACTTGCAGCGCCGGCCAATCGGCGCTCGTGCGCTTGATTCCGGACGTTTGGATAAGCTGCACGCTGGATTGCACGCGACCGGTCGCCGGAATATCGGCTGCACTCGCCTTATTCGGAGGCACCGGCGGCGGTTCGGTCTGCGGCTTTGGCCCGTGCGCAGTCCATGCGCCGAAGTATTTCGCCAATACTTGCCGCGCGCGCGCCGGCGTGACGTCGCCGACCACGACGACCGTCGTCAGATCGGGCCGGTACGCCGCAGCGTAATACTGCTTCACATCGTCGAGCGTGAGGGCACTCATGGTGGTTGTGTTGGCGAAACGCTGCGCCGGATCTCCCGGCGGATAGAGCGCCTTCGCCGTGGCGACCGCAGCCAGATGATCCGGCGAATTCTCGACGCCGGTCAGCGAACCGACTTCCTGGCTCTTCACGATGTCGAAATACTGCGGCACGAACCGCGGATGCAGTTCGTTGTCGGCGAGCAACTGCACGCCATGTTCGAAATCGCCACTGAGTACCTGAAGACTAAACGACGTTCCACCCGACTCGTTGGCTGCGATCGAATCGAGCTCTCGCTGATAGACCAAACGGTCGCGCGAGGCGGAGCCGTATCCAAAAAGATCTCCGGTCAGCGAATCGACGCCTTCTTTACCCGCAGGCTCTTGAACCTGGGGATCGTTGTCGATGTCGCCGGTTACCGTGACCGTGTTCGTGGAATGGTCGGGCTGCACGATGATGCGCAAGCCGTTCGGTAACGACGTTACGACGGGATGCAGCGTTTGCGCCGGAACCTGCAAATGCGCCAAGACGTCGCGCGCCCAAACCGGCAGCAGCTCGTGCTTGCTCGGCGGAATGGAATTGTTTTCTTTGGCAAGCGCGCCGCCGCCCGCGCTCATCTTGCCGAGATTCTTCGGCACGGCGTACGCGGCCACCGATTTCGAACTGGCGAGGGCGGTGCGGAACAGGCGGTTCACGTCGGCCGGCGTCACCCGTTTGTACGCGGCAATCATGTCATCCGGCGAACTGAGTCCTTGCACGGCGACCGCGTCGCTCCACTCTGTGGCCAGGCCTTCAATCGAGGTTGCATTATATTCGAGCTGCGCGATCTCGCGCCGGATCGACGCTTGCACGAGATCCGCCGGGACGCCCCACTTGCGGTAATTCTCGATCACGCCGCGCATTAGGCCGTCGGCAACCTCCGGCTTCGTTGTCACCGGTACCACCATCAGCGCCAAACCAACGGAGACTTTGGCATACGGCTGCAAAACGAATTCACTGCCCAATGCCTTACCTTGCGCCGTCAGCGCAAAGAGATCGCCGCGCTGGCTATTGAGGATATCGGACAGAATATTTGCCGCAGCGAAATCTTTGCTGGTAAATCCGGGCAGACGGTATCCCAGCAGCACGGCCGTGAACGGCTGGTCGCTGAAGTCGTGATAGAGGTGCGTCTTCAATGGGCCGAGATTGACGGCTTCGCGCGGCGGCAGTTTCGCGGCGGGAATGTCTCCGAAGAGTTGCCGGATGCGCGCGACCGTCGCCGGCCCATCTACGTTGCCGACGATAATGTAGACCGCGTTGTTCGGATGATACCAGGTCTTGTAAAAGTTTAAGATCTGTGGATGGTTGATCGTGTGCGCGAAATCGTAGACGGTGCCGAGCCCGTTTTTCGCATAGGGTGTGCCGGCCAGCAGCGTTGCCTGCATCTTGGTGACCAGCCGGTAGAACGCGTTGCTGTTGTCTTGGGTGACCTCTTGGGTGATGGCCTTGCGCTCGTCGTTCCATTGCGTTTGCGACAACAGCGCGCCGGTCGCGCGCGACCGTTCGAGGCGCAGCGCGATGTCGAGATATTGAGCGGGCACGGTAAAGAAGTATTGCGTGATCGAGCTTTGCGTGTCGGCGTTGAAGTTGCCGCCGGTAATGTCGACCGAATCCATGAGCTGCGACGACGACAGCGTTTGGCTGCCGCGGAACATCATGTGCTCGGTCGCATGCGCGAGCCCTGCGATCGACTGATCATTGGAACCGGCCTTGTAGTTCAGCATCGTCGTTACGACCGGCGCGAGGGAGTCGTGCACGACGACGATCTTCAGCCCGTTGGGCAGCGTTGCGCGGGTAACGGTCAGCGATTTGGCCGATGCCTGGTTGAGACAGGCCAACAATCCCAGACTCAGCGCGATGGAGGCTAGTCCGAAACGAAAGCGATTCATGGCGGGCGCATTCAAGAGCTGAGCAGCATGGCCCTAGCGCTCGGCTCTCCTTCAACTAACAAGCGCAGCCCCGCATGAGCGGGCAGCCTGAGGCCGGCATCTTGCGCGACGATCTCTTCTGCAGCGGCCTTTGCATCCCGATAGATAGCGATGTCGCGCACTAAGTCTGCAACGCGAAAACTTGCCAAGCCCGATTGCGCCGTACCCGCGAACTCGCCCGGCCCGCGCAGGCGCAAGTCTTCTTCTGCGATTTCGAACCCGTCGCTCGACTCAGATAGAATCTGCAGGCGTTCGAGCTCGGCGGCCTCATCCGGCGCGATCAGCAGACAGTACGACTGTGACGTATCGCGTCCAACGCGCCCGCGAAGCTGATGCAGCTGCGAAAGCCCGTAGCGCTGCGCATCGAGCACGATCATCACGCTGGCGTTCGGCACGTCTACGCCGACTTCAACGACCGTTGTGGAGACGAGCACCTGCACTTCATTGCGCGCAAAGCTTTGCATGACGCTCTCTTTTTCACGCGACGGCATCCGGCCGTGAAGCAGGCCGAGTTTCAATTCGGGAAAGACTTCGCGCTGCAGCCGTTCTTGCTCGGCAACGACGCTCGTTAGTGCATGCTCGGACTCATCGATTACCGGCGCAACGATGTAGGCTTGACGTCCCAGCGCCACGTTCTTCCGCACGAACTCATAGGCTTTCGGCAGGCGGCTGCGGCGCAGCGTGTAGGTCTCTATCGGCGACCGCCCCGGCGGCAGCTCGTCGATCACGGAAAGATCGAGATCCGCGTAGATCGATTGTGCGAGGGTGCGCGGTATCGGCGTGGCCGTCATGTGGAGCGTGTGCGGCGCGGTCCCTTTGGCCCGCAGCCGGGCACGCTGCTCGACGCCGAAGCGATGCTGTTCGTCGATAATGACGAGCCCCAAGCGCGCGAAATCCACGCCTTGCGTCAGCAACGCGTGCGTACCGATCGCAACCGCAGCTTCGCCGCCCGCCAAACGCGCTACCGCGTTCGCGCGTGACTTCGCGCTTTGGCTGCCGAAGATCGCTTCCACCGCGATTCCGAACGGCATCAGCAGCGGGGAGAGCTTGGCGGCGTGCTGGGCAGCCAGAATTTCCGTCGGCGCCATCAAAGCGGACTGGACGCCGTTGCGCGCGGCCAGTAGAATCGCCGCCGCTGCGACCAGTGTCTTCCCGCTGCCGACGTCACCCTGCAAGAGCCGGTTCATCGGCGCGTCCTGCGCCATGTCGTTCCAAATCTCGGCGATCACGCGTCGCTGTGTGGCGGTGAGCGGGAATGGAATCTCGCGCTGCAGTTCAGCCAGCAGTTCGCCCGGAACGCGAAGCGCGCGAGCATTGCGTTCGATAGCGCGTGCTTGACGTTTCATTTGCGCGGCCAATGCCAGCGCCAAAAACTCCGTGAAGATGAACCGTTCGCGCGCTTTTTCCGCCGTCTCAGGAGTCTGCGGCGCGTGCATCTCGCGATATGCGTCCTGCACCGCCGGAAATTTGCGCTTCCTTAGTATATCCTTCGGCAGCGGCTCCTCGCCCACGAGCGCAAGCAGCTTGGGCAAGTTGCGTTGGACGACTTGGCGGATCTTGCGCGAGGTCAGGTCTTTTCCGGCCGGGTAGACCGGCACGATTTCGCCGCGATAGCTTTCACCGTCAGGCAGCACCTTGTGGGTTGCGACATTCATAACGGCCCCGGCCAGCGTGCGCTGCGTGCGGCCGCGCACGAAGACTCGCATGCCTTTGCGCAGGGCGCCCATCAAATAGCTGCGGCCGAACCATTTTGCGACGAAGGTGCCGGAGTCGTCGGCTATCTCCGCTTCAACGATCGCCAACCGCCGCGCACGTCTTTCCCGCGTCCAGACGATGGTACCGACGGCATTTTCTTCCGGGCTGTCAACGCTGTCATCGTGAGGTATCGAACGCTTGTCATCGTGAGGTATCGAGTCCTGAGCCCCTGTCGAAGGGGCGCGAGCGACAGCGAGCGGCCCCGAGGTAACGAGGGGTCGGGGTATACCGAGCTCTGCCGCCGGCGTAACGATCCGCAAGTCGTCGTAGCGGAATGGGAAGTCGTTCAATAAATCGAGCGGCGTTTCGATGCCGAGCTCGACAAAACGCTCTGCCGTTTCTTTTCCGACACCCGCGAGATCCGTGAGGTTCATGCTGCCCTTCGATACCTCAGGGCCGCTCGCTATCGCTCGCGGTCGTTCGATACCTCACGATGACATCGTGCTCACGACGACATACCGGATGACAGCAGCTTCGTTAGTGCGTAGACTGTTTCAATGTGCGGCACTGGTACGCCATACTGATGCGCAATCTCGATCGTGGCGCCGCATATCGGCTCCAGCTCGAGTGGCTTACCCGCTTCGAGATCCTGCAGCATCGAGGTCTTGACGTCGGCGATGTGCCTGGCCATATCGAGTCGCTCTTCGGCGGAAACTCCGACTTCCGTGCCGGCCGCCCGAGCAACGGCTAACCCTTCCTCTATAATAGCGCGCAAGATCGCACGCGTCGGCGGATCGTCGAGCATGGTCGACACCGTGGCCCCCGTTAGCGCGCTGATCGGGTTCAGCGCGAGATTTCCCAGGAGCTTGCGCCAGACTAAACGCCGGATGTCCGTTTCCACCGGCGCGTGCAGGCCGGCAGCTTCGAAATACTTGGACAGCTCCGTAATTCGCGAGCTAACCGAACCATCGAGTTCGCCGATGGGATAAAGCGTGTTCCCGCTCTGCCGAATGAATCCGGGCCGCAGCACGCTTCCCGAGGTGTGTACGACGCCGCCGATGATCTGCTCGTAAGGAATTGCCGCGCGAATGTGTCCGCCGGGATCGACGCTCTCCAGCGCGCGGTCGCGCTCGAACCAAAATGGTAGACCGTTCTGCAGAGTGACGATCGTCGCGCCGGACTTTACCGCTTTCTCGAATTGCGGCAGCACACCGTGCCATTGGTGAGATTTGAACGTGAGCAGAACATACGTCGCGTCAAAGTCGCGCAGATCGTTCGATGCGGCAACGCGCGCCTCAAAGTTTCCTAAGACGCTTTCGATCTGAAGGCCGTGCTGCTTGATGGCTTCGAGGTGCCGGCCGCGCGCGACAACGCCGACCTCAATACCCGAACGCGCCAGCGCGCCGGCGATGAAGCCACCGATCGCGCCCGCGCCAAAAACTACAACCATGAAAACTTTGAGGCGACGGGCAGATTTGAACTGCCGAATGGAGCTTTTGCAGAGCTCTGCCTTACCACTTGGCTACGTCGCCGCAATGAGCGGGTGGCGGGAATCGAACCCGCGCGTCGACCTTGGGAAGGTCACAGGCTACCATTACATCACACCCGCCCGCGATTGGGCGTCGGCCACGTTTCCTCCCACCTCCGGTCCCGTCCTACAATACGACGACGGAGTGTGAGGTTGCAGCGGAGAACCGAGGCGGCGTGACGTGGTTATACGGCATACCGGTCTGGGTTATTGTCCCAGTTGCGGTTATTATGGCAACCGCACTGTCCCTGGTCGGCCTCCATTTGGCTCGCACACTGATTCGGCGCAGCCAATTGATCCCGCACAACGACGTGGCAGGCGCGATCTTCGGAACGATCGGGACCGTCCTCGCCGTCGGGCTCTCGTTTATGTTCATCAACGTGTGGACCCAATATGTCGTGGCCGCCAACATCGTTCAACAGGAAGCCAACTCGGTGGCCGACCTGCACCACCTCGCCGATGCGTTTCCTCAGCCCACCCGTGGTGAAATACAAACCAGTCTTGATAAGTACATGCAGCTCGTGATCAAGGTCGAGTGGCCGCTGATGCGCAGGGGCGATCATAGCGTTGAGGCTTATCATGCGGGATACGCCGTCCTGAACACGATTACGGCATTTCACCCCAAAGAGTCAGAGGTCATCATGCTGCAATCGCACGCGCTCGATTCGGCAAATGCTTTCTTGGACTATCGCCGTCAGCGCCTCGCCGCCAACGATGACGGAATTCCGGGACTCGTGTGGGCGGCGCTTATTTTCGTCGGGTGCATCGTCGTCATCTTTTCGTACTATTTTCGCGTCGACAACGCGTTCGAGCAGCGCTTGATGGTCGCCGCGCTCGCCTCGGTAATCGCTGTGGTCATGTTGCTGATCGCTGAATTCGATTACCCATTCCGCGGCGACATCGCCGTAAAACCGACGGCCCTTCAACACGCGTGGAACAGTATGCATAACGTCGAGGGCGGCTACTAATGATGGCGTGGGTCTACGCCCTACCGGCGTGGATCCTCATACCGTCGGTCGTGCTCGTATCATGCGCGCTCACCGGCCTGGCATTGCACCTGACCCGCGAGCGTTTAACGCGCAACGATCTGATCACGCACAACGACGTTGCCGGATCGATTCTTGGAATGCTCGGAACGGTGCTGGCCGTGATGATGTCCTTTATGGTAGCCGGCGTGTGGCACGATTACGATGACGCCGGACAAAACACGCTCGTTGAGGCCGGAGCGCTCTCGGACTTATACCACATAGCCAGCGTCCTGCCGCAACCGTCGCGCGGTCAAATTCAGGCCGGCGTCGACGAGTACATGTCGCTGCTGCTGACGGAAGAGTGGCCGCTCATGAAACAGGGCGGCGAAAGTTTGCGCGCCCACGACGCTGCCTACCGTCTTCAAGCAATCGTGGCGAACACGAAGGCGACAACCCCGCAGGCAGGCTTGATTCAGTCCCAGGCGCTTGCGTTTGCGTCGCGTTTCTTGGATGCTCGACGCCAGCGCATCCGCGACAACATGACCGGCATCCCCAACGTCTTATGGTCGGCGATGCTGGCTGTCGGACTCATCACCATCTTCTTCTCGTTCTACTTTAAAGTCGATCGCCCGTTCGCGCAGCACATCATGGTTGCCGCGCTCACCGCTGTAATTTCGCTCATCTTTATGCTCATCGCCGAGCTCGACTACCCGTTCCGTGGCGACATCGCGATTCAGCCCGTTGCGTATATGCACACGTACCAGGTCATGCACAACCGCGGGCTAGAGCCCTAGCCGCCGACCATATTCACCGCGCGTCCGGCCACGATCGCGATCGTTACCAGCGCGGTTAGAGCCTCCGCCATCATCAGCGTCTTGGCGAGTCCCGTCAGCGGGAAGGTATCGGTTGGGCTGAAGGCGGTGGCATTGGTAAATGCGAGAAAAAGATAGTCGATGAAGCGCGGCCGCCAGGTCGATCGCTTGCGCAGCTCCGGATCGAGCAAACTCTGCGAAAACATGAAATCGCCGCGTTGGGGATTGTCCACAAAACTCTGATGACAACGCGCCGCCGGCCCGCCGCCGTCGATCTCCCAGAACCACAAGGAATAGATCAGAATGTTCGTCACCCACACCTCGATCGCGGCCAGCAGGAGCTGCTCGCCCGAAAACGAGTGCTTGCGATGCAGCAGCTGATAGATAAACAGTCCGACCGTCGCAATGTTGAAAATGGTGAGCACCGCAATATGTGCGATCGACGCCACTCGCGCCCACTCGCCTTCGCGATGCCGGTGCGGCGACAAAACGAGCAGCGGAATGAGAATTCCCAAGACCAGTAAGGGCAACAGCCACAGCGGGCCGACGATGATCCTGGGCGGGAGTGTCGTGTACAATACCACGGCGGCCACCGCCGCCAGCGCCGCATGCCAGCGCGGTTCTTCCGGCAAAGCCCCCGAGGGTGCGTATGCGGTCATAGGGCGCCTTTCGCAAACGGCCGCTTCATTGCATCCCTGTCCGCACGGTTTTGGTTACAGCCACCATGGCAACTGATTTTCGAGACGGCAAGACTTTTCCGCGGCGCGGCCGGGACCCGATCGGCGACGCGCTTTGGCTGGCCAGACTTCACGACAAGGCGCGAGCTTCGGCCGCCGGAACGATCTTCGACTATATCTATCCGTGTCCGATGGACAAAGGCGTAATGGACCGCTGGGGAATCACCCCGGGCGAGTTTGACGCGGCCATTAAGGTTCACACCACCGACGATGCGCTCTATCAATGGTTGCTGACGCGCACGACGAAGGAACGGCTCCGCGCCGCCAACGAGTGGCTGCTCAAGGAGAAAATCGAAAACCTCGACAGGCAAGACTCGGAGGAAGGCGCCACGATTTAAGGGAGGGTCGCGCATGGGAGAGAGGATCGAGTGCACGCGTCCGGATGGGAAGTCGACGCCGGCATATTATGCGGCGCCGAAATCGCCCGAGAACGCGCCCGGAATTGTCGTCATATCGGAATGGTGGGGCGTGACTGCGGACATGACAGCCATCGCCGATCGCTACGCCGAGCTGGGATATCGCGCACTGGTTCCGGATCTCTTTCGGGGACGCACCGCCGCCAAAGGCGACGAAGCGACCCATTTAATGGAAGGCCTTGATTTCGGCGACGCGGCGACCCATGACGTCCGCGGCGCAATCCAGCACTTGAAGAAGTCCGGCGGAAAAGCCGGCGTGACGGGCTATTGCATGGGCGGCGCGTTGACGCTCTTGGTGGCGATGCATGTCCCCGAAGCCGACGCGGCCGTCGTCTTCTACGGTTTTCCGCCGCCCGAAGCCGGCGACCCCGCGACTATCAAAATTCCGCTGCAATGCCACTTTGCCAAGCACGATGATTTTTTTGCGCCCGCGAGCGTGGAGAAACTCGAGGAGCGGTTAAAGGAAGGGCACGTTTCTTACGAGCTCTTCTGGTACGACGCGAAGCACGCATTCGCAAATCCGAATCCGCCGGGCAGCGCGGGCTTGGGACATTACGATGCCGCGGCAGCTCAACTGTCGTGGGAGCGGGCCGTCAGGTTTTGGAAAAACACACTTCATTAACGACGACTGGAGGTTAGCTACGCATGCCTAAATACATTATCGAACGCGAGATCCCCAACGCCGGCGATCTTTCCGGCGACGAGCTGCAGGCAATCTCGGCTAAGAGCTGCAGCGTGCTGCGCGACATGGGGCCGTCGATTCAGTGGGTCGAGAGTTACGTGACCGGCAATAAAGTCTATTGCGTGTATATCGCCCCGAGCGAGAAAGAAGTGCGCGAACACGCGCAGCGTGGCGGTTTCCCGGCGAACGCCGTCAACGAAGTGAAAAACCGGATCGACCCGACCACCTCGGAGCGCTCGAAGGCTGCCGTATAGCCCGGGGCCTGGCGCCTGGTTGTTTTTGGGCCGAGACGGGGAACAAGCGAGCAACCGACCCAATAGTGGGAACAATCTGGGGCGGAAACCGTTAAGTAGGCGGAACCCGTCCAGAAAGAGGTAGTTCATGCGCGTCATCTCACCCTTGGCCGCCCTGGTGTTGGCGGTCTTTGCTAGCGGAACGGCCCTGGCATTGTCGGCTGGGACCAATCTCAGCGGCCAGATCAATCAGACGATCGACACCGGACATGCCTACGTCGGCGAGATGGTGTCCATCTCTAACGTGAGCGCTCCGGGTGCCGGGATTTACAATGCGAAGATGTACGGCACGGTCACGAAAGTGGTCAGCGCCGGACAAGGCCGCCCGGCCCAGCTTCGCATCACCCTGAACCGGCTAGTGCTCACGAACGGCACGACGTATTCGATCGTCGGAGTCGTGACCGGCTGGAACGCCGTTACCAAGAACAACACGCTTAAGGAAGTCGCCGGCGCGGTCGGCGGCATGGTTGTTGGTAACATCCTCGGCAAGTGGATATTCCACGGCGCCAGCGGCGGCGGACTCGTCGGCGCGGCCGGCGGTTATCTGACCGCCAAGAACAACCGTGCGAACATGGTTGTCAGCCAAGGATCGACGGTTCAAGTACAGCTCGTTTCGGCTCGCCGTCAAGCCGGCCACTAACAGGCAGAGCATCTAAAGAGGGCGCCTCGCGCAAGCGGGGCGTCTTTTTTTAGCCGTGCATGAAGCTCAACGGGCGTTCGCGATGGAGAATTAGCCAATCGGCGTGTTCGGTAAGTGCCTCGTGCCCGAGCTCCCCGATCACTGCGGCCGCGTCACCCGCGTAGCCTCGATCGTAGATCTTATGTAGGCGCCGGAGTGCGAAATCGAAGACGACAAACATGCGTTGATACCGTCGCGTATTTTCGCTGTACGCCTCGTGTTCGGAGAACGAACGCATCAGCAGCGCCATCAGACCCGCGAGCGCCATCGGCACGGTGGCCAAATACGTGACGAGCTGATTGTTCGCGGTGACCCACGGGATCGTTATGCCGCTCCATTGGAAAGGACCGAGTTGAAAACCGCTTGTGGCCGCAAGCGCGATTCCGGCCGCGCCGGAGATTACTATTGCCAGAGCTGTGGCGATGGCCGTCAGCCGTTTATACCGGCGATCGCGCTTCGCCTCGCGCCGGCTCGCGCTGTAGTAGTAGCGCCACTGCCCGCGAATCCAATCCAGACATTCGGGATGGCGGGGCGACTCGTTGATTGGTTCTTCCGAGCCGAAAATCAAATATGCCGTGCGCAGCGCCAGCCGTATCCATTGCAGTTCGCTTTGCTGCATGCGTAGATAGGACGCATCCACCAGGCGATCGCGCAAGCCCGCGCAGCGCCACGCTTTTTGTACGCGTAAGCCTTCCGCCAGCGCCCGGCAATCTTGGTAACGATTCTCGTAGTCGTTTCTGCGCGCGATCGCAAAAAACGCAAACGCAATAAATAGCAGGCCGGCTTTTATCGCTACGCCGGCGGGCCCGAGTTCCACGATCTGCGCGGCGCCCGCGATAAAACCGATCGTATAAACGAAGCGCATGAACCGGACGCTGTCTCGCTGCAAGCGATTCGCGACGGCGTCGGTTTGTTTCATGAGCGCCGTCAATCGATCGCCTTCCGGGCGCAGCTCCCGCGCGATGTCGCGATTGAACGAATCGAGATGCGCAATGGCGGCCCGGAAATCACGCTCGCCGCGGCGGTCAGAGCTAAAGCGCCGTGGATGAATTTCATGCAGCCCGAAAACGTCATCCGGCGCCGCCTGACCTTCCCGCGGCGTTACGATGTGGAAAACCGGCCCGATATCCGGCACGTAAGGCACGATCGCGCCGGTCCGTACATTCGAAACGCCCGTCGTCCGAAGGCGAACCGCGTCCGACGTTCCGCCCGGCCCTCTCCCCGCTTTTCCGTCCCAGAGCGCGACCAGAATTTGGCAATAGTATGCGATGTAGGTCGTCGCAGCGATGTAATCGTGCTCGCGGTTCTCCGACGTCCCGAGGACGGTAACGTCCCAACAGCCGGCAAGCACCTTGTGGAACCGCGCGCGCTGCGGCGGCGAGAAATCTTCTTCGAATCGTTCCGGCGACATCGGCAGACACGCCATGACGGCGACCCCGTGCGCCTGTGCTTCTTCAGCCGCGAAAATATCCGCGCCCGCGGCCAGTGCCGTCAGGACCAGCAGAGGCGTTGCGGGGTGCTCCGACTGCAGGCGATCGAGAACTTCGCCGAACCGCCGGCGCAGTGGCGCCTCCGCGTCCGCGGGCGTGTCCCGGTGACCGACAACGCCGATAACCAGCGGCAATATATCGAAGGCCGTTTTCATCGCCATCAATAATAACACGGGGGAATGGCCCACGACGTTTTCGTCTGTTACTCCTCGGAGGACAAGACGATTGCCAACGCGGCCTGCGCGAAGTTAGAAAGCGCGGGCATTCGCTGTTGGATCGCTCCGCGCGATCCGATTCCCGGCATTCCGTACGGACGTCAACTCGTCGACGCGATCGGCGCCGCGCGCGTGGTCTTGTTGATTTTTTCCGGGAACGCGAATCGCTCCGAGCACGTGTTGCGCGAACTTGAGGTGGCCTCGGACGGCGGCAAGATCATCGTGCCGTTCCGGATTGAGAACGTCGTCCCGAGCGGCGACCTGAAATACTACATCACACGCGTGCATTGGCTCGATGCCATGTCGCCACCAATGGAAACGCGGCTTAACGAGCTCGTTGCGATGATGCAGCGCTTGCTCGACCTTCCGGTCGTTGCGCCGCCGGCTTCTGCGCCTGCTGTTCAACCGCGCAAAATGACGGGGGCGTATATTGCCGGAGCCGCCGCGATTGTTGTCGTGGCCATTGCGGCCGCGCTCGCGTTTAGTTTCAATCGGCCGCGAACCGCCGTCGTTTCACACGCGGTTGCAAGAGCGACGGCGCAGCATAGGAAAGCCGCGCCGAAACCAACGCCCGCACACGCAACAATGGTCGCGGTGCAACCTACGCCGCGGCTTGTTTACGTCGCCGGTACAGCCGCGCCGGTCGCAACGATTCCGAAGCACGCGATCATGCGGGCTCGAAGTACGCCTGCCGCTCGAGTGGCAACGCATGCGCCGACAGCGGTTAAGACGATCGCGCCAACCATGGCACCCGTCGTGCAAACGCAAGCCCCCACGTCGCTTGCATACCGCTTGCCCAGGGGAAATGAAATTCGAGTTAGCCGTCTCTCCGCTGACTCTTGGCGTGTCGGAACCGGGAGTTACACGACGGTGGGCCGAGCGAGTATCGCCGGAACTTCCGGCACGACCCTTTCGTCGCCGCGCGGTGCCGAATGGTTTTTCATCCCCGACATAGGCGCGAACGGCCCATACGCCCACCAAGTTTGCTTCAGCACGGCCGGCCCAGGTATATGCGACGCAAACAAAATATTTCCGATACTCACCGAGCAATAATACTTGCCCGGAACAGGGAGCCACTAACGCGCGTTGAAGCGAAGGCGGTCGCTTAAGCCGAGATAGCTCAGCTGGTAGAGCACGCGCCTGAAAAGTGCGGGGTGGTCGGTTCGACTCCGACTCTCGGCAAATTTAAGCCGCCGGAATGCAAATTTCGGCGGCTGTTTTATCACATTAGTTTCAGAATGCCATACAGTTGGCACGCACACTTTTTATTATCTATCCATGAGAAAGAGCGACTATTGCGGTAATTGCGGTGCATTGAAATACGTTCGACCAAGCGGGGTCTCGCGGTGTCGGGCTTGTACGACGCTTTGGAATCGCGAATACTATCACCGTAGCCAACGCTATCGTAAGAAAATGCGGAACGATTACTACCTGCGTACTTACGGAGTGTCGATCGCAGACCTGGAGGGACTTCTTGCAGCACAGGATGGCCGTTGTGCCATTTGCTTAACTCATTGGAAGGAGTGCGCGGCCCCTAAAGCTTCTCGATACGAGAGAGTATTCGTCCAGCACCTGTATGTTGACCATGACCACGTGACGGGTAAAATCCGCGGGCTCTTATGCAACTATTGCAACATCGCTATCGGGTTTCTAAAAGAGAACGTAGAGATCATTAAGTCGGCCGCGGATTATCTCCAAGCGCATAAAGGAATGGACGAGCAGACAGACACAATCTGACGGGCATGCAAGACCACTCAACACTGCAAGCATTCGCGCTGCTCGATGTGCGGACCGGAACAATTACCGTAGCCGAACCGTTGCCCGAAGCCCGCAAGCCGGCCTACAAGTTAACAATTGATTTCGGCCACGAGATCGGCACGAAGCGCTCGAGTGCGCAACTGACGGCGCATTACAGTGCGGCCGACCTCGTCGGCAAGCAAATTATCGCGGTCGTGAATTTTCCGCCGAAGCGTATCGCCGGATTTCCAAGCGAAGTCCTAGTGCTGGGCGTGCCCGATGACGCGGGTCAAACGGTGCTGGTCGCACCGGAAGCGCGCGTTGCGAACGGCGCGCGGCTTTACTGAGAGAACTCTACTTTAAAGAGATACGAGCCGGGCACAGCCTGACAGTCACGCACCTCGGGAGAGTACGTGCTCTGGCGAGCAGCCTGCATCGCGGCTTGGTCGAGTTCGAGCGAGCCCGCCGAGCGATACACCGAGACGCCCAGAATCCGTCCGCTCGCGTCAAGATCCACCTTGATCATCGCAGTCACGTCGGTTGCGCCGCCGTAAGCACTCGCCGGCGCGTCGGGCGATATCGCCACGATCGTCTTCGCATCCACATTGGGGTCGCTGCACGCGGGCGCGGGCGGACCCACGGGAATATCCGGTTGACCGATCACGCCGCCGGGTGTTCCGGTGTTGCCCGGCGCAGTTGGCACGCCGGTTGCTCCCGGCGACGCGATGGCCACGACGCCGTGCAGATTCGGGGCTACATGGGGCCGCTGAATCTGCGGGCGCACGATTTGAACAGGATGGTGAGCAAATGCCACTGTGTGCGGCTTCGGAGGAGGCGTAAGTTTCGGACGCACCCAGATGTGCGTGATGACGGTTGGTATTTGATACGGCTTCGCTTCAACAAAGCGAACGTGAACGAAAGTGGCCAGCACGGCGTGCACCGCAAGCGACACTGCGAGCGCTGCTGCCAGGACGCGGCGGTTTCTCTTTCCGTCCATAGCCGCTGAACGAGCGGGCCGGGCAAGCCGTGACGGGACCGTGACCGCCGGCCTGGAACGTGAACCGTGGGTTATGGGAATGCGTTTTTTACGTTTTTCGCGCTTGTGTTTGCTCGCGGCGCTGGCAGCATGCGGGGGAGGAAGTCACCCGGTGCCGCTTCCCTCGTCGTCACCGCCATTATTTGGGGCCGCCCCCGGGAGCCCGATCACGCACGTCGTCTTCGTGGTGCAGGAAAACCGCACGTTCGACAACATCTTTGGCGGCCCGCACGGATTCCCGGGCGCGGACACCGCTTCAACCGGCCGAAGAACCGACAACAGCATTCAGATTTTGAGCCAAGTCGAGCTCGAATGCACGTACATCATTCGCGTTTTCGATTGCCCGCGGCAAGACCCGAACAACTATCACCAGCCGTGGCTGCTCGCGTGTAACCCGCCGTCTCCACCGCCGTTCACGGCCGGCGGAGCCTCGCCGTGCCGCATGAATGGTTTCGATCAAGATCAAACCCCGGATCTCGATCCCGACCAAGTCTATTCTTACGTTGACTACAGCGAAACGACCGCGTATTGGGACATTGCCAGGACATATACACTCGGCGATCACTTCTTCATGGGCCATAACAGCGAGTCGTACACCGCGCATCAGTACATTTTTTCCGCGCAATCCAATAATGTCGTCGACGGGCCCGTTTACCCGAACCCGCCGTCATCGGCAACGGTCTTCTTAACGCCGTGGGGTTGCGACTCGCCCTCGGGAACATCGACGTACAGGCTCGACCCCGCGACCGGACAGGAAACCAGTACTGCGTCGGGGCCGTTTCCGTGTTTCGGCGGCATGCCGGGCGGGGCGTATCGTTCGCTCGCAGATCTCGTGAACGCCAAAGAGGGTCTGAACTGGCGTCTCTACTCGTATTCAATCTGTCAAAACATCAACGCGCTCGACGTCAACAAATCAATTCGTTACGGCGGGAGTTGGCCAAGCGATGAAGAGGCGGACTGTCCGCTCGCCGGCAACGTCAACACGGCGCACTTCCGAACCCCGCAAGGTACGTTTCTCACCGACGTCGCGAACGGGGATCTCGCAAACGTTACGTGGGTGCTGCCCGGTCCGGTCACGTCCGATCATCCGGGCGTCCCCTTGGGTACTGCGGCCCATGGTGGGTCGCCAGTGTCGTAGATGCAATCGGCCAGAGCAAGTTCTGGAACTCAACGGTCATCTTCATCTTCTGGGACGATTGGGGCGGCTACTACGATCACGTGCCGCCGTACGTCGTGCGCGATCAGGCCGGTCCAGGTTTTCGTGTGCCGCTCATGGTTGTCTCGCCGTATTCGGAGCTCGGCCAAGTCGTTCACACAAACGGCGAATTCGGGACGCTGCTGCAATACACTGAACAGAATTTTGGACTCGGAACGCTTGCCCAGTCTGACGCCTCGCCGTACCTCAACAACTTGCGCGACTACTTTGATTTCAGCAGCGCGAAGCCGTTCGTCCCGATAACGATTCCGAGCTCCCTGGTATGCGGTTCCGGAACGGGCCTGACTCCCGGCCTCCGCCCCACAAAATGGCAGCGGCTGATTGGTGACGACTAACCGCGTCTCTTAGCGTAGGCCGAGCTTTTTGCCGGCTGAAAGGAGCCGTATCGTTTCGCGAATCCGCTTCTGCCGCGTTTCCTCTCGCTTCGCGGAGTGAATCCACATAAGGAACTCGCGACGATGTGTCTGCGGAAGCGCCTGAAACTGCTTCCATGCTTTAGCGTTCGCCTTCAGCGCCGTAGTGATATATGTGGGAATCGCCTTCGGAAGAACTGGTGGCGGCGCGGGCCGTTTCGCGGTCGGGGCCGCTGCCTTTCCGGCGGCGGCTAACAACCCGGCGGCTTTCATTTCAGTCCAACGCTTCCGGTTGCTATCCGACCAGTTGCTCGTCGGTTTTCGCGGCGTAAACTTGCGGGCGTACCGATCGGCGTCTAGACGTTTGATGAGACTGTCCACCCACCCGAAACAGAGCGCTTCGCACACCGAATCGTCATAGTCCACAGACTCGATTCCGCTGTGCGCCTTGTGATAGACGAGCCACACACCCGGACTTAAGGCATGATGCTTCTGCAGCCAGGCCCGCCACTGCGAGCGGCTGTGAACGTCTAAGGTCTTGAGGTCAGATCTGATAATGCTGGCATTTTGTAACGGTCGCCGACTGCGCCCCTGCCGGGGAAGGATCGCTGTTCGGCTCAGTCGCACAAATCGAAGCTCTCGGGCTCGAAGAGGTAGAACCAAATGGCAAGCGCCCCCGTTCGCGATCCGCTAAGCGACCATCTCATAACTCCTAAAAACGCGGCAATGGTCCTGATCGATTACCAGCCGGAACAATTCGCCGTAATCCGCTCTATGGATACAGCTCTACTCCTCAAGAACGTCGTGTCGACGGTGAAAACGGTTCAGGCGTTCGGCGTTCCGATTGTCCACTCAACGGTAAATGTTGCCTCAGGCAGAACCAAGCCGACCGTCCCAGAGTTGGCAAAGCTGCTTTCGAAGAGTCCGCCAATCGATAGGACCTCCATCAACTCGTGGGAGGACGTCGACTTCGTCACAGCAGTACGCGCAACGGGCCGTCGCAAGCTCATCTTCTGTGCTCTTTGGACCGAAGTGTGCATGGCGTTCCCAGCGCTGGATGCGCTCAGGGAAGGCTACGAGATCTATCCCGTGATCGATGCCATCGGCGGAACGTCGCTCGAAGCTCATCGAGCAGGCCTGGAGCGTGTCGTCCAAGCTGGCGCGCAGCCGATCAGCTGGGTCTCGTTGGCGTGCGAACTTCAACGCGACTGGGCTCGCACGGAAACCGTACCCGCAATCGTTGAGATAGTACTCACGGAGCGGCTAATCCCGGAACGCCAAAGCAACCCCGTTACTTAGTCGAGGAGGCTAGCGTCATGTTTAGTTGGACGTCTTTATTCTCCGCAACGCGCCTCGCCGCCGCGCTTGTTATCCTCAGCGCGGTCTTGGCGCCGACTCAGGCGAACGCGTCCACAAAGTGGACTGTGATCGTTGGCGGCCATACGAAGGACGACAGTGTTTACGCCAACGGATTTTTTCCGCGCGTATTAACGATTCACGTCGGAGACACCGTAACGTTTCATTTTGACGGATACCACAACGTTACGTTTTTGGGCGGCACACCCCGGCCGTCGTTTACGATCAAAAACGGCAATACGTTCTTCGGAAATCCACAAGTGTTTTTTCCCGCCGGTGGTAGACAATACGATGGGACTGGCGGCTTGCACAATTCGGGCACGCCGGTCGATGACCATCCGTATTCGTATTCACTCACGTTCACAAAGCCGGGGCACTACGAGTATGGCTGCACGATTCACGCGGGTATGACCGGCGTCATAAACGTCATCCAGAATCAACCCAAAGAGAGTCCGGCTAGCGCTCTTACTCGTGGAAAAAGCGAACAAGCCGCATCCGTAAATGCGGGCGCGAAGGCGCTCGGAAGCCTCATCCCGCAGCGCAACGGTTCGCACGTCGTCGTGACGCTGATGGGAAACAGTCGAGATCGCTACTCACTTCTTCGCTTCACGCACGATCCGCTTGTCATCTCCGCCGGCACGACGGTCACATGGACCGTTCGCGACCCGTTCGAAATCCACACAGTTACGTTTACGAGCGGCAAGAAACCGCCGGCGCTCATCGTTCCGCAACCACAGGCAGGCGGGCCGCCCAAACTTCTTATGAACCCTGTCGCGCTGACTCCAACACAGGCGAAAACGTACAATGGCACCGGGTATCTGAACTCGGGCTTGCTGTTCCCGGTCGGCACTCCCGGAACCACATCCTCATTTAGTTTGACGTTTCCGAAACCGGGACGGTACGAGTACTGGTGCATCGTGCACGCCGACGTTGGCCAGAAAGGCATAATCATCGTTAAATAGAGCGCGCGCGAAAGGAGAACTTGTTATGGCATCTATCGTCTTGGTCCACGGTGCATGGTCGGATGGCTCGGGTTGGGCAAAAGTCATCCCGCTGCTCCAGTCCGCGGGACATAACGTTGTCGCGGTGCAGAATCAAATGACGAGTCTGGCGGGCGATATGGCCAATACGCGCGCGACGATCGACGCGATGCAAGGCCCGACCGTCGTCGCCGGCCACTCGTACGGCGGCGCAGTCATAACATCGGCCGCGCAAGGCGCAAGTAACGTCAAAGCCTTGGTATTTATCGCAGCATTCGCTCCCGACGAAGGTGAAGCACTCGGGGGCTTCCCGCCCGGCGCTGGCGCACAGTTCATCGCTCCCGGCCCCGGCGGACTTCTTTATGTCGATCGAGCAAAGTTTCCGGGATGCTTTGCTGGCGATCTGCCGCCGGCAGAAGCTGCCGTGCTTGCGGCGGTACAGCGTCCGGTCGGCGGCGCGATATTCGGCGAGAAGATGGGGACGCCGGCCTGGAAGTCGATTCCATCCTGGTATCAAGTCTCCGAGAACGATCAAATGATTCCGCCGGACACGGAACGGATGATGGCTTCCCGTGCAAAAGCAACGACGATATCGCTCCCGTCTAGCCACGCGTCGCTCGTTTCGCATCCCAAGGAAGTCGCCGAGCTGATCTTAACTGCGGCGCGGGCTTGACCGGGGGAGCCCGCGCTAGGCTACGAAGTGGTGCGGCCTGGATAACTAGTTAAGAGGAGGCCCATTATGCGCCAGAGGCTTATTGCATTGGTAACTATTCTTACCGTTTTCGCAATTACCGGCGCGCCGGCTTTAGCGGGCCCGTACATGTCCTGGGGACAATGGACATCGGACCCCGGCGTCCCGTATAGCCAATGCGCGGGTCGTGCCGCTCAAGCGTTCTCCGCTGTCGGCCTAAGCTCGGGCAACGACGGCCGCTTCTTCCACGGCTCGAATGGTGCGTTCAGCGTATCGCTGATTTGCTACGATCTCGGAAACCGGTTCATCCTTACGATCACCGTAGCGCAGTCGCTCGGCACCGAGAACAACGGGATGACGACTACTCAAGTCCGCGATCAGATGGCGGCTGTAATTTTCGGCGCCGGGTCCTCGTCCGAAGTAAATCTCACCGGCAGATATACCTGTGAAGGTCCCTGCTCATCCCCCGGACGGACCGCATCGGTCGAACAAAATGGGAATGACCTGTTGTTTATTAGTGAAGTCGGCGGCCGAGCGACCGGGCGTTTCATAGACGCGCGAACCATTGCTGTTGACGCCTGGGGCCTCCGCGCTACCATCAGCCCCGATGGCCGCACGATCAGTTGGACCAACGGCGTCCGTTGGGTCCGTCAGTGAGATAGCCGACGAAGCACAAATGATGCTCGCGAAACTGATACTCGTTGCACTCGTCACCGTGGGCGCGATGCAATCGGCCCCTGCCCCATCAAACGACACGCCGACGAGTTTGCCTTCAGCCGATCCCAAGATCCTAATGAAGGCGCAAGAGTGGTTCTATCGCTTTCAGACCGGGAAAATTGACCGCTCGCAGCTGGACGTCCGGACGAATAACGGCCTCACTCAACAAATGGTCGCCGGCGAGGAAAAGACGCTTCAAGCCTTAGGCAGGCCCTCGAAATGGCTCTATTTCGGTTCTCAGCCGGTGCAATACGCCGTAGGCTATGAGTTTGGTATTCAGTTCAAACACGCTCGAGTGCTTGAACACATCGCCTTTGATGCTGACGGAAAGATCGCCGGCCTCCAATTTCAGGTCTATCCATATTAGATCAATCTTGATCTGAACGCTTACGGCCTAAGGCGACCAATTTTGTTCCCGTTTGTTTCGATAAACCAGATTGAGCCATCCGGGCCCGCCGCTATGTCGGAAGGGAAGCTGTCGATCGTTGGAACCGGAAACTCCGCGAGTTTTCCGGTCATACTGACGCGGCCGATCTTATTCGCATACGGTTCAACAATCCAAAGCGCGCTGTCCGGGCCGCTGACAATGGCCCGGGGATCGCGAGTGGGAATAGCCTCGGTGTTGCATTTGCACAGCGTTGGAGCAGGAAATAGAAATTGGGTGAGCTTCCCACGCAGCGTGAGACGCCCGACACGATCTTGAGCCGAATCTGTGAACCACAGAGCTCCGTCGGGACCCCACGCAAATCCACCGACCCCGTTGTTTGAAATCGTGTGGTACGTGATCTTTCCTTCGGGAGTGATGCGGCCCACGTAACCCTTAGAGGCCTCGGCTCGCGGGCTGCACGTCGGACATCCGGTGACGATGAACCAAACGGCATCATCGCGCCCGCCGATAATGCCCACAAGGTCGCGCCCATTTCGAGAAGCGGCAAATTCGCTTATCTTGCCGGTGGTCGAAACGCGGCCGACCTTCCCGCCCTCGGCTTCCACAAACCATATGGCATGGTCCGGGCCGGATGCGATCGCGTCGACGGCTCCGGCCGATGAAGGGACGTGAAACTCGCTGACTTTGCCACCGAGCGTCATACGTCCGATCTGCGGAGACCCGACAGAGTCCCTCTCGTTACAGCCAACGGTTTCCGAAAACCAAAGCGCCCGATCAGGTCCCGTTGCAATTCGCAAGGGCTGCCGGTGCGAGCAGGGATGCGCCTCTATCCAGCCGGGCGTTGCTGGAAGAAGCGAAAACTCCGTGATCTTTCCCGAGGCCGCGATACGGCCGATTTTGTCGGCGTTGGTTTCAGTGAACCACAGCGCGCCATCTGGGCCCACTGTAATACCACCAGGCGCACTGCCGGCGGTTGGGACCGGGAACTCCTGAATTCTTGTCACCGCCTGCGTTGGAGCGGTGATGATAACAATGACAAAGGCAATAAACGACAGTAGGTACTTCACGCGCTAGGGCCGGCGTACGATGTGGGCGCTGCTTCCTGGCTGTACGATGCTGAAGGTCTCGCTCACGCGGACGTTCTTGGCGTGGGCGGGGCTCGGCATTACGCCGTGAAAGCACGCGTCGGCGCTCACGAGTATATCTACACTCTTCCCGGTGTACGTGTACGTGAACGTGTGCGATTTTTTCGAAGCGATTCGCTCATCGCCGATGTCGAGGTGGTGGCCGTCGCTCCCATAGCCTTGGACCTTGACCGTATAACAAATGTACGTCTCGTTTTGCACTTTAACGGTGCGAGTCTGCGCAGCCACAGGGGCCGGAAGCCACGCACCGGCCACGACCAGGAGCAAGAACACAAAGCGCTTCATAATTGCACCTCTGTATCTATCACTTCGACCGGCCGGAGCGTCCCCCCGCTCGGTAGCACGTCGGCATAAGCCGGCGTTGCATGAAAAAGAGCTCCGAGGCATCGGAGCTCTTTTTTCAAATGGCGACGCTGAAGGGGCTCGAACCCTCGACCTCCGCCGTGACAGGGCGGCGCTCTAACCAACTGAGCTACAGCGCCATCGCCAAATGATGGTGGGCACGGTTGGGATTGAACCAACGACCCCCCGCGTGTGAAGCGGATGCTCTCCCACTGAGCTACGCGCCCATGCGTTTGCGAACCGGCATATCGTATCCTAGTCGCGGCGGCGCTGTCTAGCAAGCGCCTTTCGGGTATAGGGCACTGGATGGACGCCCTCGAGTCAGCCAAGGCCGCACGCCTTCGCTACGTCACCGACCAGATGCCGGGCATTCGCCGCCAAAAGCGCGGCGAGCACTTCGTCTATTTCGCCCCAGACGGCTCGCAGATCGATGACGACAAGGAACTCGCGCGTATTAAAGCCCTGGCCGTCCCGCCGGCCTATACCGATGTGTGGATCTGCCCGATTGCCAACGGCCACATCCAAGCGACCGCCCGTGATGCGCGCGGGCGCAAGCAATACCGCTACCACAAACGCTGGCGCGAGACGCGTGACGAAAATAAATACGAGCGCATGATCGCCTTCGCCGAAAGCCTGCCGAAAATCCGCAAACGGCTCGAAACCGACATCTCACTTCCCGGACTTCCGCGCGAAAAGGTCTTGGCGACCATCGTGCAGCTGTTGGAAAGCACCGCAATTCGTGTCGGCAACGACGAGTATGCCAAAGACAACAACTCCTACGGTTTGACGACGCTGCGAAACAAACACGCAAAGGTTGAAGGCTCGAACGTTCGCTTCTCCTTCCGTGGCAAGAGCGGCGTGCGGCAGGCGATCGACTTGCGCGATCGCCGTCTGGCAAAGATCATCCGGCAGTGTCAAGATTTGCCCGGCCAGCAACTGTTTGAATATGTCGCTGATGACGGGGCGACCGGCGCGATCGATTCGGCCGACGTCAACGACTACATCCGTGAGATCTCGGGCGAGGATTTTTCCGCCAAGGATTTCCGGACGTGGGCCGGCACCGTCACCTGCGCGATGCTCTTGGCTGACGACGTCATCCTCGAAGCGCAAACCGAACGCAAGCAGCGCGTTGTCGATGTCGTCAAAGAAGTCGCCAAGCACTTAGGCAACACGCCTGCGATCTGCCGCAAGTGCTATGTGCATCCGGCTATCGTCGAGGCGTATATGGAACAAGGCCGCCTCGCGGCCGCTCGAACACCCCGCGCGCGTGCGGGGTTGGCCGAAGGTGAGCTATTCGTGCTTGCTTTGCTGGACGAACGCGCTCGCGAAACTAATAGAAAGGCGGCATGATTTCGCTCGTGCTCGCGATGGTCGTCTCAACGAGCGACCCGCAAGCACAAAAGTCTTTCGATCGTGGATTGGCCTCGTTCTATGCGTACGATCGCGCCGGCGCGGGCAATGCATTTGCAAGCGCCTTGCAACAGGATCCGAATCTGGCGATGGCAGCTTGGGGCGAGGCGCTCGCTGCCGCCGGCGACTTGAACCATCCGCCCTCACCCGAAGCGTTTGCCGCGGCACAAAGCGCCGTAAAGCATGCGGTGTCGCTGGAGTCTCACGCGTCGCCGATCGAACGGGCGTATATCGATGCGCTGGCGCTTCGTTACGCGGATACGTGGGATGCGCATGAGACGGACGAACGGCGCTACGTGCAAGCGATGAGTGAGATCGTCGCCGCGCACCCGCTTGATGACGATGCAGTAACAATCACAGCCGAAGCGATGCTCGAGGATCGCGAGCCGCCCGCCAGCGTCCTCGCATTGCTGCAACCCGTGCTCCAACGTCATCCGCAGAACGTGATGGCAAATCATCTGTGCATTCACGCCTACGACGATTTGCCCGATCGCACACCCGTAATCGCCTGCGCAGATCGATTGAGCGCGATGACTTTCTTGCCGCAAGAAGAGCATCTCGCGCACATGCCGGCGCACGCCTATACTGAAACTGGGCTCTATGCGAAGGCCGTCGCGGCCAGCGATCGCGCCTGGCGGCTGCGCGTGGCCTGGAACGCCGGTCCGAGGCCGTATGAGTTGGAATACGGCCCGCACGATACGGAAGTCGGTTATGCAGCAGCGATGATGCTCGGGGATCTGCAGCTTGCGCAGCAGTGGGCGACGCGAGTAGAGGATCAAACGCTGAGCTCGCTGCGCCCATTGACGCTCGCGCGGTTTGGAAAGTGGGCGGAGATCGTCGCGTCGGTATCGCAACCGAACTCGCGCCAGCCTTTCGCGCTCGGCATGGCGTACGCGCACGAGCAAGACCTCAATTCAGCCGATCAACAACTCGCCGAATTGCGAGGGTCCGTTCCGGACAGCGACCTGGTTCCTATCCTGCAGTCGGCCATCGAGGAGCGCCGAGGCAATATCACCGCTGCCGTCGCGTCGCTCCAGCGCGCCATCGCCATTCAAAAGCGTGACGACACGAGCGAATATCTTCCGCTCTTTCCGGCCGGTCCCGCATTGGGAGCGCTCTATGTTCGTGCGGGGCGATACTCGGACGCGCGTGCAGCCCTGCAGGAATCGCTCACGCGTTTGCCCGGCGATCCGCGCGCATTCTACCTGCTAGCGCTCGCCTGCACTCACCTCGGCGACGGCCCATGCGCGACAGCTGCGAACGCGCGGTTCAACGCTATCTGGCACGAGGCCCCACCGACTGTCGCCGACCTTTAACCAAGCGAGCGCGCCCTCGCGCACCGCCGCGCGCTTTGGGAACGTTACTCTTGAGACATCCCGATCTACAGCTAGGAGACAAAACGGATGAAACAACTTACCAACCGTGCGCTTGCGACCGCCTTCGCACTAGTCCTGATCGCGGGCTCGGCGTCGGCTGCGTTGGCCGACAAGGACAAAGACAAGGGCAAGCACGTTCACGGCAACGCCGCGAACGCTCACGCCAAGGTCGTGACCAGAGTCGACAACGATTCGCGCGTCAAGGTCGATAACGACAATGACAACGACGCCGACAAGAAGGTCAAGCGCTCACATGGCAAAAGCGCGATGGCGCAAAGCTGCATCAACCCGGCCGGCAACATGCGCGGCTGGTGCAAGAGCCACATGAACGGCGCCTTCATTATGGGCACCGTCACCGGCATCAACAGCGACCACACGGCGATCGTCACGCTGGCGAACGGTCAAGAGGTTCAAATCAACACGGGCGACCGTCACTTGGTCGTCGGACAGCAGGTCACGCTGCGCGGCAACTTTGGCAACGGCAACGTGTTCGTGCCGGTCGGCGGCAACTACAAGAACTTCGGAGGCCCGTTCTCAGGTGCATCGGTGCGCGGACTGATCGTTTCGGTCAACGGCAACTCGATCCAAATCGCGCAAGGCCTGAACCTGATCACGATTAACGACGCCAATGCGGCTTCACGCGGCGCGATCAGCGGTTCGCTCTTTCCGGGGCGCACCATCACGGCGGCCGGCAATTGGAACGGCAACATCTTTTACGCCAATAGCATCCAGTAAAGACTTCTTTACCTCGTTCGCGGGGTAAAGATGAAATTGAGACGAGCCCCAGAAATATCTGGGGCTCGTTTCTTAGACAACGAGGGCGGTTAGCTCAGTGGGAGAGCGCTTCCCTGACACGGAAGAGGTCATTGGTTCAATCCCAATACCGCCCACCATTAGAGCGCTATTGAATCCGGCAGCCGTGCGCACCCGAGGCCACAACGCGTAACGTGCCGCCACTCGCGCGACGCATTGGTCCGCAAGGCGCCCATGGTCTACCGCCCGGAAGACTCATCTCCGCGTGAATGTTCACCGTATCGGCTCGAAGACTCCGTTGCCCACCGGGCCGTAAGTGGATCTGATTGCTGGGCATTCCCCTGCCGTTGAACTCTTCCACCATAATGTTATTCCGCGTGCCATTTACGACCATCCCGCCGCGCGCGGACGCGGTCTGGATCGAGGTAAATAGAATCGATACCGCGGCAAGCGCCGCCAAGAAATAAATGCGAGCCCTCATGTAAGAACCTCCTGTGCCGCAGCCCTTAGCGACCGCGACGCCTTGAGCCTTTGTCATCCGGAAGACGCAGGAAAACCCACGCATGCGGGGGCAAGGCGGCCGCTATGCCGACTGACAAGTTCGTAAGACTTATCGCTGCACTTTTGCTCTGGAGTGCATGCAGCGCGAGCACCCTCGCCGCGCAAAAAGTAACGATTACCGGCGCTTGGCGCTGTCCTCAGACTGCGGAGTATCCTTATCATTTCGAGTTCGTAACGGAGACGATCATCTCTCCGAACGGAACATATAGCTCTCTCGCACGGTCTCCGGCGGGCGCAACCCGCGCAGCCGGGCATTGGCGGATGGCCGATGGGAACACGATTCTCTTTACGGTGGAGGACTGGGATCCGAAAGAGGTTTACATTTCAGGGCAGGGGTACCAGTCGCGACCCAAACCGCCCGATCATTTGGACAAGATTGTCGCCCTGTCGGCAACCAGCATAACAACGCATAACGCCGTATGGGGTAACGTCACATGCACGCGAATTCGTGTTTAGCTTCTTCGCCTGCCGCCCAATATTTGCAGAATCGCCAAGAAGATGTTGATTGCATCCAAGTATATCTGGATCGCTAATTGAACCGGCGTGAGGTTATCGCCACCCGCGCGGATTCGCGCAAAATCGATTAACACGAGCCCCGAGAAAATCACCAGCACGATCCACGAGTAGACCTGCGGTTGCAGCCAATGCGTAAAAGCCGAGACGATGCCCGCAATCACCAGCGCGATAAGCGCGAGATAAAAATAGCTCGCGAAGCGCCGCAGGTCGAGGCCGGTCGCGTAGACGATCGCCCCCAAGGCGAACATGCCGAGCCCCGTGGTCATCGCCGCCTGCGCGACCACGTCGGAGCCGACGGTACTGTTGTAATACCCGATGGTCGGCGCCAGCCCGACGCCTTCGAGAAATGTGAAGGCATAAAATAGCGTCAGCGAAAGCGCGGAATTGGCGCGCGTCGCATTGATCACGAAGAGCAGAATGAAGCCGGCAATAAGTGCTATGAGACCGGCAACGGGCGGAACATGTTGAAAGAGCGTCGCCGCCAGGGCCGTGATCACCAGACCTAACGCGGTGATGCCGAGGACCTGCCCCAGCAAATGCTGGACCGGTACGGCAGGCGCCAGCGAAAAGCGCTGGGGCGGAGATTGAGAGCCGGAAAGCATGGGGATATGTTCACAAGGGAGGGCTCGTCAACCTCGCCTCTAAGATTCGATCAACCGTTCTCTTCCGGAGGGTGTAAACATGAAGCGCACTCTGTTCATTCTTCCGATCCTCGCACTCATTACGGCGACCGTGGCGCTGGCCAAAGACGACAAGCTCGACGCGCCGCCGGATGGCATCACGCCGACGACCGCCACGGTCTCGCAGATCCTCAAGCACTACGATGCCGCAGTCGGCCAGCTTAAGGCGGGCGTGGACGATACGCACCGCGAGGTGTGGCATTTCTCGAATGCCGGTTTGGCCGGCACGGAAACGCTCACGCGCAAAGGCTTTGACTTTCGCTCAAAAATCGTAGCCGGACCCGTCGTGGACGAATACGGCCAGTTTCTGGGCCATCGCTGGCACAAAGATCCGAACGGGTACGTCTCGCCGATGGAAGCCCCCGATCCCACGAGCTTTGAGATGCTCATCTTCATGCGTAACTTCGGCGACACGGAGGATACGAAGAACGACGTCAAGGTGATCGGCGAAGTGGCGGACCCGCATCCGGCGTACGTCGTGCAGATCACTCGCCCGAACTACAAACATCCCGAATGGGTTTTTTACGACAAGAATACCGGCTTGATCGACGAGATCGTCAATGCGATCTACACGACCCGGTATACGGCGACCTACAGCGACTACCGGCCGACCAAAGGCCTGACGCAGCCGTGGCACATCCACGTCACCGACGGCCGCGCGTATCTGGACGACGATTTCATGCGCCAGTCGCTGACGATAGGCGAGCCCGTTGACGTGCGCGACTTTATCACGCCGTCGGACACGCCGGCATTTGCGACCTACAACGGCCATGTGGAGATCCCGGCACGCGTCATATCCGAGAGGCTGTACTTTGAGACGGGCCTTGGACAATACCAGCCGTTCGTCGCCCCGACGGCCGTCGTACGCGTCAACATCAACGGACGTGGTCTCGACTTCGAGCTTTCTACGGGTGATTCGGGTTCGTACATCGACTGGGACGTCGCGCAGCAACTGGGCCTTTCCGCCAACGGGCACGCGCTGCGGATGCCTGACGGGACGCCGATTCCTTATGACACGATCGTGCCTTCAATGCAGATTGGCGGCCTAACGCTGCACAACTTCGCCATGCGCGCGCTGAGATTTAACTACCACATCGGCGGGGATACGCAAGTTGTCGGAACGCTGGGATACGATGTCCTCAAGAGTGGAGTCTTCAAAATCGACTACGACAACGGCAAGATCACCCTCGATCCGGCCAGTGCGTTCGACAGCGGCCAGCCGGTGGAGGGCGCCTTTTCCATCCCGCTGCATTTCGATGACGGGTACGCGTTCTTGGAAGGATTGCTGAACTTTCACTTTAGCTCGGCGATCTTGTTTGCGAACAATTTCGAAATCTCGTTTGTCTTTGGTCATTTCACTTCGCGCTATCCGGAATCGGTAAAGGATACGAACGGCCGGAATCACTCGTCGGCAGTCGTTCCGTTTGCTGACTCGGGCGGCTACGGGAGAGAGGCCGAGGTTTGGCTGAGTACGATCCCTGACTTACAGTTCGGGCAGGCGCACTTCATCAGCTACTACATGCTCGGTACCGATGCCGACGAAGACTATGGGGGCCATCAGGTGGACGCAGCGCTTGGGGCGGATTTCCTCAAGTACTACGACATGTACGTGGACTATCCGCACAACCGCGTTCTGCTGAAGCCGAACAAGTCGTTCTTCAACGCATTCCACATGTGAGCACGGCCATGCTGCGCACGCTTATCCTGACGGGCGCGCTCGCGCTTCTTCCGTCATCGTTGCCGGCGCAGACCGGCGCGATCGAGCCTTTTGGAATCACGCCCACGACGATGACGTTGAGCGCGCTCTTGAAACTGCACGCCACCGCCGTGGGCAAGCTCCCGCCGGGTATGCCGAAGACGCGCAGCGCGGCATGGACATATAAGGAAGGCGACCTGACCGGCACAACCACCTCGCTGGTCTCGGGTGACGATTATCGTGACGACATAACACTGGGCCCGTTCCATGAAGCTGACGGCCAATATCACGGACAAGAGTGGGCGCAGAACGCCAACGGCTTGACGCATCTCGTAACGGGCGTTCACGGACGTGATGACGCGAATCGCAAGGCACTGGGCCTTAGCCACGCCCTGCAAAAAAACAGCGGCGTGCAGTTGCTCGGCGCGATCTCCGACCCGTCGCCGGCCTATGTCGTGAAAGTCTCGCCGCCCGACGGCCGCGTGGAATTCATTTATTACGACAAGGCCAAGTACTTGATCATCCGCACCGAGCGCGCGGTCGAGCAAGGCCGCATTGTGACGACCTATGATGACTTTCGCACCACCGACGGAGTGACCGAGGCTTGGCACGTCCACGTCAGCGACGGGCAGCCGGGTAACGACGAAGATTCACAACTTCAGACTCTGCAGCACGGCGTGGCGATCGACGCTTCCAAACTTGTCATTCCGCCGGACGCACGCAACCCAGTGACGCTGGGCGGGTCGCGCGTTTCATTACCGGTATCTATTTTGAGCGACCGCATCATCGTGAAGACGCAGATCGGCGGGCGCAAAGTAGACTTCCAGCTGGACTCGGGCGCGTCGGGGCTGCTGCTCGATCGTTCGGTTGCCGAAGCCTTGAAGATTCCGCTCTACGGCAAGTTAACGGAAGTCACCGCCGGAGCGTATTTAGCCTCGCGGGCGATCGTGCCGCAGATCACGATCGGAAACCTCACGATGCAAAACGTCGCGATCGAAGCGGCGCCGTTCCACTGGTATGCGTCCGACGGCACCCCCATCGCGGGTTTAATGGGTTACGACCTCATCGCCTCGACAGTCATACACGTCGACTATCTAAACGGAACCGTCGAAGCCATCGATCCCAGTGCATTCACGCCGCCCGCCGGCGCCTTAGTACTGCCGATCCGGTTGGACGACCAGGTGCCGGTAATCGCGGCTCGCATCGGCGCAACTTCGGCTCAGAAATTTATTCTGGACACCGGTGCCGATCGCAGTTTGCTTTTCTCGGAGTTTGTAGCGGCACACCCGGCGGATACCGCCGATCAGGGGATGGGCGAAGCCATCGAGGATTCGTTTCCATTCGTCGAATCGAGCGGCGGCGTCGGCGGCGAGATCGAGATCCGTCCGGTCGAAGTCAACGGCCTTGGCCTATCGACGATCAGCTTTCCGCGCTGGCTTTTTTTCGCAACCCAAACAGCCAACTCGTTCAATCAAGAAGACTACGATGGCTTAATCGGCCAGGACGTGCTGCGCAATTTCGATCTGTATTTCGATTATCGCCACGCGAAGATCTATCTCGTGCCGAACGATCGCTACCGCACGCGCTGGGGCAGCTAATCGTCTTTCAGGTGTGAAAGGATCTCTTCTTCGGCGATTTCCTGTTGTTGTTTGACGATCCCGGTATCGTCGGCGCTCGTTACCTCTTCGTCAAGTTCGTCGTTTCCGAAGACGCCTGAATTATCTTTGGGTTTGTCGGCCATGAGTGCCTCTCTGTGTAGAACGCTAGAGCCTAAGCCCAGACGAGTGATTCCGAAGGTTTGATCTGCAGTAAATAGGCATAGTCGCCGATGCCGCTTGCAATCTCCCGCATTTCCTTTTCGGTCATGGGTTTCAGCACGCATGCGTTTGCCCCGCCGCGATACACGCCTTTTACGATCTCGGTTTCACCCTGTCTTGCCAGCGCGACCACCGGCACGTCGGCGAATTCCGGACGCTTGCGCAGCCAGCTCAGCGACGCTATCGCTTCATCCCACGGCAGATCAAGATCGAGCAAGAAGACGTGCGGACGCGGATACGTCTGCGCCTGAACGGGTGGCAAGTCGTTGGTATTGGCGCCCGAACCCGCTAAGAATAGGCATACGCCGCGGCCACCTTTGATGAATGCGCGCCGCAAGCGCGCTCCATACAGCGGATCTCCCGTGACAAGAACGACCGTGTACGAAGCCGAGGTCACGCCGGCTCCCAACTGGCTTCGCGGCTGAGCAGATCGTAGTGCTCGCGCGCGCGATCGACAATCGCATCGGCCAAGTCCGGCAGGTTATTGCGCAGCCACAGAATCATGCTTTCCGGCCGCGGGACCACGCCCCACGACGGACGATAGTTCGCCTTGATCAGCGAGCGCAGGTTATGGACGCGGTCGCCCAAGACGTCGTCCATGGCTGTATTGACAGCACGTTCCAACGCCCGATCCAAGCCGCCGGGGAAAAGCTGCGTGTGCGCGCATAGGACGGGGTCCACGCTCGCGAGTTGAAAGTCGTCGCTGAAAACGTCGATCGAATAGCTACAAAATAGGGTAAACGGCGTCGTCTTTTGCAGGTCATTCCACAGATCTTCAAGGCAGATCGCTTCGGCGCGGCGGCCCTCTTCCCACAACTTACCGACCATCTCGCCATATGCCCGGATGCGCTCACCAGGCAATTTGCGGAGCATGCCCCCGATAATTTCGTCAAACCGCTCGCGGTTCGGCTGGCCCGCCACGCAGATCTGCTCGAGCGTTCTATCGCGATCGAGTAAACGCAGACGGCCCTCCGCGCTTGCGGAGCCGGCGTCGCCGCCCAAGCGCATTATCTCGTCCACGAACTTATCGCGCCGAGATTGCGTCGCCACGATGGCTAAGCTGTCGCCGGCCTCCAAGCCTTCGAACAAGAATCTTCCGACATTGCGAACTAAAAAGCGTTCGTCCGCCCCGCAGAACTGCACAAAATGACCTCGCGGCTCTGGGCTAACAAGCATGCGCATAGCGGTCATACTTACCCAACTTCCAGGGGTTCACCACCCCGGCAACGCGAAAGGCGATAGCTATGTTTCCGACATCGCGCTTCATCGGCCTGGGCTTTTGCTTTGTTTTGCTGGCTGCGTCACCGGCGCCCTCAGCTTCACCCACGCCTATTGCCACTATTCTCGCAGCGCCGGCTTCATTTGACGGTCAGCACGTGACCGTCAATGGAACGATACAGCAGTTAAGCGAGCGCACGTCGCGGCGCGGCAACGACTATACGACGTTCGACTTGTGCGACGGGTCGTGCGTTCATGTGTACAGTTACGGGCACCCAAAACTCTCCAATGGCCAAACGCTAACGGTTAGCGGCAAATTCTTCGCGGACAAACACGTCGGAAACGCGGATTTTAAAAACGAAATTGACGTCGACGAAGGGAGCCTCTAAGCCGTCCGGTTGCGCAGCATACCGTAGACCAAGACGCCGACCACCAGCGTTAGCCCCATGCAGACAATGAGCGAAGCGTGCAGTCCGTAGACAAAACTGCCGCCGCTGATTCCGGCGGACAGGACCGACCCTAAGACGGCGATTCCGAAAACGCCGAAGAGCGAACGGCTGAGTGCTTCCGCGCCCGATGCGAATCCCTCATCGGCCGAGGTCACCGCCGCCATTCCCATCGATGCCGCAGGCGTGAACGCAAATCCCCATCCGATGCCCGCGATGAACAGGCCGGCCGAAACTTCCCACGCTGCCGAGGCGGCTCCGAGCAGAGCGAGCCAACCCATGCCGGCCAAGCTGATGATAAAACTCACCGTGATGATGCCACGCGCGCCGAGCCGCTTCTGCACCGCACTGCTATATTGGTTTGCCAAAAAGAACGCAATGTTGCTCGGCATCAGATAGAACCCGGCCAGCATCGCGGATTGGTGCAGCACGTCTTGCAGGAACAGCGTGCACAGCAGCATGACGCCGTACCACGCAAAATTGATGCCGCCGATCACTAGCAGCGCAACGTTAAAAGCACGCACCGCAAAGTAGCGCAGGTGAATCATCGGTTGTGCGACGCGCCCTTCGACGTACAAGAACACCGCCAGGGTCACGACGGAAAGAATGAACGCGCCCACGATCACGGGAGAGAGCCAGCCGCGCTCGTTGCCCTCGATCAGTGCGAAGCAGATCGCCAGGAGCGAGAGGATGCTCAACGCCTGGCCGATGCCGTCGATGCGCAACGCCGGATCGCGCTTGCTCTCTTCGGTCGCCGGCAGCGTAGCCAGCACAACGACCGTCATGATGACCGACAGATAAAAAATGGACGGCCAGCCGAACCAGTGCACGAGCACGCCGCCGATGGCGGGTCCGGCCACGGCGCCCAAGCCGGCTACCATGGCGAAATTCTTGATCGCGTCCTCGCAGTCGGCCGGATCGGGAAGCATCTGCACGAGGATCGCAACGGGAAGCGACAGCAGCGCTGCGCCGCCTAAACCCTGAAAACCGCGCGCCACGATGAGCAGCGGCGTGTTAGGTGCCAGCGCGCAAGCGATAGTGGCGAGCAAGAACAGCCACGTCATCGCCGCCATTATGCGTTTTCGTCCGTAGAGATCGCCGAGCGTTCCGGCCGCCAGCGTAAAGCCGCCTTCCATTAAAGGATAGATACTCAGGATCCACTGCTGATCGGCGATGTCGGCATGCAGCGCGCGCTCGATCGACGGCAGCGCCAGATAGATCACGCTGATGTTCACGACCGCCATGAAGCCGGCCAGGTACATTCCGAACTTGGCAATGCGAACTCGGCGGTCGCTCACGGCGACCGGCGCGTGCACCTTGCGGCGCGCCAGAGGGAGTAGCGGCACTTAGAGCCGCTTCGCTAACTCGCTTGCTTTCGCTTTCGTCAGGTCGCGAATCTCGCGGACACGCTCGAGCGGCTGGCCTTTTGGATCGGGCAAGCCCCAGTCTTCGTCGATGCGGGGCACGCCTTGGACGTCGCAGCCCATCGTGATGATGACGTCCGCGCGTTCGACTGTTTGCGGATCCAGTAGTTTTGGACGGGCGCTCGAAATGTCGATTCCGTCCTCGCTCATCGCTTGAACCACGATCGGTTCGGGTTTGTCGGCGGCCACCGTTCCGGCCGAGGCCACTTCAACCGATTCGCCTGCGAACCGGCGCAGATACGCTTCGGCCATCTGGCTGCGGCCCGTATTGTGGCGGCAAACGAAGAGCACGAGGGGCATCAGCGAGCCAGCCACGCAAAGAGCGCGGTGGCGGCGAGCGCACCCACCAGTTCAGCGATGACGAAGCCGCCGATATCGCCGGGAGCGATGCCGGCAAACGTATCCGATAGCGAGCGCGCGATCGTGACGGCCGGATTCGCGAACGATGTTGAGGCAGTGAACCAATAGGCGCCCACGATGTAGGCGGAAACCGCGTAGGGCGTGGCATTGTTCCCGGCCCGCACGCAGCCCCAGATAACCGCCAGCAAACCAAACGTTGCGACAAACTCGCTCAGAAGCACGGGAAACCCGTGGCGCGCGTGGTGCGACGCGAAGAACACCGGCTGCGCAAACATCACGTTCGCGATCGCAACTCCGGCGATCGCGCCGGCGATCTGCGCCGTTATGTACACCGGAACCTCGCGCCACCGGAAGCCGCCATGCAAGGCGTCCGCCAGAGTTACAGCCGGATTGAAATGCGCCCCGGAGATCGCGCCAAATGTCAGAATGATCGCGAGCAAGACGCCACCCGTTGCCAGTGTGTTCGCAAGCAGGGCGATGGCAACGTTTCCACCGGAGAGCCGCTCGGCCATTATTCCCGAGCCGACAACCGCGGCGAGCAAGAGCGCAGTGCCCAGCGCTTCCGCGACGGCGCGTTTGGCCAGCGGGTTAGCCGAGGTTACGGCTTGCAGCACGCGCTAGCGCAGCAGTCGCAACAATCGCAACACTCGCAGTCACAACAGCACTGCTTTTCATGAAGCTCGTTCATAGGAGACCTTTCCCTCGAAGATGGCGCGCAGAACGTGCTGCAAACGCCGTTTTGCATCTGCCGCCAACCGGTAGTACACCCAAGTTCCGCGCCGCACGCCCGTCACGAGTCCGCTTTCGCGTAGGATGCGCAGGTGGTGGGAGACCGTCGGCTGATTGAGCGGCAGACAATCGGTGAAATCGCAGACGCAAATCTCGCCCTCGGTTTGCGCGAGCGAGGCGATTATCGCTAGGCGATGCTCGTCCGAGAGCGCGGCGAAGAGCGCAGCTTCGTCGCCGTAGTTTGCGCGCGCGACGCGTTTTGGCGGGCAGCAACGCCGTAGAGACATGGTTCGATACTAGAACCTGTATCGATATTTGTCAATATAAGCACAACAAAAACGCCCCTCCGAGGAAGGGCGTTTTGTCCTGCACACATGCGAGCTCTTGCGAGCTACACGCGTAAGAGCCTATTGCATCGACGTCGCGTAGAAGATTCCGTTCTGGTAGTAGCCGTACGCCGTGACGAACCGGCCGATGACCACGCGTCCCGTGCTCTGATTATCTAGCGCCGGCTGGTCGTTGATCGTGACGGCCTGGCCGAAGCCTTCCATCAGCGTCACCTGGTTGCCGCTCACCGACGTAATCGTTCCGCGAATCACCGAGTTGCCTTGGCCGTTGCCATTGCACCGGCCGTTGTATTGACCGTTCTGTCCATACTGGCCGTTGTTGTAGCCGCAGTTTCCGTTGTAGCCGCAGTAGTGCGGGTTATTCGGGTTCTGCCAGCCGCGCCTGTGCCCGCGGCCGTGAGGCTGCTGCGCTTGTTGCGGCAATTGATGAATTTGACCGTTGTTGTCGTCGGCATCGTTGTCGTTATCGTTGCCGCGAACTCCACCGTTCGTATTGCACTGGCCATTTTGGTTTTGCCAGTTGCCATTGTTCCGGTTGTGATTGTTGCGGCCGTTGCCTCGATCGTCCTGATCCGCGACGGCAATTGAAGTCGTCGAAGCAAAGACGCCGGACGCCGCGCTAATTCCAAAGAGTGTTGCCAGAGCTGCAACGTGCAGATTTTTCATGGGCGTTCCTCCTGGGTTCGAAACGAACACCGCCGTCGATTAGTTCTGAAGATTTGCTGGGGCGAACCAAGCGTGCGCGCGCCAAGATTGTGCGCCGAGCGTGCCCCGGGTAAAGAGAGCGTAATGATTGCACTTCTTAAGGCAACGTACGCCGGCTTTGCTCGTCATAAATCGCCGTGGCTGGCCGCCGCGATGTCGTACTTCGCGGTATTTGCCGTCGCGCCGCTGGTCATCGTGCTGATTGAGATTGCCGCTTTGGCCGTCGGCAACGACGCGACCGCGCGCAAGGAGGTGTACGCTTATATCGCCCAGCACGCGAGCGGCAGCTCGGGGACGGCGATTCGCGGTATGGTCGATGCGACGCTGAGTCAGCGCCGCGAAGGCATCATCGCGCAAGCCGTCGGCTGGACGGTCTTCGTATTCGCGGCGGTCGGTTTGTTTGGTTCGCTGCGCGATGCGCTCGACACCATTTGGGACGTAACACCTCAGAGCAAGGGGTTTATCGGCGTTATCTGCCAGGAGGCGGTGTCGTTCTTCGTGATGCTCGGCGTCGCGCTCTTGCTGATGATCTCCGTGGTTGCGAGCGCCGCGCTGTCTGCCGCGCCGGGCTCGAAAGTCATCGTCTTCTTCGTCTCTTTTGCCGTTATCACCGCGGCGTTCGCGGTGCTCTTCCGCTTTCTGCCGGCAGCAACAATCGAATGGCGGGACGTTTGGGCGGGCGCCGCGCTGACGTCGCTGCTCTTCGTTCTCGGACAGTTCTTACTGGCGTGGTACCTCGGGCGCGCTGGAACCGCGTCGATCTTCGGCGCCGCCGGCGCGCTGGTTATCTTCTTGATGTGGGTGAACTACTCGGCGCAGATCGTGCTGTTCGGCGCCGAGTTCACTCACGAGTATGCAAGTCTTCGTCGTCGAGCCTGATGCCCGCGGCGGCGACATTTTCCTCGAGATGCTGCAGCGACTGCGTTCCCGGAATCGGCAGCATGATCTTCGAGCGGTGCAATAGCCACGCCAGCGCGATTTGGAAAACGGTAGCGTCGTGGCGTTCAGCGATCTCTTGCAGCTCGTTGTTGTCCGACACGTCGCCGGCGTTGAGCGGAAAGTACGGTAGGAACGCCAGGCCCTCACGCTCGCAGTAGTCGATAACGCCGTCGTTATCGCGCCGCTCCGCGTAGTTGTATGGATTCTGCACCGAAACGATCGGGACGATCTTCTCGGCGGCCTGCAGCTGCTCCAGCGTAGCATTCGAAATTCCGACGTGCCGGATCTTTCCGGCATCGCGCAGTTCGCGCAACGCGCCGACTTGGTCTTCAAGGGGCACTTTTGTGTCGATCGCGTGCAGCTGATAGATCGCAATCGTATCGAGCTTCAGCCGCCGCAGGCTCGCATCGCAACACGCCTTCAGGCGCTCGGGCCGGCAGTCGCGTTCCCACTTGCCGGGTCCGCCGCGGGTCAGACCGCCCTTGGTCGCGATAACGAGATCGTCCGGATAGGGGTAGAGCGCCTGCGCAATCTGTTCTTCATTGACCTCGGGCCCGTACGAATCGGCCGTGTCGATGAAATTGATGCCCAGCTCGATGGCGCGGCGCAGCACTTTTAGCGCGTTTTCCCGGTCCTGCGGCCAGCCCCAGATACCCGGACCGCAGAGACGCATGCCGCCAAAGCCCATGCGGTTGACCGTTAAATCGCCGCCAATTGTAATCGTGCCGGCAGCTGCGGCAGTAAGGCGCGTTTCCATAGACGCTATCTACCCGTCCAGGGCCAAGCGAACCCTTCCTCTAAAAGGCCATGCCAGCTCATGGCAGACCAACAGCACGCCGGCCTTCCCGAACTGCGCCATACCGCCGCGCACGTCTTGGCCTATGCCGTTCAGGATCTGTTTCCCGACGCCAAGCCGACGATCGGACCGGCGATCGAAAACGGCTTTTACTACGATTTCGACCGCCTCGAGCCGTTCACGCCCGAAGATTTAGAACGCCTCGAAGCGCGGATGCGCGAGATCGTCGCTGCAAATTACGAGATGACCGGCCGCGAGGTGAGTCGCGCCGAAGCGCTCGAACGCTTCAAAACGAATCCGTACAAGAGCGAGATCGCTCGCGAAATTCCCGAGGGCGAACCGATCACGCTCTACACCATCGGTGAGTTCACCGACTTGTGCCGCGGCGGACATCTCCATCGCACGGGCGAGATCGGCGCAGTCAAGCTCATGAGCGTCGCCGGCGCGTATTGGCGCGGCGACGAGCACAACCCGATGCTGCAGCGCATCTACGGGACCGCTTGGAAAACGCAAGGCGAACTCGACACCTACCTGCATCAGCTCGAAGAGGCACAGAAGCGCGACCACCGGCGCCTGGGACAAGAGCTCGATCTCTTCTCCATCGAGGAAGAAGCCGGCGGCGGCTTGATCTTCTGGCATCCTAAGGGCGCAATCGTTCGCGGGATCGTTGAGGACTTTATTCGCACGGGTTTGCGCGAGCGGGGATATCAGCCGGTCATAACGCCGCACATCGTTAGCGAAAGGCTCTACGAGATCTCAGGGCATCTCGAAAACTTCGCGCAAAATATGTTCGGACCGATCGAAGTCGAGGAACAACGGTTCCGGCTTAAGCCGATGAACTGTCCCGGGCACATCCTCATCTATAAGAGCCGGCAGCGCAGCTACCGCGATCTGCCGCTGCGTTTCTCGGAATTCGGTACGACGTATCGCTTTGAGCGCAGCGGCGTGCTTCACGGGCTCACGCGCGTGCGCGGCTTCACGGTGGACGACGCTCACCTCTTCTGTCTTCCGGAGCAGCTGCAAGACGAATTCGAACGTACCCTTGATGAAGCGCTACGCCTCATGAAAGCCTTCGGGTTCGAGCAGTTCGAGTATTTCTTGTCGACGCGCGAGCCGCAACTGCGCGCGGAGACGGATCCGATCGCCGAAAGTGCCATTCGCAAGGCGCTCGAAAGCCGTAACCTCGCCTTCGAGCTCGATGAAGGCGGCGGCGCGTTCTACGGACCGAAGTTGGATATCAACGTGCGCGACGCGCTCGGCCGGAAATGGCAACTCGGCACGGTGCAAGTGGACTTCGTGCTGCCGCACCGTTTCGACTTAAAGTATCGCGGCGCCGACGGGCAAGATCATACGCCGGTGATGATCCACCGCGCGCTGGCGGGATCGATGGAGCGTTTCTTCGGCTTGCTGATCGAGCACTACGGCGGCAACTTTCCGGCGTGGCTGGCGCCGGTGCAGGCGGTCGTCACACCGATCTCCGAACACCAGCTCGAATATGCGCGCGCGGTGGCGACGCAGTTGCGCGAACGAGGATTTCGCGTGGACGTCGACGAGTCCAACGAAAAGCTGGGCTACAAGATTCGCCATTGGAAGACGCAAAAAGTGCCATACATTCTGGTAACGGGCAAACAAGAAGCTGCAGACGGGACCGTAAACGTGAACGAACGTCTCGTGGAAGAAAAACGAACGGTTCCGGTGGAGGCATTTATTTCAGAACTTCGCGCCAAAGTGGAATCGAAGGGTTAGCGTGTCTCGCTGTCATCCTGAGGTATCGAAGGACCCCGAGGTATCGAGGGGCATATTAATCCTAGCGATCGTTGCCGCGTTCAGCGCATGCTCGGGCAACTTCAGCTCCGGCACGCAGAATCCGATTCCGCCGCCAGGCGGTTCGGTAAACACAACCTCGACGTCCGCGACGCCCGGCGCGAAGAGCTCGTCGTCGGCCGCGCAGATCGCGACCGGCCCGGGAGTTTATCCGCTTGCCGATGCCGCCAACGGCTTCGCGTGTCCGGAAACGTCGCCGGGTTTTTCATGCCTGCTGCGCTTTAACGTTCCGCCGCCAACGCCGACGCCCGCTCCGACGAACGGCAAGAAACGGCCGCCGCCGACCGCGAGCCCGTCGCCGAGCCCGACGCCGAGCCCAACTCCGAATAGCAGTGCATCGCCAGCCGCAAGCGCGTCACCCGCTGCGAGCGCCGCACCCGCCGATACGATCATGCTGAACGCGGTGGCACTTCCGAAAGCCGCACCTGCGATGGTGCATGTGCCGAAAAACGCGCTCAACGTTGTCGCCCTGATGATGGTGACGATCACGACGACGACGGACTTCCCGCTGAACGGGCTCGCCATCGCGCAATTCACCGTGCCGAAAGAACAGATCGGCGGCCGCGGCTTTGCCTTACAGCTCTTCCTGCAGCGCACGCAAGGAAAAACCAAGAGTTACGCACCGGTCTTGTCGCTCGATAAGTCTTCGCTGGAAAAAGAGACGCTGACGTTCGGATTCGTCCCGCCGAAGATCACGGTTAGCAAGGGTGGTACGTACGTACTCGTGCTGTATGGCACGGATATCTCGGCGAGCTCCACACCCGGCGCCGGCAGCCCGAGCCCGAACCCCAGTTCCTCGCCTTGAGCGCAGTCCAAGCCCTTCGCGATCTCACCGTCGTCCAGAAAAAGACGTTCGTCGCAAGTTTCTTGGGCTGGACGCTAGACGCGTTCGATTTCTTCATCGTCGTCGTGACCGTGCCGCACATCGCGCACGATTTTCACGTAAAGCCTCCAACGATTTTCTTAGCGGTAACCCTCACGCTGGCGATGCGCCCGCTCGGCGCGCTGATCTTCGGCTGGATTGCCGATCGCATCGGCCGCCGGATTCCGCTCATGATCGACATCGGGTTATATTCCACGCTCGAATTGGCAACCGCATTTTCACCGAACCTGACCGTCTTCCTGATTCTCCGCGCCTTCTTCGGCGTCGCAATGGGAGGCGAATGGGGAATCGGGGCGGCGCTTGCAATGGAAACGCTGCCTGCCAAGAGCCGCGGCCTTTTCTCCGGCATTTTGCAAGAGGGATATGCGGTAGGCTATTTGCTGGCGGGCATCGTGCTTGCGGTGCTCTACGTTCACATTGGGTGGCGCGGCATGTTCGTCATCGGCGCATTGCCGGCTTTGCTCATTCTCTTCATCCGCTCGCACGTGCCGGAATCACCGGCTTGGCTGGCGAGCCGCGCCGCGGGTGTCGCCGCTGTGCGCGATCCCTTATTCGCGGCGCTACGCCGGTCGTGGCCGCTGTTTCTGTATGCGATTCCATTTATGGCCGCCTTCAACTTCATGTCGCATGGCACGCAAGACACGTATACTACGTTCTTGACCGCGCAACACGGCTTTGGTCCAGGCCTCGCCGGTACGCTCACTTCGGTCGCCGCAATCGGTGCGATCACCGGCGGCATTTTTTTCGGCTGGCTATCCCAACGGTTCGGCCGCCGCAACACGATTATGGTTTGCGCTGTTCTGGGCGCTCTGGCAATTCCGTTGTGGGCCTTTAGTCAGACCATAGCGCTGATCGCCCTAGGCGGTTTCCTGATGCAAGTGATGGTGCAAGGCGCGTGGGGCATCATTCCCGCCCACCTGAATGAGATCTCACCACCGACCGCACGGGGAACGTTCCCGGGATTGACCTATCAGCTCGGCAACCTTATCGCCGCGGGCGCGGGCCAAATAATATCGGCCTTGGCGCAGAACTCTCCGTTGCCGTCCGGACATCCTGATTACTCGAAGGCTATGTCGCTTGTGATGGTCGGCGTATTTGCGGCGGTCATTATTATGACGGCATTAGGATACTTCGTAGTCCCCGAACATCGCGACGCCGAGCTCGTGGCCGAATGATCGACCAAGACGATCAGCGCTGGCAAGACTTTGTGTCGGCCGCTCGCCAGTGCATCGAGACGATCGATACCGCTTCAGCAGACCTCGTCGAAACGTGCGCGAAACTGCACGGCGACCTCTTGGAACTGCAGTTGGCCGCAATCGACCTTCCCGAGGTCACGACCGACGGCAGCGACCCTGCCATGGTGACCGAAGCCGCGCACGCCGACCGGAACAGACTCAAAGAAGCATTCCCGATCCGGTACAGCATGCCGGACCAAGTCCTGGAACTGTCGGGAGCCGAGCCGCCGGTCATCCGCGAGATGTCCGAAGACCTCGCGGATATCTACGACGAGCTGCAGGACGTGCTTGCGCTCAGCGAAGCCCGCTACATCGACGACGCCGTCTTCCAGGCTCGAAGCGGCTACGTCGAGGACTGGGGCTTTCTGGTCGTCAGCGCTCAGGCGGCGCTCTGGAAATACGTCGCCGAGGCGGCCATCGACGCCGAGGACCAGGCGACTCCTGACCCGGATTCTAACTAATTTCTTAGTTGACAAAGTCAGGCGCTTGGCTTATGCTCTTAAGGAATTAGTTCTTCACTTGATTCCAGGGAGAAACGCCATGAAAATCGCCGCCGGAGCCATCGTCCCAAGCCGGGTCCCAGTTCCCGCACCCACACTTCCGCCGCCGGGCAGCCGCCCCGCCATCTTCATGGGTTGGGGTCCCCGCTTCGGAAACTAAGGCCGCACTCGAGCCTTGCGCGCGGCAGCCGCGCGCAGTTGCAGCTGCAAGAGATTCAGCTGTTGCTGCAAGAGGATCTGCCGGATGGCCGCGTCGTTCTGAACGAGCGACGAACGCAGTTGCAACGTGCTGAGCAACTGCTGGGTCTGCAACGCGGCCTGCTGGGTTGCAAGCCTCGACTGCAAATCCGCCTGCAACTGCTGCTGAACGATCGCGCGATTCAACGCCGCTTGCACGTCGGCATCGTCGGCAAAGCCGGCGATCGGAAGCCCACACAGCACTGCAAGCAAGAGAAAGGCGAACAATTTCATGATGCTAGTATTTCTACGACCTTACCTCAAAGCAGCTATGGTTTCGGCGCTGCGTGAGCCGTCGGTTACCACGACCTTCACGAATCGAGGCCGGAACGTCGAGTGCCGCCGCAGCGTGAGATCGATATGCGTCTCCGGCCGCTCGAACGACCACTCGTAAAACACTTTCTTGTCGCTCGAGAGAAACACCGAGTAGAGTAACTCGCGGCGGGCCTCACCCGTGCCGCGCCACGCGACGTGAATTTTTCGGCCGGCGCGCGTCGCGCGGTCGACCGCCACGGTGGGCGCAATCTTGCTTACCGTCATTGAGTCGAGCAGCGTATTGTTGGGCGCGCGCAGATCGATGCGCGCTATCGCCGGGTCGTACTTGAAGCGATATTGCACCGAAATAATGTTGCGGTCAAAGTTATTTTCGTCGCTCCATTGCGGATCGAACGTGCCCTTCTGCACGACGCCGCCCCCAGCGTTGTAAGCCGTAATCGTGAATTTACCGGCACGCACCGTCTGCGAGAGCGTGGCCGGTGTGATGTACGCCGGCCGCAATCTACCGACCACGCCGCCGTGCACCGGGCGCGCCAAGTAGAAGCGCACGACCAGCATCAGCGGATCGACGGGGCCGCGCAAAGCGCCGATCAGATTATCGTAAGTGCACTGTGAGATCCAGGCCTCGTCGCCGGCGCCTTGCATGATGTCGAACGGCCACCCGAAGTGCTGCTGGCCCGTAATCGGATTGCTCAATTTCATCGTCTGCAGCCCGTATGCGACGCCGTCGCTCGTATTGTGGTAGTTCTTGTCGCACTGCGCTTGCATTTGGACCGAGCTCCACAAGAACGTGGGCAGCGTATGGGCGACTTCGTGGCCCGGCGTCGTCCACGGCTGCGTCCACTTTACCGCCACGAGCTTCGTGCTCATCGTGTAGCCCAACGCACCTGGTCCGACCAGCGCATCGAAGTCGCTGTTCACCAGCAGCGCGACGGTCCGGCTCGCGCCCTGCAAGACGGTGGTCGTTGCAAAACGGTCGTCTAACGCGGCCTGCAAATTTTGCTGGTGCCGGTTGCGGATCGTGATGTCAAAGGAGATCGCGTCGTCCCAACTCGTGTCGAAGATGTTTTTGCCGGTGAGGTCTATTGGCTCGGCGACTTGCGGCATGGGCAAACCGTGGGGCTTGAGCGGATAGATGTCGGGAATATGCTCGAAAAGTTCACCCTGCAGGCGCTTTGCCTCAGCGACGAGCCCGTCTTGGCGTTCCTGGGTCTGCGCGTCGCTCTTCGAATGCGATAACAGCAGCGGCAATAAGCGCAGGAGCGGACCGGTCGTGACCTCCGTATAGCCGTTGAGCCACATCTTCAGCCCGAGCCCGTGATCGTGCTCGTCCACGAGCTCCGCGTCGATGGCATAGTGATTGGCGCCGACGTTAAACGTGAACGGCGTCTCCGGCACCCCATCGAACGTCGGCACGCTCGCCTGCCACGGCGTGAATTTCGATTCCGCGTGCCCTTTAAAGAATACGTATCCCGCGATCGGGCTGGTGTAGATCACGTGCGGACCTTCGCCCTGCTCGTGCAGCGTGAAGCGAATTTTTACGGCCGCATATTCGGAACAGTTCGTCTCGCCCTTCATCACGATGTTGTTGCGGCTGTCAACTTTTACAAGGGTTCCATCCTTCGAATATTCGAGCACGCCCATCAGCGCCGATGGACGGCTCTTGATCATGTCGAGCTGTCCGTAATAACTGATCGTGTTGCCATCTTCGCGCAGCAGGCGTTCCGGTTTTTGCGTAAAGACCGGATCGTCTTGGTACGGACCTTGCACCGCTTCGAACCATCCGTCCGTCAGTCGAATCGTGCACGGGATGAGCGGCGTCGGTACCGGCGTTGGCGTCGCGGTATACGGGCGCGGCGTTTCGTAATAATCGCTGTAGTTATATTTCAGGCCAAGGTCGACGTTGAGTTTCCAGCGCAGGTTCACCTCGCCGGGCTTGTTCGCAGTTACCGTCGTCGTTGCTTGGCCGGGCGGCGTCACCGGAACGGTGATCTCATCCTTGTCGTTTGCCAGCACGGCGCCGCCGGTCACGTCGAACGTCACGCTCGCGCGATCGCCAAAGAGCCCGTCCACGCCGAGCGTTACCGTGCGCGGAATTCGATAGTCGTTCGGCCCGGTGACGCTCAGCGACGTTTTCACGATATCGGCTTGCACCTCGATCGCCGCGCCTTTGCCCGAAATGCCCACGCCGTGACGGCCGAGCGGAATCGATTCACCGAGCTTCGCGACGACGCTGCGATCCGATCCGGCGAGGAGTTGGATGGGATTCTCGTCGACGATGACGCGCCCGGCGAGCGGATCGAAATGCTCCACCTGCAGCAGCACCGGCTGGTGAACGTCGTATGCCGCTTGCGCGGCAACAATTGCGAGCGCACCGGACGCGGCGCGCCGCGGCACGAGCCCGCCTACTATGAGCTTGCGATCGGCAGAGATTACGGTATGCGCGATTGCGCCCGAAACGCTGAAATCAATTCCAACGGCGTTCGCCGGTGCTCTCAAAACGAAGCGTCCGCTACCGTCGGCTGAAATCGTGCGGTGCTCTTTACGATTGCCCGTTTCGCGGAAGTCGATGCTTATGGAGCCGTTCGGTCCCGTCGTTCCGACGAGCGTTGAATTTGGGCCGGCAATGGCCGGCGCGTAGAGCGGCGCATTCGTTTGGGCCGGCACCGGAACCACCGGCAACAGCAAGAGCAGCGCGAGAGTTACCAGCGCTCGCCGCATCGGGAAGCCCTTCTGTGAGGATTCGACCTACCCTGCGCGAACTCGGGCAACATGCGTCGCCGCACGTTTCTTGCTTCTACCGCAGCTTTAGCCGGATCGTCCGCAGTGCCCGTATTCGCGGCGTCGCAAAAAGCGGATCTCATTGTGACGGCTCACTCGATTCACACCGTCGATCCGCACTTCGCAAACGCCAAGGCGTTCGCGGTTGCGAACGGCCGGTTCATGTACGTCGGCTCGCTCGCCGGTGCGCGCGCGTTGGCCGGAGCGCACACGAAAATGCTCGACCTCGGAAGCGCCACGGTGTTGCCGGGTCTCATCGATGCGCACATGCATCTCGTCGGCGTCGGTGCGGCGCTGCACGAAGTCGACCTCTTTCACGTTGCTTCATTTGAAGAGATCGTACGGCGCACCGTCGCCTTCGCGCGCAGCTCTCCCGACCCGTGGGTGATCGGCGACGGATGGGACCAGAACCTTTGGCCCGGTAAAGCATTTCCGACTCACGATGCGCTGAGCGCCGCGCTGCCGGATCGTCCGGTTGTCCTGAATCGCGTGGACGGACATGCCCTGCTCGCCAATGCGAAGGCGATGCAGTTGGCCGGCATCAGCGCGTCAACGGCGGATCCGAGCGGCGGAAGAATCTTGCGTGATGCATCGGGCGCGCCGACCGGCGTCTTCATCGACAACGCGATGGGATTGATCGGCCAGGCGATCCCGCCCGCAAGTGACGCGCAGATCGAACGCCAGACCGTTCTCGCGATTCAAGAGGCAAATCGCTGGGGCGTCATCGCGATCGGCGATCCGGGCGTTACGTACCAAAAAGCGCAAGCCTACGACCGCGTGGCGAACGCCGGGAAGTTTTCGCTGCGCAACCACGTCATGCTCGCCGACAATCCCGAACTGATCGCGGCTCATCTCGATCATGGGATCATCCAAGGGGCGTATGACGGCCGCATCTCCATTCGCGCGATAAAACTCTTTATGGACGGCGCGCTAGGTTCGCGCGGAGCGGCGCTGCTCGCACCTTACGACGACGATCCTTCCAACACGGGCCTGCTGCGAACGACGCAGATGCACGTCGAGGACGTCGCCACGCTGGCGCTGCGCGCCGGGTTCCAAACGTGTGTCCATGCGATTGGCGATCGCGGGAACCGCGTCGTCCTGGACGCATATGAAGCGGCATTGCGCAACGTGCCGAGCCGCGGCCACCGCATGCGCATCGAGCACGCTCAAGTGCTGAGTCCGCAAGACATTCCGCGCTTTAAGCAGCTCGGCGTTCTTCCGTCGATGCAAACCACGCACCAGATCAGCGACATGGGCTGGGCGCAGGCGCGACTCGGTCCGCAACGCGTGCTAGGAGCGTATGCGTGGCGCTCGCTGCTCGACACCGGCGTCATCATTCCGAACGGAACGGACGCGCCGGTCGAGGCGGTCAATTCGCTGCGCACATTTCACGCCGCAATTACGCGGCAAAACGAGGCAAATCAACCGCCCGGCGGCTGGTATCCGTCGCAGCGGATGAGCCGCGACGAAGCGCTCAAATCCATGACGACCTGGGCGGCGTTCGCCAATTTCCAGGAGCACGGCAGCGGCTCGATCACGCCGGGCAAGCACGCCGACTTCGTAGTGATGGATCGCGATTGGATGACGATCGAACCCGATGCAATCATGGAGACCCAGATTCTCGCGACGTATTTTGCCGGGCAGCCCGTTTATGAAGCGTCTCGCGGCGCCGCGTTCGCGCCGCTACGCGGGCGGCGCTCGCGCGGGCGCTGCTGCGGGTGATCATCCTCGGAGTCGAAACCTCGTGCGACGATACCTCGGCGGCTATAGTGGAGGATGGGTTGCGCGTGCGCTCGAGCGTGGCAACCAACCAAGATGAGTTTCACGCCAAGTACGGCGGAATCGTGCCGGAGATCGCCAGCCGCCAGCATGTCGCGTTACTAACGGCTGCCATCGAGGATGCGGCTGCGCGCGCGAACGTGCGGCTCGAGGACCTCGACGGCATCGCCGTCACGCGCGGACCCGGCCTAATCGGCAGCCTGGTCGTCGGCGTGGCGTCGGCCAAAGCACTGGCGTTTTCACTGCACAAGCCGTTGTACGGCGTCAATCACTTGCACGGACATATCTTCGCGGCATTTCTCGATCGCGACGACCGCCCGCAGTATCCGTTTCTCACGCTGCTCGTCTCGGGTGGACACTCGCAACTCGTGGCTGTCGAAGGGCCTACGCACATGCACGTTATCGGGCGAACCAAAGACGACGCGGCCGGGGAAGCCTTCGACAAAACCGCGCGCTTGTTGGGCCTTCCGTTTCCAGGTGGACCGGAGATCGACAGACTGGCGCGCGAAGGCAACCCGGCGGCGATAAAATTTCCGAGGCACCGCGGCGAGCCGGATTCGCTCGACATGTCATTTTCCGGAATAAAGACCGCCGTCCGGTACTTTATCGAATCGGACGCCGGCGGTAAAGCTTCGAAGGCGGACGTAGCGGCGTCGTTTCAGGCGGCGATCGTGGATATGCTTATGCAAAGGGTTAAGACCGCATTCGATCGCGGACCCTACACGAGTGTCGTACTCTCGGGGGGCGTCGCAGCGAATTCCGCGCTGCAGCGTGCGCTAAAAGAGTGGGGAACACAAGCGAACGTGCCGATCTTTATCCCGCCGCCCAAATATTGCACCGATAATGCGGCGATGATCGCGTCGGCGGCAGCCCATCAAGGCGACGCCGTGCGAGTCGATCCGCTCAGCCTTAGTGCAGATCCGAATTTGCCGTTTGAATTGGGAGTGACTGCATGAGCCCCTCGCTGCGGCTCGGGGTCCTTCGATACCTCAGGATGACAACCGGGCTCACCATGACAACTGTTTGTCTTCTGCTTGTGGCGTGTGCTCAGTCCGGGCAGCAGCGCAGTGTCATCGGACGATCGACGCTCGTCATCGCGCAGCAGCGCGAACCGCGATCGCTGAATCCTTCACTTGAAAACGGCCAGTCGCAAACCGAGTGGGGAGAACTGCTCTTCTCATTCCTGGTGAAATACGACGACCACGCACAGCTCGTGCCCGACGTTGCGACGGAAGTTCCAAGCCTCGCAAACGGCGGTATCAGCGCGGACGGCCTGACCGTGACGTATCACCTGCGCAAGAACGTACGCTTCGCCGACGGACAACCGTTGACGGCGCGCGACTGCGTCTGGTCGATCAACGCGATCAACAATCCGGCAAACCTCGTGCAGTCGCGGTATGGCTACGACAAGATCGCCTCGGCAACCGCGCCGAACGACACGACACTCGTCCTTCATCTAAAAGAGCCGTTTTCACCGCTCCTGACGCTCGTCATGGCTCCGCAAGGCTTTCCAATTCTGCCGCAGCATGTGCTGGCGAAGTATCCCGACTTTAACCGCATCGATTTCAACACCAAGCCGGTCGGTTCGGGTCCGTACGTCGTTGACCAATGGCTGCACGGCGATCGCGTCGAGATGCACGCGAATCCGTACTATTTCCGCGGCAAGCCGCGCATCGAGCATCTGACCGTGCGATTCGTGCCCGACGCGCAGACGGCGGTCAACCTCTTGCAGACGCATGAGGTGCAAGGTTATTTCAACGCGCAAGATTACGCTCAGTACCCGCTGCTCATGGGGTTGAGCGGTTATCACGTGCTGAGCACGCCGGTCAGCGCCGTCGGCGCGATCATCTTCAATACGCGATCGCCGCAGACGAATGACCCGAACGTACGGCACGCGCTGGCCCAGGCGATTGACGTGCCGAGTTTGGTAGCCAAGGCGTCGCGCGGCGCGCTCAACAGCGACAACGCGGGTCGCGGGCTGTTCATATGGGCTTATGACAAGCGCGCATACCCCGACATCCCATACGATCCGGCGCATGCGCGCGCATTGCTGGACAGGGCCGGATGGCGCGTTGGCGCGAACGGCGTACGATCCAAGAACGGCGTGCCGCTCGAAGTCACCATGGTCATTCAAGCGGCGACGCCCGGCGATGCGCTTATCGGAAACTCGGTGACGCAATACGAGCGCGCGGTTGGAGCGCGCGTCGAGCTCAAACAATACAATATCACGCAGTTCGTGGCTCCGGTCAGCCAGGGCGGGCCCGTTTACGGCGGCAAATTTCAGCTCGCGCTCTATCCGTTCGTCAACGGGGACGACCCGGATACGACCGACCAATTCGCCTGCGCGAACGTGCCTCCGAAAGGCTACAACAAATCACGTATCTGCGATCCGCGCATCGACGCGCTGCTCCTGGCGGGCCGGAGCACATTCGACCTCACGAAACGAAAAGCGATCTACGCGCAGCTCCAGCGGTTACTGTACCAGGAGCTGCCGATAATTCTGATCTATCAGCGCCGGGAAATCGATGCGTTCACCTCGCGGCTTCAGGGCGAGACCGGCTCTACCGACAGCGTTTTCTGGAACGTCGGCTCGTGGCGTCTCTCAGGTGACTAGCGACTCGCTCTTCAAATTCTTCTTCTACACCTTTGCCGCGAGCTGGCTCTGCTTCGCCGTGGCCCTGGCCGTACCGCAGTTTGGCGGCAGCATCTTTTTGTTAGGCGTATTCATGCCGTCGTTCGTTGCGATTTTGCTTACCGCAAAGGCCGGCGGCACCACAGGCTTGCAAGCGCTTTTCGACCGCGTCTTTCAATGGCGCGTCGGCGCGCGATGGTATGTTTTCGCGGCCGGCTACATGCTGGCGATTAGGCTTGTCGCAGCGCTTGTGCAGCGGCTCGCAACCGGCCACTGGCCGCAATTCAGCCACATTGCGTGGTACGCACTTGTAGCGGTGACGATCGTCTCGCTGCCCGTGCAGGCCGGCGAGGAGATCGGCTGGCGCGGTTATGCCCTTCCGCGTTTGGGCCCAAGAATGGGTTACGCGGGCGGCAGCGTGCTGCTGGGCGTGATGTGGGCGTTGTGGCACTTCCCGACGTTCTATCTCTTTCCAGGCAACGGCAACTACGGGCAATCATTTCCGCTGTTTCTCGTTGGCGTTACTGCGATCTCAGTTGCAATGGCGTGGCTCTACGTGCACACGAACGGGAGCATCCTGCTTGCCTGCCTCATGCACTCGGCAATCGATCAAACGCACGAAATCGTGCAGTCCGGCATGGCCGTGATCGGCCCGCTTTCGATAAACACGACCCTTATCTCGTGGATCACGCTGCTGCTTCTTTGGATTGGTGCGGCCTATTTCATTATTCGCATGCGAACCATGAAGCCGCTGGCCATCGACGCGGCGCTGACTTAAGGAAACGTCCCCTGGTCGCGCACGTTCTGGGCCGCCTCGCGAAATGCGGTCATGGCATGGCGCATCGGGCGCGGGCCATAGCTGATGCGTTTGACGCCGAGCTCCGCCAGCCGCGCGATCGGCGGCGCATCGGGCAGCGCGAGAATGTTTAACGGCGCCGGTATGTTGCGCACGAGGTTCGCAATAGCTTCTTCATCCGTCACGCCGAGAATGTAGATGCAGTCGGCGCCGGCTTTCGCGTAGATTTTTGCGCGCCGAAGACTTTCGCGGTATTTCTCCTCGTCCGGCAGTTCGGTCCGGAAATAGACGTCGGTGCGCGCATTGATGACGAGCGGCACGCCGGCTTGTTTTCCTGCGTCGCGAATCGCCCGAATACGTTCGGCTTGCAGGTCGGCGTCATACAGATTCGCGGTGTCCTTATGCGCCGAATCCTCAAAGTTCAATCCGACGGCACCCGCCTCGATTGCGCCACGCGCGGTTGCGACAGCATCTTCAACTGTCGGGCCGTAACCCGCCTCGAGATCCGCCGTAACGGGGACGTCGACCGCCTCTGCAATTCGCGCGACGGTTTCGAGCATCAGGCCGCGCCCTATCTCCTCATTATCGTCGTAGCCGAGCGAAGCCGCGATTGCGGCGCTCGCCGTAGCCACCGCCGGAAAACCGAGCTCTTCGAGGATCTTCGCACCTGCGACATCCCACACGTTTACGAGAACCAGCGGCTGTTCGGCGTGATGAAGGGCGCGGAGCTGCTCCGCTTTCTCAGCTTGCGACGACAACAGCCAGCGAGCGCGCGGCCGCGCGCAAAGCGACGAGGGCTTCGTCGAGCTGCGCTTCGGTGACGATGAGCGGCGGGCCGAAACGCAGCGTGTTGTTGCCGGCTTTGTTCAAAAGCACGTGCGCATTTTCGCGCGCGTGCGTCACCAGCGTCGCGGCGTCGTGCGGGTCTTTTACCGGCAACCCCGCGAGTAAGCCTAGGCCGCGCGGTTCGCCGAAGATCTCGGGAAACTCGCGCGCAACTTCACGTAGTGCCGCAAATAGGTGGGCCGATGCCTTCTTGACGTGTTTCTCGAGTCCGATTTCGTCGCGAATACGCAAGTGTGCAAGGCCTGCCGCACACGGGACCGGCGATCCACCGAATGTCGTACCGTGATCGCCGGGCTGAAGGCCGGTCGCAACACGCTCGGTGAGCAGCATCGCGCCAATCGGCAATCCGTTGGCGAGCGCTTTGGCGATCGTGACGACGTCGGGCGTTACGCCGAAATGCTGGAAGGCGAATAGCGGCCCGACGCGGCCCATGCCGCACTGAATCTCGTCAAAGATGAGCAACGCACCGTGTTGCGTGCACAGCTCGCGGGCTGCTTTTAAGAACTCGGGAGCGGCCGGAATCACGCCGCTTTCACCTTGAACCGGCTCGACGATAAATGCCGCCACCGAATCGTCAATGGCGGTCTTCAGCGCTTCGACGTCGTTAAACGGCGTGTAGCGAAACCCGCCCGGCAGCGGATCGAAGCCTTCTTGGTATTTTTCATTTGCCGTTGCGGCGAGTGCGCCGAGCGTGCGGCCGTGGAAGCTGCCGGTGCAGGAGAGAATCGTCCGGCGCTTCTTCTCGCCGTTTCTATACGCGAACTTACGCGCGAGTTTTATTGCGGCTTCGTTCGCCTCGGCGCCCGAGTTGCAGAAAAATATCCGGTCGAAGCCCGAGCGCGCCGCAAGTTCGTTCGCAAGCGTACGCGACGGCTCGTGCCCGAAGAGATTGCTGGCCTGCACGAGCGTCCTCGCCTGTTTTGCGATCGCATCGGCGATTCCGGGATGCGCGTGTCCGAGCGCGCAGACCGCTATGCCGCCGATCATGTCGAGGTAACGTGTCCCCGCGTCATCGTACAGATAACACCCTTCGCCCCGCACGATCGTCACCGGCGCGCTTCGGTAATTTTGCAGCAGGTGGTTATTTTGTGTCATGGTGAGCCTGTCGAACCACGGCCGAGCCTGTCGAGGCCCGCATGCTACGTCCTATAGCTAGCATTAATCCGCACATAGTCGCGTGAGAGATCGCAGCCCCAGCCGGTCGCGGCCGCGGAGCCGATGCCGAGATCGAGGCGCACCGTAACGCTTGCGTGCTCGAGTTCGCGGTGCGCTTCGGCTTCAGAAAGCACTTCCACGGCGCCGCGATCGACCCATAAGAGATCGTTCAGATACAGCGCCCATTTCTCGGGGTCGATCCCGCTGCGCGCGGCGCCCGCAGCCGACACGATGCGGCCCCAGTTCGGATCTTCGCCGAACATTGCCGTCTTCACCAGATTACTGTTGATGATCGCGCGCGCGACCGTGCGCGCTTGCTCTTCGTTTTTCGCGCCGGAGACGTGAACCGTCAGCGCTTTCGTGGCGCCCTCGCCGTCGGCAACAATCGCCAACGCGAGTTCGTCGCACACCTTGCGCAAGGCCGCGCCGAAATGCTCCGGAGCGGCATCCTCGGAGGCCGGCGCGAACGCATACACGGCGTCATTCGTGGACATGTCGCCATCGACCGAGATCATATTGAAACTGCCATCGACACTGGCTGTCAGGTGCGCTTGCAGCTCTTTCTGCGCCATCGGGGCGTCGGTCGCAATAAAGGCGAGCATCGTCGCCATGTTAGGAGAGATCATCCCGGAGCCTTTGGCGATGCCGCCCACGACGTAACGCCGTTCTCCCTGGTAAAAAGCGTACGCGGCCAGTTTTGGCACGCGGTCGGTCGTCATAATCGCTTCAGCCGCATCGTTGGCGGCTTCGCCGCCGCTTTCCAAGTCGTGAACGGCTCGCTCCAACGATTTCGAAATACGGTCGATCGGTAGTGGTATTCCAATCACGCCGGTCGAGGAGACGACAACACTCTGCTTCGGAACGCCCAGCAACGCTGCAGCCTGTCGTGCAGTAGCGACTGCATCGTGTTCGCCTTTTGCGCCGGTGCAGGCATTGGCGCAGCCGGAGTTACAGACCAGCGCTCGCATCGCAGACCCGTGCGTCTTCAGCGAGTCACGCGTCACGAGCAGCGGCGCAGCTTTCACTTCGTTGGTCGTAATCACCGACGCGCAAGCTTGCGGCGCGTCAAATGCAATCAGCGCAAGATCGCGCTTGCGTTTTTTGATGCCGGCATGCACGCCCGCCAGCCGCACGCCGGGAACGTTGCCGATCCCGCCGCGCAGCGCAACGAGCCGCGGCAGCTTTTCAATAGGCGATTGCGCGAGCGTCAAGGGCTGACTCCTCCGGATAACCGAGCATGATGTTCAGGTTCATCACCGCTTGGCCTGCGGCGCCTCTTCCCAGATTGTCGATGGCGCAGATCGAACGGACAACGTTGCCTCGAACGGAAACCGCGACCTCGGCATCGTTGGTTCCCGCGACCGCGGCGACGCTGGGTTCTTCGTCTTCACCCAGCACTCGCACGAAACGGTTGCCGTCGTAGGTCTTTGCGAAAGCGGCATCTATCGCCGCGCGGTCCACGGGTTTACTCATCACGCAATACACATCGGCGAGCAGACCGCGTACGATCGGCACGACGTGCGGCGTAAAGACTAACGGCGCATCCGTTCCGGCGGCGCGAAACTCTTGCAGCATCTCCGGCTCGTGCCGATGGCCCGTCAAGCCGTAAGCGCGAATTTCGTTTGCGACCTCAGCATACAGTGAGCTCACCGCGGGCTTGCGGCCCGCGCCGGTAATGCCGCTCTTCGCATCGACGATAATCTGCGCGACGCCGGCGTGTCCAAGGACGGGCAGTATTGCTAGTAGTGTCGCGGTCGGATAACAGCCGGGATTCGCCACCAATTGCGCGTCGGCGATTTGCGCGCGGTAACGCTCGGGAAATCCGTACACCGCCGGAGTCGGCGCAAGCCGGAAATCATCCGAGAGATCGATAACGCGCGCACCGGCGGCAAGAAAATCAGGCGCCACCTGTTTGGCGGCGCCGTGCGGGCCGCCCATGATAACTACATCGCCCGTTTGCAGCGATTCGAGGACCGCGCCCGGCGGATCGAATTCGCGCTCGAGCTTGCGCAAGCGCGGGAATTGAGAGCCGACGCTTTCACCGGCGCCGCTGCTGCTTTCGAGCGCGCCGAGTTCGACAAATGGATGCGCCATCAAGAGCGCGATCGTCTCCGAGGCCGCATAGCCGGAAGCGCCCCAGACGTGAACGCGCGTCATGCCACGGCCTCGATCTCGCGGCGCAACGTACCCAGCGCGCGTTCAACTTCTTCCGGATGCGTGGAGCCGAAGCTCTTCTTTGCGAGCACCGAAGCTTTGGCGTCCAGCGGCGCTTCTAATGAAGACAAGCCGGTGTCGGCCGCCATGCGCTCCAGATCGGTCGCGTCGAGCGCGCGGCCTTCTTCCTCCGCGCGCGACACGGCCGATCCAACCAGTGCGTGCGCGTCGCGAGCGCTCACACCATTTGCGATTAGGGCATCGGCAACGTCGGTTGCAATGGTAAAATTCGCATCGGCCAGCGCGTTCATGCGCGCGCGGTCAAAGGTGACGTGCGCGAGCGCGCGTTCGAATGCATCCAGCGCTGCGAGGCCGCGCTCCACAATTCCCACGACGATCGCCTTTGTCACTTGCAAGTCGCGATGGTATGAAAGCGCGATGCCGGCGATTGAGGCGACCGCACCGGCGTAGCGGCCCGCCAGGTCGGCGGCTGTTGCGCGAACGAGTTCAAACGGATCCGGATTCCGCTTTTGCGGCATCAGGCTCGATCCCGTCGACGCCGCGTCGTCCAGACGCGCATAGCCGAAGGCGGGCGAACACCACACGACCAGTTCTTCGCTCATTCGCGAAGCGTTTGCCAAGGCACGTACAAATGCATGCGCCGCGTCCAGCGCGGCCTCCCGATTGCCGATCGCGTCCAGCGCGTTGCGCGCCGGCTGACGAAATCCTAATGCTGCGCACGACACCTTGCGATCGATCGGCAGCGTCGTGCCGGCGAGTGCCGCCGAGCCGAGCGGGCAGAGCTCTTTGGCGGCAGCGGCGACGCTTGCGAAACGGTGCATGTCGCGGCTGAATGCCTCTGCCGCGGCTCCTAAATAAAACGCCAGTAATACCGGCTGCGCGGGCTGCCAGTGCGTCGTGCCGGCAAAGAGCGTCTCGGCTTTGAGTTCCGCTTCGGCGCTTTGCACCAACTGTTCGACGATGTGCGCCGCAATGCGCCGCCCCTTTTCCGCCCGGTCGGCCGCATAGAGTAACAGCGTCGTGGCGACTTGATCGTTGCGGCTGCGGCCGGCGTGCAGGTACGTTCCCGCAGGCGTGAGTTCGCGCACGCGCGCATCGATCGCCCCGTGAATGTCTTCGGCTTCACTACTGCGCGCGTACGCAGCGAATTCACCGGTTTCGATCTCCGCTGCAATCTGGTCGAGCGCTGCGGTGAGTTCATCGGCTTGCGCCTGCGTCACGATCTTGCCGCCGCGCAGCGCCAGCACGTGCGCGCGCGAACATTGCACGTCGAACGGCGCGAGTATCAAGTCTTCTTCCAGCGAGGAACCGAAGGCGATTAGCGCCGGCTCCGGCGCCGTCTGAAACCGGCCTCCCCACTGGAGACTTTCGGTCATACCATTTCTGCGTGTTGCGCCGTGGCGCGCGCGACCAACTCCAACGGCAGCCCGTGCAGTTTGACAAAACCCTCCGCTGCCTGATGATCGAAGGCGTCGGCTTTGCCGTAGGTCGCAAGCGCTTCAGAATAGATCGCGCACGGCGATTGAATGCCGGTCACGGTCGCAACGCCTTGCAGCAGGCTCAGCCGCACTCTCCCGGTCATTCGGGCGGCAAACGAAGCATTAAAAGCGTCGAGCGCGTCGCGCAACGGCGACATCCACAAACCATCGTATACGAGTTCGGCGTAACGTTGGTCGCAGATGGCTTTGAAGCGCAACTCGTCGCGCGTCAGTACGACGCGCTCGAGCGCTTTGTGCGCCGCTATTAAGACTGTCGAAGCTGGGCATTCGTAGACTTCGCGCGACTTCAGACCGATGACGCGGTCTTCCACCAGGTCGATCCGGCCGATGCCGTGTTTGCCGGCCAGCGCATTGAGCTGCGCCACGAGCTCCCAGCCGTCCAAGCGATCCCATTGCGGAACGCCGTCTTGGAAAGCGATGACGATCTCATCGGGCTGCGACGGACGTGCCGCCGGCGAGGCCGTCCATGCGTACGCATCTTCCGGCGGCGCGTTCCACGGATCTTCGAGCACGCCGGCCTCGATCGATCTGCCCCACAAGTTCGCATCGATCGAATACGGCTTTTCTTGCGTGTGCGAGATCGGAACGCCGTGTTCTTTCGCAAATGCTATCGCATCGGGCCGCGACAACGGCTGCTCGCGTAGCGGCGCGCGGCACAGAATCTGCGGATCGAGCGCGCGCACGCCCAACTCGATACGCACCTGATCGTTGCCTTTGCCCGTGCAGCCGTGTGCGACGACGTCGGCCCCGTGCGCGTGCGCGGCCTCGACGAGCAGATGCGCGATCAGCGGCCGAGACAGCGCCGCCGAGAGCGGATAAATGCCTTGATACAGTGCGTTCGCGTGCAGCGCTTTTTGCGCGAAATCGTTGATGAAACGGTCCTTCGCATCGACAAGCACCGCCTCGCGCGCGCCTAAGGCAAGGGCTTTGGCCGTCACCGCATGCAACGCGGCATCGGCGCCGCGGCCGGCGATCGCGTCGCTTTCACCCAAGTCGGCTGTTAGGGCGATAACGTCGTAGCCTTCGAGCAGAAAGCGTTTCAGCAGCACGGACGTATCCAAGCCGCCCGAGTATGCTAAGACAATCGTTTTGTCGTTCACGTGGACTCCCGCAGATCGATGAAGCGTTGGACGATGATTGGCGTCTCCTTGGGATCGCGCACGATCACCATGATCGTGTCGTCACCGGCAATCGAACCGATGATCTCCGGCCACTGCGCCTCGTCGATCGCGGTGGCGACCAGCATGGCGCTGCCGGGCGGCGTGCGCAGCACGATGAGATTCACGCTGCTGGTAATGCTCGTTACCAGCTCCGTGACCGCGCGATGCAGACGGCTTGCAAATGAGAGCTGCGGACTCGGCAGGACGTACTTAAATTGATGGCTGTTGCCGTTGCCGTTCTTGATGGGAACCTTCGCCAGCCCGAGGTCTTTGATGTCGCGCGAAATTGTGGCTTGCGTCGTTTCGAAACCTTGTGAATCGAGCATCGCCGCCAACTCTTCTTGCGAATGAATGGGCCGCGTCGCGACCAAGGTTAGGATAGCCCTCTGTCTACGTTCTTTCATAATGTCTCACGTTGAGCAGGGGCTCCCAATGTGTCACGTTGAGCAGGGGCTCCCAATGTGTCATGGTGAGCGGGCGCCGTGAGGCGCCCCAGTCGAACCACGGCCGAGCTTGCCGAGGCCCGCGTGAGGGAAGCACTCATACCGGAAATCCTTTTAGAGTTGTAAGCAAGGCGACGAGCAACGCTTTTTGGGCGTGCATGCGGTTTTCCGCTTGGTCGAAGACAACGCTGCGCGGCCCATCAATTACACCGGCGGTTACTTCCTCGCCGCGATGCGCGGGGAGGCAGTGCATGAAGATCGCGTGGCCGGCTGCATGCGTGAACAGCTCTTCCGTTACACGGAACGGCGCAAGCACAGCGCGGTTGCGTTCCGTTGCCGCTTCTTCACCCATGGAGGTCCAGACATCGGTGTAGATGACGTCCGCACCGCGCGCGGCGCGAACCGCGCTGCAGAATGCGCGGGCGTCGCCGCCGCTGGCTTTACCCAAGCGTTTGAGTTGCGCGAGAAACGATTCCGATGGCCGGTGCGACGGCGGCGAGCCGAAATGAATCGTCGCGCCGGCCAGCACCGCAGCTTGTGCGAGTGAGGCTGCGACATTATTGCGGGCGTCGCCCAAGAACGCGATCGTCAAACCTTGCAGCGTCCCGAATCGCTCTTGCATCGTTAGCAGATCCGCGAGCGCCTGGCACGGATGGGCCGCGGCGGACAAGCCATTGATCACAGGCACCGTCGCTGCCTCGGCAAAACGCTGAAGCGGCTCGTGCGCGTGCGTCCGAACCACGATCGCATCGGCGTACCGCGACAGCGCGCGTGCAGCGTCTTCCGGCGACTCGCGCGTTCCAATCAAAAACTCCTGACCGCTGGCAAAAATCACGTGGCCGCCGAGCTGCGTCATCGCCACTTCGAACGAGACGCGCGTGCGCAGGCTCGGCTTTTCGAAGAGCATGGCGAGCGTCTTGCCCGGGAGCAGCGAGGACTGCTCGGCCGTCCGGCGCCCCTTCAAGTAAGCGGCCAAACGGAGCAACGCGGCCAACTCGTCGCCTGAGATGTCGTCGACCGCCAGAAAGTGCCGGCCATACAGGGTGGGGGCTGGCGCCAAGAGGTACATATGTTGTATATTTATGCATATAGTGCATAGATTTGCAAGCTCCTCGAGTGTCATGGTGAGCCTGTCGAACCATGCCCGAGCGTAGTCGAGGGCTGCTGAACTGACGATTTTAGTGAAATACGGCGGGAACGCCATGGGCGCCGGCGGGGACAAAGCTCTCCTCGCCGAGCTAGCCGAACTCCGAGCCGCCGGGCACGCCGTCATCCTCGTGCACGGCGGTGGGCCGGAGATAGATGAAGCGCTGACGCGACGGGGGGTAGGGTCCCGCCGCGTCGACGGCCTCCGAGTCACCGAGGCCGAGGCGCTGGAAATCGTTGAAGCCGTGCTCTGCGCGACCACCAACAAGCGCCTTGTGCGCGCCTGTCTTCAGCAAGGCATCACGGCCGTCGGGATTAGCGGACAAGACGGCGGGATGATTCGCGCCCGGCCGGCGGGCAAAGAGCTCGGATTCGTCGGCGAGATTACGAGCGTCGATCCCGCACCGCTGCTGGCGCTTCTCGAAGCCGGATTTCTTCCGGTCGTGGCGCCGCTTGCGGTGAGTGAAGACTCAGCGCACGCGTATAACGTCAATGCCGACACTGCAGCGGGAGCGATTGCCGGCGCCGTTCGCGCCGATGCCTACATTACGCTGACAAACGTCCCGCGCGTCTTGCGCGATCAGTCCGATGCGTCTTCGGCAATTCACGAGCTGACGGTTTCCGAGGCGCAGGCCTTTGCGCGATCCGACGCATGCGCTTCCGGAATGAAACCCAAGATGCTCGCCGCCATCGGGGCGATCACCGGCGGCGCAGTCCGCGCCTACATCTGCTCGGCACAACCCGGCGCGATTGCGGGCGCTCTGGCGGGCAACGCCACGATCATTGCTTAGCCGCTAGTGTGTCATGGTGAGCCTGTCGGGATGTCATCCTGAGCATTGTCGAAGGGCACGGCCGAGCGCAGTCGAGGCAAGGGGCCCACGCGTAATGCAGCAGAAACAACCTAGAGTGAAATACGCAGCTCTCGGCCTAGCGCTAGCACTTCTCCCAATAACCGCGTCAGCCAAACAGACGCTCGGCGTCTTGCATCATGGTTCCGATGTCATCGAATTCGTACTAAACGGTTCGAACGTGACCATCGAGCAAGCCGAGGCCGGCGGCACTCGCAACGACATCTCCGTCAGAATTCGCGATATGGGCTGTACCAGCGTCGGAGCAAATCACACGATGACGATGAAAGCCCGCGGCTTGAAAATGCGCCCGGACGAAACCTCGAAAAACAACTTCTTCATCTACAATTTTCAAAAGGGCGGCAGTCGCTCGTGGGTCTACAACCGGAACGAGGACCTCGACGCGCTCGCACTTGCGGAAAAACTCAACCGTTTAGCGCACTGTAAGTAACCGAAAGTATAGAATGAAACAACGAACGCTCGGGCGCAACGGCCCGTTGGTTTCCGCACTCGGTTTGGGCTGCATGGGCATGTCCGACTTTTACGCCGGCCGCGACGACAACGAATCGATAGCGACCATTCACCGCGCTATCGAGCTGGGCGTCAATTTTCTGGACACGGCCGACGTGTATGGAATGGGCACGAACGAGGAACTCGTCGGACGCGCAATCGCGGATCGCCGCGACAAAGTGTTCTTGGCGACCAAGTTTGGGAACGTGCGCGGCGAGGACGGCAGTTGGCGCGGCGTCAATGGCAAACCCGACTACGTCAAAACCGCCTGCGACGCTTCGCTCAAGCGCCTCGGCATCGAGACCATCGATCTGTACTACCAGCACCGCGTCGATCCGCAAACGCCGATCGAAGAAACTGTCGGCGCGATGGCGGAGCTGATCGCAGCCGGCAAAGTGCGTTACATCGGGCTCTCCGAAGCGGCTGCACCAACGATTCGCCGCGCGCAGGCGACGCATCCGATAACCGCTCTTCAAACCGAATACTCTTTATGGACGCGCGATCCCGAACGCGAGATCTTGCCGGTCTGTCGCGAACTCGGCATCGGCTTCGTTCCCTACAGTCCGCTCGGCCGCGGATTTTTGAGCGGTCGTTTCCAACGCCCCGAGGATCTCACTGAGGAAGACACGCGGCGCAATCATCCGCGCTTTCAGGGCGAGAATTTCGCGCGCAATCTCGAACTCGTGCATGCGGTCAAGGCGATCGCGGCGGAAAAGAGCGCGACACCGTCGCAGGTCGCACTGGCATGGCTTCTAGCGCAAGGCGACGACATCGTCCCGATTCCGGGAACAAAACGCCGCCACTATTTGGAAGAAAACCTTAAAGCACTCGATTTGCAGTTAACGAACCATGAGATGCAGCGGATCGAAAAAGCCTTTCCGGCAGGCGCAGCTTCCGGTCAGCGTTATCCGGAAGCGGCGATGGCAGCTGTCAACCGCTAGCGGATTATAGTCCCATCCGGCTTTCGCAACAGGCCGCTGCACATAAAAATGCTGCTATGGCATTGCTTGCCTTCAAGGGAATCGGTTGTGAGGTCGAGGATCGGCACTGCCGATGCGTCGTCGAAATGCCAGAGCACGGCGTCTTGATTAGGCAAAATAACCCACTCTGAAAATGTTCGCGGCTCTTCGAACATCACTTTGAAGACTGTCGGCAAGGCGCTCTCGTCAACTACGCCTTCACGCCCCAAAGCCTTCATGTCGGCGAGAAGGTCCGCCTGATCCTTAGAACTCAACGTTGTGCCTCGATCGTTCTCGATGAGGACTTGCAGCTTGATTTCCGGGCGATTCTTCAATACTTGACGTACCCATGGAATCTGCACCGTAGTCTGCAAGAAGACCCTTGCCGCGGGTATGCTCTCCGTGTTTTTGATTTTGTTATTAACGATCGGTAAGGACACGACTGCGCCGGTGTTTGGAAGGGAATCGTCCCACCATAGACCTGCGTTCCAAGCGAGCATCGAGTCGGAGGTCACTTTGTCGCCATGACTTACGTGAACGTGATACCGCTGCTCGAGTCCAGTTACGAGTGACTCGAGGTCAAATTTTGGCAGCTTGTTCCAAGCCGTTTCAATTTCAGTACCGACGAGCCGAGGCAGCATCGTCAATAATGTGGCCAGTGAGAGCCGCTCATGGTTAACATAGTTCCTAGGCAAGAAGGCTCCGATTGCTTCACTAATCGCCGGGTTGAAATTATTTCGGCGGGCCGGTCCATCTATGACGGACCACGGCAGCATCAAGGCTTGGGTCCGATCCGAGTGTATGGTGATTGTTCGTCTGTCGCTCATTCGCAAGCTCAGCGTTACATCGGGCGCGTCATCGGCAATTGGGCGGTTATCCGCGTAATAATGGGCCAAGGCAGCAGCAACGGTCCGCGAGTTCTTGAACTCGCCTAAGTAGAGTGAGCGCTGCGCCGCGGTATAAAAGCCCTCTCCGCCGCCGCTTCCGTTGTTTATGTAGACGGTAAATGCGCGCGCTGCATTACGGTTGAGCCATGCATTGGTTATTCCAAAGTCAACGTTTATGGGTGCCGGCCGCTCCGGCTGGTCCAATGCTGCAATGAGCGCACGAATCTTTTCTGGATCGACCGATCGATCAGCAGAAACGAAACGGGTGCCTTTCCTTCTCAAAACCACGTCGTAACGCTCAGCGACGTTCGGCAACCCGAACCACTCCGATTTTATTTCTATCGCAGAGATTAAACTTGATCCGGGGGCGGCCGGGGCGCCGGCTCCCAGAACACCAAGCAATACAGTCAGGTTCGCGGCCGCGCGTATGTTCCTAACCAGAGACATGTTCGCCCTTTACTCGCTCCCTTCGACTTCGCTCAGGGCCGCTCGCATTCGCTCGCGGTCGTTCGATACCTCACGATGACAACTCAACGTTCATAAACCCAGCGCATAATAGCTAATGCCAACACTTGGTGCTCGAGCGGGTGCAGGCGTTTTAGAATTGCTTCTTCGGTTTCGCCGGGATTTAGTGCGAGCGGCTTACGCGCGAGGACCCCTCCGCGATCGGTTTCGAGCGTGATGCGATGCGCGCTCGCCCCGCTCCAACGACTGCCCCATGCAAGGGCATCGCGCACGGCGTTCGCGCCGCGAAAGGCCGGCGTCGAACTGCCGTCGGGGAAGATGACTTCGTCGCTGCTCTCGGTGAGCGGTAGAAATGCCGGATGAATGTTGATCGTGTCCGGAAACTCAGCGACGAAGCGATCGTCCAGCAGATGCATCCAGCCCAGCAGCAGAACGAGATCGGGTTCGGCGCGCCGCACGACCTCCGAGAGCTGCGCGTCATAGTCCGGACGCAGCTGCGTTTGCCTATCCCACGGTAACGCGACGGCCGGGATGTTTGCTGCGCGGGCGCGCTCGATCGCGCGGGCCCGCGGATTGTTCGAAACCAGCGCGACAATGTCCAGCGGTAGCGAGCCGGCGGCCGCGCCATTGATGACGGATTGAAAGTTCGTTCCTTCCCCCGAAGCCAGAACGACCGCGCGATGCTTCTTTGCCCGCCACTGCGATCGATCGAAGCGTTCGGCGACGCGCGCGCCGCCGTGTTGTTCGTAATACGTAATCAGCTTGTCGCTCCCGACCGCCGCGATGAGCCCTTGCGCGTAACCGGCTTCCCGCAGCGATCCGAGCGCCGCGAGATACAATAACGGACCGAGCTTCGAGCCGCGGAATTCGCCGCCGACGCCGAATGGCCCGAAAATACCGACGCCCTCCTGCGATCCCAAGCCGCGCAGCCACGAGAATTTCAAGCCCTGCGCATCGTACGTTGCAAAGCCGGCGAAACGGTTGCCCTTCTTGGCGACGATACTCTTGCCGGCGAACGCTTCGGCGCTCCAAAAGCCTCCGAACTCGTAATCGATCCATGAGAAGAAACGCTCTTCGCCCGGTGCGACGCGCTCGATTTCAAAGCCCGCGGATGCGATCGCGCGCAGTGTTTTTGCAAGACCCTTTATGGTAAACTGTTCGCCGCTCAAATCGGCGACGAGGTTGACCAGCTCTTTGCCCGCCATGTTAGGCGCGCGCGGGGTGCACGATCGCGCGCGGCTCGTCGCCGCTGCGCTCCTCGATCCACCCGATAATTTTTGCACCCGGAACCGCCGCGACTGCCTTTGCCGCACCGGCAAGCGGTACGACCAGCGTGTACCCGATACCCATGTTGAACGTCCGGTACCGCTCTTCGAAATCCAGATTTCCGCGCGCAACCAGCTCGTTGAAGATCGCCGGAACCTCCCATCGAGACTGTTCGCAGATCGCTTTGACGTTCTCGGGAAGTGTGCGCGGAAGATTCTCCAGCAATCCGCCGCCGGTAATATGCGCCATCGCGTTCACTTTCGCCACGGCCTGAATCGCCCGCACGTCCTTATAATAGGAAGGGTGTTCGGTCAGCAATGCGTCACCAAATGCGCGCACATCCAAAAGTTTTCGCGCGAGCGTGTAGCCGTTGGTATTCAGGCCAAACGCGGGCAAACCGACGATCGCATCCCCCGGCCGCACGTCCTCTCGCTTCGGCACATTCTTCAGATCGACCAGACCGACGATCGTGCCCGCCAAATCGAAATGATTTTCGGCATAGAGATCCGGCATCTCCGCGGTTTCGCCACCGAGCAATGCGCAATTGTGCTTGCGGCACGCGTCGAAGCAGCCGGCCACGATTTCCGCAGCGACGCGCGGATCCAGTTTCCCAACGGCCAGATAATCTAAGAAAAATAACGGCGACGCATTCACGACAAGAATATCGTTCACGCAGTGGTTCACGAGATCTGCGCCGACGGTATCGTAGCGGGCGAGCTCAGCCGCGATCAAGAGTTTCGTTCCTACGCCGTCCGTGGAGGCCGCCAGCGCCCGGCTGCCATCGCCCGGTAGCCGGAACAACCCGCCGAATCCACCGATCTCTTCGAGCTGGTCCGCGTGCCGCCACCCGCGCATGACGTCCTTATAACGTGCCACCGCTTCGTTGCCGGCTGCGATATCGACACCGGCGGCCGCATAGGAATCGCGCGTCATAGGGCCTTCTCTTCACCCCCTAGAAAGGCGGCCCATGCAAGTTCGTATCGTTACTGATGCGCCGGGTTCGGTGCGCACCGGGGCACTCGTCGTGCCTATTTTTACGGGCTCTCCGTTAGAGGGAGCCGCCAAAGAGATCGACGCGCAGCTGCAAGGCGCCGTCACCGAAATTTTAGCCGGCGAAATTTCCGGCAAACTCTGCGAAGTGAGCTTGATTCACGCTCACGACAAACCGTACAAGCGCGTGCTGCTGATCGGACTCGGCGACGCGAAAAAATTTGAGCCGTACATGCTCGCGCGATTCGCGGGCACGGCCGTTCGCTATTTGGGACGCCGGAACATCCGCGATATCGCGGTTGCTCTGCCTGCACAAGTGAAGGGCGCCGAAACGGCATGTGCGTCTCTCCTAGTGGAAGGCGCAACCACCGGCGGTTTCGATGCCACCGTTTACCAAAAGCAGCCTGAAAAACGCAGCGGTGTGGAAAGCTTGGCTATTCTCGCCGGAACGCTCGATCAAAAAGCGCTGCAAGCCGGCGTCGCGCGCGGCGAGATTCTCGGCGATGCAGTGAACTTCGCGCGCAAGCTCGCGATCACGCCCGCCAACGACATGACGCCTTCGCATCTGGCGAAAGCCGCCGAGGAAGCTGCCAAAGAAACAGGCCTCGAAGTCGACATTCTCGATGCCGATCGCTGCCGCAAAGAGGGCATGGGATCGTTTCTCTCGGTCGCGCAAGGCAGCGCGCAGCCGCCAAAATTCATCGTGCTGAAATATACGGGCGATCCCGGCAGCAAAGAGCTGCTCGCATTTGTCGGGAAAGGCATTACATTCGATACCGGCGGCATTTCGCTCAAACCGCCCGAGCGCATGGAAGACATGAAATACGACATGTCGGGCGCCGCGGCTGTCATCGCTTCATTGCGCGCGATCGCCAAACTGAAACCGAAACTGAACGTCGTCGGCATCGCACCCGCGACCGAGAACATGCCGGGCGGACGCGCCACCAAACCGGGCGACATCTTCACCGCCATGAACGGCAAGACGATCGAAGTCATCAACACGGATGCCGAAGGCCGCTTGATTCTGGCGGACGGACTCTGTTACGCGAACAAACTCGGCGCTACCAAGATCATCGACGCCGCCACGCTCACCGGTGCCTGCGTGATCGCGCTCGGCCACACCGCCAGCGCAGCCGTCAGCAATAACGACGAACTCGTGCAGCAATTCCTCACCACAGCCAAAGCTACCGGCGAACGCTATTGGCAGATGCCGCTCTATGACGAATACGGTGATCTAATGAAGAGCGACATTGCCGATCTCAAGAACACCGGAGGCCGCCCCGCGGGCACGCTGACGGCAGCGGCTTTCTTGCGCGCCTTCGCCGGCGAGACGCCGTGGGTGCATCTCGACGTCGCCGGCACGGCCTATCTCGACAGTGAATCCGCCTGGCAAGCCAAAGGCCCGACGGGAACGCCCGTGCGCGCGTTTCTAGCCTTCGCCGAGCAACTCGCGGGCACGCCGGCCGGCGGAAACGGAGCGCGCTCGAAGTCCGTTACGCCGGTATGAAGCGTTGGCTTGCCTTGGCATCCGCAGTCGGGTGCCTCACCGCCTCGGCGCCGGCAGCAAAGCCGGCCAACTATGACGCATTCGGCATCGCGCTGTTGCAGCGGCTCGCGCCGCAATCCAAGAACGCGAACGTCTTTCTCTCTCCGCTCAGCATCGGGATGGCGCTCTCGATGGCCGCCGACGGCGCCGCCGGAAAGACCCGCACTGCAATTGCGAACACGCTCGGCCTTTCCGCGAACTCGTTTGCGCCTTCAAACGCCGCCCTCATGGCCGCGCTCGCCGGCAATAACGACGCGCAGGTCGGCGTGGCCAACGCCATTTGGTTCAGACAAGACATCCCGCCGAAGAGCGCTTATGTTAACCTTTTAAAGAGCAGCTACGGCGCCCAGGCGCAAGCGCTGCAATTCGGCAATCCATCGGCGGCCGCGGCAATTAATGCCTGGACGAAGGCTCACACGCTCGGTTTGATCGACAAGCTCGTCTCGCAAACGCAGCGCTCGGATTTTGCCTATCTCACCAACGCGCTCGCATTTAAGGCCAATTGGACCTATCCGTTCAAGCAGAGCGACACGCACCCGCGGCCGTTCACCAATGCGGATGGGACCAAACCGATGGTGCCCACGATGTCGCAAACCGCCACGTTCCAAACCCTCGACGGAACGTACTACCGCGCGCTACGCATGACATACGGCAAGGGCGGCTATGCGGCGTACATCATTCTGCCGAACAACGGTATCGGAACCGCCGCTGCGATTCGGTACTTAAACGCCAAGAATTTCAATCGCATGATCCAATCCATGACGCCGCAGCGCATGCAAGTGATGCTTCCGAAGTTCACCGCGCAGTACGATACGTCGCTCGTCGGCGCCTTGAAGTCGCTGGGCATGGGGATCGCGTTCACGAATCAGGCCAACTTTTCGCCGATGCACACGCCACCGCCGGGGTTAACCATCTCAGACGTCCATCACGCGGCGTACGTGCACGTTGACGAAAAAGGAACCACGGCCGCCGCCGCGACCTCGGTCACCATCGGCATTACCGCCGTGCAGATCCCGCCGAAGCAGTTCATCGTCGACCACCCGTTCCTGTTCGCCCTCCGCGACGAGCGGACGGGGACGCTGCTTTTCATCGGCGTGATAAACAGCATCGCGGCTTCCTGAGCTAAGTTTGGGTCAGCAGGACATTATGGTGCCCCCAGGGCGAGGGGCCTACCCCCATAATGGGGACATTAAAGAATGGTGAGAACGGCTGCGCTCGGATTGTTCGTGTTGCTCTTGGGGGGAACCGCAGGTGCGGCTACTGCTACGCCCTCCACCTTGAGCGACCCATATCAGATATACGCGCGCACACGCACGGCGTGGGAGTCGCAGCGGTACCCGGATTATCTCGCCTACACCATACACGTGGAAGTCGACGAGGGCGGCGTGCACAAGTCGAAACATTACCACGCGGTCTACGAACAGCCGAACGGCAAGATCCATCTCATCGCCGTGAGCGACGAAGAGATCGCGCAGCCGCCGGCCCCAACGGGCATGACGATTCATCTGCTGCCCAAACGCCAGAACGCCACACTTATCGACAAGCGCGTCGGGCATCCCGACGAAGCCGTGGACTACCTCGGCATTCCGATGTTATCGCCGAACTATTCGTTCGGTCTCGGCATTCCGCAGCCCGACGAACTGGCCAGCGACGCCGAGCTGATCGCGCAGATCCGCAGCGAGTACCACGACCCCGCACCCGTCGTAAAGCCGGCTCAGGTGGATTCCGACGGCAAGCTCAAGTCGATTGCCGCGATCACGGTGATCGCTCGCCGGTACCGGATCGAACTGGCCGGCATCGAAACGATCGAGGGCACGAGTTGCTATCATTTAGTGCTGTATCCCTCGCGGGAACCGCAGCGGTTCCGGCTGCGCGACCTGTGGATTGACGTCGAAAACTACCAAACGCGGCGGCTGCTGGCGGCAAACAATTTTATGAATTCAAAGGTTCCCTGGCTCGTGACATTCGCCGATGTCGGCGGAGCGCGCTACATCGAATCCGAGGTGGCGCAGGCGCCGGTCGTCATGGGCGGTCATCGCTACGAACACGCGCAGATCTCATTCGAAGAAGTCGCGCCGGCGGCGCGCCCGGTTCCATTCGATTCAAGGTTCTTGACCTCCGAGAACATCCTCAGAGAGCCGCCGCTTTAGGTCAATTATCGTGGCCAGCCACACCGTCCACACGGGAAAAATAGACGCGCGCCCATACGAGCCTGAAAAAGGTACTATTCGCCGCGTTACGGCCGGCGCGGTCAAGCGCCGCAAAGGACGCACGATCTTTCCGATCGTTACGGCATACGATGCGCCGTTCGCGCAATTCGCGGAAAAGGCTGGAATCGACGTTATCCTCGTCGGCGACAGCGTCGGCAACGTCGTCCTCGGTTACGATGAAACGACGCCGGTAACGATAGAGGACATGATCCATCACTCGAGGGCGGTCGTGCGTGGAACTTCACGCGCGCACATCATGGTGGATATGCCATTCGGATCGTATCAAGTGAGCGACGAGGATGCGACACGAAACGCAATCCGGCTGGTCAAAGACGGCGGCGCGTGTTCGGTGAAGATGGAAGGCGGCACATATGTTGCGGATCGCATCCGCGCGATTTATGCCGCGGGTATTCCGGTCGTCGGGCACATCGGCGTGATGCCGCAGACGGCAAGCCTGGGGCCGGGTTACAAGATGCGCAACAACCGCGAACGCCTCATTGCGGACGCGCGAGCGGTTGAGGAAGCCGGCGCATACGCGATCGTGCTCGAAGTTATCGACCACGAAGTCGCGCGCGAGCTGACGCAAATGCTTACGATTCCGACCATCGGCATCGGTTCGGGCCCGCACTGCGATTCACAAGTGCTCGTGCTGCACGACGTGCTCGGCATGTATCCCGATTCGCCCAGTTTCGTCAAACGCTACTCCGACCTCGGAGAAAAGGCCACCGACGCGCTGCGCGCCTACGCCGACGAGGTGCGGGAGAAAAAGTTTCCGTTATGACCATTACGCGGCTTATTGCTAGCCTCTCTCTTGTAGTTCTTGCGGTGGCGCCCGCGGCCGCGCAAGCGCAGGGCCGGACCGGATGGAACCAGACAGCGAACTATCTGCGCGGCCACAACGGCGTGAGCTATCACTTCCGCTGTCCGGCCGGCGGCTCGTTCGGATCGATTTGGGGCACCAACGTCTACACGGACGACAGCTCCGTCTGCACCGCCGCGGTCCACGCCGGCAAGATCACCCGCGCTCGCGGCGGGCTGGTCCTCATTCAGATTCGGCCGGGAATGTCGAGCTACTCGAGCTCTCGACGCCACGGTGTGACGAGCCAATCCTACGGAAGTTGGGGCGGAAGTTTCATCGTTTTGAGCGCGCAGCCGATGAGCACGTCGTACGCGACTCCGGCTCCGGCCCCAACTGCGGCTTACACGCCTCCGCCACCGCCGCCGATTGCATCCGGCGGCAGCGGATGGGACGCGACCGCGACGTCGCTGCGCGGAAACAACGGCCAGCGGTACAGCTTCGCGTGCGGAGCCGGTGGCGATCTTGGATCCGTGTGGGGAACCGACGTATATACCGACGACAGCTCCGTTTGCACGGCGGCAGTTCACGCCGGCATCATTACGCAGGCTAACGGCGGCACGGTCACCATCGAGATTCGTCCCGGACAGAGCTCGTACGCGGCGTCGTCGCGCAACGGCGTGGACAGTCAATCGTACGACAGCTGGGACGGCAGTTACGTCTTCGTGCGCAACGGCGTCGCGAGCGCTCCTCCGCCTGCGCCGGCAACGGGCAGCGTGAGCAGCGGCGGCAACGGCTGGGATGCGAACGCGACGTCATATCGCGGACGGAACGGCGCGCGTTTCAGCTACATGTGTCCCGCCGGCGGCGATCTGGGATCGGTTTGGGGAACCGACGTATACACCGACGACAGCTCGGTCTGCACGGCGGCAGTGCACGCCGGAATCATTACGCAGGCGAACGGCGGTACGGTGATTATTGAGATTCGGCCGGGTCAAAGCTCCTACGCTGCGTCATCGCGCAACGGCGTCGACAGTCAATCGTACGATAGTTGGGACGGCAGTTTCGTCTTCGTGCACTAAACCGGAGCGGCGCGCGACTCGTGCCAAGCCGGAACATTCGGGTAGCTGCCCGTCAAGCAGCCGAGGCACATCTCGTCGCGCCGGCGCCCGGTCGATGCGATCAATCCTTCGAGGCTGAGATAGCCTAACGAGTCCGCACCCATCCGTTCGCGAATCTCTTCCACCGTATGGTTGGCGGCGATCAGTTCGTCATAAGTCGCCATGTCGACGCCGAGATAACACGGATGCATGATCGGCGGCGAGCTGATGCGCACGTGAACTTCCGACGCTCCGGCTTCGCGCAGAAGTTGAACGATGCGCGGCGTCGTGGTGCCGCGCACGATCGAATCATCCACTACGACGACCCGCTGCTGGTTGAGGTTTTCGATGACTGGGTTGAATTTCAAGTGCACGCCGCGGCTGCGCATGTGCTGCTCGGGGCTAATGAAGGTGCGCCCAATATAGCGGTTCTTGATGAGCCCCTCGACGTACGGTAAACCGGCCTCGGCGGCGTAGCCAATCGCGCCGGGGATCGCGGAGTCGGGCACCGCCATGACGACGTCGGCCTCCACCGGGTACTCGCGCGCCAGTTCGCGGCCCATCCGGTAGCGCGCCATATACACCGACTCGCCGCTGAAATTTGAATCGGGCCGCGCAAAGTAAATGTATTCGAACATGCAGAGCGCCGGTTTGTCTCGGGCCGGCGTGCGAATCGACTCCAAACCGTCCTTTGAAATGCGAATGATTTCGCCGGGCTCCAGCTCGCGGATATATGTGGCGCCGATCGTCGCAAGCGCACAGGATTCGGAAGCGACCACATAGCCGTCCGATCCATACGTTCCGATGCAGAGCGGCCGCACACCCCAGGGATCGCGGAAGGCGTAGAGCTCGTCCTTCGTGCAAAGCGCGATCGAAAACGCGCCTTTCGACTGTTCGAGCAGCGCCTTGATGCGATCCAGCATCGATCCGTCGCCCTCGACCAGAAATTTTGCCATCACTTCGGAGTCGGAGGTGGCCTGCAGCGTCACGCCCGGCGCAAGCGACTCGCGCAGCTCGTCGGTGTTGGTTAGATTGCCGTTGTGTGCGAACGCGAAGTCGCCGAGCTCGCTTTGTTCCAGCAGCGGTTGGGCATTGACGACGATCGACGAACCGGTTGTCGAGTAACGCGTGTGTCCGACGGCGATGTAGCCCGTGAGTTCGCTAAGATTTTCTTCATCGAAGATGGCGCCGAGCAGGCCCATCTCCTTGTGCGACCGGATCGAACCGCCATCCGCGGCGGCAATACCCGCGGACTCCTGACCCCGGTGCTGCAGCGCGTACAGCGCGAAGAATGCAAGGCGTGCCGCGTCGCTCCCCGGTGCATAAATTCCCGCGACGCCGCACATGGGTTCCTATTTCGGAGGGAGAGCGGCGGTACCCGCCAACGCTGGCACCAACATGACGCCGGTCCGCGCCGTCGCCGTCACCAAAAGCTATTCGGAAGGCTCTTCGAACGGCGAAGTCTCCGTGCGTGCGCTCGACGGCGTCTCGTTCGAGGTGGCCGCGGGCGAGATGGTGGCGCTGGTCGGCCCGAGCGGCTGTGGAAAAAGCACGCTGCTGAACTTGATCGGCTGTATAGACTTACCGACGTCGGGCAGCATCTTCGTCGACGGGCAGGAAACAAGCAAGCTCGACGACGAGCGGCTCACCGCATTGCGGCGAGATCGTATTGGAACTGTTTTTCAGTTCTTCAACCTTCTGCCGGCCATGACGGTCGCCGCGAATGTTGCGCTGCCGCTGGTCTTGCAGCGCTGCGATCGGCGCGAGATGGACGAACGGGTCGCCGCAGCGCTGGCGGCCGTCGACATTGCCGGCAAGGCGGATGCGTATCCGTCCCAACTCTCGGGCGGCCAAGCGCAGCGAACGGCGCTGGCACGCGCGATGATTCACCGGCCGGCCATCCTTTTGGCCGACGAGCCGACCGGCAACCTCGACTCACATGCCGGAGCGAACGTTCTTCAGCTGCTTCGCGACGTTGCCGATCGCGGTCAAACGATTCTGATGGCTACGCACTCGCCCGAGGCGGCGAAATGGTGCGACCGCACGATCGACCTGCAAGACGGCCGGATCGTCTAAGTGCTGAAAGCCGGCTGGGTGCTCTTTCGCAGCCTCGTTCTGGGATACGTGTGGGCAAACGGGCTGCGATCGTTCGTCACAATACTCGCCATTGGGCTTGGAGTGGCGATCTTTGTGGCTGTCGCACTCGCGAATGCCACGGCTATCGCGTCGTTCTCATCGAACGTCAACATCGTCACCAGCCGCGTGAACCTGCAGGTGCTCGGAGTCGGGCGAGGTTTTGACGAGCGCACGCTAATCAAGGTGATGCGCGTGCCCGACGTCTCGCAAGCCACCGCCGTGATCGAAGATTCGATCGTCGTTGGCGCCCGGCCGGGTGTTCCAACCTCGGGCGAGATCCTGCGAGTGCTCGGCGTCGATCTGCTGCAACCCTTGCCCGAGGGTGTCGACGTTACCGGCGCCCCGAGCGATCCGTACGGACTGATCGCCGGACGCGGAGCGATCGTCTCGCAGCGCGTCGTCGATCGTTTTCACTTGCGCGTCGGCGGAACGCTCGCCGCTTTCGTGGACGGCGTGCCGATCCAGCTGCGCGTCGCCGCGATTTTACCGCGCAAAGTCGCGGCCGTGGATTCAAGCGTAGTCTTCGTCGACATTGCCACCGCACAGGAACTCTTCGGCAAGGTCGGGTTGATCGACCGGATCGATTGCATCGTGGCGCCCGATCGCCTGGCATCGGCGCGCGCGGCGATCGCCCGAGTTATTCCCCCCGGAACGCGCATCGTCGAGCCTGCGACGCGAACGAACGAAGTCAAACGCTTACTACGCAGCTTTCAGGTCAACCTGACCGCGATCTCGCTGATCGCGCTGCTCGTTGGAGCATTCCTTATCTACAACACGGTGGCGATTTCGGTCGTGCAGCGGCGCGCGGAGATCGGGACCCTGCGCGCGGTCGGCGCAACGCGCGTACAAATCTTTGGAACGTTTTTATTGGAAGGCGCGATCTTCGGCGTCTTGGGATCGCTCTTGGGCCTGCTTATCGGCGCTGCGCTGGCCGGCTTCTCGGTCGGCGCGGTGGCCAGCACCGTCGATACGCTCTACGTCGGGACGCATGTCGATCGCGTCGTGTACGACCCGATCGTGCTGTGGGAATCGTTTCTTTTCGGCCTACTCGTCGCGGCCGCGTCGGCCATGATTCCCGCAATCGAAGCCGCTGCCACGCGCCCCGCGCGAACCATCGCGTCGCGCGGATTCGAGCCGCGCATGTCGCGAGTGGCAGTGCAGTTTGCGGTCGCGGGCTTCTTCTTACTTGTACTTGCGGGACTCGCGGCGCGAGGACCGGCGGTCAACGAGCTGCCGGTTTTTGGATATGCCGCCGCTTTATGCATCATCCTCGGCGCTTCATTCTTCGTTCCGCTCGCCGTCATCGGATCGGCGCACCTCTTACAACGGCTCGGGTACCGCTTTTCGTCCTCCGCGTTGCTCGCCGCCGCGAACTTCGGCGGAACGCCGCGGCGCAACAGCCTGGCGGTGGCGTCGCTGGCAATCGCGGTCGCAATGATCGTCAGTGTCGCGGTCAGCGTGTTTTCGCTACGCGCCACGGTAGCGGCATGGCTCGACCAAACGTTAATCGCCGATCTCTTCGTCCGGCCGCTTGGCGTAACCGGGGAAACATACGACGCGCGCTTGCCCGCAACCATTCCGGCGCGCATTCGAAGCTTACCGGGCGTGGCCGCGGTCGACACGTTTCGCGGCATCTCGCTTCCGTATCGCGGCACTCTGATTACGCTGGCGCGGATCGATTTCCGTACGATCGCCGATCGGGACTGGATACACGTGACCGGCGGAGCAGATGCGCGCACGCTGGCGCGTACGCTGCCGGGGACGACCGGCGTGGTCGTCAGCGCGCCCTTTGCCGAGCGAACCGGCTTGCGTCCCGGCGATACGATGGTGCTCTCGACACCTTCTGGAATGACTTCATTTCGGATCGCAGCACTTTACGATGACTATTCGAACGACGCCGGCACGGCGATTGTAGATGAGCGCACCTTCAGTCGGCTGTATCACGACGACTCGGCCGGCATGTTCTCGGTGTACGCGAAACCAGGTACGGACCTCAACGTTCTGCGAACGCGAATCATTCGCAGCGCACAGCCGGTACGGCTCGATATCCAGACGACAGGGCAACTGCGAGCGGTCGTGTTTGCGATTTTCGACCGGACGTTTTTGCTGACGCAGGCGCTAAACATCATCGCGATCTCGATCGCCGTCATGGGCGTGGTGAGCACGCTCTTCGCGCTCGTGCTCGAGCGGCGGCGTGAAATCGGCGTTCTGCGTTACCTCGGGCTGCCGATTCGCGCGGTGCGCCGGATGATTCTCTACGAGGCGGCGCTCATCGGGATTTTGGGCGGCCTATTCGGAATAGGAGCCGGGATGCTGTTGGGATTGCTGCTGATCTTTGTCATCGATCGTCAAGCCTTCGGGTGGCCGATGCAGTTGCACGTGCCGTACTGGTCGCTGGCTGAGTCGTTGCTGCTGGTGTTGGCGACGGCCATTCTGGCGGGTCTGTATCCGGCGCAAGTCGCGGCACGAATTGCCACTGCGGATGCGGTGCGCGCCGAATGAAACTGGTACTTGCGGCGGCGCTGGCCTTCGCGGTCGCGAGCTCGCCGTATGCCTTTCACTTTCCGGCCGACCACGGATCGCATCCGGCTTATCAAAGCGAGTGGTGGTATTTCACGGGCCACCTTCGATCGGCGGACGGACGGCGCTTCGGTTATGAAGTCACCTTCTTCCGCTTGAGGCTTCGCCCGAAGGACAAAGCCCTCGCCACAAAGATCCTCGGCCGCAGCCGCTGGCGTGGCGATGAAGTTTACGCCGCGCACTTTGCAATTACCGATCAGGACGGGCGCAAGTTTTTTCACGCTGAACGAATCGCGCGCTCGGCGCTCGGTATGGGCGCGTCGGCCGCCGGCCGGCTCGCGGTAAACGTGGACGAATGGTCGCTCACCGGCCAGCCGATGTCTGCTAACGATCGTGAACGCATGGTGCTGCACGCAGCCGACGGCGACAACCGCCTGGATCTGGTTCAGGTCCCGCTCAAACGGCCGGCAATACATGGCCGCGACGGAATTTTTCGCAAGGGCGCCTGTCCGAGCTGCGCCTCGCGGTACTATTCGTATTCGCGATTGCATAGCCAAGGTACGCTCGTTTACGGAGGTGCGAGCCTCAAAGTGAGCGGCACGTCGTGGATGGATCACGAGTTCGGAACCGACCAGTTGGAGTCCGAGGAAACCGGTTGGGATTGGATGTCGCTGCAGCTCAACGACGGCCGCGAGGTCATGCTCTACCTCTTCCGCCGCCCGGACAATTCAATTGAACCGCAATCTTCGGGGAGCCTGATCGATCGCGACGGCAGCGTGCATCCGCTCTCGCTCAATCAGTTCCAAGTCACGGCGACGAGCCGTTGGCGCAGTCCCGTGACGCATGCGCAGTACCCCAGCAGTTGGCACGTGCGAGTTCCTTCAGCTTCACTCAACGTTACCATCACGCCTGTCCTGGCGGATCAGGAGTTTGCGCTACGCTCGTCACCCTCGTACTGGGAGGGCGCGGTCGATATTCGCGACGCCGCAAACTCGCGCTCGCTCGGGCAAGGCTACGTCGAGCTAACGGGCTACGTCGAACGGGTTATTCTGTAACCAATGTCATCCTGAGCGCGTTGTCATCGAGAGCGCGTTGTCATCGTGAGCGCGTTGTCATCCTGAGGTATCGAAGGACCGCGAGCGAAGCGAGCGGCCCTGAGGCGTAGCCGAAGGGGGCAATGCTACTCACGCGACAATTTTCTAATCAGGTCAAAATTGGCAGCTATCAGCGCCTGCTTCTTCTTACGTGACCACCCCTTGAGCTGCTTCTCCCACGCAATTGCCCGGTTCGGATCAGTGAAGTCAGTGCAATAAACGAGCTTCACCGGGCGCCGCGTGAACGTGTAGCAATGCCGGTCGATACCTTTGTTATGCTCCCACAATCGGCGCCGGACATCGTTTGTTATCCCAATATAGTAGCTCGCGTCCGTACACATGACCATGTACACCCAAAAAATATCCATGATAGACCACTCACGACGAGCCGCAGCTTTGCCTAGGAGAGCCTTTGCACCGCCGCGGCGAAACGCGTCGCGGTGAGGGTACTTGTCGTCGGCAACGGGGCGCGCGAAGACGCGCTCTCGTGGCGGCTCGCTGCCTCGCCTTCGTGCGAGGCTGTTTTTGCTGCCCCGGGAAATGCCGGCACCGCTTCACGCGGTGAAAACTGGAATATCCCGGTCACCAACGGCAAAGCGCTTAGCGAGAAGTGCAAGCAGGAGCGGATAGATCTCGTCGTTCTCGGCCCCGAAACAGCAATCGCAGCGGGAGTCGGCGATCGCCTGCGCGATGCCGGGATTCCAACGTTCGGCCCCGATCGATCAGCTGGGCGATTAGAATCCAGCAAGATTTTTTCAAAGCATTTCATGGAGCGGCACGACATCCCGACCGCTCGTGCCGTCGTTGTGCATACTTTGAGCGCTGCGCTAAAAGCGCTTGATGATTGGAGCGGCCCCTGCGTAATAAAAGCCGATGGGTTGGCCTCCGGCAAAGGCGTCGTTGTCACTTCTAGCGCGGAAGAGGCACGGGAGGTGCTCACCGAGTGGTACGGGTCGAGCAGCGTTCCGGGCGGCGGCGCAGGTGTGCTGCTTGAAGAAAGACTTGAAGGCCGCGAGCTTAGCGTCTTTGCAATCGGCGACGGACGCGCGCTATATCCCTTTGCGGCCGCATGCGATTACAAACGCGCGGGCGATGGCGACACCGGCCCTAATACCGGCGGCATGGGTGCGTATTCGCCGCCGCATGGTTTTCCGGCGGACGCCGAGGAGCAGGTTCGTACGCGGATCGTTGCACCAACGTTGGCTGGGTTGTTGGCAGATGGCGAGCGGTACTTCGGGGTTTTATACTGCGGGCTCATGTGGACCGAAAACGGGCCTTACGTTATCGAGTTCAATGCGCGCTTCGGCGATCCCGAAACGCAAGTGCTCATGCCGCGCGTCAATGGCGATTTTGCGACGCTTCTTAAGTCCGCAGCTGATGGCGCGCTTGACCCTTCTGCAGCATCGCTGAGTGAACAAACTTGTGTCGGAGTAGTGCTCGCGAGCACGGACTACCCGCGGAGCAGCACGCCGCTCCCGAATCTTCCTAGCGATATCGCCCTCCCCGAAGGCGTGCAAGCATTTTGGGGGGCTTCCACAGTACAAAACGGCACAGTAAATGCGGCGGGTGGTAGGGTATTAACCGTTACCGCGCTCGGGGGCGACGTCGCATCGGCCCGTTCCAATGCTTACGATGCAGTAAGCAAGATTGCTACCCGTTTTGGCTCTTCGACGGGCTTGACGTTCCGCCGCGATATCGCGGCTTTTTAGAACGCCCTTCGGCTACGCCTCAGGGCCGCTCGCTAGCGCTCGCGGTCCTTCGATATCTCAGGATGACAGCGCTAGCGCTCGCGGTCCTTCGATACCTCAGGATGACAGGGCCCTACTCCCATTCGACTGTGCTCGGCGGTTTTGACGTAACGTCGTAAGCTACGCGATTGACGCCTCGTACTTCGTTGACGATGCGGGTGCTGATGCGCTCGAGCAGCGGGTACGGCAAGCGCGCCCAATCTGCGGTCATGCCGTCTTCACTCGTGATCGCGCGAACTGCGACGAGATTGGAATATGTCCGTCCATCGCCCATCACCCCCACGCTCTTTACCGGAGTGAGCACCGCAAAGTACTGCCACGGTTTGGGATCGAGCGTCGCAGCATCAATCTCCTCGCAAACGATCGCGTCCGCTTCGCGCACGAGCGACAGGCGCTCTTCCGTCACGTCGCCGATGATGCGTACCGCCAAACCGGGACCGGGAAACGGCTGGCGTTGCACGATGCGCTCCGGCAAACCCAGCACCTTGCCAACCGCGCGGACTTCGTCCTTGAAGAGGGCGCGCAGCGGCTCGATCAACTCAAGTTGCATGTGCTCGGGCAGGCCGCCGACGTTATGGTGCGATTTAATCTTGTGACCCGCCTTACTGTCGGGCGTCTTTGATTCGATGACGTCCGGGTAGAGCGTTCCTTGCACGAGATACTTGACGCCGGGAATCTTCGCGGCTTGTTCTTCAAAAATGCGAATGAATTCGTGCCCGATCCGGATCCGCTTCTCCTCGGGGTCGCTCACGCCGGCCAACCGGTCGACAAAACGCTTGCGAGCGTCGACCGTAATCACGTTTAGATGAAGAATGTCGCGGAACGCCTCGACGACGAGGTTTGCCTCATTCTTTCGTAAGAGTCCGTGGTCGACGAAGATGCACGTGAGCTGCTCGCCCACCGCTCGCGAAACCAGCGTCGCCGCAACCGCCGAGTCCACGCCGCCTGAAAGCGCGCAGATCACTTTGTCGCTGCCGACGCGCGCTCGGATTTCGGCAATGCTGCGGTCCGCGAAGGACTCCATCCGCCAATCCGACGCGATACCTGAAACGCGATGCAGAAAGTTATCGAGGACTTGCCGGCCGATTTCGGTGTGCGCGACCTCCGGATGAAACTGCACGGCGTAGATCTTGCGCGCGTCGTCAACCATGGCTGCGACGTGACAACGCTCGGTGGACGCAGCCTCGGCGAATCCGGCCGGCAGTTTTACAACCGAATCGCCGTGCGACATCCAGGCGCGCGATTCAGACGGCACGCCCGCAAAGAGTGGGCTATCGCCGGCGACACGCAGTGTGGCCGGGCCATACTCCGCGCGGTCGAGTTTCACAAGCTCGGCGCCGAGGTCGTGCGCGATCAGCTGCATTCCATAGCATATTCCAAGCAGCGGCACGCCACTGGCGAGGATCGCGGGATCCATGCGCGGCGCTTCGGGCACAAGCGCGCTCTCCGGACCACCGCTCAGAATCAGCGCCTGCGGTTTATGGCGCGCGAGCTCGCTCCATGGGGTATCGTATGGGACGATCTCGCAATAGACGTTCAGTTCGCGCACGCGCCGCGCGATCAACTGACTGTACTGCGCGCCGAAATCCAGAACCAAAACCGCCATTTTTGCCTCTTCGACGCTGTGGCGGAGTGCCGCTTCCTGCGTTGAACCTTCGGCGGGAATGACCGTCACGCAACTCAACCGGGCGGACCGCCACGCGTTTATGGATGCAGTCGGTTTCGCGTTCGAGCACTCGCCTTGGATCGCCGAGGCCGCGTGGGAGCGCCGGCCATTTCAAAGCGTGGACGATCTGCACGCCAGCATGGTCGCGATCGTCGAGCAAGCGCCGGTGGAAAAGCGGGTCGCCCTGATTTGCGCCCATCCGGACTTGGCCGGTCGCGTCGCGCGTGAGGGGCGGCTGACGGCGGCCTCGCGGGAGGAGCAGGGCTCCGCGGGGCTCGATGCGCTTTCGCGCGACGAGATTGCCCGGTTCGAATCGATGAACGGCGCCTATCGCGCGCGCTTCGGATTTCCATTCGTCATTTGCGCGCGCGAAAACGACAAAAACTCGATTTTAGCGGAACTCGAAACGCGATCGCGTAACGCCCCGGAAAGGGAGATCGAAAAAGCGTTGCAAGAAATCGCAAAGATCGCTCGCCTGCGCCTGCACGACGCCGTGCAAAACGGCTAACATGACCCCATACGCGCTCGATTGGGTCAATCTGATCTTCCGCTGGTTCCACTTTGTGGCCGGCATTTCGTGGATCGGCACATCGCTGTATTTCGTTTGGCTCGACAACCATTTGACCGCGCCGCGCAACGCCGAAGATTCGCGCCACGGCGTCGCGGGCGAGCTCTGGTCCGTGCACGGCGGCGGGTTTTATCACAACCAAAAATACTTGACCGGCCCTGTGGGCGAACCGTTGCCCGAAACGCTCCATTGGTTCAAGTGGGAAGCGTACTCGACGTGGCTCAGCGGCATCGGCCTGCTCGCCGTTATCTATTGGGCCGGGGCGAGCAATTATCTCATCGATCGCAGCGTGCTGGATTTGACGCCCGCCGCTGCGATCGCAATCAGCGCGGGAACGCTCGTCGCGGGCTGGTTCGTCTACGACGCGCTCTGCAGAATCCTGGGACGCTGGCCGCTGGCGCTTGGCGTCTCGGTTTATGCGTTCTTGGTGCTCGCGACATGGGGACTCTTCCATCTTTTTGGCGCGCGCGCGGCATACATCCACGCCGGCGCCATCATCGGCACGATCATGGCAGCCAACGTCGCCCACTACATCATTCCGGGTCAACGCAAAATGGTCAACGCGATCCGCGCGGGCCAGCCGCCCGATCCGCTCCCGGGCCAGATCGCGAAAATCCGATCCGTACACAACACATACTTTACGCTGCCCGTGCTCTTCATCATGATCAGCATCCACTACCCGATGACGTACGACAGCACGTACGGATGGCTGGTACTGGCGGGGATCAGCCTCGCGGGCGTCTTGGTGCGTTACTTCTTCATCCTCTCGCACAAGGACAAGATCGTTCCGGCGCTGCCCATTGCGGCGTTTGCTTTGTTGGCGCTGATTGCATTCCTTATCATGCCCCGCGGCGGCACGGCCAAGAGCGTTTCGTTTGCGCAAATACAGCCCGTCATCGCACAACGCTGCGCGGTCTGTCACTCGGCGCATCCAACGCAGGAGGGTTTTAGCGCCGCTCCCGCAGGAGTCTTACTCGATACGCCGCAGCACATCGCAGGCAATGCGCAGCGCATCTATCAACAGGCAGTTGCCACCACGGCGATGCCGCTTGGAAACGTCACCGGCATGACCAAAGCCGAACGCGACCTGGTCGGCGGGTGGATCGCCGGCGGCGCGGGGACCAAATGATCTCAACCCACGTGCTCGATACGTCGCGCGGCGAGCCGGCCAAAGGCGTTACCGTTCGCTTATTTCACATCGACGGCGACAAGCGAGAACTGCTGGCGACCGGTGAAACCGACGCCGATGGGCGCATCGCGCCGATCTTCGGCGGCGAGCTCAAGCCGGCGACCTACGTCCTGCTCTTCTCCGCGGGCGCATATTTCCGCTCGGCGGGCGTCGCGACGTTCTTCGACGAGATTCCGGTACGTTTTGTGATCGAGCAAGGCGCGCGCAAATATCATATTCCGCTTCTGCTCGCGCCTTACGCGTATTCGACGTACCGGGGAAGCTGACGGCAAACCTTAGGGCGTTTACCGAATTCCGGTGACCTCGTGAAAGCATGTGTACACCATCGTGTTAAATGAGGTGTATCCGATAAAATGCGGCTGCATCGGATCGGGATCGAACGCTTCCTTAAGAGAGTACGGACATGTCAGTGGCGGCGATAGGCAACGGTACTGGTATAAACCGAGATTCGGATTGTAGGTCGCCGGACTCGGACTGAATCCAGCGACGCACGTTGACGGAGCCTCTGCGAGCTGACGCCCCGTGTGCAGGCCGGAATTGGTGTTCATGCATGAATAAACGAGCCTCAACGGAGCTTGCCAGTAGCCCGTGTAATTCATGGCTGGATTCACGGCCGGCACGTACATACCGCCGGGACACTTCACCTGGGGGCTCATGCACGAATACTGCACCTTGGCGGCGCTGGGGTCGTACGTGGGTTGATTGTCGCCAATCGCCGTAAAGCCGGGCAAACAGGTTGACGGCAAATTTGCCGCGGTTGCCTGCAGCGGCACTGCGACCGGAGTGAGGAAGAACGCCGCCAGAAAAGCGATGTAGATTCTCATTGAAGCAATACCTCCTCGTCATGGAAACGAAAAGTGAGCAGGTAGACCTTCAGGGTCAGCCGCGCTTCGTCCCTGCCTTAAACGCGGCCCAACCGCCGTATTCTGAAATGTCTTCGAACCCGCGCTCGACGATCAGACTGCGCGGATAGATCATCGCGCTGACGCTCGAACCGTCGTCGAGCACGATCGGCGCTTCATACAGATCGGGCGGCTCGCTTTCGAGGAGATGCTTGTGCTGCTCCGGTGTGAACTCGTAGAGCTCGCCGGCAATCGAGACGCCGCCGCTATCGACTTCGTAGATCCCCGGGTGCTGATCGCGCACGGAATGCAGCCGGTACCGCGGGGCGGTGCGCGCTTCGCCCAGGAACTTCGCATCGCCAAGATTTTTATGATCGGGCTGACCGCGCAGCGCCGAACCGCAAATAAAGAATCGCATGACCGCGGTCAGTTCGCGCCGATGATACTGTCAACCTCGACGATCGCGCGAGCCAATGCCTCGACGCCGAGTTCGAGATCCTCATCGGCGGTTCGCTCCTGGCCCACGTGGCTGTGCCCACCGATGCTGGGAACGAACAGCATGGCGGCGGGCGCGATCTTCGCGATGCACATCGCGTCGTGTCCGGCGCCGCTCGGGATGTCCAGCGCGCGCTCTCCCATCGCATCTGCGACTCGGTGCAGACCCTCGCGCAGTTTCGCGTTCAGGGGCGTCGGCGGATGCACGTCGAGCTTTTCCAGCACGACGCGAACGCCGCGCCGTTTGGAAACGTCTTCCGCGGTCTTGTGGAATGCGGTTTCGATCGCTTCCATCTTCTCCGCGTCGGGCGAACGGTTGTCGATCGAAAAACTCACCCGCGCCGGAATCACATTAGTGCCGCCCGGTTCGACGACGAGCCGGCCGACCGTTACAACCGCACCGCCCTGTTTTCTGGCTGTCTCTTCGAGCGCCAGAATAATCTCGGCAGTCGCAGAGAGCGCGTCGGAGCGGCGATCCATCGGAACCGTGCCGGCATGGCCGCTGGTTCCTTCGACCACGGCCCGATAGCGAATCTGTCCCGTGATCGCGCTGACAACGCCGAGATGAACGCCTTCGGCTTCGAGCACCGGACCTTGCTCGACGTGTAGTTCCAAATATGCGGCCACGCGCTGCTCGCCGCGCTGCGGGAGATCGAGACGGCCGCCCTCGCTCGACGCGAGTGCATCGCCAAGCGAGACGCCGTTTTCATCGAGGACTGACAACGCGTCCTCGAGCTTCGTGAGCCTTGCGAAAACTGCGCTGCCGACACATCCGATCGGAAAACGGCTGCCTTCCTCGCCGACCCACGCGACGGCTTCGACCGGATGCTGCGTCTCCACGCCTTCGCGATCCAGCTGCTCCAGCGCACACATCGCAGCGACCACGCCGTACGCGCCGTCGTATGCGCCGCCGGTCGGCACGGTGTCGAGATGCGAACCGACCAAAATCGGCGCGGCACTTGGAATCGTTCCATTTCTGCGCGCAAAAAGATTGCCAATGGGATCCTGCGTCAGGGTATAGCCCGCATCGACGGCCCACTTTGCAAAGAGCTCGCGCGCTTGCCGCTCTTGCGGCGTCGCGAGTCCGCGGTTGATGCCGCCTTCAAACTTACCGAACTCCGCCAACTCGGCGACCCGCTTCACTACACTACTCACACCGTGTCATCCTGAGCGGGCGCCAATTTTGGCGCCCCAGTCGAAGGGCGGCCGAGCTTGCCGAGGCCCGCGTGATCGTATCTCATTTCGGAGGGTGGTTCGCAATCCAGTGGCGAGCGATGTCGATGCGGCGGCACACCCAGACGCGTTTGTGCTTGAGCACGTAGTCCAGAAACCGCTCGAGCGCGGCGGCGCGGCCGGGCCGGCCGGCCAGGCGCGTGTGCAGTCCGACGGACATCATCTTCGGCTGCTTCTTTCCCTCGCGATAAAGCACATCAAATGTATCTTTCATGTACTCGAAATAACCGGACGGCGCCGTAAAACCGGGCGGCACCGAAAACTTCATGTCGTTGACGTCGAGCGTGTACGGAATCACCAGGTGATCCTTGCCCGAGACCTTCACCCAGTACGGCAGGTCGTCGTCGTACGAGTTTGAGTCGTACAAAAAGCCGCCTTCCTCAACGACGAGGCGGCGCGTATTTTCGCTCGGCGCGTACCGGCAGTACCAACCGTAAGGGCGTTCTCCTATGGTACGTTCGATCGACGCAACGGCGCGGTGCATCTCCTCGCGTTCCTGGGCTTCGGGCATGTCTTGAAAGCCCACCCAACGCCAGCCATGCGAACAGACTTCGTAACCGGCGTCGCGAATCGCTCGCGCCGCCTCGGGATTACGTTCCAGCGCAAGCGCGGCGCCAAAAACGGTTATGGGAAGATTGCGCTCCTTGAACATGCGCATCAGGCGCCAGAATCCCGCGCGGCTGCCGTATTCGTACACGGACTCGACGATGAGATCGCGCTTGCGCGGACCGAGCGTTGCACCCGGCACTTCAGTTAGATATGTTTCGGAACATTCGTCGCCGTCAGGAATGGAATACTCCGAGCCTTCTTCATAGTTCATGACGATTTGCACCGCCAGCCGCGCGTCGCCGGGCCATTGCGGGTCGGGCGGGTTCTCGCCGTAGCCGATCAAATCGCGCGGATAATCCGAACTCAACTTACAACCTCTTCCAAACGCTTCGCATCACGCGCGAAGACGATCTCCATAGCGATGCGTTCGCCGACCGCCACGTCGCGTCCCCAGCGGTAAGCCGAATACGGCGTGTATCGCGTGCCGGGTGAACCCGGAATCCGCAGTGACACGTCATAGCAGACGAACTCTTTCGGCGGTCCGGCCACGATGATGCACTGGAGTGCGAACGGACCGATAACGCCCGGCGGATTGAGCTCGCGCGCCGCCTTCAGAAATTGCTCCCCCATTTCGAACGCCTTCTCGAGCATCGATTCCGTCAGCGTCGCGGCAATGTGGCCGGCTTCTTCCAAGCGCATCGGCACGTCTTTCAACGCGCCCAACGCGGACGGCGGGATGTTTCGAAACCCCTCGAGATTCGTTTGCCGGCGCGTATCCGTGCCGCAGAGCTCGAGCTCGTCCAGGACCGGCGAGTAAAAGAAATTCAAATTCACCGATGGCCCGAGCGCGTACTCCTCGATGATCGCTTTGCGCAGGCCGTCTTCGTTCACCGCGCCGTCGCGAATCAACGCTTGCGAGACGTCGGCATACTCGTTTGGCGACGAGCAGAGAAAAAACGCGCGCTCAAAGGTTACTTTGGCGTGCGGCGCCTTCACCATTACCAGCCGGTCGATCTCACTTGCGTCCTTGAACTGCAAGGGATGACGAATGCCGGCGCGACGCAGCAACGCATACTGGTTGTTCGCCTCGTCCCGCTCTTCGGCGCGCAGCAATTTGCGATTGCCGAACATCGGCACCTTCATGCCGGTCTCGATCTCGTCGTAGGTATATTTCTCGCGCAAATAGACTTCGAAGGAGCGGTTGGGCACGAAAATAACGTTGCGCTTGCGTAAGACCTTCTGAACCTCCGCATCCAGCAAATCGATAAAGGCGTCCAGCTCGACGGTTTCATCGACACACCCGCGCGCGGGTTTTGCTTTCCGGGCGTAATACTGGTTGTACGTTTTGTCACGCCCTTTTGCCGTGACGACGAGGTTGCGCAAGCCTTGCGCGCGCGCGCCGGCGGCCACTTCCAGCGCGGAATGGCTGCCGATGGAGCAGAGCGTTAGCGCGGAGCGGTCGTATCCGTCGAGCAAAGAGGCGGCATTCACGAAGCGGCGAGGTTAGACGCGCCTTGAGGCCGTACCCGCCTTGTAGGCATGCCAACGCTTCTTTTAAAGAACGCGCACGCGATCGCGACTTTTGACGCCGGGCAGCACGAGCTGCGCGACGCCAGCATTTTGCTACGCGACAACGTCATCGAGGCGATCGGTCCGGCGGGCGAAGTCGCCGCGAGTGCGGATGCGACGATCGATTGCTCGAGACTGGTGCTGCTGCCCGGGCTAGTCAATACGCATCACCATTTCTATCAGACGCTGACGCGGAACGTGCCGGGCACGCAGGACGTCAATCTCTTCGAATGGCTGACGCGCTTGTATCTCATGTGGGCGCGCTTCAACCCGGAAAGCATCAGAGTCTCGACGCAGATCGCGATCGCGGAGCTGCTACTCTCGGGCTGCACGACCTCGATGGACCACGGCTACATTTGGCCGAACGGCGCGCGCGTCGACGATCAGGTTGCGGTTGCCAAGAAGATGGGCTTCCGCTTTCACGCTTCGCGGGGCTCGATGTCGGTCGGACAATCGAAGGGCGGCTTGCCGCCGGATAGCGTCGTCGAAGATGAAACCGCGATTCTCTCGGATACACAGCGCGTTATCGACGCGTTTCACGATTCTTCTCGCTACGCGATGACGCGCATCGTCGTCGCACCGTGCTCGCCGTTTTCCGTTTCGGATAACCTGATGCGCGAGAGCATCGCGCTCGCGCGTGGCGCGAAGGTTCAAGCACACACGCATTTGGCCGAGACTTTGGACGAAGAACGCTACTGCATCGAGCATTTCGGCTGCCGCCCGGTCGAGCTTGCCGAGAAACTGGGCTGGGTCGGAAACGATGTGTGGCACGCGCACATGGTGCATCCGTCCGCGGCGGAATGCGGGCGCTTGGGCGCGACTCGCACCGGCGTCGCGTACTGCGCTTCTTCTAACATGCGGTTAGGATCGGGCATCGCTCCAATCGGCGCGTTACGCGCAGCCGGTGCACGCGTCGGTTTGGGCGTGGATGGTTCGGCTTCGAACGACGCCTCCAACATGATCGACGAAGTGCGGCACGCTATGCTGCTCCAACGCGTCGCTCATGGCGATCCGGCCGCGCTGACCGCGCGCGACGCGCTGCGGCTGGCCACGCGGGGCGGCGCCGAGGTCTTGGGGCGTGACGACATCGGCGCGCTCGCACCGAACATGGCGGCGGATATCGTGGGCTGGTCGATCGACTCGCTCGAACTGGCCGGCGGCGCCGTTCACGATCCGATTGCGTCGCTCGTCTTCTGCACGCCGCGACGCGTCGATCTCTCGATCGTCAACGGTAAGGTCCGCGTCCGCGGCGGCGAAATTGTGGATTTCGACCTGAATGCAACTGTCCGCAGAGCAAACGAACTTGCCCATGATTTGTCATCCTGAGCGGCGCTCCCAGCGCGGGCGCCCAGTCGAAGGGCGCCCGAGCGTAGTCGAGGGCCGAACATGATGCAGCTAGACTTTCGTCGCCCCGCTAAGGAATTGTCGGAGCAATTTCAGGCCTTCCTCGACGCATTTCTGACGGACGATCACAACATGTGGCCCGCGGGCTGCGTGTTCGGTCTCGCGAGAACCGATTTGAATGCCTACATTGAGTTTCTTCAACAGTCCGCTGAAGGGCGCGGCTTGCCGCCCGGCTGGGTGCCGGCCGAAACGTATTGGGTCTTCGCGGGAGACGAAATCGCCGGCGAAATTCACATACGCCATTCCGTGCGCGGCGATTTGTGGCGCCATGGGGGCCACGTCGGATATTCCGTGCAGCCGAAGTTCCGCCGTCAGGGTGTTGCGACCGCTATGTTACGCCGCGCGTGCGAGCGGTTACGCGAGCTGGGAGAGCGCGACGCACTCATCACCTGCTGGGACGACAACTTCGCTTCAGCCGGCGTGATCGAAAAATGCGGCGGTGCACGAATTCCCGACGCGATCGTCGGCGGACGCGTGATGCGGCGTTATTTAATCCCATTGGAATAACCGCCAACGAAGTCACAACGTGACCGGCCAGGAGCGTTCAAAGTTCCTAAAGGTGGGTCACACATGAAACGATTTGCGCGTCCCGTATTTATCACGATTCTTGCAACGGCTATCGTCCTTAGCATAGCCGTATTTGCATCATCGCGTCTTTCGCAACGTGGGATCGCGATGCTTACGGAGCCGCAGTTCGTGCGAGTAGAAAACCCAGAGCCGGTGATCGAGCATGTTGGTGTCACAGCGAAGACCGCTTACCGCAGCATACCTCTTAGAACGATACCGGCATCATCGGCTGTGGACCGCATCGCACCAATGCCGGGTTCGTCCCGGCGGAACGCTCCCGCGACACAAATCGCGCGCACCGGCGCGGTGAGCCTCTTGGTTTCGAGTGTTGACAAAGCGGTCTCGGCGGTAACATCCGTTACGCAGCAACAGGGTGGTGACGTATTGGCGCTCGAGGATAGAGGCCGAAGCCAAAATGGCGGCCAGTCCTCTGCCGACATGCAGGTTCGCGTTCCCGAGGATCGTTTTGACCGAACGATGCAAGCGTTCGGTCAAATCGGCAGCGCCAGATCCCGTTCGATTACTGCGGAGGATTTAACCTCGCAGATTGTTGACTCGACAGCCCGCCTACGGAATCTCCGGCGGACCGAGGCCGACATTCAGAAGATCATGGATCGTTCGGGCTCCATCGCGCAGGTCTTAGATGCTGAGAACCAGCTTTCGACGGTGCGCGAGCAAATTGAGACGCTCGACGCGGACGTCAAATCGATGAAGAACCGCGTCAGTTATTCGACGATTTCCGTAAGCCTCGTCGCCGAAGCTTCAACCGCGCCCTCGGAGCCGTCGGCTACGGCCCAACTCGTCAGTGCATGGCGCGAGGCGCGGCATGCGGTGGCGCAGTTCACGGTTGGAATCGCGGCAACGGTCGTATGGATCGCGGCTTTCGTTCCCTACCTTCTGCTGGCCGCACTTTGCTTTTGGCTCCTAAAGCGGCGCCTGCTTCGCGCCACACCGTAGCTAGGGGCGGGGAAACTGGCCGCGTTGCGCCGTCCGCAAAATCACAAGAATCAAGAACGCAACTATCACAAACGGCAGCGCAGTGAACACGATGCCAAGGAATGAGAGACTGGTGCTGCTCTCAAAGGTCACGGTGCCCTTGACGTGTTGCACGACATCCTTTGCGAACGCCGGATCGCGGTTCGCGAGCCCAGTTGTATAAAGCGTGCCGTTCGTGAGCGTGCCGTCCGCATCGAGTCCGCGCGCGTGGAACGTTTGCACCTGATAGGTCTCGAGTTTTTGATAAAAGGTCTTATAATCGAGCGCCGTCACGCTGGGCGCCGGCGCGACGAACCGCTGCGCTATAAAGACAACTACGAAGAAGGCTGCCACGATTAACAGAATGGCGCGCATCCTCGGGACAAGCTGAGTGGACCCGCCGCCGCCCGGTCCGGCGATCATGAAAGCGCCGGTGCCGGTGTCTTTGTTTTGGCTATCGCTGTAAGAACGCGCTCGGGCGTCATCGGCAACTGCGTTACCCAAGCACCCGTGGCAGCGTGCACCGCCGCGGCTACAGCCGCGGCAAACGGAACCAACGCCATCTCGGCGACGCCGCGCGCGCCAAATGGTCCATTCGGATCCGCCAGCTCGAGAATTACCGGATAGACTTCGGTCGGCATGTCGAGCGTCGTCGGCAGCAGGTACGTGCTGAAATGCGGCGTGAGGATTTTTCCGTCGCGGCACTGGAAGTTCTCTGTTAACGTGTAGCCGACGGCTTGCGCCAGGCAGCCCTCGATCTGTCCTTCGACTTGTTGCTTGTTGATCGCCCGGCCGACATCGTGCACGCTGATGATTCGCAGCACGCGCACCAGGCCTGTCGCGGTGTCGACTTCCACTTCTACCGCTTGCGAAACGTAGCCGTAATTAAAGTGCGGCATGCCGATGCCGCTCTCCGGCTCGAGCGGCGTGGTCGGCGGCGGATGAAACTGCACGGTCGCCTTTGCGTCGCGGCCGGGAAACTTTGCAAGCGCGGCGGTCGCCGCATCTTTGACGGCCCGGCCACCCATGAACGTCATGCGCGAGGCCGACGCACTGCCGGCGTTGGGCGATTCCGCGCTGTCTTCCGCGATCAGCTCGATGCGCTCCGCCGGCACGCCAAGTGTCGCAGCGCACACCGTGCGCATAACCAGGTGCGCGCCCTGTCCGCATTCGGCAGCGCCAATCCGCAGGACGACGCGTTCGATCTCTTTTTCGCCGTACAATTCGACGGTCGCTGTCGCTTGGTCCGGAAAACCAAATGAGTAACCGATGTTCTTTATTCCGGATGCAATGCCGACGCCACGTTTAAGCTGCCCTTCGGCTCCGCTCAGGGCCGCTCGCTGACGCTCGCGGTCATTCGATACCTCATGATGACCGTTGAAGCGGGGGAGCCCGTATGCAAGGCGCGACTTGGCTTCTTTCGCGCACCGCTCGAGAACCGGGAGCGCGCTGACGCCCGGCGGCAGCGGCGTTTGCGTCGCCGTAATACTGCCTTCGCGATAGATATTGCGCCGGCGAAATTCGACGGGATCTATATCAAGCGCCACCGCCAATCGCGTTACCATCGACTCGGCGGCAAAGTGCGCTTGCGGCAAACCAAAACCGCGGAACGCGCCGCACGGGACGTTATTCGTGTAGACCGCGTAGCCGTCCGTCGCGACGTTTTCGATTTCGTAGGTTCCTGACGCGCCAACCGTCGCGCCCTTGAGCACCTCGATGCTCGTGCTGGCGTATGCCCCGCCGTCAGCGAGCAACTCGGTCTGCGCCGCCACGATCTTTCCGTCTTTGCGCGCAGCCCATTTCGCGCGAATGAAATACGGGTGACGCTTCTGATGGCCGACAATCGACTCTTCGCGATTCCAAACCAGCGCCGTCGGCCGTTTTAACTTCCACGTCGCCAGCGCCAGCAAAGGTTGCACGATTAGGTCTTCACGGCCGCCGAACGCGCCGCCAATCTTGGCGTAGCGAATAACGAGCTCGTCATCTGCCAGCCCCAGCATCTTAGCGATCTGTTTGTGGTCTTCGTGCAGCCACTGCCCGGCGGTTTCGACCACCAGCTTATGACCTTCGTAATACGCAACGCCGGCATCGGGCTGCAAGTACGCGTGCTCTTGCCAAGACGTCTCGAACGAGTCTTCGATCACCACATCGGCAGCTGCAAATGCTGCCTCGACGTCGCCTTTGCGAATGCGGATGTGCCCGACGATGTTGTCCGCATGTTCGTCGTGCACACGCGGGGAGTCCGGCGACATGGCCGCGCGAGCGTTCGTAACTGCAGGTAAGTCTTCGTACTCGACGCGCACGAGTTTGGCGGCGTTTTCGGCCGCTTCGAGCGTCTCGGCCGCAACGAGTGCGACGCGGTCGCCGACGAAGCGCACTTTCGCATCGCAGAGCAATGGCTGGTCGTCTTCAATCAACCCGAACCGGTTGTAGGGAACGTCTTCGGACGTAAACACAGCGACGACGCCCGGCTGAGCGAGCGCTTCCGACGTATCAATCGAAAGGATGCGCGCGTGCGCGCGGTTCGCGAAGACCGCCTTCAGGTGCACCATGTCCTCGCGCACGAGGTCGGCGGGATACTTCGCTGCGCCGGTTACTTTACCGAACGCATCGGGTCGGGGTACGGCTTGTCCGATTATTTCTTGATTACGCACGTCGGGTCCAAGCCCACCGTCTGCGGGCTGCCGAGGTTAACGATCTCCTCAATGCTAAGATCGAGAGCCTCCTTGCACAATCCGTATTTTTGATCCAGCGCTATCGCCTTTTCCCAGTCCGCCTTCGCCAAGTCTTTCTTGCCGAGACCAACATATGCCAAGGCCCGGTGGGAGTACGTGTCGGGAGCTTCATCACCCAGCTTGATCGCGGCAGAGAAGTCCGCCACAGCCTGATCGTACTTCTTCATCTGCAGCGCAGTATATCCGCGCCAATACAGCGGCACCGGCTCGTTTGGGAGGCCCACGACCGCGCTGTCAAAATCTGCGTACGCGCGGTCAAATTGTTTGTTTTGCAGTTCGAGGCGCCCACGAGAGACGCGCACCGATGGGTCATTCGGTAATCCGGCTATTGCCTTGTCGCAGTCCGCTTGCGCACCGGCCCAATCCCCCAACCGGCGGCGAGCGTCGCAACGACGCCAATAGCCGCCTGCGTCGTCAGGCTTTAAGCCAAGATACGTGTCGTATTCCTTGAGCGAGCCTTGCAAATCGCCGCTGTCATAGAACAGATCGCCCTGTACCTTATGAGCGAAAGCAAATTTCGGATCGAGCTGCAACGCCTTTGCGCAATCAGGCTTAGCATCATCGTAGTGCCTAGTCTTCGTATAGATGAAGCAGCGCAGCGTATACGCAGTAGCGCTGCCGCCGGCTGCAATTGCCTTATTCAAGAGCGCTAAGGCGTCGTCGGTCTTGTCGTTCATCAGCAGCAAGTCGACGTTCTTGAATAACTCTTGATCGGGATCTACGGCCGCTTGCGCCACCGCCGGACTCGGCGCGAAAAAAGCGCGGCACAAACAAAGCACTGCCACGATCGCTATAACACGCAATTGCAGTCTCACACGCGCACTCCGCCGTCAACGATGCGTTCCGCGCCGGTGGCCTCAGCCGCGTGCTGCATTGCGTCAAGGATCTTCCGATAGCCGGTGCAGCGGCAAATGTTTCCGCTGATCGCCGTTTGGTGCTGCTCGAGCGTCGGGGAGTCGCATTCTTGCAACAGCTTTGCGCCGGCCATCAACATGCCGGGAATACAGAACCCGCATTGCACCGCGCCGTGCTCGATGTACGCCTTCTGCAACGGATGCAGCCGCGCGCCGTTGCTCGCCGCCGCGCCGGACGAAAGGCCTTCGATCGTTACGACATTGTGCCCGTGCGCTTGCGCAGCCGGCACCAGGCACGACATGACGGCCTGGCCGTCAAGCCAAACGGTGCACGCGCCGCACTCTCCCTCCGCGCAGCCTTCCTTTGAACCTGTCAGTCCGGCGTTTTCGCGCAATGCATTCAGCAACGTCTTGCGGCCGGCATCGCGCAATTCGGCGCGTGTGCCGTTAATCGTCGAAACGATGGTGCCGTCGAATTCTGAAACCGCCGGCTGCGCTTCTTCGCCCGTGTCGAGCAAGATATGGCGATCCGGGACGCCTTCGGCGCACGAGTCGGCCGCAATTCGCTGCAGCGCGCGCTCTACGAGCGCGACCACCGCGAGGTTGCGATACGCGGCACTGCCGCGCACGTCGCCAATCGGCGAGACATCTTCGAGCACTGCTTGCGCAGCGGCGGCGATTGTTTCGGCGTTCAAAGTCTTGCCAGTGAGCGCAGCTTCCGCATTGGCACCGCGCACGATCGTTGGCGCGAGACAGCCGAGCGCGATGCGTGCCTCCTCGATTAGGTCGTCCTTCGACAGAGCCTGTGCTGAGCCTGACGAAGTGCTCAGGATGACACTCACACTTATAACGGAGATCGCCTGCGCGCGGCGCAATCCGAGTTTTAAAAAGATTCCGCGCTCTGTTTTGCTCAGCGGCCGCACGCGAATCTCGCGCAAGAGTTCATCCGGACGCATTTGCGTCTTGCGGAAGCCGGTGAAGAATTCGGCGATGTCCACGACGCGCGTTCCGTCGACGCTTTCGAGCACGATCTCGCCGCCCAAAGCGATGAGCGGTACGATCGTATCGTTGGCGGGCGACGCGGTCACCAAATTTCCGGCGATGGTTGCACGCGTGCGAATCTGCGGTGCGCCGACTTCGACACACGCTTGCACGAGCGGCAACGCGTGCCGCGCACAGGCTTCCGAGGCAAGCACATCGTTATGTGTCGCCAATCCGCCGATCGCGATACGATCGCCGTCCTCGCGCACGTACTTCAGCTCGCGCAGCGCCGTAACGTCGATCAGCGTCTGCGTCGGCTTGACGCCGCGCTGCAGTTCGACCAATACGTCGGTGCCGCCCGAGACGATGCGCGCTTCCGGGCCAAGCTCGCGCAGCAATGCAAGCGCCCGAGCGATAGTACGCGGCTGGTAATACCGCTGCCACAACATAGCTAGTCGGACTTCACCGGACCCCCGTTGAAGCCATGCGCATGCACGAGCTCCTCGAGGAGATCCGGCAACGTCAGGAGGCGGGTGACCGGGTCGCGCTGGCCACCCTGGTGGACGTCCTCCGCTCGGCCCCACGCGACCCGGGTGCCGTGATGGCCATCTGCGAGTCCGGCCAGCTCTTCGGCTCGATCAGCGGCGGCTGCGTCGAAGCCGCGCTCGCGGAAGAGGCGGCCGGCGTGCTGCGGGACGGGCGGGCGCGGCTTGTCGAGTACGGGCTCTCCGATGCGGACGCACAAGCCGTCGGCCTGAGCTGCGGCGGAACGCTCAGCGTACTGGTCGAGCCGCTCGATCAGGCCGAAACGGCCGCGATTGAACGACGCTTGACGTCCGAAGCGCTGATCGCCGAAAGCCTGCGCCTCGACGATCGCGGAATCGGAAACCGTTTGTTCATCTTCGAAGACTCGACGTTCGGCTCGCTTGGAAACGATCGCCTTGACGACGTCGTCGCTACCGAAGTGCGCGCGTCCATTGCCGGTGAAGCCACGGAAATTCGGGGCTACGGCGACGAAGGCGAACCGCACGGCGATGTGCGCGTTTTCATTCACAACGTGCTAACCAAACCGCGCATGTATATCTTCGGCGCGATCGATTTCGCGCACGCCATGGTTCGCGTGGCAAAACTGCTGGGTTATGAAGTTACGCTCTGCGACGCGCGTCCGGCATTCGCAACGCCCGAACGTTTTCCGGAAGCAGACCGCGTTGTGGTTGCTTGGCCCGATGATTTTCTGCGCGGTGCGCCGGTTGACGACCGCACCGCGATCGTCGCACTCACACATGACGAAAAATTCGACATTCCACTCATTCGCGCGGCGCTGGAAACCAACGCCGGTTACATCGGCGTGATGGGCAGCCGCCGCACGAACGAACGCCGCCTGGCGCAATTACGCGAACTCGGCACGACCGAGGCTGAAATCGAGCGCTTGAATGCGCCGATTGGACTCGATCTCGGTGCGCGCACGCCGGAAGAGACGGCGATCGCGATCGCGTCGGAGATTATCGCATTGCGTCACGGACGCGAAGGCGGACGGCTCGTCCACGGCACCGGACCGGTGAGGGGGCATTGGAAGTCACCGCAGTTGTCCTAGCGGCGGGGCGCTCGTCCCGCATGGGCGCGCAGAAACTCCTGATGGACGTGCGCGGCGTGCCGATGATCGATCGCGTACTCGACGTGACGCGCGACTACGATACAATCGTGGTCAGCTCGCCCGAAGTCGCGCCGCACATTCACGAGCGCCCGCGGATACAAATCATTCTGAATTCGAAGCCCGATCTCGGCATGGCGCACTCGTTCGAGATCGCCAACGGCGCCGCGCCGACGGAAAACGCGTTGCTGGTTTTTCTCGGTGATAAACCGTTAGTGACGGAAGCGCTGGCGAAGACGATCGTAGAGCATGCAAGCGCTGCCGGCGCGGACGTGTGCTTCCCGGAACGCGACGGGCTTGGCGGCCATCCTGTCTATTTCTCGCCGCGCGCGCGGACGAGACTCGAAGTAACGACGGGCGATTCGTTGCAAAGCTTACGCGACAATCCGGAGCTCGTTCGTGTGCCGGTACCCGTCGACGATAACGCGGCGTACGATGACGTGAATGACCCTTCGCAACTGCGAACGATGAACGCCTGAGCGTGTTATACTGACCGCATGATGATGCTCGCAGCTATCGTGCTGCCGGCTTTGCTCGCGCCGCGCGTTCAAAAGGGGCAACAGCTCCATTACCGCACCACCTGGAGACGGAGAATGGACGCACCGTTGCTGGCTGGGTTCAAGCCAACGCAGAGCGGCGTTGCCTACACGGTGATGGTCGGCGATGCAACAGCGTCTCATCTAACGTGGACGCGACAGTATGCCGGAACCGGCGAAGTCATGAGATTCACGAGCGACCAATCGGGAAAAGTAATCGGCGAGAACCGGCAGGCCGTGGCGCTTCCGGTTTTTGTATACAGCAGCACTCTGCTCGGCCAACCGCCGGGAATTCTCAGCCCCGGCACAACGTGGACAAACACGATCCGTCATCCTACTTCTACCGAATACTGGACGACAACGGTCACGGAACTGAACCCGGCAACCGGCCTCGTTCGTCTACATCTCAGTTTCCAAGGTTCGGGCGAAGCGGGTTTTGCCGGCGACAAGGGCACGCAAGATCAGCGTGAGGACGGCGAGGCCGTTTTCGTGCACGGCATAATGACGAGGCTCTCGCTTGCCGGCCGCGAGACGTCGACCTACCCCGACCGGAGGCGAATCACCAACGCAGTCGCGATAGAGACGCGGCTGGAGGACGCCGGAAGCCCTTAACCCCGTCGACGGCGAAGAACGCCCGATGCAAGCTCCCGTTAAACTACGGACGATCAGCCATTTCATAGGCGGAAAAGCCTACGGCGAAGACGCCGCCCGCTTCGGCGACGTGTACGACCCGGCGCGCGGCGAGGTGCAGGCGCGGGTTGCGTTCGCCGACCAGGCAACCGTTGACCGCGCCGTGCAGACCGCCAAGGCCGCGCAGGTCGCCTGGGGGCGCACGCCGCTGGGAAAACGCGCTGAGATCTTCTTCGTCTTCCGGGCGCTGATGAAAGAGCACGCCACGCAGTTCGGCGAGATCCTTGCCAGCGAACACGGCAAGATCGTCGGCGACGCCGAGGGAGAGGTCGCGCGCGCGCTCGAGGTCGTGGACTTCGCATGCTCGCTCACTCACCAACTCAAGGGTGAGTTCAGCGAAAACGTTTCGACGACGATCGACACGTACTCGCTGCGCCAGCCGGTGGGCGTCTGCGCGGGCATCACGCCGTTTAATTTTCCGATGATGGTCCCGACGTGGATGTTCGCGATTGCGATCGCGTGCGGCAATGCGTTCGTGTTGAAGCCGTCGGAGCGCGATCCGTCCGCATCACTCTTAATTGCGGAGCTGTTACAACGCGCCGGTCTGCCGGACGGAGTCTTCAATGTCGTGCACGGCGACAAGGTCGCGGTCGACGCACTGCTGACGCATCCGGACGTGAACGCGATCAGCTTCGTCGGCTCGACGCCGATTGCCAAATACATCTATCAAACCGCTGCCGCGCACGGCAAGCGCGTGCAAGCGCTGGGCGGTGCAAAGAATCACATGATCGTGATGCCGGACGCGGATCTGGATTCGGCGGCCGACGCGCTCGTTTCGGCGGGATACGGATCGGCCGGGCAACGCTGTATGGCGATCTCCGCTTCGCTGACCGTCGGTGACGCCGGCGATGCGTTGATGGATCGCGTGAAGGCCCGCATCGGCAAACTGAAGATAGGACCGGGCTTCGATCGCAGCAACGACATGGGCCCCGTCGTCAATGCGGCCGCGCGCGACCGTATTCTGGACTACATCAAACAAGGCGAGAAGGCCGGCGCGAAGCTGGTCGTCGACGGGCGCGACTTCAAGGTCAGCGGCTACGAGAACGGCTTCTTCATCGGGCCGACACTGTTCGACAAAGTTACGCCGGAGATGTCGATCTATCGCGACGAAATCTTTGGTCCGGTGCTCGTGAACACGCGCGTTGACTCGCTCGACGAAGCGCTGCGCATCCTGCACGAGAATCCGTACGGCAACGGCACGTCAATCTTCACGCGCAGTGGTGCGGCAGCGCGCCGCTTCCAAAGCGAAGTCGAAGTCGGCATGATCGGTATCAACGTGCCGATTCCGGTGCCCGTCGGTTACTATAGTTTCGGCGGATGGAAAGCATCGCTCTTCGGCGACCTGCACATCTATGGCGAAGACGGCTTCCGCTTCTACACGCGCGGTAAAGTCGTGACTAGCCGCTGGCACGATTCGAACGCCGGCGTCAACCTGGGATTCCCGACGCATAAATGAGCGAAGCCTTAGGCAAGTCGATCCACAAACCGCTCTCGGCGATCGAGGTCAAACTCGAGGCCAACCGCTGTTTGTACTGCTACGATGCGCCGTGCATGAACGCATGTCCGACGCACATCGACATCGCCGGATTCATCCAACAAATTTCGACCGGCAACGTTAAGGGCAGCGCGTACACCATCATGGAATCCAACGCGATGGGCGCGAGCTGCGCGCGCGTCTGCCCGACCGAAGAACTCTGCGAAGGCGCGTGCGTCTACAACGCGGCCGGCGATTCGCCGATTCGCATTGGCGACTTGCAACGCCACGCGATCGATTACGTCGCCGAACGCGACATTCAACTCTTCGAGCCTGGCCCGGATACCGGCAAGCGCGTCGCGATTATCGGCGGCGGCCCGGCCGGACTCTCGGCGGCTCGCGATCTGCGGCGCTTTGGCCACGCGGTCACGATCTTCGAAGCCAAAGATCAACTCGGCGGCCTGAACACGTACGGAATCGTACCGTTCCGCCTCTCGGTCGAGACGGCGCTGTGGGAGGCCGAGCAAGTCGTGCGCTTGGGCCTGGACGTGCGCACCGGCGTGCTTGTTGGCTTCGATGTCATGCTGGACGATCTCGTGAAAGAATACGATGCCGTGATCTTAGCCTGCGGCATGGGCAACGTCCCCAAACTCGGGATCGAGGGCGAGAATCTCGAGGGCGTTTGGGATGCGCTCGACTTTATCGAGCGCGCGAAGTTGGGTTTGCCGATTCCGGATTTAGGCGAACGCGTCGCCATCGTCGGCGCGGGCAACACCGCGATCGATGCGCTGACCTGCGCCAAGCGGCTTTCGATTTCGCGCTGCAAAGAGGCGCGCGTCGTTTGCTATTATCGCCGCGGCGAAGAGCAGATGACCGCGTACCAGTTCGAATACGACTTCGCCAAGGAAGAGGGCATCGAGTTCCGCTTCTTCTGCGCGCCGAAACGCATCATTGGTCAGAACCAGCATGTGAATGCGGTTGAGTTCGTGCGCACGAAAATCGAAACGCAAGGCGACCGCGAGGTCGTCGTGCCAATCACCGGCACCGAATTCACCGAACCCGTCGATACGTTCATTCGCGCCATCGGCCAGAGCCGGCTTATCGAAACGTTCGACAAGTTGGGAATCGCGCATGATTTCGGCGTCGTGCAAGTTGACGAAGAACTGAAGACATCGCGCCCGGGCGTCTGGGCCGCAGGCGACTGCATCTTTGAAAAAGGCATGCGCGAAGCGATGGTGGTTGAAGTGGCCGAGCAAGGCAAAGTCGCCGCCCGCGCAATTGACGCCTTTCTCAATAGCAAGGTACCGGCGTGAGTGTCATGGTGAGGCGTGGTGTCATCCTGAGGTATCGAAGGACCCCGAGGTATCGAGGGGTGCGTGAAATATGGCTAACTTAGAATCAAATCTCGCGGGCATTAAGAGCCCCAACCCATTCTGGCTTGCATCGGCGCCGCCGACGAATAGCGGCTACCAAGTGATGCGCGCGTTCGAAGCCGGCTGGGGCGGCGCAGTTTGGAAGACGCTCGGCACGCCGATCGTCAACGTCACGTCGCGCTTCGCGGCGCTCGACTACAAACAAAACAAGATGATCGCGATGAACAACATCGAGTTGATCACCGATCGCCCGCTGGACGTGAATCTCAAAGAGATCGCCGAATGCAAGAAAGCCTTCCCCGAGCGCACGATCATCGCGTCGCTGATGGAAATTTGCGAGCAAAAGGCGTGGCACGAACTCGTGAAGCGCGTGCAAGAAGTTGACATCGACGGCTTCGAGCTGAACTTCGGCTGCCCGCACGGGATGAGCGAGCGTGGTATGGGTTCGGCCGTCGGCCAGCATCCGGACCTCATTAAACAAGTCTCCGAATGGACCAAAGAAGTCGCGCGCGTCCCGGTCATTGTGAAGCTCACGCCCAATATCACCGACATTCGTTTCGGTGCGCGCGCGGCATCGGAGGGTGGCGCCGACGCGGTCAGCATGATCAACACGATCAACAGTTTGATCGGCGTCGATCTCGAGACATGGAACCCGGTGCCGCATGTGGACGGCATGAGCAGCCACGGCGGGTACTGCGGGCCGGCGGTCAAGCCGATTGCGCTCAATATGGTCAACGATTGCGCGCGCGACCCGGAAGTGCGCATTCCGATTTCCGGCATCGGCGGCATCGAGACGTGGAAGGACGCCGCTGAATTCTTGCTCTTAGGCGCAAGCAACGTGCAAGTCTGCACGGCGGCCATGCACCACGGCTTCCGCATCGTCGAAGACATGATCGACGGGCTGAATAATTATTTGGACGAGCGCGGCCTCGCGAGCGTCCAAGACCTGGTCGGCAAATCCGCGAACCGGATTACGACCTGGGAGAATCTCAATCTCAACTACAAGATCATCGCACGGATCGACCAAGACAAGTGCATCCACTGCAACAAGTGCTACGTTGCCTGCGAAGACGCGGCGCACCAGTGCATCGACCGGATCTCCAACAACGGTTCGAGCACGCTGGTGGTCGACGAACAGGAATGCGTCGGCTGCAACCTCTGCCAGATGGTGTGCCCGGTCGAGCAATGCATCGAGATGATCGAAATTGACACCGGCCTGCCACCCGAATCGTGGAAGCAACGCAGCTTACGTTTAGAAGGAGTGTCATCCTGAGAGTTGTCATCCTGAGGTATCGAAGGACCCCGAGGTATCGAGGGGTGCGTGACACTTGGGCACTTTAATCCACAACGGTACCGTTGTAACCGCGACCGATACCTATAACGCCGACGTGCTCATCGAAGGCGAAACCATCGCCACGATTGGCAACGACCTGGACAAAGGCAAGCACGACGTCATCGACGCAAGCGGCGCTTACGTGTTTCCGGGCGGCATCGACCCGCATACGCATTTCGACATGCCGTTCGGCGGAACGGTTACAGCGGATGATTTCGAAACGGGTACGCGCGGCGCAGCCATGGGCGGCACGACGACAGTCGTGGATTTTGCCCTCCACGCGCGCGGCGATTCACTGCAGAACGCGCTCGACAAATGGAAAGAGAAAGCCGGCGGCAAGGCAGTCATCGACTACGCCTTCCATCTCACGATCGCCGACGGCCGCGACGAGACGATGGCCGAGATTCCGAAGATGATCGCGCAAGGCGTGAACTCGTTCAAAGTGTTTATGGCGTACAAGCACGTGCTGTACGTCGATGACGAGACCATCTTCAAAACGCTGCAGACTTGCCGCGACGCCGGCGGTCTGGTGCAAGTGCACGCCGAGAACGGCGACGTGATTGAGGTCATCACGAAACAAGCGCTGGCCGAAGGCAAGACCGAGCCGAAATGGCACGCGCTGACGCGTCCGGTCGAGTGCGAAGGAGAGGCGACCCATCGCGCGATTCGCCTCGCCGAAATCGCCGGCGCGCCGCTCTATGTGGTGCATGTCAGCAGTGCCATGGCGGCCGATGCGATTAGCGACGGACGCAAGCGAGGACTGCCGGTCTACGGGGAAACGTGCCCGCAGTATCTGGTTTGCGACTTCACCGATTACGAGCGCCCCAACTTTGAGGGCGCTAAATACGTGCTCTCGCCGCCGATTCGCGAAAAGTGGAATCAGAACGTGCTGCTGCGCAAGCTCAAGAATATGGAGCTGCACAGCTTCGGCTCCGATCACTGTTCGTTCAATCTTTGCGGGCAAAAAGAACTCGGCAAGAACGATTTTTCAAAGATTCCGAACGGCGCGCCGACCGCCGAAGATCGCCTGGCGATTCTCTGGCAAGCCGGCGTGAATAGCGGCGTGCTCGGCCCGAATCAATTCGTGGCGCTATGCTCGACCAATCCCGCGAAATTCTTCGGACTCTTCCCGCGCAAAGGCACCATTGCGGTCGGCAGCGACGCCGACATCGTCGTGTGGGACCCGAAGAAAAAGCGCACGATTTCCGCCAAGAGCCATCACTTAAATGTAGACAACAACGTCTTCGAAGGCATGACGGTCGAAGGCCGCCCGCGCTATGTCTTCTCACGCGGCAAAATGGTGGCCGACGGCGACAAATTCGTCGGCACAAAGGGCGCGGGCAAACACATAAAGAGCGAACGCTTCTATCCAGTTACGATGTAACGGTTGTCATCCTGACTGAGTTGTCATCCTGAGGTATCGAAGGACCCCGAGGTAACGAGGGGCGCTTAACGGAGAATAATGGAATCTAAAGTAACGATCGGTCTGATTCAGACGCACCACGATACGGATGGCGCGCAACCGGTGGCGGTTCATAAAAAAGAGGCTATCGACAAGCACGTGAAGCTGATTCACGAGGCGAAGAAAAAAGGCGCGCAGATCGTGTGCTTACAGGAGCTGTTTTACGGGCCGTACTTCTGCACGGAGCAGACACCGAAGTGGTACGAAGCAGTCGAACAGATTCCCGACGGACCGACGACCAAGCTCATGCAAGGCATCGCCAAAGAAACCGGCATGGTGCTGGTCATTCCGATGTACGAGGAAGATTTCGCGGGCGTCTATTACAACACCGCCGCCGTCATCGACGCGGACGGCAAATATCTCGGCAAATACCGCAAGCACCACATTCCGCAGGTCCAAGCCGGGCCGGCCGGCTGCGGATTCTGGGAAAAGTATTACTTCCGTCCAGGAAACCTCGGCTATCCGGTGTTCGACACGGCCTTTGCCAAGGTCGGCGTTTACATTTGTTACGATCGCCATTTCCCTGAAGGCGCGCGCATGCTCGGCTTGCACGGCGCCGAGATCATCTTCAATCCGTCGGCAACGGTCGCCGGGCTCTCCGAATACCTGTGGAAGCTCGAACAGCCTGCGCACGCAGTTGCCAACGGCTATTACGTCGGCGCGATCAACCGTGTCGGCGTGGAGACACCCTGGAACATGGGTGAGTTTTACGGCCAGTCGTACCTCGTCGACCCACGCGGAAACTTCGTGGCGGTCGGCAGCCGCGATAAGGACGAAGTCGTCATCGGCGTGATGGACCGCAACCTGATTACCGAAGTGCGCAACACCTGGCAATTCTATCGCGACCGTCGTCCCGAGACGTACGACGACCTCGTTCAGGTCTAGCCTTGGAAGCGAACGCAACACAAGTACGCGCCGGCGACATCGTCGTGCTAACCGGCGCGGCGCACGATCAAGCCGCGCAAAACCATTCGATGTGGAACGACGATCTGCGCCCGTGCACGCTCGCCGAACACACCTGGCCCGGTTCGAAATTCGCCTCGCTGTGGATCGGGATGTGTCTGTGCATCCCCACCTACACGCTTGCCGGCAGCATGATTTCGATCGGCATGAACTGGTGGGAAGCCGTTCTTGCGATCTTCCTTGGAAGCGTCATCGTCCTGAGCGCGATTCTGTTCGTTTCACACGCGGGCACGAAATACGGAATTCCCTACCCCGTCTTCGCCCGTTTGTGGTTCGGAACGCGCGGCGCGCACATTCCGGCGATTGCGCGAGCGCTTATCGCCGCGGGCTGGTTCGGCATCAACTCGTGGTTCGGCGGACAAGCGCTGGACGCGATTCTTTCGACCGTCTTGCCTGCATGGCGCGGACTAAGCGCGCCATGGGGTGATTACCAAGAACACACGTGGCTCGCCTTCGCGCTCTTCTGGTTGTTGAACGTCGCCATCGCGATGCGCGGGCCGCAGGCAATCGGACGTCTCGCGCAGATCGCCGCACCAACGGTCGGCATTGCCGCCATTGCTTTGCTTGCATGGGCGGCCCGCACCGCGGGTGGATTTGGTCCGATGCTCGCGGCGCCGGCAACGATCCATGGCACGCAGTTTTGGATCCAATTCTTGCCGTCGGTTGTCGGTGTGATCGGCTTCTGGGCGACGCTCGCGCTGAATATTCCGGATTACACGCGCTACGCGAAGACGCAGCGCGGACAAATGCTGGGACAAATTCTATCGATGCCGCTCGCGATGGCACTCTTCTCCTTCCTCGGTATCGCGGTGACATCGGCGACGGTTCAAATCTACGGAAAAGCCATTTGGAATCCGGTTGATTTGATTGAAAAGTTCCCGCTCGCGGTTATTGTGATTGCCGGCATTATCGTGATCCTGTCATCGGTGACGATCAACGTCGGGGCGAACGTGATGGCGCCTGCGCGCGCGTTCGAGAACCTTTGGCCGCGCTACATCAACTTCGCAATCGGCGCCGTGCTAACCGGGCTGCTCAGCCTCGTACTGCAGCCGTGGAAAGTGCTCGAGACGTCGCAGACATACGTTTTCCTGTGGCTCGGCACGTACGGCTTGATGCTCGGCGCCTTTGACGGCATCGCGATCGCCGATTACTGGCTGGTACGCAAGCGCCGGTTGGATCTCGCACAGCTCTACAGTCCGCGCGGAATCTACGCTTATGCCGGCGGTTTCAACTTGCGCGCAGTCGGCGCATTAGTCGTCGGCTGGGGCATTGCGCTGCTCGGCTTTTTCATCACGCCGGTGCATTTCTTATGGAGCGGCGGCTGGATTTTCAGCCTGTTGGGCGGCCTTTTCGCCTACTGGCTGCTGATGCGCGGGGACCGGTCAATCATCACCGAAGAACAATTTGACGCCATAACCACGGAGGCCTGACCATGCAACTGCTCAAGAAAAAGAACGCCGAGCGCGCCAAGAAACATCTTTTTGCCGCGCAGCAAACCTACTACGAGCAGCCGCTGACGCTGGTCGGCGGCGAGGGCACACGCGTTCGCGACGACGAGGGCAACGAGTACCTCGATGCGTTCGCCGGCATCGCGACCAACACGCTGGGCTACGGTGAAACCGAAGTTACGCAAGCGGTCGCCGATCAGGCCAAGAAGCTGACGCACGTTTCGACGCTCTACCTAACGGACGAGATGCTGGATCTCGCCGAGAAAGTGGCCGACGTCGCGCCCGAAGGCATGACCAAGAGCTTCTTCGCCAACTCCGGCTCCGAGGCAAACGAAATGGCCGCGCTGGTCGCGCGCCTATTCAAGAATTCGCCGGATTTCCTGGCGCTCGAACACGCGTACCACGGGCGCACGCTCTACACCGTCGCCATGGCCGGGCAAAGCAATTGGCGCAACTTTGGACCGCAGGTTCCGCACGTGGCATTCGTGCCGAATCCGTATTGCTATCGCTGCCCCCTCGGCATGACGTATCCGTCCTGCGGCATCGCGTGCGCGAAGGCTGCGAAGCGCGTCATCGAAACGGCGACCAATGGCAACCCCGCCGCCATGATCGCCGAAACGATCGCGGGCGTCGGCGGCATCATTACGCCGCCGGACGAGTACTACAAAGTCCTGAAAGAAACGCTTGAACCGTTTGGCACGCTGCTTATCGCCGACGAGGTGCAAACCGGGTGGGGACGCCTGGGCGACGGCATGTTCGGCATCACCGGCACCTACGGTGTCGTGCCAGATATCATCACGTCCGCCAAGGGATTGGCCAGCGGCATGCCGATCGGCATCACGATCACCCGCCCGGAACTTGCGGACATTTTCAAAGGCCCGCACATCAATACGTTCGGCGGGAATCCGATCTCGTCGCGCGCCGCGCGCGTGACGATCGAGGTCATCGAAAAACGCAACCTTATCGCGAACGCAAAGCGCCAGGGCGAGAAGCTGCTCGCCGGGCTACGCGACCTGCAAAAACGCTACCCCATCATGGGCGACGTCCGCGGCCACGGCCTGATGATTGGCGTCGAGCTCGTGAAGGATCCGCAGACGAAAGCCTATGCGCCGGCCGAGGCGACGAAGATGCTCGAGGAGATGCGTAAGCGCAATGTGCTGATCGGCAAAGGCGGCCGGTTCGGCAACGTCCTGCGCATTCAGCCGCCGCTGATCTTCGACGACAGCGACACGACCGAGTTCTTAAAAGCGTTCACAGACTCGCTAGCCGCTCTCTAAGGCTAGTTATTCTGGGGGAAGGCCGGGAACGCCGTCGCGTTCATCCGATAGCACCAGACGCCTTGTCCGTGTCGCCAAAAATCGTGCGTGTTGCCGCTCGTATCGGTTTCGAAGGTCGCGCACAGCTTGTAATTCGGGCCTGTCCCCGGGATGTACGTATAGGGTTTGCCCTGCGGATCGCGCGCGTGCGTCGACCTCGGATCGATGGCTGCTAACGAGCTTGGAAGCTGCTTTTGCGAGGCATAGTCCTGCCGGACGGTATTCGCAAGCCAGTAAAGATCGCTCGTGCGCTGATTATCGTAATTCAAGCCGAGGCCGTGCGAGGGCGAGCCGATGCCAACAAATCCTAGGATAACCGCGAGCACAACCCCCACGGTCGCGAGCGACCCGAACGTGCGATCGTAGCTCCCGGCCGGGCGATCGGTGCGAATGGTTGCGAGATAGTACCAATACACGCAGCCCACGATGACAAACAACATAATCGCTTTGAAGATAAATCGCTGGGATATGTCGCCGGTTAGAAACGTCGTCAAGAACCAGACGCCGTCGCCCACTAGTGTGCCCGCGGTAATCACCAGCGCAATGTACGTCAGCCACTTACGAACGCCAGAATCGAGCGTCTCGGGCCGCTTCGCGACCTCGCGCGAGAGCAAATAGCCAATCCACAGGTAGATGGGAAACGCGATGATGATGCTGGCCATCTGCCAAGCGATATTCGAGCGGTCGTAACTCGTCGAATAATCGAGCGGGTTTGGAAAGGCGCGATCGATCAGCATGTCGCCAAGCCACACGAGCGCTACGACCCACACGCCGAGCATCGCAAAGCTTAAGAGGTAGAAAAACGCTTCCCGGGCGCTCTCTGCGCGCCCGCCGCGCGCCGGCGCCGCAAAGCCGAGCGACTCCTCGTAATAGGCGGTCAGCGCGTCGTAGATTTTTCCATCTGACCAGCCTCGCTGGCGCAGGACCATAGTGATGGCATCATCGTCAACGCCCTTGGCTTTCGCATTGCGGACAAAGTCGAGAATCGCAGTCGGCATTGCCCGCGCTTCGGTGCGCGTCGTGCGCCGACCTAGGGAACGCTGTAGCCTGTCGGGCAGGTGCCGCTAATCGTTTTGACGCGTAAGATCGGGTGCAGTTCGATCGCATTCGGCGCGACGCCCGTTTGCGGAATCGGGTGGATGTAATCGAAGAACCCAACGCCGGTAAGCGATGCGATCATCTTGCCGGCGAATTTCTTGTACTTGCCGTTAGCGGGCGCCGGGCCGAAGCATTTCACGAATGAATTGCGCACCTTTGCGATCTTGGCCGCGTGGCCGCCGGCAATAACGGTCGAGCACTTTGGATCCGGAATCTCGCCGATCATCGTGAGCGTCGCGTCGCTCGGGTCGGCGAGGACGACGTGAAAATCGCGGTCGCCTTCTTCCTTGAAGCCGACAAGCTTCACCTGAATCGTGTACTCGGTTTCCTCAACCGGCGTATAGCGGCTGGCGTCGTTATTCTTGTTGAAGCCGCTGGGAACAGGGAGCGCGCGCATCTGCGCGATCGTTCGGGTGACCGGCGTGCCGTTGATGAGGCCGGCTTGGGAGTCGTCGAGCGTCTTGATGTGCCAGCGCTCGGTCCCGCAGTGGCTGAGCGGGTTATAGAACGGCTTGGCGGCGGCCGGCGCGCTTATGATGGGTGGCCAAAAGAGGGTCAGCGCGAGGGCTAAAGCGAGCCTTTTCATGCCGGGTTGCCTCGAGGGGCGAAATTCGCCCACACCCGTTATTTAGTACATCCGTACCAGTTTCCTGTGCCTTTTGGCCCTAGTTTGCTTTCTTTACCGCCCCGGCGACTCGCTTTCGATATTCTTCCTGGGTGGTCTCGTCGAAATCGGCGTAATCCGAGAAGCCTTGCTCCACGGCAGCGTTCTCGCTGGCGTGGTAAATGCGCATCACGAGCGAGCGATGCGGTTCGTGCTTCTTGCACGCCTCGCTGCAGTACATCGGCGGCCGTCCGCGCGCGAGAACCCGTTCGCGCTCGATGGCCGCGCCGCACCATAGGCATGGAAAGAACGGCCGGCTCACGGCGGCTTTAGACGGCGCGTTGCTTGAAGAGGGCCGCGAGACGTGTTCGATTGGTAACGTTGTACGTTCGGAAGAGCTGCGCGATATGGTTTCGGACAGTGTACGGACTGCGACCGAGCGCTTTGGCGATTTCTGCATTGCTCTTGCCTTCTATGAGTAGTTCTAGGACGCGCCGTTGCGCTTTCGACATCAGCCGGTTATCAGCCGTCGCGTCGCTCGCCGCCGAAACTTCACGCGCGATCCAGCTGCGCGGCCATGGCGCAATCTGCTGACGCGCCTCGACGAGCCATCGCGACTCGCCGGTGGCTTTGTGCAATGCCAGCGCGCACAGCGCCATCCGCCAGCCGTAGTGGAACGCTTCAAACGTATCGCGCGCTTCCGTGAGCATCGCGATACCACCGGCCGTCTCGCCCAGCTCGAGCAGTGCTTTGCCGGAAGAGTACGCAGCGAACGCTCGTATGCGGGGATCATCTTCGTAAGCAATTCCCAGCATCACTGAGGTATTCAACGATCGGAACTGCGCTAGGTACTTTTGCGAGAGAGCCGGATCGATCGTTGCAAACAGTTCGGCCAAGACAAACAGCGAAGACCGCTCTTCGCGTTGAGTTTCATGCCAGGATAGTTGCTGCGCAACCTCGTCCGCTTCGTGCAACACATCCTGCGCAAACGTCTTCTCACCGGTATTGCGCGCCAGGTAAGCGCGATCGGTCAAGCAGAGAACGCGCCAATGTTCGGAAGGAGCAAGCGCCGACGCCTCGCGGAAAGCGCGGAACGCGGCGAGCTCGTTGCCCTGTAGTGCGTCGATCCACCCCAGATAGCGCAACGTTTGAAATTGTTCTAAGCGTGTCCCGGGCGCCCAACGTATCGCAGCATATGTTTCACGCATGCGCTGCCACTCATCGAACAGCGGAAGCTCGCGGCCAAGAAGGACCAGCGCTCGCAGCGCTTTAGCGCGATAGTATTCATCGGGTTGCTCGGCCTCAGCCAGCACCTCGAGCGTCGCAACTAGTTCTCGAACTTGGCGACCGACGTCTCGCCGACGGACCGCGATCCACGATAGTAAGAAATGGGCGCGGGCCCTATTGTTAGGCAATGGATCGTGAAGATGAGTTTCAAGTAGAGTTTCGCTTTCGCGATGCTCATGCTCAAGCCAGGCGAGGAGCGCCGTATAGAAGCGTGCGTCCAGTTCAAGTTGGCTGCTGGGCTCGGCGTTTTCAAGGGCTCGGTTCAGCCGTATCCGTGCCGTTGAATAATCGCTGGTGTTAGCATAAGCGATGCCTAACAGTATGTCGCGTTCGACCGCAAGCTGCGGGTCCTTTGGCTTCAGTCCGGCGAGGGGCTGAATCATTTCGACATAGCGCTGTTCGCGAAAATCAATTTTGGCTGTCAGGACCGCGGCGCGGGCCAGATCGCCAAGCTCGATTAAGAGCCTACGGCACTCGGGATAGTCCGCGGCTAGGAAGGCTTCAGTGAAACGGTCTTCGGCGAACCGCTCGCGAGAGCGGGCCTGTTTCGATTGGGTCATTGATGCGGCGGCACTCCACCCGCCGCATCAATGGTTTCCTAGTACGAAGGTACTGCCCTGCTCTAAGGCGTGGGGGTGGGGTCGGGACAGGTCTGCTCGCCGCAACCTCCCATGGGGCCACCGCCAACGCCGTCCATTGGCTTGATCTGATGGCTTTGGGAAACCAGGGGCGTGAGGGAAGAGCCTTTTACGGTACAGGCTTGGAGCGAGCAAGCGAGGCCGGCGAGGATAATGGCAGCAACGAGTTTTTGCACTGTCTGGGGACCTTTCTGGCACGGGAGTGCCGAGTGACGACATACCAGTACGAAATAACTAGTCCCGGCTCCGTCTAAGGAGACCATAATTGAACAAAGCGGGAGCCGCCGACGGCGTGACGAGCCGGGCAGGTGCACGGCCAAGGGGTTATCGGCCGCTAGGCTGCCTTGGAAAACCGCATTCCAGAGATCGCGTCGAAGGACGCGGGGTTGGTACGTTGGAGCCGCGTTCTGGTGGTGGTGCTGGCGTGTTGGGCGACCTTAGTGGTCGGCCCCGATATCACGCGCACTTTTCACGACTTGGGGACGCTGGGATTCTCGGCCGACAATAACGGCGAGATCTCCAGCGTCGATGGGCCGCCCGCCTCAAAGGCGGGCCTTCAGCCCGGCGATCGCATCGATTTGCAGGGCATGCGCTGCAATAGCGCGCTGCCCGACCGCGAGACGCGCTGCGCGAACCTGCTGGCGGTCTTCGGCGGCATGGGCGGTTTGCAGTACGTCTTGCCGGGCCGCGACTTCACGCTCTGGGTCAAGCCGCTAAAAAACGGGCACCTGCTGCCCGCGAAGACGGTGCATCTGCGGTCGGTGGCCGACCCGCTGTCGCTGCTGGACCGCGCCGTCATCATATTGGACTGGGCCGCGGGCATCGGCTTCATTTTGCTGGCCGCCACGTTGGTCTGGCGCGCGCCCCAGCTCATGACCTGGGGCTTGTTCTTGTACGCGATGTGGTTTAACTCAGGACCGTATTTCGCGTACTACGCGTACCTGCAACAGTGGCCGGCCCTACTTCTGACGCAAGAAGTGCTGCAAGCGATCGCGCAGGCGCTGGGCTACGCCGGCTTCGTCCTCTTTGCGCTGCGCTTTCCAAATAATCGCACGGAGGCGCATTGGAAATGGCTCGAGCGCGCACTGCCGCTGCTGGTCATCGTGTTGGCCGGCATGCAGCTCGTGAGTTTCTCAACCGCGCTCGGCAATCAAACCGAAGGCATCGGGCGCGCGAGCTATTTAGCCGGCTATGCGGTCGACCTGTTTGTGATTTTCATCCTGGTCGTACGCCGGTGGTCGCTGAAGCCCGAAGAGTATCAACGCATCCGTTGGGTGATTTGGGGCTGCCTTATCGGCCTGCCCGCGTTCATCTTCGCCGACAGCAACGAAGCCACGACGCTCTGGCAACAGTACTTGTGGGGCCCGTACTTCAACAACTGGTACCCGCCCGAATGGCTGCTGGGCTTGCTTTATTTTGGCAACGGACTCTTAGGCCTTGCGATTTTCAAAGCCGTGCGCGACCGGCGCGTCGTCAACGTCTCGCTGCCGCTGCGGCGCGGCACCGCGGCATTGCTGGTCGCGGTTGTTGCGCTGATTATCATTGAGCTCGTGCACTTGCGCGTCGAAGGTTACGTTGAGGAGAGGCATCTCGGTTATGAAGTCTACGCTGGACTGGCGCTCATTCTCACCGTCCTGTTCTCGAAGGCCTACGAATTCGTGGTTGGCATTTTCGAACGGACGTTTAACCGCGCATTCGAACGCGCCAAGGAATATTTGCACGAAGTCGGCGAGATGCTGATCGAAAGATCCACGCGCGCGGAGATCGAGCGCGACTTGACGATCGCGCCGGCCGAAAGTTTGAAGCTGACGCTGGCCGCGGTGTTTCGCAATCACGGAACGCACTATCGCCGTCATACCGCACCCGAAGGGTGGAGCACCGCCGAGACCGTCCTCGACCCACAGCACGATCTCATCGGACCGGCGATCGCCTCGGGCAAGGCGGTGCGCCTGCCGGAAGACATTCCGGGTGAAACCTCGATGGACGGACCACGTCCGGTGCTGGCCGTGCCGATCAAGAACCGCGCGCACACGTTCGCGGTGGCGCTCTACGGCGCGCACATCGCCGGCGACGACCTGGATGCGCAAGAAAGCGCGGTGCTCGAAGACCTCGCCAAGGAAGCCGCCGTCGCGTACGAGCACGTCCGGTCGCTCACACTCGAGCGGCTCGTCGAGATGCTCAAGGCGCGCCTGACCAAACAAAAGCCAATAAGGGAGACGTAATGCTCGACAAAATGCCGATGAATGGGTTCATCCCAACCGCCGACGCCGAGAAGGCCCGCGCGTTCTACGAGGGAGTTTTAGGCTTTCCGCTGATCGGCGACAACGAGTACGTCGCGAGCTACCAAGCCGGCGCGAATAAACTCATGTTGCAAAAGGGCGCGACGTCGCCGCCGGCGGAGCGGACAATCGTCGGCTGGGAAGTGACCGGCATTCGCGACGTCGTCACCGAGCTCACCAAACGCGGCGTGGTTTTCATGCAGCTCGGCATGGATTGGATGAAACAAGACGAGCTCGGCATTTGGGAGAGCCCCGACGGCAAGGTCGCGTGGTTCAAGGATCCCGACGGCAACACGCTATCGGTATCCGAACACTAATTGTCATCGTGACACCAGTGTCATGGTGAGCCTGTCGAACCACGCCCGAGCGCAGTCGAGGGCTACGCCTTTGGCTTAAATCCCAGCGACAGCGAGTTAATGCAGTAGCGCGTCCCCTCGGGACCCGGGCCGTCGTCGAACACGTGCCCTAGGTGCGAATCGCAACGCTTGCAGCGCACTTCGACGCGATGCATGCCGAGCGTGTCGTCATCGAGCAGCCGCACATTCTGCTGCTGCTCCGGACTCGTAAAGCTGGGCCACCCGCAGTGCGATTCGAATTTTGAATCGGACGCGAAGAGCGGCGCGCCGCAGGCGCCGCACGTGTACAGGCCTTCCTCGTCGACGTTTAAGAGCTTGCCGGTGAACGGCCGCTCCGTGCCGGCTTCGCGCAAGATGTGATAGCGCTCGGGCCCCAGCTCGGCCCGCCATTCTTCTTCCGTCTTCTGGATTTCAGGCTTAACGTCGTGGTTCATGATGCTTAAGACAAAAGCGAAGGCCCGGAGGGTTGCGTCCCCGCTCACGCGGGGGCGCCTTCTTTTTTGCTTGAATATCGCATCATGGACGGAATGACGTTTATTCAACGGATCCGCGACGACGGCGAGAACTATGCGCCCATTGGGAGGTTCGTCGATTTTAAGATCGACGATATCGCTCGCGGCCGTTTGACCGGAAGCGGAAAGCCCAATGCCGGCCACTACAATCCGTTCGGCATTGTGCACGGCGGGTTCGCGAGCACGCTGCTCGACCTCGCGCTCGGGCACGTTTCGATAACGATGCTCGATGATATGGCTAATGCGATAACGACGACGGACTTATCGGTAAAGTACATGCGTCCGATTTCGTCCGATACCGGGGAACTTCGCTGGGAAGCAACCGTGCCGCACGCCGGCAAGACGATGGTTATCGCTGAAGCGCGTTTGTTCGACTCGGCCGGAAAGCTCTACGCGACCTCGCAGTCCACGTGCCTGATCGTGCGCCGCCGAACGAGTTAGGTCGCCGGGACCGTCGCTTTCAGTTCCGCCTCAAGCTCAGCGACGCGCTGGCGTAAGGCCGCGGCCTTGAAGCGCGCGTAGGCGCCCCCCGCGGCGATGGCGCAGCGTTCGATGAGCGCCAGCTCGTCGCTATCGATGTCGGTACCGTTCAAGTGCGGGGCGTAAAATGCGATCGCCTCAAGTTCGGCGTCAGAAAAAATTGGCACGGCCAGCGCCATGTGCTGTTCCGTCAGCCGCCATGGCTTACGCTGCGCTTTCAGAATCGCGATGAGCGACTCGGCGTCGTCGGTCGGCGCATCCTCATCAACTCTGCCGGCGCTGTGCACGAATTGCAGCTTCCCGTCGGGCTGGACGCTCGTTAACACGCCCTCGGCCAGAGCAAACGCGCGCACCGGCTCGTCGATCAGCAGACGGTTGACGTGCTCCTCGCTGCGCGCGTAGGGAATCGCCGACGCGACCGTCGCGATGTGCTCCTCGGCGCGATGCCGGGCGCGAAAGAACAGCCAGTCCATTAACTTGTCGACCCGCGCGTGGAAGGCGTTAAACGAAAATCCGAGGATCAACGCCAGCCCCATGTCCGCAATCAACCCGATGCGCGCCGACGAAAGCGCCCGCGAGAAAAACAAATCGACCATCGCAAACACGCCGACGACGAGCGCTGAAATCGCAGTATAGACGACGGCGCGGCTGATCGCAACATTCACGTCGATGATGCGGTGCTTGAGGATCGTGTAGATCACCGCCACCGCAGGCAGCAGCGTGTACGCGAGCGTCAGCAGCGAATGTTCGAGATAGGTCGTCTCGTACACGCCCAGATTGCCTTGCGAGCCGAGCAAATCCGCGATCACCGCCACCGCGGCAATTGAAAACGCCCAGATGACCCAGCGCAAACGTTCGCGCGTCGCGAGGTCGCCTTCTGCGTAGGTCGCGACCAGAATCGCCGGTATACTGACGTACGCCAGCAATGTGAGCGCGGTCGCAATAAACTGTCCGGCGCCCCAATCGATGCCGTAGTAGATGAAAAGCACAATTTCAGCGACGCCGCTTGCGACGGTTGCCAGCATCACCGCATACGCTGCCCATTCCAGCCGCCGGCGCCAAACCGGCAGCGGGCCATCGTAAAGCAAATGCAGCGCGAAGATCGCGCCAAAGAACGGCGGCACCCACGTGAGGAGGTTGGTCCAGATCAGCGCTATGGGAGACCACCAGCTCGGTCCCATCAGGATAAAATCGTTGATCGGCGCGCCACCGCTCATTGAAAAGATGAAGAACGCCCAGGTTGCGATGTTCGGCCGCTTTAGGACGAGAAACGCGCCCAGGATCAGAAAGAGCAGCGCAGCGAGCTGCCGCAAGACGATCACCGGCACGTTTGGAGTTTCCGGCCTAGTAATTATCCGAGCCGTGTAGTGCCGCGTTCCGGAGGTCAGCGGAATCGCCACGGTCACTCCTGGATCCGCGGTCTCCGTAAAAATGCCGATGTAGCGCTGAGCGGGTGTTTGGCCGGCAAGATCGATGTGAGTTCCAACCTTTGCGCCGGCTCGGGCAGCCCACGGCGCGGCGCTCATAATCACGCCGTTATAATCGAACGAGATTCCAGGGTTGCCCAACGGATGGCCGAAGTCGCGCCGCAAATCCGGCACCCACGGCGCCGCCGCGACAACTGCCAACAGGAAGACGAACGCATATCTAACCCGGGCCGAATGGTCCATGGGGGTTAACTACGATGCGGCGCTCAAACTGTCATGGCTGGCCTGTCGGACCCGCCCGAGCGCAGCGAAAGGCCATGAGCTAGTAGACCAAGTTCGTCTTGCAACCCGACATCTAACAACGATCTATCCACTTGCATCCCACCGTTCTATTACAAAAAAGAATTACAAAATGATAACCGACCATCAAGCAAAGTATATCGCACACAATCTCACGCGACGACGCTCGTCTGACAGCGCCGAGCGCTTGGCCGTGGCGGTTGCGGGCGCGCAGGTCGATGTAAACCCGCATCAGGTCGACGCGGCCCTTTTTGCTTTCGCGTCACCACTGTCCAAGGGGGCTCTGCTTGCCGACGAGGTGGGCCTAGGCAAAACTATTGAGGCTGGACTAGTAATCTCTCAGCGCTGGGCTGAAGGCAGGCGTCGTATCCTGATCATCGTGCCGGCGAACCTTCGTAAGCAGTGGGTTCAGGAACTAAACGAAAAATTTTTCATTCCTTGTACAATACTTGAAGCGCGGTCCTTTAACGCTGCGATTAAGGCTGGGAACCTAAGTCCGTTCCAGCCGCACGATGGCGTCGTTATTTGCTCCTATCAGTTCGCCCGCAGCAAAGCGGCGGAAGTAGCTGCAACGCCATGGGATTTGGTAGTTATGGACGAGGCCCACAGATTGCGCAACGTCTATAAGCCGTCAAACATTATCGCCAATACCCTTAAGGTAGCACTCGCAGAGCGCAACAAGCTCTTACTGACGGCGACGCCGCTTCAAAATACGCTACTAGAATTGTTCGGCCTCGTTAGCTTCATCGACGAGCATTCTTTCGGCGATATCAACAGCTTTCGCGAACAGTTCTCCGGTGTCACTCAAGAGCGAGCATTCGATATTTTGCGCCAACGGTTAAAGCCAATTTGTCACCGCACTCTGCGTCGGCAGGTTACGGCCTATGTCCCGTACACCAAACGCCAGGCGATCCTGCAAGAATTCAGCCCGGACGAGGCTGAGGACCGGCTCTATAACCTCGTTACTGCGTACCTGCAACGCGATAATTTGCAGGCTTTGCCATCCGGTCAGCGTGCCCTCATGACTCTGGTCTTGCGCAAGCTTCTGGCGTCGTCATCCTTCGCGATCGCTGGGGCGCTTTCGTCCATCTCCAAACGTTTGGAGCTGAGGCTTGATAAAGGCCGGCGCGTGGGTTCTCTGAGCGACGCAGTCGTTGAAGACTATGAGGCTCTCCACGATACGCAGGAAGAATGGACGGAAGATGACGTCGCAGAGCCGCTAAGCGAAGCCGACGTGCAGGCCCTCGAAACGGAAATTGCCGAGTTACGCGGGTTCACGGCTCTGGCGACCTCCATTGAACAAAACGCAAAAGGGCGCGCGTTGCTCACCGCCCTAAACATTGGTTTCGCAAAGGCTCGCGAGTTTGGCGCCGCGGAGAAAGCGATCATCTTTACCGAGTCGCGGCGCACGCAATCATACATACTACGCGTGCTCGCGGAGAGCCCGTGGGCAGATTCTATCGTCCTCTTCAACGGCAGTAACACAGATGAGCAGTCTCGGGCCATCTATCAAGATTGGCTTGGTCGCCATGCCGGCTCAGATCGTGTTACCGGATCACGCACGGCGGACATGCGCTCGGCTCTTGTCGATTATTTCCGAGATCGCGGAAAGATCATGATTGCGACGGAGGCGGGCGCCGAGGGAATCAACCTCCAGTTTTGCTCAATGATTGTCAATTACGACCTCCCGTGGAATCCGCAGCGTATCGAGCAGCGCATCGGCCGCTGCCACCGTTACGGGCAGAAGCACGATGTCGTCGTCGTGAACTTCCTCAATCGTAAGAATGAGGCCGACCAGCGCGTCTACCAGCTTCTTTCCGAGAAATTCCAGCTCTTCGAAGGCGTATTTGGGGCTAGCGACGAGGTGCTAGGTGTCATCGAATCCGGGGTCGATTTCGAAAAGCGCATTGCAGAGATCTACCAACAGTGCCGGCAGCCTGCCGACATCCGGGCGGCTTTCGATAGCCTCCAACTGGAGTTGAGTTCGGAGATCAGCGAAGCTATGACCCTAGCCCGTCGAAAACTCTTGGAGAATTTCGACGACGAAGTCCGCGAAAAGCTCAAACTGCGCGATCAGGATACGGGCCAGCATCTCGCACAGTTCGAGCGTCAGTTAATGCGTCTCGCAGAGCATGAGCTGACAGGGTCAGCGTTTTTCGCGAATAGCTCGTCGTTTCGCCTGGACTCACTGCCAGAATGGGTTGGCGATCGGTCGATACCGACTGGTCTCTATGAGTTACCGCGTCGATCAGGCGAAGCGCATCTCCTCCGCCTCAATAATCCCTTGGGCAGCGCTATTATCAATCGGGCTTTGAAGCGTGAATTACCAGTCAGCGAGGTTGATTTTGACTATACCAGTCACCAAGGGCGTATCAGCGTAGTTGAACCTTTAGTCGGAAAAGCCGGCTGGATGGTGGTAGTGCTCCTGTCTATTGATGCTCTCGGGCAGAGCGAAGACCACTTGTTGGCTGCTGGTGAATGTGACGATACCACGTCGCTAAACGAAGAGACCGTTAGTCGTCTCCTCACCATCGACGCACATATTGGCTCGCCGATCTCCGTGCCCGATGCCGTTAGACTTCGACTTGTCGAGCAGCTGGCAGACCAGCAAGATCGAATTCGCCGCGGCATATCCGAACGGAATGCTCGCTTCTTCGAGATGGAGGCCGACAAGCTGGATGGTTGGGCGGATGATCTCAAGGTCGGTTTGGAGCGCGAACTAAAAGATCTGGACCGGCAGATGAAGGAAGCCCGAAGAGCGGCCACGGTTGCCTTAACGTTAGAGGAAAAGCTAGTTGGACAAAAATCCGTCAAGGCGCTTGAAGCCGAACGATCCATGAAGCGCCGCACGCTATTCGACGCGCAGGACAAGATCGACGCGCAGCGTGCCGAGCTCATCGCGCAAATCGAAGGAAAGCTGGAGCAAACCGTCAATCGCCAAGAGCTGTTCACGATTCGCTGGAGGGTGCAGTGACCGCTGACTCATCGCCATCGGAAGTTCTATCCGCCGAGGTTGTAGATCGCCTAATCGCAGCCGGGTTACTCCGAGCTGACAAACGTGCCGCCCTGATCACCAAGATTGCCGCCGGCGACATGAGAGGCCAGGATTGGAAGCACGAAATTGACCTAGCTCAAGCAAAAGCGGTCTCGGAATGAGCACGGCTGCTCCGCTCAAGTCACTTATCATCACGGCTTTTCGAGGATCCTCTACAACGTTCACGCTGCACTTTGAGAAAGCACGGAAGCTTACACTGATCTATGGTGAGAACGGCACGGGAAAGACCACGATTTGCGATGCCTTTGAATTGCTCGCGCGCGAGCGCGTATCATCACTCGAAGGATACGGCCTTGGTCAGGGATTAGAAAAGTACTGGCCGACGACCGGAAAATCCCTCGCGGATTTGTCAGTGGCATTGGAGAGCAGTTCCGGCACGTGTTCCGGCAAGATGATCGGAAGGGACGTGAGCGTATCGCCCGTGGCACTACGCCCTAGGATCGAATTGCTGCGGCGCCAGCAAATGCTTGACCTGATCAAGGCGGAGCCAGCGAAGCGTTACGATGCCATCAAACGTTTTATCGATATAGCGACTTTCGAGACATCAGAAGAGGCGTTGAGCAAGCAAACAAAGAGCCTCCGCGAGGAATGCACTGCCGCCGCGCAAGCCGAGGGCCAGAGCCTTCAGGAGCTACAAGGCTTCTATGAAGCAGCCGGGGAGCCAACGGGACTGAACGCGGTGACGTGGGCCAAGCAGAGAATCGCCGAACCGATGACCGATCTAGACGGTGATATCGCGGCCGTCGGAAAGCTCCGAGTCGCATTTGACACGCTTGCGAGTTTCCCCGAAAAGGCCAAGTCGCGCCAAAAGGTGCTAGAGAAAGCCACAGAAGCGTTGGCCAGAGCAGACAAAGCGTTGCTGGCAGCAGCGAAAGCCGCTACCGGTACCGCCGCTGATACATTGGAGCTATTGGAAGCAGGCAGTAAATACTTACATGCTCACCCTGGTGTCGTCGAATGTCCTCTGTGTCGCAGTCAAGAGAATGCAGCGGGGCTGGCAGACGCACTTGCCGCCCGACTCGCCGATTTGGATGTATTGCGATTGGCGACCGGAAAACGCCAGCAATGCGCAATAGCCTTGACCGCTGCGCAAACCGCGGTGACCCAACTTAATTCCGACTATGTGGATGCCGTAAGTTCCTATCAACGAGCTGTAGGAAGTCACGCATGGAAAGCTGACGTTGTCTTGCCCATTAATGCGCCTAGTGCTGAGCCACAATCGGTTTCGACGTGGCTCGAGGACAACAAGACAACAGCTCAGTCATGGCCAGCGGTGGAATCATCATGGCGCGGCGAAAAGAAGTTCGTCCAGAGCTTATCGGCGGCGAACGATCGCTACGAGCAAAACCTCTCAACCCGTGCGCAATTGGCTACATTGGTGCCAAAACTGGAAGAGGCACTCAAGCACTGCATCGAGCAGCGACAAGTTTTTACGAACAAGATAATCGGCGAGATCGCGCAAGAGGTCGGAAAACTCTACGAGCAGGTTCACCCCGGCGAAGGGCTGGACAAGATCGCATTGCCTCTGGATCCGAAGAAGCGCGCTTCAATAGAGCTGGAAGCCAGGTTTTTAGGTAAGGAAGCTCCTCCGCAGGCCTACTTCAGCCAGTCACATCTCGATACGCTTGGTTTGTGCGTGTTCCTCGCGCTTGCTGCCCGGGAACGGCCCGACGAAACCGTGCTAATTCTGGACGACGTGCTTGGCAGCGCGGATGAGCCCCACGTAGAACGAGTCGTCGGTATGGTCTACGAGGTTAGCGAGAAGTTTTGCCACACTCTGGTTACAACGCACTATCGCCCCTGGCGCGAACGATTCCGTTGGGGGTCCCTGAAGCCCGGCCGGCCTTGCCAGTTCGTTGAGTTGACGCAGTGGAGCATCAGCGACGGAATAAGTCTCGTAGGCTGTCTGCCAGAAATCGATCTGCTGAAAGGTTTGCTTGCGCAAACGCCTCCTGATACGCAATCGATATGTGGCAAAGCCGGCGTGATCCTAGAATACGCCCTGGACTACCTAACACTGCGTTATGAATGCCGCCTTCCACGTCGATACGGTAACCCGTACACCCTTGGCGAGCTACTCGACGCGATCGACAAGAAGCTGCGCGAGGCGCTGCACGTAGAAATACGAGATGGCTTAACAGATTCTAAGGCAGCGGCCACGAAAGACATCCCACTGAAACCAATACTGGATGAACTCTCAAGCATCGCGCAGGTGCGAAACGCGGTGGGCGCGCACTTCAAGACTATTTCATTCGATTTGCCCGACCAAGACGCGATTGGCTTCGCTAGACTTGTCGTGCAGTTAGTGGACGCGCTTTCTCACCCGGACCATGGTTGGCCCACTAATGATAACTCTGGGAGTTTCTGGCGCAACAATGGCGACAGCCGCCGCCTCCATCCCCTCAAGAAGCCAAGCTAAGGCAGTAGGTGGCAAAAAAACAAAGACTTGAGCTGACCTGGGTTGGCAAGGAAAATCGGCCTCGGCTGGAGCCGCGTATCCTCATCGAAGATGCGGCCAGAAGCTATCATGCCGCCGCGCGCACGAGTGATAGGGACATTTTCGACAATGTCCTCATACACGGTGACAACCTCCTCGGGCTGAAGGCCTTAGAGCAGGACTTCGCGGGTAAAGTACGATGCGTCTTCATCGACCCGCCCTATAACACAGGCAGCGCCTTTGAACATTATGACGATGGCTTAGAGCACTCGGTATGGCTTTCTTTGATGCGGGACCGCCTTGACCTTATTAGGAATCTGTTGAGCGATGAGGGGTCCATGTGGATCACGATCGACGATAATGAGGCGCATTACCTTAAGGTGCTGTGCGACGAGATATTCGGTCGCGCCTGCTTCCAAGCGTGTATTGTATGGCGCTCCACGGATAATAGCAATAACGACGTAAAAACATTCTCCCTGGACCACAATTACATTCTAGTATATTCGAAGTCGGGAGATTGGCGGCCTAATCGGCTCAACGACGGGGCAAAGCGAACGCACTTTAAGAACCGAGACAACGATCCGCGTGGGCCATGGTTCGATGGCAATCCGGTAAACAGCCCTCACCCGCGTGTTAACCTTACATTTGACCTGGTGGCGCCGAACGGCAATGTCATCAAGCCACCGCCAAATGGGTGGCGCTGGTCCAAGGAAACACTGCTGGAAAAGATTGGCACGGGAGAGATACGTTTTACACCTGACGGAACTGGTATTAGAAGGAGAACCTACCTTGCGGATTTGCCAGGCCTCCCGCCATCAACGCTTTGGGCAACCCTGGAAGAAACGGGCCACAATCGCCAGGCAAAATACGAACTAAAAAAACTGTTTCCAGAGCGCCCCGTATCGGAACTGTTTGGAACACCCAAGCCCGAAAGGCTCATAAAAAAGATATTGGACGTGACAACCGATCCGGGCGATATCGTCCTAGACTCATTCGCCGGTTCGGGAACGACCGGAGCAGTCGCCCACAAAATGGGCCGACGCTGGTTGATGGTTGAAGTCGGAGAACATTGCCACAGCTACGTAATCCCACGGCTCAAGAAGGTTATTGACGGAGTCGATAGGGGCGGGATTTCGGAGCTCGTCAGCTGGAACGGTGGCGGCGGCTTCCGATATTGTGAGCTCGCGCCGTCCCTCTTGCAAAAGGACAAGTGGGGACGCGAGGTCATCTCTAGTCGCTATAACGCCGAGATGCTGGCGCAGGCACTGTGCAAACTGGAAGGATTTAGTTACGATCCCAGCCCCGATGTCTATTGGCAGCACGGCCGTTCCTCGGAGACAGACTTCCTCTATGTCACGACTCAGACTTTGGCGCAAAATGAATTGGCGGCATTGAGCGACGAGGTCGGAGAGGGCAGGTCGCTGCTGGTTCTGTGCTCGGCCTTCCGTGGCAACCTCGATGAATGGCCTAACCTGACGGTGCGCAAGATCCCGAACCATATTCGCAGTCGGTGCGAGTGGGGCCATGATGACTACAGCCTCAACGTCGCTAACCTGCCGATGTCTAAGCCGAAGATAACGCGGCCGAAACAGGCGGGACTGTTCGACGACGAGGACACATGAGCAATCTTCGATACGTAAACGCGATAGCCGGACGCATGAGCTTGCGTTGGCCGCAGCGCGAAAGCCTCGAAATCCTCGATCGCGTGGCCGAGATCGTGCCGCTGTCGAAGGACGTCGATCTGGTTAGGGCCTTGGCGACGATCAGCAGCGAGTTTCCGAGCGTCACGGATTTCGAGCGAGAGTTTCCGTCGCTCTGCTTCGCGCTTGCAACGGGCGTGGGCAAGACGCGCCTGATGGGGGCGTTCATTTCCTATCTCCGGATTGCGCACGGCATCAATAATTTCTTCGTTCTTGCGCCGAATCTCACAATCTACAATAAACTGATCACCGACTTTACTCCCAACACTCCGAAGTATGTGTTCAAGGGGATCTCGGAGTTCGCCGTTTCGCCACCAGTGGTCACCACTGGCGAGACCTTTGAGCGCCGGATAGCGTCGGGCGGTCAGCTCTTTCCGACGACGATCAATATCTTCAACATTGCGAAAATCTCCTCGGAAGTTCGCGGTGGACGCTCACCGCGTATTCGTTCGTTTCGAGAAGAGATCGGCGAAAGTTATTTTGATTATCTTGCTGGATTGCCCGACCTTGTGTTGCTCATGGATGAGTCGCACCGTTATCGTGCGACGGCTGGAATGCGAGCGATCAATGAGTTGAAGCCGCTCCTGGGACTGGAGCTAACCGCAACGCCCTTCATCGAAAGCTCGCGCGGGCCGGTTGCGTTCAGGAACGTCATCTTCGACTATCCGCTTGCTCGAGCGATGGAGGATCACTTCGTCAAAGAGCCCGCTGTCGTCACGCGCAAGAACTTCAACCCTGCGGGCAAATCGCCAGAGGCGATCCAGACGATGAAACTGGAAGACGGCATCCGCCTGCATGAGAGCGTGAAGGTCGATCTTGAGACCTATGCTCGTGAAAATGACGAACGGATCGTCAAGCCGTTCGTGTTGGTGATCGCTCGCGATACAACACACGCTGGCGAATTGATAAAACTAATCAAGTCAGACGCATTCTTCGAGGGGCGCTACGCCGATAAGGTAATCCAGGTCGATTCCAGCGTAAAGGAAGAGGAGACTGTCCAGAAGCTGCTGACGGTCGAACATAGCGATAATCCGGTCGAGATCGTTATCCACGTCAATATGCTGAAGGAAGGCTGGGACGTCACTAACCTCTACACAATCGTGCCTCTGCGCGCAGCTAACGCCCGTACGCTGATCGAGCAGAGCATAGGGCGCGGGCTTCGCTTGCCGTATGGCAGGCGGACGGGCGCTACGGCCGTTGATCGCCTAAATATTGTCGCTCATGACCGCTTTCAGGAGATCGTGGATGAAGCAAACGATCCGCAGTCCCCAATTCGCCTGAAGCAGCTCATCCTCGACGAAGCCGATCTGTCTCGTAAGACCACGACCGTTTTGGCGGCCCCGACAGTGCTTACCGGACTGGGCATTCGGTGCGCTGCGGCACCACTGGTGTCAAGGGAAGGCGGTCCCGCCACCGTAGCATTTGTCAATCCTGAAGACCAGAAAGTCGCGCAGCTCGCCTACGGGGTAATGCAGAGACTATCACGGTCTCCGGCAGAAGTTCCCAGCGTTTCATACCTTATAAAACCCGAGGTACAGTCGCGGGTCGTCAAAGAGGTGCAGCGGCTCTATCAACCGCCGCTGGAATTGACAGGAATCGGAAGGTCTGCGTCCGATTTCGCTTCCGTGATCGCAGCGGCAACAAAAATTGTCGTCGAGCGGACAATCGATATTCCGCGCATCGTCGTCGCACCCAAAGGTGAGGTGAAGGCCGGTTTTCGTCCCTTTAGGCTCGACCTTTCGGGAATGCGCTATCCCGCGCCGAGCCAGGAGTTGTGGGCCAAGCATCTACGCACTGATCGCGTCGACGTTATCGGGCTCGTGCCTGGCATTGTGGTTGAGAAAAGGCTTGAAGACTACGTCGTAAGCGGGCTGATCGACTTCCCCGACGTCGCCTATGATGAGACTGCCGATCTCCTCTACGACCTCGGAGCTCAAGTCGTCCACCACCTTAGGGCTTACCTGTCCGAGGAGGATGCCAGGAACGTGCTCTCTCTTTATCAGCACGACATTGCGCGTGCGGTGCATGCACAGATGTTGGATCACTTTTGGCTCGATGATACCGTTGAGTATCACCACGAAGTTCGGCAGGGGTTTACGGAGTTGAAGGTTAGCGCATTCACAAGCCTCGACGAACCGCCGCTCGACTATCGTATCTCGCCTGCTGACAAGAGCAACATGCCGCGCTATCTGTTTGGTGGCTTCACTAGGTGCTTGACGTCCGTCGTCAAGTTTCACTCGGAAGCTGAACGAAAGTTAGCGGTGATCCTTGAACGGGAAGCGCTAAAATGGCTTAGACCTGCAAAGGGCCAATTTCAGATGTACTACCGTAGCGGTCACGACCAACTTGAGTATCAACCTGACTTCGTTGCCGAAATGGATGACGGCATCGTCATGCTGGAAGTAAAAATGGCGACGCAGATGCTCGAGAAGGATGTGCTGGCGAAACGCGATGTAGCCATCCAGTGGTGTGGCTGGGCGAGCGACCATGCAAGGACTTATGGAGGCAAGCCTTGGCACTATGCGCTCATTCCTCACGATGCCATCGCAGGGAACGTGACCATCGAGTTTCTGCTAAAGCAGTACGGGTCCTAATCTAGCGCGCGCGTTGAAGCGACCCCCACGCCCGCAAAAAAGGTGTGTTCTGAGCCGCAGCCTTTTTACGAGACTGCGATTTGGTTCGGGCAACGGCTTTGCTAATGAGTTTCAAAGTCGTTATGGGGAGTCTTCAGCACGACGGCAACATATATTTCAAGCAGGGCTTGTCTCAGCGGATCCCCCTCGGCAACGAACCGAAGCTCCATTGCACGAATTTGAGCCTTAGCACGCTGGAAAGCATCGGCAAATACCGGATCTTCTAACAACGCACGCCGTGAGGTAAGCCCTGTATAGCCAGCTACCGTTTTTCCGGTCTCGTGGCGCGCTAACCTAAAGGCAAAGACCGCTTGATTGTGCTGTGAGGCCTGAATTGAATGCTGTCGCATGCGCTGCCGGAAGTGGTTCGTTCGCCCGACGTACAGCGGTAGCCCATTCTCGCTGAACAAATAGACACACTTCTCAGGCAGCGGGGCGCGGAGGTCGCTTATCTTCACCGGCGACATATTCACGAGGCGCTCGAACGACGGATGAAGCGTACTAACATACTCGGCGAATGATTCATGCACAGCGTCTTCTATTTTCTTTACGTCCTGGAGAAGCCCTTAGGACTCGGGTTGGCGGCGATGCCGTCCCGCATTCACGGGACATAAATCGCATCACAGGCGCGTCGGAGGGTGCCCTCAGACCGGAGGAACCCTAGCGAGCGGTGAAGCGTTCCTCTCCCAGACTACTTCTAGGAGGATGCATTTTTATGCACACCACGATTCAACGTATTGGCGCGCTCACGGCGATGCTGGTCCTGGCCGCCGGCGCGACCGCACTCGCATCCATCAATATCGAGCCCTCGAATTCCATCACGCTGCAGCCGCGCGGGAAGGGAATGAACAACAGCGACCCCGATCGCGAGACCGTCACCATCACCGCGGTATCGCATACCGGCAAGGTCGAGCTCACGCAGAACACCTGCAAGGGCGAGCTCGCCGATGTCGCGGACTTTAAGGTGGGCGCCGTTGAGTCGTCAGGCAGCGGCCGGCCGAACGAGAACGACTACTATGCGACCATTCGCCTCAATACGAAAAAGGCGGAAGGCTCGTGCGTGGTGGTGTTCAACGATGGCTCGCACACCGCCACCGTCCGCGTCCGCATAGCTAGACCTTAGTAAATAACTTCATCGCGAAGTACGTCCAGCCCAGCGCAGTCGTTTTCGCGCTCTCCTTGAGGTTTGCACCGGCTCCGTGGCCGCCTTCGAGCACTTCGTAGAATAGATACGGCACGTGCATCGCCGCGAGTTTGGCGGCGAACTTGCGCGCGTGCTGCGGGCCGACGCGATCGTCTTTGGTCGTCGTCCAAATATACGGTTCCGGATAGGCAACGCCGGGCTTGATATTCTGATACGGCGAGGTCTTCTGCCAGAACGCGCGCTCGGCCGGAACCGAGGCGCTGCCGTATTCGGCAACCCACGACGCGCCGGCCTGAATCTTCTCGAAGCGCAACATGTCGAGCAGCGGCACCTCGATTTGCACGGCGTTCCACATCTCCGGATGCTGCGTGAACTCGACGCCCATCAGCAGTCCGCCGTTCGAACCGCCGGCGATCCCGAGATGACGCGGATCGGTGATGCGGCGAGTGACAAGATCTTTGCCAATCGCATAAAAGTCGTCGTAGATGCGCTGGCGGTGCGTCTTGAGGCCGGCGTCGTGCCACGCCGGACCGAACTCGCCGCCGCCGCGAATGTTGCCGACCACGTACACGCCGCCGCGCTCGAGCCAGAGCTTGCCCACCGTGCCGGAATAACTTGGCGTCGATGAGATCAGGAAGCCGCCGTACGCGGTCAAGACCGTCGGATTGCGGCCGTTAAACGCCATGTTTTTCGGACGGACGAGGAAGTACGGAACCTTCGTTCCGTCGCGCGAGACGGCCTCGTGTTGCTCCACGACGTCCATGCTGGCATTAAAGCGTGCCGGCAGCGATTTGACTTCCGCAACCGAACCCGTCGAAGCGTTGCCATAGTAGAGCGTCGTCGGACGCAAAAAGCTCTGGACGCTGAAAAAGATTCCATCGTTTTGCAGATTCGAATCCGTCACGCCGACCGACGACATGTCGGGAATTTTCAGCGCGCGCACCGACCAGCCGGCGCCCGCCGGCGAGTAGATGAGCGCGCGGCCGCGCACGTTCTGGTAGACGGTGAGAATCAGGTCGTTCTTGGTCGTGTCGACGCCGTCAAGCGTATCGCGCGGCCCCGGCGCGTACACGAGCGCAGGTTTGAGGCTACCGGGGTTCGCCAGTGCTTGCGCGAGCGGCACTTGCACCAATGAGCCGGCGGCGAAGTTCTTGCCGCCCGCGTTCCAACTTTGGTCGAGTTTGATCAACAAACGCCCGCCGGCCAAGCCGTCCATCTCCAGTTTTTCCGGAACGTTGAGTTTTTCAAGACCGGTCGGCGTCAGGATGCGCTCCTCGCTCGTGAAGAACGTGACGCCGCGATCCACGAACGCGGCCTTATGGCCTTGTCCGTCAACGGCGACGAACGCGCGCACCGAAACGTCGCTCGGCTGGCCCTTATACAGCGGCGTCGCCGATGAAAGCGGCTGGCCGCGCGTGAGCTTGCGCACGTCGTACGCATAGCCGGAAGCGGTCACTTCGCCCGGCGTCCAAGCACGGGAGACGAGGAGTGTGTTTTCATCCAGCCACGTGACGTCTTGTTTTTGGCGATCCAAGACAAAGCCGTCGGGCACGAATTTATCGGTCGTCAGATCGAACTCGCGCATCGTGACCGCGTCTTCCCCGCCGTCCGAGAGGTCAATCAGGCAGCGCGTTTCCTGCGGCTCGACGCAGTTGGCGCCTTTCCATACCCAATTCGCCTTTTCGCTCGCTGCGAGTGCATCGAGGTCGAGCACCGTCGTCCAGGACGGATTCGCGGTGCGGTAGCTCGCAAGCGAGGTCTTGCGCCAAATGCCGCGCACGTGCGTGGCGTCTTGCCAGAAGTTGTAGATCTCGCCGTTGATCGTCCGCGGGAAGGCAATACGGTCTGTAGCTTGGGCGATCTTTAACGCCTCGGCGTACATGTTGGCGTAATGCGGGTCGCTCGTTAAAATCGGCAACGCCTTGGCGTTCTGCGCGCGTACCCACGCCAGCGATTTCGCGCCGTCCTTGTCTTCCAGCCATTGGAACGGATCGGCGCCGTTCGCGAAGCCCGGCGCGGCTTTCGCCACGGTGGTTTGATTCGGCTCGGGCCAGAGCGCCGCACGGACCGGCACGATGGCGGAAAGTAACGCGAACGCGGTCAGCGCGGGGAGAAATCGCTTCATTATTAGTGCATTGCCTCTCGTAGACGTGTAATTTGCGCCGCTGCCTGCGCGCGCAGTTCGTTGTAAATCGCGTATTCGGCCGGCGTCGGCGCCTGATAGGCTAGATCCAGCGAGCCCAGCAGGAACGCCAGATGGTCGCGCATTTTGCTCTCGTGCGCGAGGTCGCCTTCACTCGAATGGGTGTTAAACTGCACCATTTCTGCCAGCGCCGCATCCACTTGCGCGCGTCTGGCTGCCGGCAGACTGGCCCGCGCCGCTTCGGCTGCATTCACCGCGCGGTTAAACGCATCGAGCGTTCCGATGATCTGCCTCGAGAGCGCCAGCCGCGCGGCCAGTTCGCCCGAAGCCGGATGCAACCGCGGATCGAGCATCAAGCGGAACGGCTGCTGCATCTTCTCACCGCCGTAGGTCAGCACGACGGAATACTTGCCGGGCACGATCGTTGGCCCGTCGACCGTATCGGAGAAATCATCCGTTCCGAACGCTTGCACGCCGCGCGCCTCGGTCGCCGGCCCATAACGCATGTCCCAGACGAACAGATTCATCCCGGGATCGACTGCAGTGAGGTCGCGCAAATCATCCGCCATGATCTGCGCCTCGTCTCGGTTAGCGAGCCGTTGCGGCGACGGCTTCTTCTCTTTCTTGTTGTGCAAATGCAGAGTGAAGCTGCGCACCGTGCGGCCGGTCGCATCCAGGAACGCGAGCGTCGCCGGCGTCGTGCCGTTGTAGTCCGACGGCAGATCGAAGAACACGCTCGTTCCGTACGTCGGCCCCTGGCCGGTGCCGGCTCGCGCAGTTCCCGACGTGTATTCATGCGTCAACCAGGCCGTCTCCGGTGCGAAGAGCAGCGGTGAACCACTCATGCCGTCGGCGGTCTGTTCGATCACGCTGAGGTTGTCCAAGATCCAAAACGACCGCCCGTGCGTCGCCGCGACGACAGAGCCTTGCCGCGCATTGATCCCGATGTCGCGCACCTGCACGTACGGCAAATTGAGGGTCAGCGGCTCCCAGCTTCCGCCACCGTTCAAACTCACATAAGCCGTGCTGCGTGTTCCGGCGAACATAACGCGCGCGTCGCGCGGGTCTTGCCGCACCGCGAAAACGTATTGATCGTCCGGTAAACCGCTGGTCATCGCGCTCCAGGTCGCGCCGTAGTCGGTGGTCTTATAAATGTACGGATGGAAATCGTCCCACTGGTAACGCGACGAAGAAAGATATGCGGTACCGGCCGACACGTGCGACGGCTCGATCGAGCTGATCTGCGCCCACTGCGGCAGTGCCGGCGGCGTCACGAGCTTCCAGTGCGCGCCGTGGTCGGTGGTCACGTGCACCAAACCGTCGGCCGATCCCGCCCACATTAAATCCGGCGTCAGCGGCGATACGGCCAGCGACGAAATATCCGGAAACGTCTCGACTCCGGTTTGATCGTAATTGATCGGCCCGCCGGTCGGGCCTTCGGTATTCGGGTCGTTGCGCGTGAGATCGGGGCTGAGCTGTTGCCAGCGCTCGCCGTAATCGGAGCTGGAAAAGACCACGTTGCCCGCCACCAACAACTCGTGCGGTCGCGACGGCGAGAAAAAGATTGGATGCGTCCAGCCGAAGCGGAACTTGCTCTCCGACGAGGCCACGCCCGACATGTACTTGGGCCACGGGCTGACGTTCTTCTGCTCGCCGGTCTGGCGATCGAAACGCGCCATCGAACTTTGGTAGCCGCTGCCGTACGTCACGTACGGATTGTTCGGATCGGGCGCGATCCACGTGCTCTCGCCCAAAGCCACATTGTGCCAAGCGCCGATGCCAAGGCCTTCTTGCGATGCGCTCGGTCCTTCGAACGCGCCGTGGTCTTGCGACGCTCCGTAGACGTGAAACGGAAACTGCTTGTCGATCGCAACTTTGTAAAACTGATCCGTCGGCTGATTTTGCTTCGAACTCCACGTCTTGCCGCCATCCACCGAGACCATCGCGCCGCCGTCGTCGCCCTCAAGCAAGATCTTCGGATTGCGCGGATTGATCCAAATGATGTGATGATCGCCCGGCCGCGTGATCGCCTTCCAGGTCTTGCCGCTATCGGTGGTTTTAAAGACGCCGTCCACTTGCGGCGCGTACGCGACCTTCGCGTTCGTTGGGTCGGCATAAATAGCCGTGTAGTAGAAAGCGCGCTGCCGTAGCTTCATTTCGGCATTGACGCGCTTCCATGTCGCACCGCCGTCGGTGGAATGAAAGATGCCGCCGCTTTGCGCTTGGACGATTGCGTAGACGCTGCGCGGATCGGTGACGGAAACGCTGACGCCCATCTTCCCGAGCAATCCGCGTGCAAAGCCGGGATTATCGGATATCTTGCTCCAATGCGCGCCGCCGTCGCTCGTCTTGTACAGACCACTTCCCGGGCCGCCGCTGGTGAAATTCCACGGCTTGCGCGAGGCTTGCCACATCGTGGCGTAGAGTACGTTCGGATTGCGCACGTCCATCACGACGTCATTCGCGCCGGTGTTCTCGTCCACGAACAACACTTTGGTCCACGTCTTGCCGCCGTCGGTCGTTTTGAAGACGCCCCGCTCGGCGTTGGGCGCGAACACGTGCCCCATCGAGCTTGCGTAGACCACGTTCGGATCGCGCGGATCGATCGCAAGCGCGGTCGTCGTGTGCGTGTCGCGCAGGCCCGCGTATGCCCAGGTTTTGCCGGCGTCGGTCGTTTTGTAGATGCCGTCGCCGGTCGAGAAATCGCCGCGCAGGTCGGACTCGCCGGTTCCCGCGTAGATGATTTTCGGATTCGAAGGCGCGACCGCGAGCGCGCCGATGCTGTAAGCGTTCATCCCGAATCCGGACTTGCCGTCGGTGAGGTTCTCCCAGCTCGTGCCGTAATTGCTGCTGCGCCACACGCCGCCTTGCACGCCGCCCATGTAAAACAGGCTCGGCTCGCTCGGCACGCCCACGATCGCGACGACCCGTCCGCCGATGAACGGCCCGATGCTGCGCCACTGGAGCTTACTCATGAGTTTTTGCGTGGGGCTTGTGGTATCGGCAGCCGCCGGGCTGGCGGCCTGGGCTGACGTCGGAGCGGTGGCGATCGGAGCGAGAAATACCCCTATCAGGGCGACGGCAAAAAGGCGCTTCATAGAGCGAGGTTTAGTCGTCCTCCAGGCCATGGCCCGCCATTTGTCATGGTGAGCCCGTCGGGATGTCATCCTGAGGAATCGAAGGGCACGGCCGAGCCCGTCGAGGCCCGCGAGGCCTTGTCAATTAGCGAGCGTGTCGTGAAAGAGCCAACGCTGGGACGTTTCGATGGTGTCGACACCGGGCGCGAAACCCCACGGTGCCGCGAGTTCGATTCTCGCACGTTCCAGCCCGGGGGCTTGGCTCTCGGTAAGGTGGTGTGATACCGTGTGAGTGGGGTTTCGCGTCCGTATCACACCATCAACAAGGCGCTCATCGACGAGCGCCTTGTTCTATTTCGAAGGGCGTGACATTCACTTAGACCAACGCCTCTAGTGGAGGTACGCTTATGCATCACCGGCCATTCCTTTTTGCTTGCGTCGTAACCGGATTGCTGGCCGCGGCCGGATGCAGTAACCTGAGCGGCTCGCTCGGCTCCCCCGTCCCGAAAAGCGTTGATGACGCCATCGCGCAGATCACATCCAAGCCGGCATACACACACAGCCGGTGGGGAATCGTCGTCGTCGATCCGTCAACCGGCGAGAAGCTCATCGACCGCGAGGGCGCCGGCATGTTTGTGCCCGGCTCGATCATGAAAGTGTACAGCACGACGGCAGCCCTGAAAGCGTTCGGTCCGGACTATCGCTTCCGCACCCCGGTCTACGCAACGAGCGTGCCTCGCGGCGGCATCCTGGCCGGACATTTGATCCTCGTCGCATCCGGCGACTTTAGTTTCGGTCTGCGCGAGCAATCCAACGGCACGCTCGCGTTCAACAACTTCCCGGAGATCGATCACAACTACGGAGACGTCGGGCTTGCCGGCCCGGCACTTCTGAAGAACTCCGATCCGCTTTCGGTCTTTAACCAGTTGGCGCGACAAGTTCGAGCGGCCGGTATCAGCACGATCATCGGCGACGTTGCGATCGATGACCGGCTCTTCAACAACTACGACGGCTGGCCCAACGGCGTCATGGCACCGATCTGGATTAACGAAAACGTCGTCGACATCACCGCTGCACCTTCAAGCGTCGGACAGGCTGCGGTCGTTGACTGGCGTCCGAAGATCGGAACGATGCGCCTTGCCTCGGATGTTATGACCGTTGCGAACGCCGCACAAGCAAAACCGTTGAGCGTAAAAGCGGATGCGAACGGCACGCTGCACGTCAGCGGTGCGGTCGCGGCCGGCGCAAAACCGAGCCTGACGATTTGGTATATCCAAAAACCGGCCGACTTCGCGCGCATCGCGTTCATGGAAGCGCTGCGCCGCGCAGGCGTCACGATTACCGCGTTTGCTTCCGGTTCGAATCCCACGCACATCTTGCCGAAAGACTACCGCCGCGCGCGCATGGTCGCCGAACACGTTTCGCCGCCGCTCTCCGAATTCGTGAAGGTGATTTTGAAAGTTAGTTACAATCGCGGAGCGGACTTGATGGTGTGCTTGCTAGCTGTAAAAAGCGGCAGCCGCGACTGTGCCGACGGGCTGGGTCCAGAGCTCAAGACGATTAAAAACCTGGGCGTGTCGCCGGAAAGTACGATCGTGTTCGAAGGAGCCGGCACCGGTGACATGATCCGCACCTCGCCGGCCGATGAAGCGGCAGTGCTACGCAGCCTGCTCGGCGTGCCATGGGGCAAATACGTGCACGACGGCATGTCCATTATGGGCGTGGATGGTACGCAGGCCGAAAATCAGGCCGGCACACCCGTGGCCGGCCACATTCGCGCGAAAGACGGGACACAGATCGCGGCATCACCGTCCGGTCAAGTCTACATTTCAGCAAAAACCGAAGTAGGCTACATTGACGCAAAGAGCGGCAAGCAGCTCATTTACGGCGTGTTTGTTAACGACGTTCCCATCGGCCAGCAAGGCATGATGGAAACGTTTAGCGGCGTCGACCGCGACCTCTCCACGATCGCGGCGGCGATCCAGCAGGGTTACTAGCCGGGTCTTAGGCTAGGGCGCCTTCTTTAATGCTGGCGCGAATTTGCGCGCGCAGTTCGGGCGTGTCTTGATGGCCGTGCTTTCTGGTCGCATGCGTTACGGCGGAGTCCATCAACTCTTCTTCGGTGTCGGCCGCAATCGCGATCGTGCACTTGCTGTCGCTCGGGAACTCGCGGCAATCAATAGTCTTTCTAGCCATATATAACCGCTCTCCAATAGCGGGCCTGGGGGCTTACCCTTCGTTACCTCAGGGTCCTTCGATACCTCAGGATGACACTATTACTCCGCCAGGAGGGTGCGGGCTTGGGGCGTGTCCTGGTATTCCACCGTGAGAATTGCGCGCATGTGCGTTTGCGCCGCCTTGGCCGCGGGCGTGTCGATCTTGCTGAGCGTGGTGTACATCTCGAGCAGCAGCTGCGGCAGGTCGCGATCGCGCGGATAGACCTTGTGCAGGTCGTCAATTGATTCCGCAATCTGGACCGCCGATTCGCTCTCTTGCTGATTGTAGCCGTAGCCCAGATAAAAGTTCACGCGCTTCATTTCATTCTTGATACCGAGAATCGACATGCCCATCGGGCCGAAGTATTCGTCCGCCGGCGCAAGCGTGGTCATGTAGATGTCATGCGGCTGCGCCTTGATGCTCGCAATGATCGGCGGCACTTTGAGGGCCCGCATGCGCGCCAGAATCGCGCCGGCATTCACGCGATCGCCTTGCGTGTAATCTTGCGCGCCGGCTGCGGCGTTTTGCAACGCGTTGTGAAAGGCCGGGCCCCAGGTTGACGGCAGGTTTGCGATCGGAAACTTCGGCTCGTTGGCATGCACGAAGGCGAGGCTGCGCCACGAGGCATCGTGCGTAATGAGGTAGCTGCGCCAGTTGGCTTCGACGCGTTCGAGTTGCGCGTTGGCGTCGCGCGGGTAATCTTGCAACAGCGCGGTGGCGTCTTCATCGGCAAGTTGCGCGAGCGCGAACGGATCATCGAGCGCGTCGACGCGCGTGAGCAGACCTTTGGCCTTCGTTTGCTCGGCCGGATCGAGGTTGTTCTTCTGCACGTACAGCGCGGCTTCGCGCACCCACCACGGCACGGCTTCGTGATTTATCAGCGGATCGTAGTGAAGGGCCGAAGCGATGTCTACGGTCGTTTGCGCAAGATAGCCGTAGCCGGGATCGTTCGGACGTTGAAGCGAGTACGCGCGGCCCGCGTTAAATATCGTCGAGAGATACGCTTGCTGGTTGTAAAATGTCCAACCCTGCGTGTTGCCTTTGTCGTACGCGGCCTTCATGGCGGCGTACAGCGTATCGGGGTCGGCCACCAGGGTGGCGCGCGCTTGCAACCGTAGCAGACACGCCAGAAGTAGCAGCCACGCTACCCTCCGCATGCGCTCAGGGCCGCTCGCATTGCTCGCGGTCGTTCGATACCTCACGATGACACTTGCTCACGATGACGCGGTTGAATCATCTAACACCAAACGCAGTTTACCCGCGGAAAGTGCGTTCCTCAACTCCCGGGCAATGCGGCGCCCGGTTGACATCGGTTCGGAGTAGTTTAGGTACGAATACGGTGAGCCGTCGATGAAGAGGTTGGTGCCGGCCACGATGCGCGCGGAGATCTCCATCACGAAGAACTGCATGTCGGGCGTGATGATCGTCTCGATGCAAAAGGCGCCGAAGAGGCCCTTTGGGCCGCAGATCTCCTTGCTCACGCGCACGACCGCTTCGCCCATCCGGTAGGCTTCGGCCAGCATCGATTCGCGCAGCGAGACCGGCGAGTTGCCGACCACCACATAAGACGGGCTCACGTCCATGCCTTCTTGCGCTGCGGCGGGAATGCGCCCGAGCGAGTCCACATTGGTTTCGTAGCGGCGATCCATGCTCATAATCTCGAGCCGGTCTTCCAGCGGCGAATAAAAATAGTGGATGTAGAGCGGCACACCGACGATGTATTCCTGAATGATGTGCTCTTCTTTTAAATGCGCCGCGCGCGCTTCGAAGTCGGCGGTGTCGCGAATGAACATGTAACCCTTGCCGCCAAGCGCGCCGTAGAGCTTCACGATCACCGGGCGATCGATCTCGTTGCCGTCCTGGAATTGGCGCGGCAATGTAAGGCCCGCGCGCGAAAGCCACTGACGCTGCAGTTCGCGGCTGGCCTCCCAATCGAGCACGGCTTTGTTTCCGAAGTACGGGATGGTCATGCGTTTGTGTTCGTCGAGCGAGAGGTACGCGACGAACGAGCCGTGCGGGACGATGATCAACTTACGTTTGGCGAGCTGCGGCATGAGCCCGGGAAAATCTTGGTAGCGCTCGATGGCGATCACTTCGTCAACGAATTTGAACGAGCGGTATAGCGCCTCGGTCTCGCGATTGGCGATCGCAAGCGTCGGAAACCCTTCGTCGTGCGCGCCCTTCAATATTTGCAGCGCTGAGTGTGACCCGAGGGTGGCGATCGTGTAGGCTTGTTTTTCCGGCATTACGTGATGGCGCGTTCGATAGCGGGGTTGCAGAGCAGCTTCTCGATGGCTTCTTCCACCGTCGGCTGGCTGGCGGGCGCGTGGTTCTCGGAAAACAAGCGGTAGGCCGTGTAGTGTCGCGCTCCCTTCGATACCTCAGGGTCCTTCGATACCTCAGGATGACAAAGAGCGATCCATGTTTCGCCCGGGCGGGGATTGGGAGACGGTAGTATCTCCAGCGTGTGTTTGTTCGGATTAAAGAGCGACTCGTTGCGTTGCACGCGCGTGGCTACTTTTTCGCTCGAGCCGTCGTCCTCGAACTGCCAGATATCGGCTCGCTCTACGTGCGCCACATCAACACCGAGTCGCCGCAGCGCCGTGAGCGCACTGTACGCGGTGTTGTCCGGGATCTTCAGTTTGATGGCAATCGTGTGGAGCACGGTGGCCCCTCGATACCCGCCCGTGCTCAGGGTGTCCTCTGCACAAAATAAAACGACCGCCCTAAAGGAGCGGTCGCGGCTTTGCCGACACAGCGCAGGAACCCGACAACCTGATGCTACCATACCGCGACACGCTCGTCCACGGTTTCCGGTCTGCACCGGCAGAGCCCCCAGCAAGATACCATTCACGCAGAAACGCTCGAAGACAAGATGGCTGCCTAGCGGGAGACTCGAAACGCCCACAATGCGATTAAATCCAAAGGCTCTAGCCCTCGCCTTCGGCGTTGCCAAAGTTGTTGTAACCGTTTTCACTATTCTGAGCTTTAGCGTTTCACGGTGGTCATTGTTCGGTCGCGTGCCGCCGCCGTTTTTGGGAGGTTTTGATCGCACCTGGTTCACGATCAGCCTGTACGAGGTTGTGGTGGGCTTTGTCGCTGCAGCCATCGGTGGAGCGCTCGCGGCCGTGGTCTACAACAAAGTTATCGCTAAAGGCACTCAGGCCGCATAGGTAACCTTACCGGCGCGCAGCGTGTACTGCACGTCTGATAGCGATCTGAACGCGACGAGATCCGCTTGAAAGCCTGGGGCAATTCGCCCTAGTCGTTTTGATTCGCCGAAGCGCTCCGCCGGCGCAGTAGTTAACGACGTGACAATCTGGTTGAAGGTCATCCCGGCTTCTTCTATCAGGGCATATTCGTCGGTCGGATCGTAGCCGACGGCGCCGAGATCAGTTCCAAAGAGAACCGTTCCTCCAGTTGCGAGCCACGCGCGTAACTGCCCAACCGCCGTATCGATCGTTTGCTCTTGTGCTGAGATGCGATCGTGACGCAGAAAATGCTTCCAGATACTCAGCGTCGGCGTGAGAGCGACTTGAGCGTCTTTCATAGCTGCAAGAATCGCTTCGTCCCATGGTCCAGAGCGGGGTGTGGTATGCGCAATCACGTCGACACGGGCGCGTGCCGCGGTCAGTACGTCGACGCCTGTGTTCACATGCGCGAAGGCGGGTTTGCCGGCGGCGTGCGCTTCAGCAACGACGGCTTCAACGGCGCCGTCAGGAAACGGCGCAAAGACTTTTACGCCGTCCACACCTTCAGCCAAGAGTTTCTTGGCGGCCGCCGCGGCTTGCGCGGCGTCGGTAATTTCCGGAAGAGGCGTCTTCATTACGCCCATCGTGTTCAGCACTTGCTCCGATGGAACGACGCCCGGGGCAACGAGCCCCTCGCCGGTCGAGCGAATGCGCGGCCCGGCAACCTCGCCGGATTCGACGCGCTCGCGAAGACGTCGGGTGTTTTCCCACAACGATGAGAGATCGAAGACGCTCGTAAATCCAAACCGCGTGAATGCGTCCTGGAGCTGGTTGGCAAGTTCGGGCGCCGGAATGCTCGCGGCATCAGCCCATTTTCGTTCAAAGAAATGCACGTGGCTGTTCCAGAAGCCGGCCGTAATTGTTAGGCCCGAACAATCCAGCGTTTCCGCGCCTTCTGGAATCATAAGGTTCGCGCGCGGACCAACGGCCGCGATCGTCTCGCCGTCAATCAGCACGACGCCGTCGTGGATGGGCTCGTCCTTGGGATTGGCGTAAATCGTGCCGCCAACCAGCGCTAGATCACGAGACATTTGGCTCGCCCCCTCGTTACCTCGGGGTCCTTCGATACCTCAGGATGACAAACCGGGCTCAGGATGACAAACCGGGTCCTTCGATACCTCAGGATGACAATGTGGAGGAGGACAGTGTGAAGCCCGTGGAGCGCACCGTGCGAATGAGCTTCACGTCGTGGCCGGCGTCGATCTTTTGGCGCAGGTACGAAATATAGACGTCGACATTGTTCGGATTCAGCATTTTCTCGTCGTGCCAGATGAGCGAAAGTAGCTGGCTACGGCTAAAAATGCAGTTCGGGCTGCGCACCAAGACATGCAGCAAGTCGAACTCGCGCTGCGTGAGCTCGATCTGCCGCTGCGCGCGCCTTACCGTGCGGTCCTCGGGGTTCAGCGAGAGATCTTCGTAAACCAGCGGCGTCGTCGTCAGGACCCGCGGGCGGCGCAGCGCGGCACGGATGCGCGCGGTCAGCTCAACGATGGAAAATGGTTTGACGATGTAATCGTCTGCGCCCAATCGCAGGCCTGCCACGCGATCGTCGAGCGCATTCTTGGCCGTCAAAAATAAAACCGGTACATCGCTCCGCTCGCGAATACGCTTGAGCACCTCAATACCGTCGATTGCGGGCATCATGATGTCGAGGATGATGCAATCGGGCTCGCGTTCCAGCAAGCGCAACGCCTCGCTGCCACTGCGTGCAGTAATCAGCTCGAACTCGCTTGGGGACAATCCTGTCTTCAGCACGTCCAAGATTTCGGCGTGATCGTCCACCGCCAGGATCATCGGCCTCTTGCGCATCTCGGTCACGCGGCGCTCGGCAGCGAGATCGTCACGACCGTACCCGTGCCCGGCTCGCTCGCGAGCGCCAGCGTCCCATGATAGCGCTCGACAATTGCTTTTGCGATCGAAAGCCCGATTCCGGAGCCGCCGATATCGGTGCGTGCGCCGCCCCGAAAGAACCGGTCGAAAGCACGCGCCAAGTCCGCCTTGTCCATACCCGGGCCGCCGTCGCGCACGACGATCTCGATGCGGCCATCGTTTCGGCTCACGCGCAGATCGACCGCCGATTGCGGCGCATACTTCAACGCGTTGTCAACGATGTTACTGATCGCTTCGTACAATTCGTTCTCATCAACGCGCGCGTGACAATCGGCTTCGATCTGCGCTACAAGCCGGTTGCCGGCCAGCGGCTCAAAGGCCCGGACGAGTCGCGCCGCAATCTCCGAGACGTTGACCGGCGCGGCGGCCTTCTGCAACGGACGATCGAGGCGCGCCATCAGTAACAGCCGGTCGATCATGCGCGCCATCAAGGCCACTTGCTCTCGCATCGTTGTGACGAGTTTCGAGCTGACCTCCCGGTCGAGCGGGCCGCTTCTGTCGAGCACTTCCGTGTAGCCGCTCAGCACGGTCAAAGGTGTACGCAATTCGTGCCCGGCATCGGTCAGAAATTGACGCGCGGCGAGATCGTGTGAACGCGCCAGCTCGAACGACTCGTCGCGCAGCGCGCGGCGAAACACCCAATACGTTAGCGCCGCAGCGAGCAGCGAGAGCGGCAACACCACCAGCCAGCTTCCCGTAAGAACGATCCAGCGCACCGGCGCCTCACCCGCAATCACGAAGCGCGTGGGCAAGCGCCTTTCGGCCAGTTGGGTCCGGTGCTCCGTGATGAACGCGGCGGCCGCACGCGACTGGCGCTCGAGCTGCGCCGCCGTCACCAGCCCGATGGTCATGCCGGTAATGAAAAATAGGACCGCAAAAAGAAAGAACTGAGCCAGAAAAACGCGTTTAGCCAATAATGCCTCCGCCCCGTTTTAGCGTTCGGGGCAGGACCACGTAAATCCCGATCTGCGGCGCATAGGACTGGGTGAAGTATGGGGCGATGCCGAGCTTGCGCGCCACGGCGGTGTCGTAGTCGAGTACGGTGATATAGGCGCACGCTTGCACGAAGTTGCGAATCGGCGCAAAGCTCTTGCCGTACTGAATCTCCAGCCAATAGCCGCCATCGCTTTGCCGGTGCGGAACGAGCGTTAAATCCGTAAAGGTCGGAAGGCTTGTTCCGTGCTCGAGCGCGGTCCGGTAGAGATCGATCTCGTGCAGCGCGGTCGCATACGCGGCACGCATGTCGCTCGTGCAGGCCGGATCGTCGGTACGGACCTCGAGTGTATTCGCGCCCGGCGGCGGTTCTTTCAAGTGCGCGTCGCCGCCACCCGCGCGTTCCTTGGGTGGCGCGGCAGCGGCGGCCACCTGCGCTTCGAGGTCGATCTGCGGCGGCTTGCTTCCAATCGTATAGCTGAGTTGGAAGCTGCGCGGCGCGTTCGGACGCGCCGGAAGCAAGAGCGAGGATCCGTTGGAGAGCGCAACCGACACCGCGTTTGCATTACTCGAGTACGTGCCGGCGAAACTGTTGAATACGTTCGTCATCGTGAGCGTCAGCGCGCCATTGCCCAAACGCTTCTCCAGCCCGAGATTTGTCGTGACGTACGAGGGCAAGTGCTGGGGATTGCCTCCCGCGACATATTCGAGATCGGTAACGAAATCTAGGTCGCTGTGAATCGCCAGCGTATCGAGTGCGAGCGACGCGCGTTGTTGCGGAACGCCTGGGAGTTGTCCGCCGATCGGAGTCGTGCTCGCGCTTGACGCAAGCTGCGGCGCGGCGAGCAGGGTCGCACCGGTCACCGAGTACGAACCGTAGACCGATGAGTTGTGGCCCACCGTCATCCGCGCGGAGAGATCGATTCCGCGGAAGAGCTGTGTCGTTCCGGCAATCTGCCGGCTTATGAAGACGCCGTTTGGCGCGAACGGTTGAGCGCCGCACACGCCCGGCAGACTCCAGGTCGCATTTAATGACTGCAGGTAGCCCGGCGGAAAGAATCCCGGCGGTTGCGAGGCAGCGGTGACTGACGTCGTCAGCAGCTGGTCGCGCTGAATTTGATCGTACAGATAGACGTCATAAGTGGCTTTCGCGGTGGAGTGTTCGACTTGCAAGGTGAGGCCTTGCTGCGTCGGTTTGCCCGGCGCTTGAGCGGGCCCGCCGGCAACCACATTTCCGGCTGCGCAATCATATGCTGCGCTCGCGGGATCGGTAAACGCGCTCACGCTCTTCTGCGAGGGCTGAATGCCGCCGCTGGACGCGGTCAGCGTCAGACTATCGCTTTGCGCCGGCCGCCACAGCGCGCTGAGATTGGCAGCAGATTCTAACGGCAGCCCGGGTTGCTGTACGAGATTCGCGCCGGCTGTCAACGTCAGCTTAGGATTCGCTTTGAAAGTATCGTCGAGCGCGTACGAAACGTAGCTGCCGGCAGCGGTTTGTAAGGGTTGCGTGGCCGCTGCAAGCATGTCGTTAAAGTGGTATGACACGCCGCTCGCGGTGAATGTGTGCTGCCCTGCCGAGGTGACGAAGCCGAACGAATAGCCGCCGCCGGCGGTCGTAAAGGTTGAAAGGCTCGCACGATCGTTCTGCGTGCGAAACAGTTTTACGTTGCCGGCAACCGCACCGAATTCGAAGTCCGCGCCAACGGTTGTTAAACGGAATTGCCCGCGCGTCGGACTTCCGGGCAGCAGGCCGCAGGGCTGAATCGTCGTTGCAAGCGCGCAGACCGGATCCGCCCCGTACGTCCGGTTCAGCGCGAGTCCGACCAGCGAAAAGTTAGGCGAGACCGCGTCGTGCAGGCTAAGCAACGCGCCGTTGTCGCTGGCATGGGAGGCGCTACTTAGCGGGCTCTGCTGCGATTGCGCATTGAATTCGAAGACTGCGCCGACCTTGCCGGAGGTTCCAGTCACCTGGTAACGATTGCCGAAAGCGTTATACGATCCGTAAGTCGTTTGGGCGAGGTGCTGCAGATCCGTGGTGGCTGACGGTGCATGAAAATTCACGGAACCTGCCGCGCCCAGCGGCGTTGACGCAAACGAGACATTGGCGCTCGTGAAAAGACCGGTTCCGATCGTGCGTAAGTCGGCAGTCTGACCGGGCGGAGAAAGCGGCACACCCTCGAGCATCACGGCGGTTTGTTCGGTACCGTGTCCATGCAGCGAAACGGTGACGGGCGAGTTCGGATCGTTGTTTGCAGTCAGAACTTGCGAGCCCATGCTTCGGTCGATGGCGCCGCTGAGTGACGACGCGATCCTCTGCGCAGGCGTTCCCCCGACGACGATGCCGGCAATCGGGTTTGTCGAAGCCGCGCGAACGGCGGCAACTTGTTTCAGGCGGAGCGAGAGTTGGACGACCAAACTCACCGGCGCAGTTCCGGTTACGATAAACTTGTCGGCGTGCGGAGCGTAGTTCGGCTTCCAGCTTGTGACGTCGTACGTGCCGGGTGCAACGCCGTCGAGTTCGACGCGGCCCGTGTCATCCGTGGTGGTCGCGATGAATGTTCCGCCGGTGATCGTGACTTGCGCGTCCGCCAGCAGCGCGTGCGACTTCGCGTCGCGCACCGTTATGACGGCGGTTGTGCCCGCGGCGCGTGCCGCTCCTCCCGCCGAACCCATGAGCAAAACCAAAGCGAGCCAAAGCCGTAGATGTCCCATGCTTTCGAGCGTAAGGACGCGTCATAAGAGATCGCTGAGAGCCCTTCGATACCTCAGGATGACAAGTGAGCGCAGACGGCCTGTCCTAAATCGGGAACTGTGCCGAGATTTGACGGCACGTTGAGCTGCGCCGTGCACGGCACACCGCCGGCGGTACTGCTGAAACGCTGAACTCCGGCGCCGACCCCCGCCACGTAAACGCGCCCCGCATATCCGACGATGTACTTGCCCTGGTCGCCCACAAGTACGCTGCCCGCAGGCAACGGCGCACCTTTGTCATCGACGACATGAAACGTAAAACTGCCGACGACGGCAATCGGAATCCGCACCGCGACCGGCGATGAGCTGGCCGGCGTCACGTGCTTGGGATCCGGCACATTCAAACTCAACGGAACATCTTCCGCCGAAACGGCGATCGCGTTGTCGCGAAACGAGGCGAGGCGTTTCAATAGGAGATCGCCTCGCGCGTCCGTCAGCCCGGCCGCCTCGTCGTTCACCGTAACGTGCGCGTGCGGCAGACCTGCGACGTGGACCATGCCGAAGGAATCGCTGGAGCTCACCGTGCGCAGCGCATAAATGCGGCCGCCGAGAAACGCCAGCGCACCCGAAACCTGGGGTTCGTAGATCTTGCGGCCGTTCTGCTGCTGGAACGTGAAGTTGGTCGAAGCCCACGGAAGTTCTTCGGTCATGGAAAACCGGCGATCTTGAGACTTGTTTGCCGACCATTGCGCCTGGTACGAGAGCGGATCGCCCGGCTCGACATTCTGTTTGGCATAATCGATCGCCGCAGTCGTATCGCCCCTGTTGGTGACCGACGAGCGCATACCCGCCCGCCTGCCAATCCCAACGGCGAAGTTGACGGACATGTTTCCATACGTGCGGTGTGTGACGAAATCGTAGAATGGGCTGATTTCAAAGGTAAACGTACTGATGCGGTACCGGAGTTTACTCGTTAGGAGCGAGGAATTCGAACCTTCGCTATCGCGATTGCGATCCAGGCGGAACGCCAGCGTCCATTTGCGGCTCAACTCGATGGAAAGCTCGGTAGCTTCCGAAATGTTGGTGACGACACCGAAGTCTTCGCCTTCGATGGGATCCGTACGGAGCGAGTTATACCCGAAGATCTCGTTAAACTGGAAATGTCCGCGGCGCAAATTGTACCGCACCTGTCCCGAGCGCCGCTTGTTTCCGCCGCCGGCTCGAAACTCAAGCGTGTGGTCCGGGCCCAGCCGGATGTCGGCTCCCGCGTCGATAAAATTCTCGCCGTTGATCGATTCGGCGTACACCTCCGCCGTGAGGTCGTTCGTAATGCCGAAATCGAACTTGCCGCCAAACACCGCATGGCGATAGTACGTGTTGCGTAAACCGACATTCTCTTGGCCGATGCCGGCGTTAAAAGCATATGCGGACTTGCCTTTCCCGAAAAAATCCGGATCGACAACCGGCCGCGCAACTTGGACGTCTTTTTTGCCGTTCGCGTCCGTGAGCACCATGACCACGTCCGAATAGGCCGCCGATTGCGGCAGATCGCGTACGGTGAACGGCCCCTGCTGCACGTCGCGGCGAATCAGCAATATGTTGTCGATGAAGACTTCCAGCAGCGACGGACTCGCCGCAACGCCGACGACAACCAGTGGCTCGTGACCGACGTAGTTTGGGTCCGACGAGAAATCGCTGCCGAAGTGAATACCCGCGAACGGAACGCTGGTCGCCAGCCAGTTATCACCGCTTGTGCCTTCGCCGATGCCCAACAGCGTGTGATGCACCGGATCCAAATGAACCCATCTCGTCCGCGCGCGATGAAACTCCAAACCGTTCTCGGCGGTGCTGACGTAGCGTGTGGTAACGACGCCGCCGAACAGCGCCGCGTTAAAATCGTACGTGCCGTTTTGGCGCATTAACGAATAGTTCAGGAACGAACCCCGCCCCGGTGAGGTGACGGGAGGACCGGTCGCGGCGGGCTGCCCCACAAATGAGGTGCGGCGCGCAACGATATTCAATTCGTCTAGCTCTCGGTCGTAAGACGTTGCCAGGTTTAGATCGGTCTGCAACCCATAATAGAAAGCTCCGTCGCGCACAAATGATGGCTTTGGCGGGTGCTTTAAGCGCCACGCATCTAATTGGTCGGCCGAAACGTAGAGGCTGTCGTCCTCGTCGCGCATGTACACCTCCGCATCGGCCGCGACTTCAACGCCGTCTATCAGCACGCGACAATGCTGTAAGTGCACTTGGTCACTGAAATCGGTGCCGGTGACGTCTTGCGCGAGTGCGGCTTGCGAGGTCAGCAGCACGAACGTGCACACGATCGCCGCCCGGCGAATCATTGCGTAACGGCTGCCTGTACCGTCCGGCTCTCGCCCGTTTCGTTTTCGATATTCAGCTCGGCTTCGGAGCCGGTGATAGCCGACGTTATTTTCAACGGTAAAACCGCCGAACCACCCGCCAGAATGTAGCGCGACGGTGTGCCGTCATACACCGTTTCTCCGGACGACGTGATTGTGAGTTTTCCGATGTACACGTGCGCGTTGCTCGGATTGGAGACAATCAGTTCGGCTTGCGTGGCGGAGATGCGCCGGAGTTTATAGGTCGGTTCGCCCGAAGGAGCATGCGGCGGAACGAAGAGCGGCACTTGCACGACGCGCGCTTTCGCCGTCGCCGTTGGCGGAACGATCTCGGTAAAGATGACCATGTAACTCGCCTCGACGTCGCCCGGCGTTTGCGGTGTACGGAACGTGACGCGGATAGGTTTGCTCTCGTACGGCTGGATCGAAAAAATCGGCGGGACGACGAGCGAGTCCGGAACCGGTGCAAACACGTCGCTGCCCTGCACTTGCGTCCAACGTTGAACGGTTACGTCAAAGTTTACCGTAAGCGCGTTGAGGCTCGAAAACGAAACCTGCGCTATCGGATGCGTCGGATCGATTTCGAGATTGCCCGGCTTGGTGCCGAAGGTCGCGGCCGAAGCCACGCCGGTACATACCACGATCGCACAGAACAGCGCGACGAGCTTCATGCGATCGCGGGCCTTTCCGGCGAGCGGGTGTACTCCATGAAGTTTGCGGTCTGCGCGGCAGTTTTTTCGCCGTAGTAGCGTTCGACCACACGCAGGGCGAGCTCGATGCCGGAGGTCAGGCCGCCCGCGCTTGCGATCCGATCGTGTTCGACATAACGCACGCCGCGAACGACATCAACCTTCGGAAACTCCTTGGAGAACGCATCATAGAAATCGTGATGCGTCGTGGCCGTGATTCCGTCGAGCAGACCCGTGCGTGCCAGCAAGAATGCGCCGATGCAAACCGACATCGTCAGGTCGGCGGTAGCGCTGGCTTTGCGAATCCAGTCGAGCTTAGCCTGCGTATGTTCGGCTTGCGCGCCCATAACGATGACATTCGGCGCAGCGGGCATCGTATCGTATGTGTACTTGGGTTGAAGCACCATGCGGCCACCCGCCACAATCGGCGCCATCGTGTCGGAGACGAGCTCGGTTACGAAGCCGGGTCCGCGCCCCTCGATGTGGGTGTCTTGGAAGACTTCCCATGCGCCGGCAATATCCATAATATTTGCTGCATGTCCAACAACGAATGCTGCCAGTACCGGGCCGTTCGGCGGGGGCTTCAGCGATTTCATAACGCGCGCACGGCGTGAGCAAATGCTCGCAGCAAAGTTGCTCCACCTGACGGAGCGAGAATGTCGCCCGACGCACGATCGTTGCGCCACACGTCGGGATGGTTGAAGTTCCAAGCGTCGCGCTCGGGGTGCGGCATGATGGCGAGAACGTTGCCCTTCTTGTTCGTTAAGCCTGCGCAGCCGAGCGCGGAGCCGTTCGGCACGGCGCGGTCGTCAACGGTTCCGTCCGCGTGCGCGTACACAAAAGCAAGATGACTCCCTAAGGTTATTTCATCCAAGTGCTCCGCATTCGCCGCGAGGCGGCCTTCTCCGTGCGCGGCCCACGCCGGAATCACGGCGCCGTTTGGGAGTGCGGCGGTAATGGCGCAGCGCGCCGGATCTATCGCCAGTTTTATGTGCACGTGCTTGCAAACGAACTTGCCGCTCGGCGCGTTGCGCGTAAACGCGGCAGTCGGTTTGCGGACGGCGGCCGTTCCCGGCACGAGCCCGGCCTCCAACAAAATTTGCGCACCGTTGCAAATACCGAGCACGAGTTTGCCTTCACCCGCTGCCTCTATCACGTAATCCATCATCGGATCGTGCGCGGAGATCGCGCCGGCGCGAATGCGATCTTCGTACGCAAATCCGCCGGGCAAGACGTATGCGGCGTAGCTCGGCAGGCGGCCGGCGTTACTCCAGTGCACGCTTTCTGCATCCAAGCCAACGTCGCGGCAAATGCGAACTGTTTCGCTTTCGCTATTCGTGCCGGGGAATACGAGCACGGCAACGCGCGCGCTCATGCGTAAATCTCGGTGAGCGGTTTGCTCCACGCCGCGCGCAGTTCATCGAGGTCGTGCGCTGACTCGCCCACGGAGATATCAACTTCTCCCTCGAGATCGGCGACCGTTGTCGTCCCAACTCGTCGCCACGCCTCGGACGGAATTCTCGTCGCGGCAAGGTGCGCGAAGGCTTCGGGGTCTGCGACTTCGATGAGCCAGCCGTCGAATTGATCCACAAACGCCTGCGCGCCACCAAACTCTGCGCCGAAGTCGTTGTCCGCCGCAAACGCCATGCGCGCCGCAGCGTTGAGTAGCCCGTCGGAGCCGAGTGCGCTTGCCGAAAGCACGAGCCGCTTCGCCATCGCCTCGCACACCACGGCAAGTCCCGGCGTTGCGATAAAATACAGATCGCTTTCGGGGTGCTTAAAACCAAGCGTTACAATATTTCGCAAGTCGTCGACGACGCCGACACAACCGATGATTGGCGAGGACGGTATTGCCGTTCCCGAAGATGACTCGTTGTACAGGCTCACATTTCCCGAGACGAAGGGCAGCTCGAACTTTTTGGCGTCGTTAGCGAGATCCGACACCGCGCGGACGAGCTGCGCGTAATGTTCTTCGTTGTTCGGGTTGCCAAAGTTGAGGCAGTCGGTTAATCCGATTGGCCGCGCTCCCACCGCAACGACCTTGCGCACCGCCTCCGAAACGCTGCGGCCGACGCTTAAGGCGACGCCGAACGGCGCGCCCGGAACTGGCGCAATAACGCCTGCGTCCGCTCTTCCGCGCGCAATCACCGTCGTTCCGCGCACGACCGCGTCGTATTGTTTAAAGAGCGGCTCACGTGAGCATGCGTTCAGGCCGGATAACAGCTGACGCAGCCCCTCGTCACGCGCCCGTTGGGCGCTGCTCGGGGATGGTTCGACGGGCTCACCATGACACGCTGAAGGTCGCTCTTCACTTATCGCGCCTGTTAGAAAGTCGATCGGGACGTCCATCACTATTTCGGAGCCGTGGCGCATCACGTACCGTTTATCGCTTTGCACCGCGCCGATCACGACCGCGCGAGCGCCGCGCGCGATCTCCGGCAGCGAAAACTCTTCATTATATATACGCAGAACGTCGAGCGTGGCGTCGCCGGGTAGAATCCAGCAGAGGCGTTCCTGCGTTTCGCCGACCGCAATCACTTCGGGCGGGAGATTTTCGACCGCAACATTTACGTCGTCGAGATCGATAATCGCACCGTAGCCTCCCGCCGCGCACAGCTCTGCCGTGCAGCCCATGATCCCGCCGGCGCCGAGGTCCTTAAATCCGGCGGTGATCTTCTTCTCGCGCAAGTATTCGAACACGCGATAACTCGCGCGCATGATCACATTCTTTAAGAATGGGTCGGGAACTTGAACCGCGCTCTTGTTGGCTTCTTGGTTCGCTTCTTCGAGGGTCAACGAGGAAAATGAGGCGCCGCCGAATCCGCTGGCGTCTGTCGCCTTGCCGACGAGCACGATGTCCCAGCCGGCGGAGTTCTCGGGCGCGCGCGAGTGGATGATCTCGCTTTCTTTCACGAGCCCGAGCGCGATCACGTTGACCAGGCAATTGTCGTTAAAGCCTTCGTCGAAGTAGACGTCGCCCGCAATGTTTGGAACGCCGATCGCATTGCCGTACGCCGCAATCCCATCGACAACTTGCTGCGCAACGTACCGCTGGTGCGAGTTCGGATCTTCCACGCGGCCGAAACGCAAGCAGTCCGCCAGGCCGATGACTTCGGCGCCCATGCACAAGACGTCGCGCACGATCCCGCCGACGCCGGTAGCCGCGCCTTCAAACGGCACGACTTGCGACGGATGGTTGTGCGATTCGTGCGCAATCACTACGCCGTAACGCACGCCGTTGTGCTCGCCGAGATGCAAGATGCCCGCGTCTTCACCTGGGCCGAGTACAACGTCCGGTCCCGTCGTCGGCAATTGTTTGAGCAAATGCCGGCTGCTCTTGTAGGAGCAATGCTCGCTCCACTGCGCATCAAAGGCGTGGAGCTCGACGATGGTCGGTTCGCGTCCCAAGCCTTCAGCGATGCGGCGCAACTCGTCGGGCCGCAAGGCCAAAGTTGGTTTAGGCAAAGTTCGGCGGCGGCGGGCCGGGCTGCATGTTGAGCGCGGCGTCGGCTTGCAGCACGGCGGAGCGCGCGTTGGTCTGCACCATCAGCGTGCGCCCGAACATCACGGTGTCTTCTAGACCCAGCGCCTTCGCGCATTGCAGCGCGACCGCATTCGGATCGTTGCCGCTCGCTTCAAAGACCGGCGCGCTCGTGGTGCCGTCGAGCATCGCGTGCAGCGCACCTTCGGGTCCGGATAATGCGATGTAAATGAGGCGCGCAAATGTCGCATCGTGCTGTTGGACGAGCTGCAGCACGAAACCGGGCGTCTTCGCGGCGCTGGCGACGTGTCGAATCATCGGCAAGCCGAGTTGTCCGAGCGCCTGCGAAAGCGCGTTGACTTGCGCCGTCTGCTCGGCGTTTTCCGCAAAGATCGCCACCATGCCAGGGCGCATGACCGGGAACCCGCCCGTCATATCGGCCACCTGTTCGTAGGCGCTTTTCACGTAATTCAAAGCTTCGTCATCGACTTTTTCAAGGTTGCGGTAGATCTGTTTGTCGAGCATGCGGTCTTCGCGGCCGCCGGGCCAGATGCGCCACGAGTCGTTGTCGATCACGTCCGCGATCACGAGTTGGCCCTGGTTCTCGCCGCCTGCCAGCCGGCCGAATTCGACCTTGAGATCTACGAGCATTACATCGCGTTTGCGCCAGGCGTGCGCGAGGATCTCGAAGGTGATGCGCGCGATCTCGCTCATCGCGGCGATCTCTTGCGGCTGCGCGATGTTGCGCGAAACGATTTCGTCCGGCGTGATGAGCGGATCGTGGTTGGCGTCGTCCTTTATGAAAAACTCGAGCAGGCGCGGAACCAGCATCGCGCCGCGCTGCATGCCGGGATTGCGTTTCACGAACGATCCGGCGGCTACGCCGCGCACCACCACTTCCAGCGGAATCATGTTGCAACGGCGGACCAGCATTTCGTTTTGATCGTCGTCTTCGCCGCCGCTCAAGTAGTGCGTGGGAAGGCCGCAGAGATTGAGCAAGCGGAAAACGCGCGCGGTTGTCTGCGCCGCGAGCCGGCCTTTGCCGGCAATCTCGTTGCGCCGCGCGCCGTCGCCCGCGCTAATCGCATCCGTTTGCTTTACCACCGCCATGTCCGGCTGACCGGGGCTTTCGTATAGCACTTTGGTCTTGCCGTGCGCGATCTCCATGCCTTTGTTCATTTTAAAGCAACCCTTCGATACCTCAGGGTCCTTCGATACCTCAGGATGACACGCATTACGCCACCACCGTTGGTTGAGTCGGAAAGGCTGGTAGTGCGTCGATCTTCGCCGCTAGCAATAATGCGCGCGGCGCTGCATTGCCAATATGTTTCGACGGCTCCAGCAGGCGGCGGATCTCCGCCGGATCGATCCGATTCGTGAGTTCGGGTTCTTCGGTGAGGAGCTGGCCGAGCGGGTTTTCCTTGCCTTGCGCGATCGCTTTCCACGATTGCATTGCGGCGGCGCGCAACACTTCGTGCAACTCCTGACGGTCGCCGCCGGCGCGCACAGCCTCCAATAGCACGGACTCCGTTCCGGCGAAAGGACCGTACGTGCGCAGATTTTCCGCGATGCGCTTCGTCTCGACGGTCAAACCGTTCACAACCTTCAGCGCGAGGCGAATGATTTCGTCGGTGCAGAGCAGCGCCTCGGGCAAAATCGTGCGGCGGTTGGCGCTGTCGTCGAGCGTGCGCTCAAGATAATTCGTGGCCGCATTTTGCCAAGCGACTTCAGCGTACGCGGGCAACATGCGCGCGAGCGATCCGATGCGTTCACACAGAATGGGGTTACGTTTGAACGGCATCGCGGAACTGCCGACTTGTTTTTCGGCGAATGGTTCGAAGACTTCGCCGAACTCCGGCGAGCTAAGGATGCGAATGTCGGCCGCAAACTTTGAAAGCGATGCGCCGATGCCGGCCAGCGCGCTCAAGAGCATGTAGTCGAGTTTGCGTGGATACGTTTGCGTGCTAATCTCGCGGGCAGTCAAACCGAAGCGCTCGAGCACCGCCTTCTCCAACGTCTCCGCCGAGCCGCTGCCATTAAGCAGTTGTTCGTATGAAGCGGACGTGCCGACCGCGCCGCGCATGCCTTTGGCGGTCAGGTTTTCGAAGACGAAGCGCAACGTGGTGTCGTCGATCAAGAGGTCTTGCGCGTAGACCGCAAAGCGATAGCCGAGCGTCGTCGGCTCGGCAGGCTGCAGATGCGTGAACGCCATGCAAACCAGATCGGCGTGCTCGCGAACCTTTTTCGCAAAGGCGCGCAGCAATTCGTCGAGCGCTGCGCCAATCAGCGCGGTCGCGCGGCGCAAACGGTAGGTTTCAACGGTGTCCTCGACGTCCATCGACGTCGAACCGAGATGCAGTTTTCCGCCGCCGGTCTTGGCTTGCGACGCGAAGACGCGGATTTCGGCCATCAAGTCGTGGTGAATTTCGTTTTCGATCTTGAGCGCAGCTTCGATGTCGACGTCGCCGGCATGCGCGCGAATATCCTCGAGCTCGTCTTTCGTAACCAGTCCGTGACGCGATTGCGCCTCCGCCAACGCAAGCCAAACCTGTCGCCAGAGTTTACGGCGCTCCTTTTCCGAAAACAGCGCGCGCAGCTCCGCGCTTCCGTATCTCCAGGAGAACGGGGACGCGTACGAGTCGTAATTCATGCGGTGGTTGGACGTTTCGCGCTGAGGGCGGACAGTTCCGTGGTCAGCAGTTCGACGACCAGCTCGGGGTCTTCGATGCGGCCCGTGACGATAGCGTCGAACGCGCCGATGGCTCGCTCGAAGGCGCGGCGCGCCCGCTGTTCGCCGACGCGTGCGGCAATTGGGCCGAGCGCGCGCGACCGCCAAGCCGAACGCCCGCTCAGTTGGCCGCCGCGGGCGAGCTCCCAGAGCAGTCCGCATTCAGTCGCAGCCGCATATACCAGCGGCACGCCGGCGCTTCGGTCGCTGGCAAACATTTCATGCGCGATGGAAAGCGCTTCGGCGATGCGGCCTTCGACCAGCGCTCCGGCGTATTTGTACGCTTTGGGATCTTCGATCGAAAGCGTCTCGCTTTCGAGATCGCTGAACGTTATTTTCTTGCCGCTCAGCGCGAGTTTTTGTAAGTCGTTACGAATAGCGGCGAGATCGGCGTTGCTGGCCGACAGCGCGCCGACGACGCGCGGCTCGGCGGTTGCTTTTAATTCTTTGAGCGTCTCTTCGATAAAGCGCGCGCGCACGGCATCGTTTACCGAGGTGTCGACGCGCAGCGCACTTCGCCCGGCCATCGCGCCGAATGGCTCCGGGCGTTGCGCGCGTGGCGAAAGCAGATCGCAGATGACGAGCGTGTTACCTTCCGGCACGGCTTCGGCGACGCTCCAAATATCACGGCGGATCGCTGTCTTCAACGTTTGCGCGTCGGTAATCACGATAAGTCGCGATGGCGCCAGAAACGGCATCGCCTGCACCGCTTCGCGGAGGCGTCCGGTGTCGGTGAGTTCACTCGCGGGAAAGCGATCGAGATTCAGGTCGCGCGTCTCGTCGGGAAGAACGCGATCGACGATTATTTCCAAGGCACGGTCCGCCAACAAGCGCCCTTCGCCTTCGATAATCACGAGCTTGCCGATCGCCGGCTGCTTATCGACAAAGTCGTAAAACTTCACGCCGGGCGTATTCGGGGAGAAGGCGGGCCGCCCCGTTGGAGCCAAAGCGCCCCCCATGAGGAGGTGGAAATGTCCATTTCGCGCCGCAATTTTCTGGCAAGCTCCGGAATCGTCACGGGGGCCGCTCTCGCGGGTCTGCCGATGGCCAGATTAGCCGCAGCCAAGCCCGCCCCGATGCCCCATCCCGCAGCCAGCGCCATTATCGCCCGCCTAATGGCGGGAAACGCCCGCTACATGGCCGGCAAGACGGTTCACGGCGACCTGACGGCCCGCCGCGACGAGCTCTCCGGCAGCCAACGCCCCTTTGCAATGATCCTGAGTTGTGCCGACTCCCGCGTCCCGCCCGAACTCATTTTCGATCAGGGCTTAGGCGATTTGTTCGTCGTCCGTGTCGCCGGCAATTACGCCGAGACGGGCGGCATCGGTTCATTCGAATACGCGTTCGCGCATTTTGACTCGCCCTTCCTCATGGTGTTGGGCCATTCGAATTGCGGTGCAGTGCACGCGACCGTCGACGCATACGGAAATCCGAAAGCATCTGCGCCCGGCGACATTATCGCGATCGTTAATGCGATCACGCCGGCGGTCAAGGCGACGAAGGGCATGGCCGGCGACAAATACGTCAACGCCATCGCTGAAAACGCGCGCATGAACGCCGCCAAGCTATCCTCGCAAAAACCAATTCTCGGCCCCGCGGTCGCTGCGAAAAAACTGCAAGTCGTCAGCGCGGTTTACGACTTGAAGACCGGCAAGGTAAACCTACTCTAGCGCTCTCGAAAGGCGTAACCCGATGGAAAACTTACGTACCGATTACTGCGTAGTGGGTGCGGGGTTTGCAGGTTTGGCCGCAGCGAGGCGGCTGCTGGATCGCGGACAAACGGTTACGCTGCTCGAGGCGCGCGATCGCGTGGGCGGACGCGCATGGAATCGAACGGCTGCCGACGGAACCGTCGTTTCCGTCGGCGGCACCTGGATAGGCAAGCGTCAAGACCGTATGTTCGAACTCTGCCGCGAGTTCGGTCTGGAAGTTTATCCGCAATACGAAACCGGCGATTCGCTTCTGCATCTAGGCGGAAAGAATCGCCGCTACAAAGACATTCCGGCGATGGACATCTTCTCACTGGCAGGCCTCGGAACCGCGTTTTGGGATCTCGATCGCATCGTAAAAAAAATGCCGGTCGGCAAGCCATGGGAAACGCCGGGCGCGAAATCGCTCGATTCGCAAACTCTGGGTGCTTGGATCGATTCGTGGTGGAACTTACCGACGCCCACAGCGGCCAAGATGATGAAAACGGTCATGACAACCCTCTTCTGCACCGACCCGCGCGAAGTGTCGCTGCTGGGCGCCTGCGTACTCGCGCGCGGCGGCGGAAAGTTTGAGTATTACGTCGACGCCCATTTCACGGAAACGCATCTTGTTGACGGCGGAGCCCCCGAAATTGCAAACCGCATGGGCGCGAAACTTGGCAGCGCGCTGCGGCTCTCTTCACCGGTGCGGCGCATCAAGCAGACGGCCACCGGCGTGGAAGTGATTGCAGATGGCGTAACCGTCGAGGCGCGGCGTGTCATCGTCGCTACGCCCCCGTTTTTGGCCAGCCGTATCGAATACGACCCGATGCTGCCGCCCATGCACGGGCAGCTGATGCGCCGTTTGCTGTCCGGCGCGGCGATTCGCGGCATTACGATCTACGATGAACCGTTCTGGCGCAAAGACGGATTTAACGGTTTTAGCACGGCGCCCGACTTGCCCGTTCCCGTAGCACTCGATCAGTCGCCGCGTTCGCTGAACGTCGGGATCCTGAGCAGCTACATGTTCGGACCGCAAGCCATCAAGGGCGCAACGATGGACCCGGCGGAGCGCCGCGACATCTGGCTGCACTCGCTCGCCGCACGCTTTGGCCCCAAAGCGCTATCACCAAGAGCGCATCTAGAAACGGACTGGGCCGCGGAACCCTGGTCGCTCGGCGGCATGATCGCGCACTTTCCCCCCGGCGTGCTCACGAACTATGGACAAGTGCTGCACGAACCGGCGGGCCGCATTCACTTTGCCGGGACCGAACGCGCGACCGAAATGCATGGCCTTATGGAAGGCGCCGTGCGTACGGGCGAAGCTGCTGCCGACGACGTTATCAGCGCGGCGTAAATAAGACGCTGGGACGAAGTTCAAGATCGGCGATCGACTCGCCGTAGGGCGGGCGTAAAATCCCATACTCGGTAATGAAAGCGGTTATGAGATGATTCGGTGTAACGTCGAACGCCGGATTGTAAGCATTTGCGCCCGATAAGGCCACGCGCGTTTTCCCGAAGCCGGCCACTTCGTCGGGCGAACGCTCTTCGATCGGTATCTTCGTGCCGTTCTCCAGCGTAAAGTCGAACGTCGAGCGCGGCGCGGCGACATAGAACGGAATGCGGTGGTGCGCGGCTAGAATCGCCAGACCGTACGTGCCGATTTTGTTTGCGGTATCGCCGTTGCGCGCGATGCGGTCGGCGCCGACGATTACGAGGTCGATTTCTTTACGTTGCATGGAGATGGCGGCCGCGGAATCAACAACGAGCGTCGCATCAACGCCGGCTTGCGCAAGCTCGTAGTACGTCAGGCGGCCGCCTTGCAAGAGCGGACGCGTCTCGCCCACAAACACGCGCGGCTTCTTCCCGGCGCGCGCCGCAAAGATGATCGTGCCAAGCGCGGTGCCGGCGCCTGCGGTGGCGAGCGAACCGGTGTGGCAGTGCGTATAGATCGCCGCATTCGGTGCGATGAGCTCCGCCGCCGACTCAGCGATGCGCCGGTCGATCTCGTGCTGTTCCTGGTGAATCGCTTGCGCTTCGGCGAGCATGTCCTTCGATTTCAGCACCCGATCGATCGCCCAGCGTAAATTCACGGCCGTCGGCCGCGCGCTGCGCACGCGCTCGACCGCTTTTTCAAACTGTTTGTCGTCGGTGATTTGCTTGCGCAAGAGCGCCACGCCGTACGCGCCAAAGACGCCGATGCACGGCGCGCCGCGCACGGCCAGCGTTTTTATGGCGGCTTCTAATTCTTCCGCCGTCGTCGCGCGGCGGACGACGGTTTCATGCGGAAGCAGACGCTGATCGACGTATTCGATCGCGTCGCCGGTCCACCGAACGGCTTGCGGGGTTTCGATCGCTAGACGGATGCGGCCGGCGCGTGTGCCGTGTAGCACGTCCGGCAGTACACGGGACGATCACCACGCGGTTTGAACGGCACGGTCGTGTTAGTGCCGCATTCCGCGCAGACCGCCTCGTGGCTTGGGCGATTTCCGCCCGCCGCGGCTCCTGGAGCCTTGCGCGCCTGCCGGCAATCGCGGCAGCGTTGCGGCTCGTTTTGGAACCCTTTCTCAGCGTAGAATTGCTGGTCGCGAACGGAGAAAACGAAATCTCGACTGCAGTCTTTACAGGTGATGGTCTTGTCTTCCAAAGGAAACGAGCCTCCGGGTAGTAGCAGGCCCTTGGTATCCGCCCTAAGCGCGGCGGAATCCTACGCTTTCGCGGGCTGAATCGGGCGGTATGCCCAGCAGCGTCGCGGCCGCCAGCGCGGCGTGATAGCCCTTGTCGCCGCGCTTGGGATCGGCACGCTGTTCGGCTTGGGCGAGCGTGTCGGTGGTGAGCACGCCGAAGCCAATCGGGACGCCCGTTGCCACCTGGACGTTCATGATGCCGCGCGCCGCTTCGCCCGCGACGTAATCGAAGTGCGCCGTCTCCCCACGCACGACTGCACCGAGCGCGACGATTGCATCAGCCTTGTCCGCCGCGATGAGGCGGCTGGCGGCCAGCGGCAATTCAAAGCAGCCCGGGACGTTGTAGGTCGTGACGTCTTGCTCGCGTACGTTGCACTCGGCTAACCCGCGGCGCGCGCCTTCTTCAAGCCAATCGGCGATCTGCGGATAAAACCGCGCAACGATAATGGCGAACCGTTTACCGCTGCAATCGAGGCTCACGGATGGTCGCCGTGCGGCAAGGCGGGCTCGAGCATGTGGCCGAGCTTGCTGCGTTTGGTCGCCATGTATTTGCGATTGAATTGCGTCGACGGCGTCTGCATCGGAACGCGGTCCACGATTTTCAAGCCATAGCCTTCAAGGCCGAAGATCTTGCGCGGATTGTTCGTGATGATGCGCATCTCTTTCACGCCGAGATCCGCCAAAATCTGCGAACCGATACCGTAGTCGCGTTTGTCGACCGGCAGGCCGAGCGCGATGTTGGCTTCAACCGTGTCCGCGCCTTTGTCTTGCAATTCGTAGGCACGCAATTTGTTGGCCAGGCCGATACCGCGGCCTTCTTGTCGCAGATACAGAAAGACGCCGCGCCCTTCATCGGCGATGATCCGCATCGCGCCGTCGCGCTGGTCGGCGCAGTCGCAGCGCATCGAGTGCAACGCGTCGCCGGTTAAACATTCGGAGTGGACGCGCACGAGCAAGTCTTTGCCGTCACCGATCTCGCCCATCACCAACGCAACGTGCGTATTCTTGTCGATGCTGTTTTCGTAGGCGTAGCCGGTCCATTCGCCGAGCGGCGTCGGAAGTTTGAATTCAGCGATGCGATGCAGCAGCTTTTCCGTGCGCCAGCGGTAGGCGATGAGATCTTTCACCAGCACGAGTTTGAGGTTGTGTTTTTTCGCAAACGCGACCAGACCGTCGAGCCGCTCCATCTTGCCGTCTTCCGCCATGATCTCGCAGATAACGCCGGCGGGATAAAGGCCCGCCAAACGCGCGAGATCGACCGCGGCTTCGGTTTGGCCCGCGCGCACGAGCACGCCGCCGTCGCGCGCACGCAACGGAAACGTGTGTCCTGGACGCAGCAGGTCGGACGGTTTGGTTGCGGGATCGAGGAGTGCGGCGATCGTCGCGGCGCGATCGTGCGCCGAGATGCCGGTCGTCGTGCGGCCGCGCGCTTCAACCGAAACAGTGAACGCGGTTTCGTGCAGCGCGCTATTTTCGGAGACCATTTGCGGGAGGTGCAACTCGTCAAGGCGCTTGGCGATAACCGGCACGCAAATCAAACCGCCGGCGTACTTGCGCATGAAATTGATTGACTCGGGCGTCGCCATCTGCGCGGCCATGACGAGATCGCCTTCGTTTTCGCGATCCTCATCGTCCAGCACGATAATCATCTTGCCGGCGCGGATATCTTTGATGGCGTCTTCGATCGAATCGAACGGCGAGGATTGCTCGAGGGTCGTGTTCAGTTCCGGCAAGACTTGGGTCAGCCGCTGCAGTGAACGGTACGACGGCTCGCGTTGGCCGGAGCGCAGATATGAAATCGCGGCTTCGGTGAGGCCGCTACGGTCTGCCAATTCGGCGGCGGTTAAGCCGGCCGCGCTCATCGCTGCGTTGAGCTCCTGGGCAAAGGGGGTCACGCCTCTAGGTTAAGGCGGCGACTTAACAGTTGTCAAGGCTAAACGCGCTATCGGTCTCGGGCGCGCCATTCGAGGATTCTGCTATCCTTGGGGTATGGGCGACGACAAAGCGACGCTCGCCGAGCAAATCGCACAAGACCCCATGCTCACCGGAGAAAGCCGGGAAAGACCAATCCCGTGGCTGCCTGAGTGGAAGGTTTGGTATCAGCCGCCCAGATCGGCTAAGGAGTTTGGGGTTCGGCTACTCCTAGCGCTGGTAGGGGCGGCCCTATACATTCTTCTGAACTATGTTTTTCTTTGGGCGCTCGACTGGTGGGTGAATCTCAGCTAAATAGGCGTTCAGTCGACCAGTGCGGAAGCCGCGGCCATGAAACACCTCGCCATTCTCGCCGCGATCCTCGCGGCTTCCATCCCCGCCGTTGCTCGTGCCGACGCCTGGATCCACGGCTCAGGCAACATCTGGCCGCAACACGCAAACCCGCCCTGCTCAATCCGTGGGCAACTGATCCGCTGCGCCCTGGGGATGCGCCAGCAGTCGAATATGACGTTCAAGAACAAAAAGACCGGCGCTATCTGCCGGATCAACGTACATCGGGTCGCCCTGACCTTTGGGGACCGATGGGACGTCTCGCCCGTCTCTCCCAGGGGGCCGTGCACGATCGAGTCCCGGGGCAGCAACACCTTTGAGATTGGCGAGGGAAAATAGTCCCCTAGGGAGCTAAAGTTTGGCGGCCTTCTGCCGATAGTCGGGTTGAGGTAAGTGAGGTATTAGGGGTGGAACGCAGTAACCTCGTGGCCGTCGTTTTTTTCGCCCTCGGTGTAATCATCGGGGGACTTAGCGTTTTGTTCATCGCGCGCAACAACGCAGTCGCGCACGAACAGCTCATTAGCAACCGGTGCGTAACGCACGGCGCTTGTCATACGGGCGCCCTGCCGTACTGGTAGCTACGAAAACAGCGACGGTTCGAACGTAACGATCGGTTTGAGGATCTCGGCCCGTTGGAGCGCGGCGTATGCAGCCGGCGCTTCTTCCAATGGGTAATATGTCGCGCCCAAACGCTGTGCGGTTACGACTCCACTCTCGATAAGCTCGAGCGCCGCGCGCGTGTCGTTTGGACCGCACGAGTAGCTCGGCACGAAACGCACGTCCCTGAAATAGAGATCGTTCGGGTCGAATGTAAAGGGAATGCTCGGTTCGAGCGGCGTGAACATCACCACCGTCCCGCCGGGAGCCGCAGCTGCAAACGCGTTGCGCAGCGCCTCGGGCGAACCCGGTCCGCAGATCACGACATCGGCGCCCGTAAATCCCTGCTCCGGACTCACCGCGCGTATACCGAGCGAGGAAGCAAAAGCCCGCCGCGCTTCGAGAAAATCGCTACCGGCGACTTGCACGCCCTGCGATTGCGCCGCCAGCGCATGCATCAAGCCCATAACGCCCAAGCCGATGACATAAAGCGTATCACCCTGCTGCACGCCGCTGCGCCGCAACGATTTCATTACACAGGCTAACGGTTCGACCAGCGAGCCATCCGCGAATGGCATGTTTTGCGGAAGTTTTAGGGTGTCACGCACGTTTTCGCGCGGCACGCGAAAATATTCGGCCAAGCCGCCGGGATCGATCTTACTCGCGCGCCACGTCGCGCACTGCACGTAGTCGCCGCGTTCGCACGCGCGACATTCGAAGCACGGCGCATGGTGATGCACGAAAACGGGATCGCCGGGCGCGAACTCCTCGGTTTGCGACTCGACCACAACCCCGGCGGGTTCGTGTCCGAGCACGAGCGGCGCTTTGCGGCGGATGTACCAACCCATGATATCGCCGGTACAAATGCCGGCGGCCCGCGTCTGCACGAGAATCTCTCCTTCGCCGATTTTGGGAACGTCGCGCGTCTCGATGCGGATATCGTCGACGTCGTACAAGACTGCGGCGCGCATCTTCTCGCTGCGTTTCATGGCGTCACCGCGAACTTAATGCCTTCGCCATCTTTCAAGCGCTGAAAAACTGTGGCGATTTCCGCCAGCGGAACAGTTTCAGTGATGAGCGGCGTCGGGTCGATACGCCTCTCGACGAGCAGATCACGCGCCCGACGAACGGCGTCCGGCGTAAAATGAAAGGGGCTGATTAGCCGGACTTCGTCGTAGTGCAGACGCGAGGCCGTAAAGAGCGCCTTCGCATCGGCGGGTAGCCCGCCGAAAAACGAGACCGTCCCGCCTCGCCGCGCGAGATCCGGCGCGGCTTCCCAGACTTCTTCCCGGCCGGTACATTCAACGACCACATCGGCACCGCGTTCTTGGGTGCGCGCACGGATCGCTTCCATGACGTTTTCGCGCCGCGAGTTTATCGTTTCGATGCCGAGCCCACTCGCGATTTTCAGCCGCGCCTCGCGCCGGCCCGCGAGCAGTACCGTTGCGCCGAGCTGTTTCAGCAGCATCGCGTGCAGCAAACCGAACCCGCCGTCGCCGATGATCAGCGCCGTGTCGTCCGGGCGGCATTTCAGCAAATCCAGCGAGTGCACGACGCATGACACCGGCTCGAGGAACGCCGCGATCGCGTACGGCAAGTCTGCCGGCTTCGGATAGCAGTTCTTCTTCACGATGCGCTCCGGAATTTGAATGAACTCCGCGTATGCGCCGAGGATCATCGTCGGCATGATCGTGCGGCAGAGCTCCTCTTGGCCGCGCAGGCACCAGTAGCAGTCGCCGTCGGGCGCGGTATGAACGCACATGACGGCGTCGCCCGGCTTGAACGCCGTGACTGCCGCATCCACCGCCACAACATCGCCGGAAAATTCGTGGCCGAACGGTGTCGGCATCGGCATCCGCGGGTGGCCGCGGCGAAATGCTTTGAAATCGGTGCCGTCGGTGAGCGCGGTGCGCACGCGGACGACCATGCCGCCGGGCGGCGGCTCCGGACGCGGCAAGTCTTGCAGTTCGATGACGCCGGGTCGCAGCAACACCGCGGCCCGCATCGTTTCAGAGGCGATCAATCGACTTCGTCCAGACACGCCATCAGCGCATCGCGGATATCCTGCGGCAGCGGCCGGCTCTTGTGCGTGTCGCGATCGATGCAAACGACGGTAACGTCCATCTGCGCCCCAACTTCGCCCGTCCGCTCGTTGTGCATGGCGGTCTTCCATTTTATCGACGAGGTGCCGACATGGTAGATGGTCGTGCGCAGCGCCAGCCAATCTTCCATCGCCGCCGGTTTGTAATAATCGGCGACGACATGCACGCGCGGAAACCAGATATTGTATTTTTCGAAGACCTCGTTGTACGGAAAGCCGAGCTCGCGAAAGAAATCCATCTCGGCGCGTTCGACTGCGCGCTGATAGGCCGCGAAGTACATGATGCCGGCCATATCAACGTCGGCCCACTGCACCAGCACGCGACTCTCGAATGTGCGGCTCATCCTTCGCCCGGCTCAGGACCCACGACGTAGCGGGCGAGCGGATCTATCTCGAGGTTGACGCGGTCTCCGGCAGCCCGGCGCCCGAGCGTTGTGCGGCGCATTGTTTCCGGAATCAGCGCAACTTCGAACCACGCATCGCCGGTGGCGGCTATTGTAACGCTCACCCCATCAACGGCGATGAAGCCTTTTTCGCGAACGTACTGTCGCAGCGCCGGCGGCAGCGCGATGCGCATGCGCTCGCCTTGACCTTCAACTATTCGCGAGATCACTTCGGCGGCGGCGTCGACGTGTCCGTAGACAAAGTGGCCGCCGATGCGATCGCCGACGCGCAAGGCGTACTCGACGTTCACTGTGTCGCCCTTTTTTGCATCGCGTAATGCAGAACGCGCCAAGGTTTCGGGGACGACGTCAAAATCGATCACGTCGTGATCGATTGCCGTCACCGTAAGACAGACGCCGTTGATGGCCACCGAATCCTTCGGCTCGACGTCTTCGTCGGACGCGCTTTCGCATCGAATGCGTAGCCGTATGCCGTCCTTACTTACGGGTTCGACATTTTCGACCGTGCCGTGAAACGAAATAATTCCGCTAAACACTGTGGTGAATCGTGCCGGAGAGCAGCGCATCGGCGCCGAGCATTTCGGCGCGGTCGAATTGCAGGCGAAGGTTCGCGGTGACCGTGCTCGTGAAGGCGGGCACGGCGGTTAGGCTGCGCAAAAATCGCGGCGCAACGATCCAGTAGAAACGATCAACGAGCCCGTTCGTAAGCAGGTGTCCGGCCATGGTCGGGCCTCCTTCGCACAAGAGGCTCGTTATTCCGCGCTCGCGCAGCGCGCGCAGCGCTCCGGCCAGGTTCAATTGCGCCTCGTCCGCTTCGCCGGCGTACAGAACATCGGCAACGCTTTCAAGCGCCGCAAATCGGTCACGCGCCCCGGCGGGCGCCAGCACGATGGTCTTTTCGTAACCTTTTTCGGGCTTAAAGACAGCGCTCGCCGGATCGACCGGGGCGGTCTCGCAAACAACGACGCGCACGTAGTCGCGCAACCGTTTATGCGGAGGCCGAACGGTGAGCTGCGGATTGTCAATGCGGATCGTTCCGGCGCCGACTGCCGTTGCGTCGTGCGCAATGCGCAACTCGCGAACGAACCGACGCGCTTCCTCACCGGTTAACCATTCCTGCACGCCCGGCTTCGAGGCGATGAAGCCGTCGATCGAGACGGCGAGTTTCAGCGAAACGTACGGGCGGTGCGAGCGAATGGCGCGCGCGAACGGCTCGACGATCGCTCCGGCGCGCGGTTCGTCGAGTACTTCAACGGCAATATTGCTTTCGCGCAGCTGCTTTACGCCGGTGCCGTTCGTCTTCGGGTTGGGATCGAGCGTCCCGGCTACAACCCGCGCGAGTCCCGCCTTCGAAATTGCGTCAGTACACGGCGGCGTGCGGCCTTCATGATTGCACGGTTCCAGCGAAACATACAGCGTCGCACCGCGTGCGGATTCTCCGGCGGTCTTTATGGCGTTGACTTCGGCGTGCGCCTCGCCCGCGCGGTGGTGGAAGCCTTCGCCTACAACGGCGCCGTCGCGCACGACGACTGCACCGACCGGCGGATTCGGCGAAGTGTTTCCGATTCCGCGTTCGGCGAGTTCGTATGCGCGATCCAGAAAGAGGCGATCGAGCGGCGTCACGCCATCGCCTTCACGCCGTAGCGATGACTATCCCTTTTTGGACGATTCCGCCCGCTGCACGCACGACCGCCGCGCAATCTTCGAGCGTTGCGCCGGTGGTTAACACGTCGTCAAGAAGCACGATGCACTTGCCACGCAACGGCTCAGCGCGCCAAACGAAGCGCGTACGCACTTTCAAGCGCTCGTCGCGCCCACGCCCGCGCTGGGTTTCGCCCCTCACTTGCGCCAGGCCCGGAATAACGGGCGTTCCGCCTACGCACGCAAGGCGCGCGATCAATTCGCAGCCGTCGAACCCGCGCTGCCGGCGGCGCGCGGCGGTTGTGGGCACAGGCACGATCGCGCTATGCGCATCGATCGAAGGCGCAAGGCGGAGAGCGAACGCCTCCGCGACGTCGCGCCGGCCGTTTTTTAACGCAAGGATTGCGCGGCGCAAGCCGCCATCGTAGCGACCTAGCGCACTAATCTCAAGCGACGCGAGCCATCGACGAATAATTGGGACGCTTGGCAGACATCTTTCACACAGGCCGGAGCCCAACGCTTCACATCCACCGCATTGCGGAGGAAAGACAAAATCGAGTATTGCGCGGAACGCCACGTGACATCAATCACGCGCTGTGCGCTTTTTGCCCACCCCTGCGCCTGATAAAATCAAGCACGGCTGCGTTGAATTCTTCCATTCGCGTCAGATTGCTGAGGTGACCGGCTCCATAGAGCGTGTGGACCTTTGCGTGCGCATAGTGGTCACGAAACGCTTTGCGTTCTGCCGATGTAAAGCCCGTCTCGTTATCCGATTCCAGGATGAGGATAGGTCCGTCCCAAGGTTTCATTGGTTTGGCCGCGGACGACCAATGCTCGATGGCATCATCAACGCACGCACCGCGATTCACGATGCCCTCCGAACCCACCCGAGCGAGCTCGCCTTCGGTGAAGTATGCGAGCCAAAACTCACGATCGGCGTGGCCCTTCAGCAAACTGTTGATTCGCGCACTCAATAGCCCGACAACGGCTTTTCTCGGCAAATACCGCGCCGAGCTGACAATCGCTTTAATCAGTTTTCCTCGCCAACGCGAATAGTTGGCGACATTAGCGAGTATCAAGCCGTCGACGCGCTCCGGAAACGTCAGCGCGAAGCACTGCGCAAGAATGCCTCCGAGGGAATGCCCGAGCAGAAAGCAGGTCTGCACGCCGTAGCGATCGAGCAGCGCTTTTAGTCCGTCAATTGCCTCTCGGACGGTTCTCACGGTCGACGGGCAGCCAACTGACAACACGCGAGCGTGCGGCTCAAGCGCCGCAATCAATGGGAATTCAGATTCAGCGCTGGTGCCGCCGCCCGGCAGCAGCACGACCGTGGATTCGCCGGACCCGCATTCAATGGCGTCCCACGTATGCCCGGCAATCACATCCGTACGTACTGTGTGCGTTTGGCGAAACGCACACAGCATTTCATGTAAGCCCGACCCGTTCGTCATTAGGCGTCGTTGGCGACGATTGCGTTGTCCAGCGTCGTGCCGGACGGAACATCATAGTTCATGCCGACGATCGAATCGCGCAGAACCGCATCTTTGCCAATCCGCGCGCCTTCCCAAACGATCGATCGCTCGATGCGCGCGCGTTCTCCGACTTCTACGCGATCGCCGATGACGCTCGGACCATCGATGTGCGCGGTCTTTGCAACGGTCGCGTGCGGGCCGACCCACACCGTTCCATCGACTGAAAATCCGGGCACGCGTAATTTCCCCGTCAGCACGTCGTTGGTGGCGCTCCGATACTCGCCCGGCGTGCCGATGTCGTGCCAATGCGCGCCGCGCGCATCGAAGCCGTAAAACGCGGCGCCGGCCTGCTGCAGCGCGGGGAAGACGTCCTTGCCGAAGTCATAAAATTTGCCAGCCGGAATATGCCCAAAAATCTCCGGCGTAAAAACATAGATGCCGGTGTTCACGAGCTTGCTTCGCTCGGTGCCTTTGGCCGGTTTCTCTTGAAAGCCGGTAATCTTACCCGAACCATCCGTCACGACGACGCCGTACTGGTCTACTTCTTCTCGCTGCACTAGGCCGATGGTCGCGAGCGCCTTGCGCTCCTTATGGAAAGCTACCACGTTATCAAGACGCATATCGGTCAGGTCGTCACACCCGATGACGACGAACGAGTCGCCACTTAGGAAGGCTTCCATTTGCTTCACTGCGCCGGCACTTCCCAGCAGTTCTTTCTCGTGCAGGTACTCCAGCCGCACGCCATACGCCGAGCCGTCGCCCAGCGCCGCCACAATCATGTCGGCCAAGTAGTGAACGTTGATTGCGATTTCGTTGAAACCGTACGAGGCGAGGTAGCGAATCAAATGCGTCGCGTTGGGGACGCCAACCACGGGAACCAAAGGCTTGGGCACCTGTTTGGTAAGCGGATAAAGGCGCGTGCTTAAGCCACCCGCCAAGATCATCGCGCGCATCTTACGTCTTTCCCCGCGCGAAGCGCGTGCGTAGATCCTCGCGTGCGACGAGCAGCACAAAATACGGAAGCGCGAGTTGGCGGCGCCAGCGATGCGGCTGCGTTACCAAGCGGTAGAGCCACTCGGCGTGCGCCTTGCGCCAACGGTCGGGGGCGCGTTGTACGTTCCCGCTGATCACATCGAGCGAGCCTCCGACTCCGATCCCGGCTCCGCAGCCGGTTTGCGTCAAATGGTCGGCCAGCCAAAACTCTTGTCGCGGAAAACCCATTCCAGCGAAGAGCAGGCGTGCACCGCTCGCGCGGATAGCTGCGGCGATTGCGGGCGATTCGGCGTCCGAAAAATAGCCGTCGTGCGTTCCGGCGATTTGCAAGCCCGGATAGCGAGAGCGAAGCACCTGCGCGGCGCCATCGGCAATTCCGGGCGAACCACCGAGTAGGTACACCGGAACGTTTTCTCTTGCTGCGCGTGCGCAGAGGTGCTCGATCAATTCTACGCCGGTAACGCGCTCGCGCAGTTTCGCGCCTCGCGCACGGGCGACTGCGAGTAGTCCTACCGTATCGCACAGCGAGAGGGCGCTGCGGTTTATGACTTCGCGATAACGCGAATCGCGCTGCGCATAAACCACCATCTCCGTCCCGAGCGTAACGATCTGCGCGCCCGTGCCTTCTCTTGCGAAGCGCAGAATCGCATCCGTCGCTTCATCGGCGTCGATCGGATCGAGCTTACAACCTAGAATTTGCAACTTTGCGCGCCCCTCGTCACGGGCGCCACCGGCGCCCTGCTCGGGGGTGCCCTTCGACGGGCTCAGGATGACAACCCGACAGGCTCACCATGACACTACTACCTCAGGATGACAAGGCAGCCGCTTCGCGATAAGGCGCGAGTAGCGGTTGCAGATTGCGCACCAGATCCGCGGGCATCGAGTCGAGCGGCAGGCGACATTCGCCGGCGCTAAATCCGAGCTGGTTCATCGCCCATTTCACCGGAATGGGGCTCGTCGTTGCAAACAAGGCATCGATAAGCGGGAGCAGCGATCGGTGGATGCGCGCGGCTTCGTCCGCATCGCCGTTGCGATAGGCCGCTATCATTGCAACATACTCGCGCGAGCAAAGGTGCGAGGCCACGCCGACAACGCCGTCAGCGCCCATTGCTAGACACGGCAAAAACAAGTGATCGTCGCCCGCCCAAACGGTAAAGCCGGGCTGGCGGTCGCGCAGGATGAAGCCGATTTGTTTGAGATCGCCGCTCGACTCTTTCACACCGGCAACGTTCTTGTGCCTGCGCGCGAGTTCGAGCAACGTTTCCGGCAACATATTCACGCCGGTGCGCCCCGGGATGTTGTAGATGACGATCGGCAGACGCGTGGTGTCCGCGATCGCGCCGAAGTGCGCGATCATTCCACTTTGCGGGGGTTTGTTGTAATAGGGTACGACCGCGAGGATCGCGTCGGCACCGGCCTTTTCGGCGGCCCTTACCGCGTGCACGGAATCGCGCGTATCGTTGCTGCCGGCGTTGGCAATCACGGCTACGCCGTCGCCAACCGCTTCCTTCACCGCGGCAAACATGCGGACGCGCTCATCGGGCGTGAGCGTTTGGCCCTCGCCGGTCGAGCCCGCAATCACGAGCCCGTCATTTCCGCGCTCTGCAAGCCATCTTGCGATCCGTCCGGCTTCGCGGTAATTCACTTCGCCGCGATCGTCGAACGGTGTAATCATCGCGGTGACAATCGTACCAAGGTTAGTCATAAATGGTTCCTTCTACGCCCCTTCGACAAGTTCAGGGTCCCTCGATACCTCGGGATGACGCTCCAGGTGGAATTCGTCATGGACGGCTTGCTCGGCGCGGGCGGCGTCGTCCGAAGGTATGAGAATCGAGACGGTGATGCTGCTGTCGGTGCAATGGATGATCTCGACGTTGGCGGCCGAGAGCGCGGAAACGATGCGATGAATCACGCCGGGTTCATAACGCATCCCCTCGCCGACGACCGAAAGCTTCGAGCACGCCTCGCGCACGCGCACGGCGAGGTTCAGATCGCCGAGCAGTCTCCGGATCGCTTCACCCCGGTCGCCATCGACGACGAACATCACGCCGGCCTGATTGATCGTGACTTGGTCGATCGAGATGCCCGCATCCGCGAGCCGGCCGAACATCTGCATCTCCAATTGCATGCGGCGCTGGCGGTCTTCGATGTCGCCGCGGATGGCGCGAATCCACGTCACGCGGCCGGATGCCGTGACGCCCGTCACCGGACGCCGCGGTTCAAGCCGCGCGTCGACCACGGTACCCTCGCCGGTTTTCAGGCTGCGAATGCCATATGGCGTTTGCGTGCGCTGCGCGTAATCCGCAGCTTTGTGGTGCATGATCTTCGCGCCGTGTTGCGCGAGTTCGGTCATCTCTTCCAGGCTAGCGCGGTCGATCGTGTGCGCGCCTTCAACGCGGCGCGGGTCGGCGGTCATCGCGCCGCTGACGTCGGTGTAAATGTCGATCCGTTCGGCGTCGAGCGCATGGCCGAGTGCGATAGCAGTAAGATCCGTTCCGCCGCGGCCGAGCGTCGTGATCTCGCCGCGCTCGCTGATTCCTTGAAAGCCTGCGATCACGGGCACGACCTTCGCCTCAATCGTTTCGCGCACGTGTTGCGGTTCGACTCGAATGATCTCCGCATCACCGTGCTTTCCGTTCGTAATGATGCCGGCTTGTGCGCCGCTCATGGCAATGGCCGGAATGCCTTCGCGTTCCAGATCGCACGCGAAGACCGCGGCTGCGATCAGCTCTCCGGAAGAAAGCAAGAGATCGGCATTCGCGGGGGAGCCGGCGCCGTCAACCAGCGCAAGCAAAGAATCCGTCGAGTACGGTTCGGGCGCGCGGCCCATCGCGGAAACAACCGCCACCGGCGATTCGCCCCGCTCGATCGCTTCGCGCACGTGCGCAACCGCGGTACCCCGCGTCTCTGGCGTCGAAACGCTCGTGCCGCCGAATTTTAAAACGGCGATCTTCATTTGCTTGTCATGTTGAGCTTGTCGAACCACGCCCGAGCCCTGGCGAGGGCCGCGTGTTCACCATGCCTCTTTCGAGCAGCAACTCGAGGATCTGGACGCCGTTGGTCGCGGCGCCTTTACGGAGCTGATCCCCAACGACCCACATTTGGAACGACCGTCCCTTCGTTACCTCAGGGTCCTTCGATACCTCAGGATGACAAGACCGAAGTCGGGCGCCGTGGACGGCGTCGGTGCCTTCAACCTCACGCGGCGTCACGATGCCGGTGCGATGAAAGACAACGCCGGGCGCGCGCTCGAGTGCCTCGGCTAGTTCTTCTATCGAAGTATCGCGCTCCGTTTCAAAGAAAACGGCCTCAGAATGCGCGGTCCGTACTGGCACACGTACGGTCGTCGCATAGATCGGGAGATCGGGCAAATCCAAGATCTTGCGCGTTTCGTCCCGCACCTTTGTTTCTTCGCCGGAATAGCCCGAGCTGTCGAACTCGCCGACTTGCGGGACGACGTTGTTCACGAACGGACCCTCGCCGGCATCAAATTCCTCCAGCGCCGCGCGGCCGGCGCCGCTGACGGCTTGATAGGTCGCGACGTTCACCGACGCCAGGCCGGCTTTGTCGCGGATCGGCGCGAGCGCTACGCACAGGATGATCGCCGTGCAGTTACCGACCGGAAACAAACGGTGCTGCGCTTCGATCGTCCGCGCATTTATTTCGGGAACGACGAGCGGCACGCCGGCATTCATGCGATACGTCGAGCTGTTATCGATAACCACCCCGCCGCGCTCGAGTATCGGCGGCGCGAATTCCGAGCTGGCTTCTTCCGATCCGGCGAAAAACACGGCGTCAAACGGCTTGAGAGCGTCGGCCGACGTCTCTTGCACGCCGTCCCGCGCACGCGAGGCGAATAGACCGAGGCGCTCCATCGGGACTTTCCGCTCGCGCAGCACCTTGACAATGGTTTCACCCACTGCACCTGTCGCGCCGACGACGGCGACGTTCATACGCGAAGGCCCACTTCGAGCGCTTTCAGCGAACGAACGTGACGAATCGCAGCGATGATACCCGGCGCGAACGACGCGCTCGAAAACGAGTCGTGACGAATCGTGAGCAGCTCGCCCTCATTCGAGAAGAGCACTTCCTGGTGCGAGAGCAGCCCCTTCATGCGAACGCTGTGAATCGGCGTGTCCGCGCGGCCGCCGCCGATATGAATGCGTTCGGCTGTGGCAGCAGCTGTGCCGCTCGGCTTATCGCGTTTGTCGGCACGGTGCATTTCAATGATCTCGCAGGACGGGAAAAGCCGCGCGGCTTGTTCGGCGAAGTTCATCATGAGGATCGCGCCAATCGCAAAGTTCGGAACGATGAGCGCCCCGACGCATTTCTCGGCGCAGAGCTTGTCCAACTCGGCGCGTTCGGCCGCGTTCCATTCGCTTGAGCCCACAATCGGCGAAATGCCGCGCTCGACAGCACTGCGCGCGACGCTTTGCGTTACCGGTCGCGGCGTAAAGTCTACAATGACGTCGGGTTTGCGTTCGTCGAGCAACTGCTCGAGATTCTCGTAAATGCCCATCGACTGATCGGCAATGCGCGCGAAACCGCCGGCGAATTCTAAATCCGGCTCGTTCTTAATCGCCTCCAGCGTCAGGCGCCCCATTCTTCCCTGGGCGCCTGCGATAGCTACCTTCACTCGCTCCTCGTCACGCGCGCCGAAGGCGCGCTACTCGGAGGTGGTTCGACAGGCTCACCATGACACCCGGGCTCGCCATGGCGTCTTATGAACGGCATGGCTCATACTCCACGATGCTATAGCCGAGACGCTGCGTTCGCGGGTCGATCGAACGTATAGTGAGGCGTCCGTGACCGGACGGAGAGATGCGATAGCCGTACATAGGCCGGGTGCCGTTGGTAAAAATAGCGGTAACTGCCTGATTCTCGCGGCGCAAACTCACACCGTCCATTTCGGGATCGCCGGTCACGGCGTATCGCCGCCCATCGTATTGTGCGGCAAAACCTGTACGGCTCGTCTGGCCGTCTTTCGTAACGCGCGTTGCGTCACAAGAGATCCCCGCCTGTAAAAATGGCGCGCAGCGCATCGTCTGAGATCGAAGCGCCGGAAAGCCAGCTTGAAAACGCGACACGCTTAGTTTTGCGCACCACGTTCCGACAAGCGGATCCGGCTGCAGCACAGTGCCACTCGCGCACGAGGCCAAGAGCAGGCAGAGTAGGCTAGAGTATGGTGAGCTTAACGGTCGCTGGATACTCATCCTCGTAGCATTCATTATCGCTACGGCGCTGCTGGCCGTCGCCAGACGCAAAGGCGACGAAGCAGTACTTCCCTTCGACGTCGGGCATCAGAAAGGTCGCCGTTCCGAATTGATCTAGAGGCATATTTCCGAGCATAAAATGGGTTTTTGCTCGGAAGACGTCAACACGGCCCTCTTTGACCGGTTGCCCGTTTTTAAACTCGACGCTAATTTCAAAGCGGTGCTTGACAGTCTCTTTCGCTCCGGAGCTTGAAACTCCAAAAGCCGTTACAAACGAGGCAAGGACCGCCGCGAGAATACTGAACCGCAACGCCTTCATGGGAGCAACCTCCGTGAACTAGAGTTTCTCTAGTGGTGCGTACTTCAGCATGACCATCTTCTGCCCGACGTTCGGGAAGTCGATCGTCACCAGACCGTCGCCGCCGGCGCCGATGACGCCGGAGATTTTGCCTTCGCCCCATTTGGGATGACGCACGCGATCGCCCGATTGCAGGTTCATCTTGATACCCGCGCCGGCCGACTCGTGAATCGCGACTTCGCGCCAGCGCCCGCCCGAAGGCCGCGGCAGCGCGATGCTGCCCAGCATTTCGATGCTCGGCATTTCTTCCAAGAAGCGCGATTTGGGATGCGCGAACGTGTTGCCGAAAAGCGTGCGGCGTTCCGCATAAGAAAGGAAGAGCCGGTTCATGGCACGCGTCACGCCGACGTAGGCCAAACGGCGCTCTTCTTCGAGTTCGGTCATATCGACCAGCGCGCGCGAGTGCGGGAAGACGCCCTCTTCCAGACCCGTCAAGAAGACGCTCGGGAATTCCAAGCCCTTGGCGGAGTGCATCGTCATCATGGTGATGTACGACGACGAGTCGTCGAGCGTGTCGAGGTCGCTAATCAGCGCGACGTTGGCCAAGAACCCGGCAAGCGTCGCTTCGGGATCGTTCGTTTCATACTCGCGAGCGACGCCGACGAGCTCTTCGAGGTTTTCCATGCGCGTACGCGAGTCGGGCGTGTCCTCGTTGCGCAGTTCGCGCAAGTAGCCCGATTCTTCCATGACCGCGACCAGCAAGTCGGCAATAGTCAGATCCGCCAAGCGCGAACGCAGCGATTCGATGAGTTCCGCGAAACGCTCGAGCTCGCGGGTCTTCTTCGGAACGGCTTTCTTCAGCAGGTCCTTATCGAAGATCGCTTGCCCGACCGGCACCTTGGCCGCGTCGGCCGCGGTCACGAGACTCGCGAGCGTCTGCGATCCGATGCTGCGGCGCGGCACGTTAACGATGCGTTTGAACGCAATCGCATCGGCCGGATTCTCGATATAGCGCAAGTAGGCGATGACGTCTTTGATTTCCGAACGCGCGTAAAATCCGACGCCGCCGATGACCCGATACGGAATGCCTTCGGCGATAAACGCTTCTTCGAACACGCGCGACTGTGCGTTAGTCCGATAGAGCACCAGGAAGTCGCTGTACGAAGCGCCTTCACGAACGAGCTCTTTGACTTTCTCGACAACGTAGCGCGCTTCAGAGCGCTCCGTGTCCGCGGCGAACGCGGTGATGGTTTCGCCGGCGTCGCGGCTGGTGAACAGTTTCTTCGGGGCGCGCGTCTTGTTGTTGGCGACGAGCGCGTTGGCAGCGTCCAAGATCGTTTGCGTGCTGCGATAATTTTCTTCGAGCGTGAAGACTTTCGCGCCCGGGAAATCTTCCTCGAAGCGAAGGATCATGCGATAGTCGCTGCCGCGCCACGAATAGATCGATTGATCGTCGTCGCCGACGACCGTAATATTACGATGCTTCTCGCCCAGAATCGAGATCAGTTTGTACTGGGCGAAATTCACGTCCTGATACTCGTCGACCAGGATGTAGCGGAAGCGGTTCTGCCACTTCGTGCGTGCCTTCTCGTCGTTTTCGAAGAGATCGATCGTGCGAACGATCAGGTCGTCGAAATCGAGGCTGTTCGATTCGGAGAGGCGGCGCTGATATTCGGTGTAGACGTTGGCGAAACGCTCGCCCAAGAACGACTCGTTGGCGGCGCGATATTCCTTCGGCCAAATTAGCGCGTTCTTGGCCTTGCTGATTTCGGCCAGGCATGCGCCGGGCGTCAACTGGCGCTCGTCATAATCGAGATCGGTCAGGATCTCGCGGATCACGGTGCGCTGATCGGCGTCGTCTATGATGGCAAAGTTCGAAGCGATGCCGGCGCGCGAGCCTTCGCGGCGCAGCATGCGGACGCACATCGAGTGGAACGTTCCGACCCACAGGTCGCGGGCTTGGTCGCCAACCATCCGCTCGAGACGCGATTTCATCGCGCCGGCGGCTTTGTTCGTGAACGTTACGGCAAGTATTTGATCCGGCGAGACATCGAGCTCATTGAGCAAATATGCGATGCGGTGCGTCAGGACGCGGGTTTTTCCGCTCCCCGCACCTGCGAAAATCAAACAAGGGCCATTAGCATGTCGGACGGCGGCCGACTGGACGTCGTTTAGGGCTTCGGTCTCCAGGATCATTGAGTGTTTATTCGCCGCGGCCGCAGTTTTCGCCTCGGCGCTTTTACGGTGACGGCGTTCGCACCGTTCCGATAATAGCGCTGCCCTTCGTTACCTCAGGGTCCTTCGATACCTCAGGATGACAAGCCGATACCTCAGGATGACAAGAATAGGCCGCCGACAAAAAGGCCAGCGTCGACTCCGCCCCCATATTAAGGTTGACGGACGTTTCGTTTAGGCCATCCAGGCAGCCGCCGTCGTGCGCCATCACGATGCCGCGCGAGTTGCGGCCGTAGTACCATTCCAAGCCGATCTGGGCCGTTGCCGCAAATCTTGCGTCGCCGGTCGCTTCGTAGGCCGCCAGCGCCGCATCTACCAGCGAAACGGCCTCTAGCGGCTGCTGCGAATAGCGGGCCCGCTGCCCTCCGCGCGGGTACCACCCCTCGTTGCCGATTGGGACGAAGATGCCGTTCTCAATCGTGACCCGCTCGTAGAAAGCGAACGTGCGAAGGCCGATGGCTGTCAGGTCGTCGTCCTTCAGCGCCATGCCGGCGCGCAGCATCGCCTCGGGCAGACGCGCGTTGTCGTAGGTCATGATGTTCTCGAACCACTCCCAGCTCGTTGCTTGGGTTTCGAGAAAACGCTCTTTCAGCGTGTCCGTCAGTTTTCGCAGCGCGTCGGCATACGCCGGCAGTTCGAGGTCGGCCACGCTGGCGTGACACGCGTGCGAAAGCCCGATGATTGCATAGGCCTGCGCGCGCGAGTGATACAGCCAGTCGATCGCGTTCAGGCCTTTGTTGAAAAGGCGCTTGCAGAGGCGCCGCCAGGTGGCGCGCGGCGCATACCGCATGCCGTATCCCAAAGCCCAAAGTGCCCGGCCGACCGAATCGTGCGTTCCGACGCAGTCCAGCCACTGACGGTCGTACCCCATGAAGTTGTGAAAGCGGCCATCGGGCAGCTGCGCGTTGTACAGAAACGAAAGATAGATCGGCGCCAGGCGCGCGGCGTCGGCGTCGCGTTTGTCGATGCCCAGCTTTTGCAGCACGACGATAAACGCACGCGCGACGTCGTCGGTGCAATAGCCGGTAGAGCGATTCGGAATATCCTCCGTCGCATGCTGAATGACGCCCACGTCGTCGCTGAGCGTTATCAGATGTTCGAGACTAGGCTGAATGGACAAGCTCCAGTTCGGGTGGCGCGAGCTCGGCAAAGAGTTTGCCGTACTCGACCGCAACGTGCGGCCAGGTCATCTGCCGGCCAAAACGATACGCACGGCGTTCGGTGGCGCGGCGCAAACCGGGATCGTCGAGCAGCGCGCCCGCCAGATCCGAGATCGACTTGGCGTCGCGGAACATGCACAAGAATCCGCGGTTATGTGCCAACAGTTCTTGCGCATACAAGTACGGCGTGGAAACGATGGCCTTGCCGCAGCCGACTGCATATGCCAACGTACCGCTGACGATCTGCACCGGATTCAAATACGGCGTGAGATAAATGTCTGTTGCTTCCAAATAGCCGACCAATTCGTCGAACTCGAGGTACTTGTCAACGAGTTTGACGTTGTATTGCAAACCATACTCGGCCACGAGCGCCTGCAGCGACTCGCGATACGACTCGCCTTCGTGCCTGCGCACGACCGGGTGCGTCTCGCCTAAGATGAGGTAGAGCACCTCGGGATGGCGGCGCACGATCTCGCGCATCGCTTCGATCGCATACTCGAGGCCTTTGCCGCGATTAATTAACCCGAATGTTGAGATGACCATCCGCTGGCCGATTCCAAACGAGGCTTTGGCCGCGTCCGTGTCGCGGAACGGAACGTCCGGCACGCCGTGGTGGATGACGCGTAAGCGCTTGGGATCGATGTTGTAGACGCGTTCGAGCAAATCGCGCCCGGTTTCAGAGAGCGCGACGACCGCGCTCGACAGGCCGCAGAGCTCGCGCGTCACGCGCAGCATCGTTTCATCGGGCTCGGGCAAAATGGTATGCAGCGTCAGCGCAACCGGTTTTTCGACCGCGCGCAGCGTGTCGATCAGCCATTCGCCGCGTTCTCCGCCAAAAAGTCCGTACTCGTGCTGGATGTTCAGCACTGCGGCGGGATGCGCGTTCACGATCGCGGCGACGTCGGCGTAGGACTCGCGGCGATCTTCGCGCAGGCGGGCGACGACTTCGGGGCCGTAATGGCGGACTTCGCCGCCGGGCTCGTCGATAGCGATGATTTCGGAACTCGTGCGGTAGGCACGGTCGAATGACTCCACGGTATCGCGTGTAAAGGTCGCGATGCCACATTCCCGCGGTGGGAAGGAGCCCATGAAGAGGGTGCGCGGAACCACTCCATCTCTCCTAACGCCGGCTCTCGAGGGGAACGCAAAACCTTGCAGGGGGAAAGCCGGCGGTGACCCCTGCTTGTGCGGCTTTTATACCCGTGGACTCTTGCTTCTTAACCCCTGAAAAGGCGCCAAAGGTTGCCTATGCTTGTTTGCCCTGCGGCCGAGCGGGGCTTTTTTGCGGGGCGGACGGCTCAATGGCGCGTATAGCGCTGGTGTGAAGAACGCACTTTTCGCCCTTTCATTGTTCGCCATTGTTGCAATTATCGCCGGATGCGGTGCGATGCCGCGGAGCTCGGTGCAAGACACGGCTGGAATTCACAAGATCCGGCACATCGTCATCATCATGCAAGAGAATCGCTCGTTCGATTCTTACTTCGGAACATATCCCGGCGCGGATGGACTTCCCGCCAATGTCTGCATTCCCAATCCGGCGATCGGATGTACGAAACCGTACCACGATAGTAACGACCGCAATCAGGGTGGCCCGCACGGACACACAAACGCTATAGCGGATATTGACGGCGGAAAGATGGACGGTTTCTTACGCCAAACGCGGCGCGCGCGACGCGCCTGCGCCGGCACCGACGATCCACGCTGCGGCGGCGGCGACGTCATGGGCTATCACGATGGCCATGAGCTCGCCAACTATTGGCAGTATGCGCATGACTTCGTCTTGCAAGATCGCATGTTCGAGCCAAACGCATCCTGGAGTCTGCCGCAGCATTTGTTCATGGTCTCGGAATGGTCGGCACGCTGTTCGCAACTCGGCGATCCGATGAGCTGCGTCAACGAAGTGCAAAACCCGGATCTTCCGCCGGACTTCGGGCGCAACGTAGGCGCGCGCGATCCCAACCGGCCCGACTACCCGTGGACCGACCTCACGTATTTGCTGCACAAGAATCACGTCTCGTGGGCGTACTACGTGATGACGGGCACCGAGCCGGACTGCCGCGACGACACTGCTTCATGCCAGTTGCGCCGGCAAAACGTGCACACGCCGGGCATTTGGAATCCATTGCCCTCATTCGATACGGTGAAAAAAGACGGCGAGGTCGGCAACGTGCAAGACTTGCGGCGGTTTTACGTCGCGGCAAAAAACGGAACGTTGCCGAGCGTCGTGTGGCTTTGCCCCGCCGGAAAATACAGCGAACATCCGCCCGGTTTGGTGAGCGCCGGGCAAGCGTATGTCACCGGCGTCATAAACGCGATCATGCAAGGCCCGGACTGGAACAGCACCGCGATCTTCGTGAGCTGGGACGATTGGGGCGGCTTTTACGATCATGTTGTGCCGCCATCCGTTGACGTGAACGGCTACGGGTTACGCGTTCCGGGTTTAGTTGTTAGTCCGTATGCGCGCCGCGGTTTTATCGATCACCAAACGCTCAGCCACGACGCGTATGTCAAATTCATCGAAGACGACTTTCTAGGCGGCGCGCGCATCGATCCGAACACCGACGGGCGACCCGATCCGCGTCCCGACGTGCGCGAAAAAGCACCGCAACTCGGCGACCTGCGCAAAGACTTCGACTTCACGCAAACGCCGCGCAGACCGGAGATCTTACCGGGCGGTCTTGTTTGGAACGGGACCTAACCAGTGTTATCGTGACGCCGCTATTGTCATCCTGAGCGGTGTTCGCCGGAGGCGAACGCCCAGTCGAAGGGCGGCCGAGCCTGTCGAGGCCCGCGAGCTAAGGTCCGTCCGCCTCTACATTCAGCGAGATGTCGACAGAGTTGCCGACAATCACGGGCCCAAAGCTCATGCCCCACTGCGTGCGATCAATGGTTCCAGTCGCCGAGTAGGCGATAATCGAGCGTCCCCGCGGCGATGTGCCGGCGCCGACGACGCCCGCACTCAGCGCGACCGGATGCGTCTGGCCGTGCATCGTGAGATCGCCGTAGATCGTGAAATGCTTCGGATCCGTGCCCGAGATTTTCGTGCTCTGGAACGTCATATTCGGATACGTTCCGACGTCGAAATAATGGCCCGAGCGAATGTCGTTGTCGCGCATGCCGTTGTGCGTGTCGACACTTGACGGATCGAGCTCCGCGCTGACTTCGATCGGGATCTGACTACCCGACGCCAGTTTTACAACCGCCTTCTTTAACGGAATCGTTCCGATGACCGGAACGATGCCGAAATGACGCGCCGTGAATTGTGCCGTCGAGTGAACCGGATCGACCGTCCACGTTTCGGTTGCGGCAAGCGCGACGGCCGTGGAGACGGAAAGCAAGAGAGCGAGCGAAGCCAATCGTTTCATTTTACTCCTTTAGCGAGCGCCGATCGGTGCGGTCGGGCCGACACGCGAGCCTTCCGGCAGCACCGCTCCCGGTTCGACGCGCGCGTCGTGGCCGATGACGGAGCCTTTGCCGATCTTTGCATTTGCCCCAATCAACGAGCCGCCGGCAATGATCGTTTCTTCGATGAAGGCGCCCTCTTCGACGGTGACGTTATCCCAGAGGACACTGTCGCGGATCGTAGCGTTCGCGCCGATTCTGCAGCCGTTTCCCAGCACGACATCCGGCCCGACATTTGCGTCGCGCGCGATTATGCATCGCTCCCCAACGTGCACGGGTGGCTTGAGGTTTGCGCACTTTGCGTTTTCCGCGCCCGGCCCGCTGATGCCCGGCTCGACGGTGAGCGGCATCGTGCCGCTCAGGATGTCACGGTGTAGCGCCAAATAATGCTCGGGACGGCCAACGTCGATCCAATAATCGTTGGTGGTGTACGCGTAGAGCGGCTGGCCTTCTGCCAGCATCTTCGGAAATGTTTCGCGCTCGATCGAAACGTTGCGCCCAGGCGGGATGAATTGCAAGACTTGCGGCTCGAGCAGATATGTGCCCGCGTTTATTTCGTCGGTCGGCGCGGTGCCTTTCGGCGGTTTCTCGATGAATTGCGAAATCCGGCCGGCTTCGTCATGCACGACGCAGCCGAACGCCGATGGATCTTCTACCTTTATAAGGTGCAGTACGCCGAGGCCGCCCTTCTCTTTGTGGTAGGCAATCATCGCCCCGAGATCGAGGCTCGTGAGCACGTCGCCGTTCAGCATGAAGAACGGGCCGGTTATGTGCTGTTCGACGTTTTTTATCGCACCGGCGGTGCCGAGCGGCTCGTCCTCAATTACATACGTAATCTTCATACCGAGGCTCGAGCCGTCGCCGAAGTATTCCGTGATGGCTTGCGGCATATAGCCGGCCGGAAGAATGATGTCGCGAATGCCGGCTTCGTATAAGCGCTCGAGCGTGCGCGCCAAAAAGGGGACGTTCACGATCGGCACCATCGGTTTGGGCGTGCCGAAAGTCAGCGGCCGCAGCCGCGTTCCCTCACCACCGACCAAAATCACCGCTTGCACGCTCAACCTCCGAAGGGCATCTTCCCTTCAGCGCCACATTGCAAAACGCTTGCATGGAGTGCAGGCCGTTGTGTAGTATTGGGTGCGCGCACTGGTCCCCGTTGGTGAAGTGGTATCATTCCTCGCTCTGAACGAGGCGTCCGTGGTTCGAATCCATGACGGGGAGCGCGGCCCTATCGTCTAGAGGCCTAGGACGCCGCCCTCTCACGGCGGTAACACGGGTTCGAATCCCGTTGGGGCTAAGTCAAGGAAAGAGCTCGAAATCCATCGGGCTCTTTTTTTAACTTTGCCACCGCAGAGCGCCATACAGGTGGCACACCCAAGTGCGATCTTAAGGGCATGCCAAGATACGATTGGGCGAAAGTCCAGCAACACTACGACAGCGGGCACACTTACGCGGACTGCAGGTCAAAATTTGGGTTCTCGCAGAGCTCCGGCACAGATGCTATTAAGCGCGGCGTCCTAAGAGTCAAGCCTCGCCAGCTTACGGTTCTGCATTACCTCAAGTTGAACACAACAACTCGCTGGCAAGCCCGTAGACGACTCTTAGATGAAGGCTTGCTTCGGCTCAGGTGCTACGAATGCGGAATAAGTGAGTGGTTTGGCCAGCCGCTGTCTCTCCATTTAGACCACATTAACGGCGTCAAGAACGATCACCGCATCGAGAACCTGCGCATGCTGTGCCCAAATTGTCACAGCCAGACCGAAACCTTTGGAGGTCGCAATACGAGACGAGGAAGCACGGATGCCTTGGAAGCCTAAATTCGACTGGGAAGAAATCCAGCGATACCACGAGCAGGGACATTCCGTGCGCGAGTGCGCCCAAACCTACGGATTTACAGTTGGCGGCTGGTACAAAGCGCGCGCAAGAGGGCTCGTGAGGACGGTATCTCATCCGAAGTACCATCCCAAGTATAATTGGGATGAAATCCAGGCGTACTACGATTTAGGCAACTCCTGGGCGGTGTGCCGCGAGTATTTTGGGTTCGGCGGCCGGACGTGGCAAAAGGCAAGAGACCGCGGCGCCATTCGCAGCCGTCCGGTGCTAAAGCCGCTTGAGATATTATTGCGTGCCGGCAACCGCAGCGCTATTAAACGGCGACTTCTAAAAGAAGGCATTCTAAAGAACGAGTGCTCTCGATGCGGCATTTCTGAGTGGCGCGGTAAACCACTCTCAATTCAAATCGACCATATAAACGGCATAAACGACGACTACCGGCTCGAAAACCTACGCATGCTCTGCCCAAACTGTCACAGCCTAACGCCGACCCACGGAAGACGCAACGTCGGCAAGCGCCTAAGCGCGCTGATTCTGCCCTGGCAGCTTATTCCTAGCGCCTATAGTCCACTCGCAACAGCTTGATGCTTAACTGGCGCGTGTCATCGTTCATTCCAATCTGCTTCGGAACGTACGCGACAGACATGCGCATGGTGGCCGTGAGCTGCGCACTCCTCGCCAAAGATCGCGTCAGCCTAAAGCTGACTTCATGGATGCCCGCGGTTAACGTCACGGGCGGCCCTGCCGAGATATTGTTGAAAAACATTTGGACGCGTTCCGGCTGATCGGCAAAAGGCGCGGTGTGTGGCACTTCAAACGTGAAGACAACGACTCCGGCCCTAAGCGGCCGACGCAATTGCAGCGACGGGCTTCCGTTGAGAAAACAGCACAGATCGGGCGCCGTATCGAGATACAGTCCCTGCCGCGCGCCCTCAGCCGCGCTCGCAGGCGGGATCACTCCTGGAGGATAGTAGAGGTTCATCAAGTCGACCAGACCCCGATTTGAGAGCCTGCGTAGTCCGAGCCGCGCGACCTCCGCTCGGAATTGTTCACGATTATACGCCGCCGCAAGTTTGCCGTCCCGATTGAAAACGACGATCAGATCGTAATCGCTCCATCGTATGCGGCCATAATCGATAGGCCTAGCAACTGTTTGATAATTGATGGGCGGAAAGCCGGGCTCCGTCGTCACGGTCCATTCGCCGGGAAAGTTCAACTCATGCGAGAGGAATGCGGCGCTTTGCATGAACGGCCATCTTCCGAACGCTAACCCCGTCACAAGCACCGATCTAGCCGCGCTGATCCGCGACTTCATGGAACGAAGACCGTCGATGACTGCGCGATTCTGGGCAATCGCAACCGCGGTCCAGTGCTTCTGATCGAGATACTGCGTACTTTGGAACCCGATCGCGAAACACAATGAAAGCGCGAGCGCCACGCGTCCGGCAAGTTTCACGTTACTCCCAGCACTGAGTTCATCGGGAGAATCGGCCCATGCAAGTGGCACGAGCAGCATGAGCAGCGGCATCGGAACCCATTGATAGACGTCGTTCAAGTGATTGGGCAACACGCAGTACGGCAAATAGAGCGAGAGTGCCGCAACGACGAGGATCGCGGCAATCTTCAAGCGCCGGCGCAGCCATAGCCCGAACGCGCTCACGGCCAGTAAGGTCAGGAAGCCGGCGTTAAAAAGGGACACGACGTAATATCGAGCGCAAAGCAAAACCGAAGTCAACGACAGATCGATCTTGTACGGATAAGTGGCTGCGGAGCTGATCTTGACAAAGGGTGAATGCGTTAGCTGGCTGTCGCCAAACGATGCGGCAATCGCGAGAAACGGAAGTCCCGCTAACGCTGCGGCAATCGCCGGGGATGCGCGGCTGCGAAATGCAGCCACGACACCATAGATAACGAGCGCCGGGATAAGACTTTCATTAGCCAGCACGCTTAGGACGAAAAATAGCGCCGTCAGGCAAAGCGCCGCGATCTGATGTTTCTGCGAGCGCAGTTCCCAAACGCAGACGCCCGCAAGTCCACAAAGCAGCGCAACGTGAAAGCCAACGTCGGAGCCAGGCTGCTTGTAAAAGCCGGGTCCGGCCATCGCCAACAGCAGCGTGCCAAGCACGACTAACCATGGAAGCCTGCGATGAAGGACGACCCGCTCGAGCAACACGATCGCCAACGCGAGATCGAGCAAGACGATCGCATCAAAGAAGAGCAGCGAGCCCTCTAGCCCAAAATGGCCGGCGAACAAGACCGTTTCGAAATAGAGCGGCCGCGGGGCCAACAAGAAGCTTGCGAAGTTCAAACCTCTGGACGCAAAGTCGACCGCCGAATACATATCGGGGTGATATGGAATCGGAAGTGCGATATATCCGGGGAAGAATAGGCGCAGCGTAAGAAAATATGCGAGCACTGCCGTGACGAAAACGGCGCCGAGCCTTTCCAGAGTAACTCGCACCATGCTCTCCTACGATGGAACATTCCGGCGCTCCCTTTCGTATTCCGGATATGTTGAGAACGCTCGGCGGTTTCGTCGCATCCGCATTCTTGCTGTTGGGCTGCCTTATCGGCCAAGGCCGGCCGGCGCTGGCCGATCAAACGTACGCCGAAAGTCTCTACATCGCAGCTGTTAACGCCACTTCTTCACGCGCGCAGCCTACATTTGAAACTTACAACTTGCACTCACGCAGCGATGGGCTGGCCGTCAGACTTACGATACAGAATCATTATGTTTGGCTCGGCATTCACAGCGGCGACGAGCCAAGTTCGTGGCAGATTCGACACCGTACTGACGACTACGCGAGCGAGATCATCGATGCTGACGGCACGCGCTACGTTACCGGCCGTTCATTTTTCGATCCGACTTGGTACGGCACGTACCGCGCGCTGCGCGACGGCATGTTGAACTACCAAGACGTTGAGGTGCCGGTCTCCGCGCGTGAAACGCCGGCGCCGGCAGCGGCTTCGACGATGCGCCAGATTGCGGCGGTGCACGTGATGGGTCCGACGATCTACCGCTTACTAGATCGCGGAGAGCAAGCATGCCCCAACGGAAGCCCGGGGCACGCGCTTCACACGGAGGCGCGCGATCGTGCGCCGCAGCATCAGCTCAGCGACGTTGTAATCAACCTCAAGACAAACGAGTTTTGCATGCTGCGATTCGGTGTCCGGGACGCGTTCGGATTCCACGGACTCGTCGAGCAGCACTTCGACGACGTTGGCGGCTATTGGACCTTAACCGACGGAATAATCGACGGAACGTTTCGGGTCTTCGGAATTTCCACGCACCATGGCGTCTGGCATTACACGCTCGATGATATTCATTATCCCCGCAGCATCCCGGCATACGTCTTCATCGTTCCGCCCTTCCAGTAGGCGGCAGCGCGTTAGCGCGTGTGTTTGTAAGGCGTCTGCTTGAGCGCGTGGATGTAGTCCCGAGCCCGGTGGAACGCTTCGTGCAGAATAACGCCGACAGCGGGGAACACCGAATCGATCCATGCGCCGGAATTAAGCGCCGCAAATCCCACTGTCAGCGTGCCGGCGAAAACGATAGCGAGCGAAAGCACGAGCGCCGGCGTCGCGGGAAGCACCGCGAAGAGATAACTCACCAGAACAATAAGGAAGAGCTCTATACCGATCGTCCCAACGACTCCAAGATCGTGTAATTGATCGCCCCGGATCAGCGTGCTGATCGCGTTGATAAGCACGACCGACCCGGGCATGATTCCGAGCGGCGTCGCCTCCCGATCGCCTGCTACCGCGGCGCTCGACCCGATGACGACAACCTTTCCCCGCAAAAGCGAGGCATCGCTGGCAGCGTGAGAAAGAATCGTACCCGCCTTCAACACGAGCAGGCGGCCGTCGTCGTTTGAGTCGTCCGCGTTGGCCGGCCACGGCAGGCGATAAAAAATGCGGCGCTCGATTCCGTTTGACGAAAGCGATACCGTTACCGAGCGCAAGCGCAATGATTCGTCCCCGCGCGCAGCAGCGATCCGCGGCATTGCGTCTCCGCGCTTCACGCAGGTTGCCGCCGACGTCTGCAGGCGCGCGCGCACATTGTTCAGGGGTGTGTCACTGGCGGCAGCGGCCGCGAGCAAAGCTACCGATGGCAGCGCAACGGCCTTCCCCTCGTTAACGCAAGCATCCGTCCAAAGATACCAACGCCGCACTGCCCCATCATCATCTTGCTGGTTGTCCGCCGTACCCCATTCGATCCCGGGCGCGCGTTCCACCGTAGGATTTGTTCGCAGCGCTTTATCGAGAAAGCTCGGAATGAGAGATAACGCCATGCGATCCGGAGACGAGGCAAACGCGAAGCGCGGCGTTGGTGCGACAGCGCGCACTAAGAGCACGGGCGTACAAGCCCGAACGCACGACGCCGTATGAGCCGCGAGGACGCGCGCCAGCTGCACGTCGCCGGAGGCGGCGTTTGCACTAGGCCATGTCAAGTCCAGATCGATCAAAACGACGCTCGGCTTCGCCTTCAGGGCGAACGTGACGAGCTTTGCAATCTGCGCGCGCGGCGTGACGGGATTGAAGCCCCAAGCCGCCTGCGTTGCTTCATCGGCATCGATGAAAGCAAAAGAGTCAAACGGAACGGCGCCGCTGAGTTTCGCCATCTGCCACGAGAGCACTGAATCCCTCGTCGAAACGACGGCGCTGTTATGCTCGACGAACGGCGTATGCAACAACGCCAACAGCGCAAATCCAATGACAAGGTTCGCCATAAATCGACGGAGCATTACTTAGGATGATAGCATACGTCACGGATTATACCGGTCCGGCTGCGGGTTACCGCATAACCAGTTCGGTCCGGGCAAAACGCGTGGCACCGCTGCTGCCGCTCGACGCCGGCGATCGCATTAGCGTGCTCTCGCGAAGCGGAGGACGACGCCTCGTGCTTCACCTCACCGTCGACGGCCGCAATTACACGGTGGACGCACAGCATTCACCCCTGTGCATTGCGCAGGCATCGCCCGGATGTAAAGTTATCGCACCCGCGCGGAGCGCGCCGAACGCAATCGTCACCGCTTGGCGCAACATCTTCGCGTCGATCGCGTCGCTCTTGCGTACCGCAAAAGACGATCAAGATACCGGCAGCCGGGTCGCTTCTGTCGGACGTCCCGCGGGGCCGGTTTCACCTCCGCCGCTGCTCCAACTGGCCGGCGGTGTTGAGGCGGCGCGCATTGACGGCAAAGGTTTTGCGATCGCTTGGAGCGGCGGCCGCGCCCCGTTCAGCGTGCGAATCATTTCTGCCGGTGGAACGCTCGTTTCCAGTGCCACAAGCAACGAACGCGCGGTCGTCATGAGGGCGCTTACGCTGCCGCCTGGTGCGTACACCGTGAAAATCGTGGATGCGAATGGCGCGTTTGATGATGGACAAGTCGCCGTTGTCGGTCCGCGGTCCATTCCCGCCGTCGCCTGCCCGCCGGACGTCGACCAAACTCTTTGTCCAGTTGTCGAAGCCGCACAGCTTGCGAAACAAGGCAAGCGTTGGTATCTGGCCGCGTATGAAAAACTCGCTCTCGCCCCGCAATTAGGCGACGTGGGCCGGCGGCTCATGCGCTGGCTTGCAAAGGGGTGATGTTCGTAAGACCGAATCGATCGATCGCTTGGAGGTGATTCCTATCACTGCTCGTCCAGTATTGTCTTTATTCATCGCATTTATCGTAGCATTGCTACTCCCCACTCCCGCGCACGGCGCTGCAACACCCGACGTTCCATTCCTCGGCGACATCTACGAATTACAAGCGCCGACCCAACAGGTGCTGGCGACTGCTCACAAGCGTGTTCCGGACAAGGATGTGGTCCAGTCTCTCGATGACGATTACAACGACCTGCGCGCCTCAGTCAACGGATTGCTCGAGCGAATCGCTTCGGACGTTGAGAACAACTCCATGCATCAGGACGTGTGGCAGCAACGCGCTACCACCGTGATCCAGGAAGCGCGCGACTTTTACAACCACGCCAAGAACGCCGGCCGGGGCCGCCGCCAAAGCGGCAGCCGTCCCGTCGACATAAAGTGTCCGACCGGAATACACGGCTGTTCGTTTGAGGTGAACTACGACTTTGAAAAAATGATCCAGGACGGGCACACGCTGCGGATCGATCAGCTCAAGGTTGACGATGCGCAGCGGCAGGCATACGCGGCCAGGGTTCGCGCGCATTTTTGGCCGCGGCTCTGCGAGATCGGGCTTGAAAAACCGGCATGCCCGGCGCCTTCAAAAACCTAGGCCTTTCGACTCTCGCGCTCAGCGCGCTGCTCTTCGTCAGCGCAACGAACGCTCCACCGGCCGAACGCACCACGGCAAGTGCGTTGCAAAATTACGCGGACGGGTTTCATGCGTTTGAAACCGGCGAGTTCGTTCGCGCCACAATCGCCTGGGAAGACTCGTTTTCGGACGCACGAAACCACAAGGGCGCACCGAGTTTGCTGGCTTGGCTCAACTACGCAACCGCAGCCGCGGATTTTCAACTCGGCGATTATTCGATTGCAAGTGATGAGGTCAAGAGCGCGATCCTACTGCACGAACGCCTGCATTACACGCGTTCGCTCGTCGGCGATTACATCGTTCAGGCGCGCGCCGCGTCGGCTCTGGGCAATTACGAGGAGGCGCTCGATGCACTGAGATTGGCCGAAGCCGCCGCGCGCGACGCCCGCCGGCCGTTACAGAATCACTGCGACACGTTCTCCTCGCCCCATGCGGTTTTGGCGCTCGTCGAACTCACGCGCGCGAGCGTGGAGACCAGCCTCGGTGACGACGCGGCGGCCAAGCGCGATTTGGCGAAGGCGTCGCGAAGCGCCGGCGGCGGCGATCCGGTCGCCGGTTTTGCAGCGGAGCTCGCATCGGCGTATTTTACGCAAGCCTCGCGCGAAGATCCGTCGGGCGAAAGACGAGGGAGTGCCTTACGGGAGGCGCAGGCTCAAGCAACCGTAGCCGTCGGGCTCTACCGCAAACCGCAATCCGCCACAGCGCGCTTCGCCGGCATTATCGACGCGTGCACGCAACCCGGCAGGACGCATATTGTTCCGGACCGTTTCACGGCGGAGCTGCTTGAGGATCCACTTTGGGGTCACACCACCGCGCTGGCGGCAGCTCTATTTACGCGCGGTCAGGCGGAGCTCGATCTTGGCGATGACAAAGAAGCCGCGAAAGACCTTTCCGAATCCAACGATCTGCTCGAGCACCCGGGTCTGGCCGCCGCGGATCTCGGCTGGGAAGTCGCCAGCCTGAAAGCACTTGCCGACGCGCGCGCGACTGCCGGCGATCCGGCCGCCCGCCCGCACATGCTTCAAGTATTGGAAAACGTAAGCTACGGAATCAACGAAGCTCCGTCTCCGAATGCCCGGTGGAAAGGCGCTTATAATATCGCTCGCGCCTATGCGGCATTGAGCGACGCACCGCACGCGGTGGCCGAGTACGAGAACGCGATCGCAACCATCGAAACGTTGCGCGGGCGATTGACGCTGAATCACCGCGAGGCATTTCTTGAAGACAAAGTGCGCGTCTACGACGACTACATCGAGTACTTGCTGCAGCTGTACAAGACCGGAAACGCCGCCCGTTACGACTGGCGCGCCTTTGACGTCCTTCAATCCCGGATCGCTCGCAGCACCCTCGATCTCATGCGCAAGGCACAGCTCGACCGGCTCGTAGTCGGCGCATCCCCCAACATGCTGGCCGACATCCGCATACAGCGGCAGCTCGACCGGGACGCAGATCGCTATGCCGCGCTACAGATCGCGGGAGCGGCGAAATCAGACGAAGCCGCCAATCTATGGCCGCAGATCGTCGCGCTTCAGCGGCAGTCCGAAGCAATCGCGGCGCGGCTCGCCTCCGGCACCGGCTCCGATAGGCGCTACTATCAGATCTTTCATTCACCGCCGGTTGACATCGCAACGCTTCGCAACAACGTCCTGCATCGCGGTGAAACGATGCTCGTCTATGCTTGGCTGCCACATACCATCGCGGTCTGGACGATCGCCAAAGACGCTTACAAGGTTACCGTTATTCCGCGCGCCGGAACCGGCGGCGAACCGGATGTCGAGCGCATGATACGTCACGCATTCGTTGACTCGATCGCGGATCGCGATCAGGCCTCGTTTAAGGCGTGGAGCACGCTCCTCTACCGGAAGCTCTTTAGCGACGTCGTTATTCCGCCTTCAACCCGCTCGCTGATCATTGTGCCGTCCGGTCCGCTTTACAACGTGGCGTGGGAAGCACTCGTTACCGGCAAACCCGAGCCGCATTGTTCGGCGGGCTATTTAATCTGTACGTGGCCGATATCGTACAGCGGCTCGCCGCAGCTTCTGCAGGTCGCGCGCGCTCTTCCCGCCGCGGCTAGCGCACACCCGTTCTTGGCGTTCGCGCAGCCCGCGTTCGGCAAGGGCGTTAAACGGAACGCCGCCGTGGAAAACGCGTTGAAGTCGGTCGATCTGCAAAACCTGGAACCGTTGCCTAACTCGCTGCGCGAAGCGACTCTCTCCGCGCAAGCGTTTCACGTGCCGTCCGGCGCGACGGTCAAGACCGGAAACAACGCGTCCTGGCAGACGCTGATCTCGCTCGATCGATCCGGCGCGCTCCAGCGCTATGGCGCCATCCTTTTTTCGACGCACGGCGCGCTTCCAAGCAATGGCGTCGAGCCGGCGATCGTGCTGGCGCACCCGGAGATCGATGGGTGGATCACGGCTTCAAAGATATCGACGCTTCATTTAAATGCTCGCGCCGTGCTGCTTTCCGCATGCTGGACAGGAGCTTATTCGGCTTCCGGAGAGCGTCCGTCGGGCGACGGCATTTCCGCGCTCACTCGCGCCTTTCTCTACGCCGGCGCGCATTCGGTCGGGGTCACGTTATGGCCGGTTACCGATGCCGCAGCTCCGATGATGGTGCCGTATTTTTTTGCCAATCTTCACGGGGGCGAATCCGCGGCTAAAGCGCTTCAAGAGGCAAAAAAACATATGATTGCCAGCCCCGCAATGAGCCAGCCGTATTACTGGGCTCCGAGCGTTCTTTACGGCGACGCCAATTAACGAGATCAGCTCCGGCGCCAGACAAGCATACTTTGAGTGCCCCAAACGTATGGGGGCAGCGTGCGGATAACGAGTTTGTCGCCGCTGAGTTGAAAGCCGCGCTTCAGCGTCACGCCGACAAGGTTCGTGAACACGCTGGTTTCGATCGTATGAAAAACGGTCGACCCTTTAATCTCGTAGGTGCCGGCGTACGCCAAGAAATCATGCACGGACTCATTGCAGTGCGCCGCCGCAGCTGATGTATCGCCTGACGTGAGCGCCTGGCGGTGTATACCGGAAAGCGTGGCCGACACGCGACCGCTGGCAGTGTAGATCAGGTAACCAACCGGATTAGGCCCAAAGCGAGGTTTAAACGAACCATCTGCGACACGCTCGTTAAAGCTTTCAAGTTTCCATGCACCGACGACTGCGCTCTGCGCCGCCCTTCCGGCGAATTCGGTCGCCGTGGCCAAACCAATAGATGCGACGCCGCCGAGCAGTACCTTACGCGAAATATTCGAGTTCATTTGGCGACCATTCCACGCCACGTCACCCGGCCCTGGACTCCCATTTTGACGTTCGTCCGCGAAGGTCGTAAGATACGTTTATGACTCGCGCGTCTGCTGTATGCTTAGCGCTGGTTTTGCCGTTGCTAGTCTCGACTTCGGCGAGCGCGCAAACCTCAAGCCAGCACGTCCTGCTGACGGCGTGCAACGATACGAGTGCGCCGATTTGGGTTGCCGTCGGCTCGTTTTCTTCACAAGGCTGGTGGAAAATTGAAAGCGGCGCGTGCCGGTACGTGGGCAGTTTCCAAACCTATGGTGTCGGCTTCAACGTGTATGCGCAAGCGTCTGACGGCATCAATTGGAGCGGCAGCACCTACGAGGACGACTGGTACTGCGTCGATGTGAACAACGCGTTTTCGCTTAGCGACGGGTTTAGAAACGATAGCAGCGGGGACTGCCCTTCCGGGTATACGCTCAAGCACTTCCGTTTCATACACACGCCCGATGGTTACGGCAAAGACCAAGATTTTAGTTACACCTACCGCTTCCACATGTAGCGACCGGTTATCGGGTGAACGTGCCTAGGCCGTTCTCGTTCAAGTAATCGATCGTCATTCTCTTCGCGTGCGTCGCGCCGGCTGGAAATGCGAATGTAATGCCGGCGATCCCGTTCGCGTTTTCGCCGGACGGCATATAGGAGAACGTATCGCCGTCCCAGTGCGTAAGTGGAAAGCTTTCGCGCCTCGGACCAATCAACATGACAAGCTGCCCGCTTTGCGCGGCGATCGTCACGGGGCCATAAAAGCGGCTGTTATACGTCCCGGCGTACGCGGCGTTTGCCCGCGCCGGCGCCGGATTTGCCGGCGGTTTCTTATGAGCGAGCGGGCTCGGATTTTCAGACAGCGCTGCAAAGCGCTGAGCGTATGCGGCCAGCCAGTCCCGCTCAGGTTTGCCGAACTCCGCCAGATCGAGGAAACTCGCCGCGATAGCTTCCGGCACGCCGATCGGCGCGCCGTTCGTCAAGACGACGATCCCCAAGTTTTCAGACGGTAACATGAAGACGGTGGTCGCCCCGCCGTTGGAAAATGCCCCCGAATGCGTCAGGCGAAGTCTGCCGGCCGGATCGTAACCGACGTTAATTCCCAAGCCGTAGAAGGTCGCGCGGCTAACCGGCGAGCTCAACGGCGCAAGCATGAGGTTCGGATTGCGCGTCACGAGCAATGCCGCTTCACTCACGACCTGCTTTCCGTTGTATTTGCCGTTAGCCAGCTCAAAGCGCATCCATTGTGCCATGTCGCGCGCGCTGGAACTCACGCCGCCGGCGGGCGATTGCGCGTCCGCGTCACGCGTGTACTTTGCCACCCATGTATTGCCGATACGCACATGAAGAATTGCCTTGTTCTTTGCGTTCCAATAATCAGCGAACCGCGAGCTGGTGGAGTTCATGCCGAGCGGGCGATAGAGCGTGTCGCGCGACAGGTCTTCCCAACTCGTGTGGGCCGCGTTTGCGACCGCTTGCGCCGCGGCGGTTAGACCGAAATTCGTGTAATGATACGTGATCCGAAACGGATCGAGCGGCTCGAACGCCAGGCGTTTAATGACGGCCGCGCGCTTGTAGCCAAGATCTTCAAGCAGATCGCCCGCGTGGTCGGGCAGCCCGCTCCGGTGTGCATACATGTCGGCGATCGTAATGGTGCGCGAAACATATGGATCGGCGAGCGCAAAACCGGGCAGATATTTTCGTAACGGGTCCGTCCATTTGACGACGCCGCGGCCTACGGCTCCGGCGATCACCGCGGCGCCCACCGGTTTTGAAACGGATGCAAGTTCAAAGACGGTGTCGGCGTCAACGCGCTCGTTCGTGCCGGCTTTTCGCACGCCGAATCCTTTTAGGTAAACCACTTTGTCGTTGTGCACGACGGCGATGCTCATTCCGGGGACGCCGGTCTTGCGCTGCATGTTGCGTGCAATCGTATCGAGAGCTGCGACCGCGTGATTGATGCGTTGCGGCGGTATAGTCACCGCGGAAAACGCGGCAGGCGGTAAGCCGGATGCCCAGGCGCTCGATGCACATGGGCCGAGCAAAAATGCAAATATGAGCGTTATCGCAATGCAACGGTTCATTCTTGCGGCTTCTCCGGCCGTGGGGAAAGACCGCCCAACAGCACCGTCATGGCGTCTTGAAATCGACCGACGAGATGCTGCTGCGCGAGTAGTCGCTGACGATCACTTGAATGCGATGCCGGCGCTTGTGCGGATCGACGTATACGGTCGCATGGTCGCCGCTACTCTCGATGACCTGCGCGTCGTACGTTTTGCCGCCGTCGTCCGATACAAAGACGCTGCTCACCGGGCGGTACCCCGTTTGCACACTCGCTTGCCACCGCACGTTGACCGCGCCGTTCACACCGACGCGCACGGAACCGGTGGGCGCGAGAATACGCACGACCGGCGGGCTTGGGCTCATACGCAGCGTTAACCGCCGTCGCTCGCCTTCCAACACAATTGCGGCTGTGCCCGGCAACTGCGGGACGCGATATGCAAAGGGAATCGCTTGGCGCGGCTTGCCGTTTTCGTCGTTCCACACCGGCGTGAAACCGTACGTGCCCAGCGTTTTGCCGCCCGCATCGAGCAGCGCAATGTGCCAGCTGCCGCGTGCGTCGGACTTCAGATCCGCCGCGCCCATGAGCGAGTACGTCGGGCCGAGCAGCGCGGCGTATGTCGAACCCCGCCGCGCCAGAACACCGCGCACCAAGAAGACCGGCGGATCGGGTGGCGTAAGCATTCCATCTTTTAAGTGCCAGTACGTGCACTGCGTCGTGTATGCGTACACGCGCTTGGTCGGAACGATGACGGAGCCGCCCATTAAGTGTATCGTTCCATCGGTGAAAACGCGCTTGCGCACGCCGTTCAGTCGAAGACGCTCGCCCGCAGCGTAGCCGTTCGCGGTCGTACCGGAGCCGTACGGATCCGGTACCACGCCCGTCGTTCCCTTATTGTGATAGGGAAGCTCGCAGGTCGGATCCGGATTCCAGTTCGGCGGCGGGATCGTGTGCGCCACTTCGTGCGCGACCGTGTCGGCGTTCACACCCGCGCGCATCAGCACGGCCTTGTTCCCCAAGTTGAAACTTGCAATCGATGAGCTGCCCATCACGGTATCGTAATTGATCTGTCCCATCACGATCACCATGCGGTTCGCACCGTTGATGTAAGCCGCGAATCCCTGGAAATTGGAAATGCTGGTGGTGAATCGCTCGACCACCGCGAGATTGGCGAAGATGTCGGCTTGATCTTGATCGAACCCCGACAGGACGTAACCCGTCAAGAATTTGGTGGCGTCCCAGAAGTCGTTGTTCTTGATGGCCTCCCATGAAACGAACCAGGAACGTTCGCGCACGGTCGGGAGACTGAACGGCGCGATGGGATAGTAGTCGGGAATCATGCTCGCGCTTTCCGCGCGCAGCGCTTGCGTGATACCGATAATCGGTGCACCTGGTTGCGGCGGCGGCGGCGTAGAGCCGTAGAAGAGAATCATCGGCACGAAGTGCAGCGTCGGCGGATGCGTGACCACCGTATCACCGGTCACTATCACGCTCAGCCCTGTGTCTTCACCCTGCATCGTTACGAGCGTGCCTGTAATGTCGTAACCGCCTTCGTCCAGCGTGAACGGCACGGCCGGTATGCCGGTCCTCAGCGGTAAGTTCAAGACGAAGCGCTTCATCGTACCGTCGGCATTGCGTGGCCCTTCGAGCGGCACGTTGAACACCTGCGAATTCATGATGAGTTTCTTTTGGCCGCGTTGCGAGACGGTGAACGCGATGCGCACGGCTTTGGTTTGCGTGCAGTTCGTCATGATCACGAACGTAATCGCGTGGCGGCTGTTGATATCGACGCGGCTTCCCTGATCCATGTAATGGTTGACGCCCCAAAGCACGGTGTCGCGTCCCTCGATCATGTCGAGTTCCGCCAGAAAGTGCGGCGTCGGATCCAGGTCGTGCAGTCGCGTGAGCTGTTTGCCGGGCATATTCGGAAAGAACGGATCGTCTTGCCACACGCCTTGCGTCGGTTCGAACGCGCCGTCCGCGATCTCGTAGTTGCACGGCGTTGGGGTGGGCGATGGACTGCCGCTCGGCGTCGGGTATGCGGTTGGAGTCGGCGGCGGCGGCGTTGGCGTTGGCTGCGTCGTGGTCTTGGGCCCGGGCGTACGGCGGCCGTAGGGCGGCGGCGTGTACTCGCGCGACGTCGTGTGATCGTTATTGTTCGGCGGCTTCGGCGTGGGCGTCGCCGTCATCTTATGTGTCGGCGTCGGCGAAGGACGCGAAGTCGTGTAATACGGATACGGCGTTGCCGTAGGAACGGGCGTCGACTCTGCGACCTGCTGCCCCCAATACGGTGGAATGTCCACTTGCAAGTGCCAGCGGATCAATGCCGGCCCCGCGCGCGTGCCGCGCACATCCACGCTGGCGCGATCGCCGACTACCGGAACGCTGGTTTGCGATCCACCCCGCGCAAGTTCCGCGCTGCCGCTTACTTCGAAATCCGCGATCGCGCGATCGCCCGGCGGAAGGCCGGTTACCGTGAGCACGGCGGTTTGAATGCCTCCGGTTTCGTGCGAACCTCCAGCTGTTAAAGTCGCATCGATGAAATCTGCCGGAACCGCCTCGCTGCGCTTCGAGCCGGACTGCACGCTGAGTTCGTGACGTCCGAGCGGAGTGCCGGGGTGCACCTGCGCGACGATGCTGCGGTCCGACGCGGCCAGCGTATCGACGTTTTGCGCCGATCCGTCTACCAGAACGCTCGCGGCAGAACCGTCCACGCCGCGCGTCTGCAGTGTCAGTGGTTGACTGCGTTCGAAAACTGAGTTGCCGCCGGTTATCGCCGGCGTATGTGAACTAGCGCGCAACAACTCGCGCGTACCGGCCACGCGTTGCGCCGGATCGCCCGAAACGATACAGCGTGCACCTTCATCCGGATGTCCCTGCGCGTCAAAATGACGGAACACCATAAATGCGGCCACGCCGGCCGGAATAGCAAAGCGATATTTTCCGCGCGCGTCGGTAGTGCTATGGAAATACTTCTGATTGCCTTGCGAGTCGAAAGTGACTACGTAAAAACCCGTTGGCCCGGCGGTATCGCTCTGGACGGTGCCGCTGATCTTCGCGCGCGGCCCCGCGAGCGGTGGCGCGTAAACGCCGGTCTCCGCACCGCTGCCCGCTTCGGACCTTGGCGCAACAGGCGTGAGCGAAGCGGGCGCGGCAGCGACCAGCGCACCCAGCAACACAACGGCAAAGAACGCTCGAACCATAGAGCACCTCCGCGGCTACCGTGGGGTTAGGCGTCGTCGAGGAAAGGCCTATTTGCCAAACCGCGGAGAACCGATTGAAATGGAAGAGATACACATTACCGAGTGTCCGGCGTGCGGCCATCCGATGAGCAGTCACCACGGCCGCCACTGCAAGGATTGCGAGCGGGACGGCGTAGAGTGCGCCGCGCTCGAAGGGGGCGTTGAAAGCCCCGGGGGTTAGCTTCTTTTAGCCGAGCCTGCTACACGAGAAACAGAGTAACGAGCGATCGTTGGTCGCCAGCATCCGTTCGAAACACGGTTCGCAGACCGGCCTGCGCGCTTGCGCCAGCCGCGCGCCCATCGCGATTCTCTCGGCAGTGGCCACTATTGCCCCCGTTGCGTACAGCGTAAGCGACGGCCGTACCCCACGCCAAATCATGCCAAAAGTATACTCAGCCCCTACCTTGGAGAATGGTCAAAATTGCACAGTTTGGGCGGCTGCGTGTCGAATTGACACGACTTGAATAAGAGCAGGTTCGAGGCGTTTTCCGACGGCGTCTTTGCGTTTGCAATCACGCTGCTGATCCTGGGCATCTCGCTGGGCGCGATAGCGGGGCCGCTGAATGAAGCAGCCCTGACGCAACACTTGCTGAGTCTGTGGCCGAACCTGCTGGCATACCTGATGAGCTTCGCCGTCATCGGCCTCATGTGGCAAAACCATCACGCGTTGTTTCGTTTGGTCGACCGCATCGATCGTCGGACGGTATTCCTGAACCTGGCCTTGCTCTGCGTGGTTGTTTTTATTCCATTCGCGACATCAACGCTGGGATCGTACCCGACGCTGAGGCCGGCAGAACTCCTCTACGGATTAACGCTTACCGCATCCGCCACCGCATACAACGGGCTGCTCATGCACTTGGTAAACAGCAAAGCCTTTGCCGCCGGCGTGACCGGCCAAACAATCCGCCCAACGATCGTGGCTTTCCGCATCGGTTGGATAACGTACGCAATTGCAACGCTCGTCGCGCTGGTCTGGCCGATCGCCAGCTTTGCGCTCTACCTTTTAATCATAGGATATTTCTTGGTGCCTCGCGGCGCCGATACGGACCTGGCCACTTAACGGCCTTTCCAAGAAAGGGCCCGCACGCCGAGCTGACCGGCGGCCACTCCCTGGTCGTAGGTCACGAGGGAACCGAGATCAGTTGTGAATTGTGTGACTCGGATCACCACCTCATGCACAGCTCCAACGGACGGGCTCCCAACGAGATAGCAAAAGAGTTAAAAGGACGCAGTAGCGAACGCGGTTGCTGATGGAACCGTTAGATTTAACCAAAGCCCCGCCGCGCAGCCCGCGCGAGAAATTGGACGGCCTCGCAAACCTGCCCCGTTCGATCGACAAGATGCGCTCGCGCCTTCCCGGCGGCAACCCCGGCGTCTATAACATTACCGGCTTCACGATGGTCATGCTGGATGCAATCGGCGTGACCGAGGACCAGTTCCGTGAGGCTGTCGCCCAGGCCAAAACCGACGATGATGTCGCCGCCTGGTTACGCGCGCATGCCAACACCGAGAAGTATGCGGAGTTTAACGAGCGTATTCTCACGCGTCGCGTGGCAGACCTCAAGGCCAGAGATCCGGAAGGGTTTGTGAAGCGATATCCGATCCTTGAGCGGCGGCCGGATATTGAATTAGCGGTCGATATGCTTGAAGCTGACGACGCCGAGATGTTCGCCGCGCGCTAACGCGGGCCGATCACCTCGAAGTTGCGCAGCGGCGCGCTCTTGCCCTTGACGCTGACCGGCTCCAATTCGCGCAGCTCGAAGAAGTCTTTGACTTCATTATATGTTGACTCGCTGACGATGATCTGCCCGCCCGCAGCAACGTTGTAGAGGCGGGCCGCAATATTGACGTCGTCGCCTATCACGGTGTAGTTCATCCGCGACGACGAGCCGAGATTGCCCATCACCACCGCGCCGGTGTTGATGCCCATTCCAACCGTAAACGGCGGCTTGCCTTCGCGCTCCCACCGCTTGCCGAGCTCGCCGATGACGCGCTGCTGCTCCAGCGCTGCCTCAACCGCTTTGCGTGCGTCGCCGGGCGTCGGCTCGGGGGCCGAAAACACGACCATGATGCAGTCGCCGATGAACTTATCCACGTAACCGCCGTATTTGAAGATCACTTCGCACATGGCGTCAAAATACTCGTTGAGCTGATCGTAGATCGCTTCCGCGGTCATCTTCTCGGATGTCGAGGTGAAACCGCGAATGTCCGAATAAAATATCGTCACCTTCGCGCGTTTGCCCGCGAGCGCAAAGGCCGCTTTCGGGTCTTCGCATTTCAGGATGTCGGCAACCACGGCCGGGCTCACGTGGCGGCCAAAGATCTCCGTTACAAACCGCCGCTGCGCGGCCTCGGTCAACACTAAATATGCGATGACGGCGAGCGCGGTGAGCACCATCGCGCCGGCGACGTGCACGAGGTCGAGCCAGTAGAGCCGATAGACAAAAAGCGCGGCGACCAAGCCGGCGTAGGCGAGAATTGCCAGCAACGCAATTGCGATCGCGACGGGCGGACGAAGCTGCGCGAGTCCGGCGGCGAGCAGCACAGGCAGCAATACGATCAGCGCGAGATTCAGCCAGCCCGGCGCGGGGCGCACAAACATTCCCGTCAGCAGCTGATCGATCAGCCGCGCGTGCACGTAGACGCCGGGATAGAGGCCGTTCACCGTGGGAGCGACGTCCGATAAAGCCTGCGCGGTCGCCCCGATGAGCACCAGCCGGCCGCGCGCGAAGATGCGTAGCTGGTCCGGCGGGACGGTCAGCGCGTCAGCAAAGGAGAGACTCTGAGAAACGAAACCGACGTCCACGGCTTGCGCTCCGGCGCGGCCGGTTGTGTCGACATGTCCCGTTTCGTGGAACGGAACGATGAGCAGCGCGCCGTCGAGCGCCGGGATCTCGTTAGCATCGATCCGTTTTCCGCCATAGGTTTGCGCGGCAGCGAGCGCGAGTGAAAGAGCGGCACCGCCCGGCGCTTGCGGCACCGGAACGATGCGCAGCGGCTGACCGATCACGACGCCGCCCGGCGTATCGATCGTCGTAAACCCAAGCCGCATCGCGGAACGCAACGGCGCCGGTGGAATCTCGGCGCCCGGAATGCCGGCCGACGTCGTCGTGACGGTATATCCGATTACCGCCGGAATCCCGCGCGCGGCTGTCGCGAACGCCACGTCTTGCGACGGATCGGCCGACGGTTCCAAGAAATCGATGTCGAACGCAACGGCTTTGGCGCCGGCTTGCGCCAAGCGGCGCAGCAGTTTTCCGTAAACGCTGCGTGGGAATGGCCACGCGCCCAAGCCCGCGCGCGTATTTCCAATCGACTCCTCGTCGATCGTTATCAGCGCCAGCGCATCGTTGGGTTCTTCGTACGCACTCGTATGCGCGAGCACGTCGGCATGCACGCGATAGTCTTCGATCCGGTTAGCGAAGGCGAAACTATGTAAAGGAACGAGATAGAACGCCGCGCCCGCGGCGCTCGCGCATAAAGCCAGCGCGAGCGAGACGCCCAGCCTGCGAAAACGGCGCAATCAGCTCGCCGCTATCGCGCGGATGCGGGTTTCGGTGAGGGCGAGGGCGAGACACACGGCGCGGGCGTCGCAGCTGCTCCGAGCAGTTTGCCGAAATAGTTCGTCTTGCCCGGCGGTGCGGTCACGCACGGCGATGGCGATGGATTCGGCGTTGTTTGCGCTACCGCATGAGAGCGGTGGCCGAATGAGATATGCGGGATCAAACCGCCGATGATCGGCACCTGCGAAACCGCGTTATCCACTGTCTCTTGCGGCAAATTCTGCACCGCAGTGGCCCAATCCGAAACCGGCGCGCCGATCTCCTCGAACTGCGCGACGGCCTGCTCCGTCAAGGTTCCGACGGTTGTTTGAATCTGGCCGTTCACCCAGTTGGCCAGCAACTGTTGACCCGCTTTTAACACGTACTGCTTTCCGTCTTCCGTAGTCACGACGACCGGAAGATTGGGATCGGTTAGGCCGTAGACGTTCACAACGAGATGGTCGCGTCCGTCCACGCCGATGTCGCCTTCGGTTCCGCGCACGGCAATCTGCGCCGTCGGAGTTTGAAAGGTGTAGTTGGCGGGCTTTCCGTTCGGATGCTCGATCTTGAAACGCGTTTTTCCGCCGTAGAGGACGAATTTTGCGGTCGTTCCCTCGAGTTGCGTGAAATATGCCATCTGCACGCGCGTGAGCGACCCCATTGTCACTCGGGAGCTGTCCGGCAACACCACGGCGGCCAGCGATGCGTCGCCGGTGATGGCAAAGTCCTTGTCGACCAAAACGATCGTCGCCGACCGCGCGAGCGGGCGCGTACCTTTTCCGTGCTGGTACGAGACGGAACCCTTTACGCTTTGAAGTTGCTTATCACCGTCCGCGAATACGGCCAGCGGCGCCGCAACGAAAACGGCCAAGACAGCCAATGCAAAAACGCGCATCGTCCTTACCTCGCGGTTCACTTCAGCGCGGGCAGAGCCGGAACCCCTACGAGGCTTCTTCCTCGATCGGATACTTGTTAGCTGCGGCGATTCTTGGGACGCCCGGCGGATAGACGCTGGGGTGATCGCGCATCCACTGACGGCTGAGTACCGTGAGGCATTCGAACGCCTCGAATATGGTTTGGTCCCTTCGCACGGCGCGCATATAGATGATTGCCGGCTCGCAAAGCGTCCAGGCATAATTGACCACGTTCGCGTACGTGTCGCCGACGGCGCGCATCGTGAGGACGTTCTGAAGCACCATGGCGCCTAAAACCTCGTACCAGTTGGCGACGTGCACGTAAGCTCTATACAGTTTCGTCGCAGCGTCCGATGGCGCCGGAGCCCGACGTGCGACGAACGCCCGGAACGATGGGTCTTGCATCGCCGTTGCCAGCGAGCTGCCGCGCAGCACGTCCATCGCGTCGCTGAATTGCGCGTCGCTAAAATTGGAGCGCAAAGTCAGCATCGCGTTAATCGCGTTGCCGGTGCGCAGTTGCCGGATTTGGATGAGTGCCGCGATTGCTGTTGCCGCGATCACTACCGCAGAGACCAGCGACCCGACTGCTGTCCACACTTCCGGCGACATGGACTGTGCATTGCGGCATTTGTCAAGCTTTCCCTCGTACGGCAAAGCGAAGCTTAGAACGAACTCCCGCGTCTGGCTATTGTAACCCGCAGCGGTGCGGCAAGCCGTGCGGCATAGCTGCTAACGTACGAGCTCCAGCTTTGCGCGTCGGGAAAATCGAATGTGCTCCAACCGGCACCAATATAGTAAATGAGCGGCACGCCGGGCTTCGCTCGCGTTGACAGCACTTCGTGCCCTTCGGCGTAGCCGAGCCGCGCGATCGCCGGTGGCGCAAGAATCGCCGCCACGCCGGCCATCCCATTGTCCGGCATTCCTTTCGGCGCCGCAGTCATTCCCTGGAAATCCGCGATCCAGTTCGCACCGTTCACGAACCGTCCACGCAGATCTTCGGGCGGCACATTAACCCGCTGTAAGTTCCGTGGAATTCTAGAGTGCGCGTGACGCCCGGGCCAATCGGAGCTCACGACCGCAATCCCGGCGGTAAGCGGTCCGGTTTGCGGCGACAAGAATGTCTCCTCGATTCGCGTCATGTTCGAGCCTGCGTCGAGAGTAAAATACTTCACTTCGGACACGGTTCGCGTTCCCGCTTGCCACGGCGAGTACGTCAAAGCGAATTCCGCGCGGATCGGGCCGCTCGAGACGAGGCGCCAAGTCGCATAGTTGTTCGACACGTACAGCGTGTCACCCGACCAAATGCCCGACCCGCCATCTCCCCGGCTTGTCCCGTTATCATAAAAATCGCCACCCTCGCCGTGATCGACGTGATACTTAGCGCCCGCGTAAAACTCGTCGACAACAAGATGCCGCACGGATTTCACCCAGACATCAATACCGCTGTTGTTCGTTCCCTCAACTTGTGCGAGCATCGGGCCATAGACCCGGTGCGCGATGCGATCGTTTTCCCACGCAAAGTCCTCCTGACGCTCAGGAACGTAGCGCGCAAACGTTTTCACGATAGGCGCCGGCGTCGCGAGACCGTCGGGTTTGTGAACAACGTAAAACACTTGCGAGCCCTTGGGTGCGATGTCGGTTTGGAAGATCAACGAATTGTGACCGGCGCCCCTATCTTTGCTCGTTAACTGGGAATCGACGACTTGCGCATAGCTTCCGCGCAATACCATGAAGTCTTCCGGCTTATGCAAGCTCGGCCATTCGACCGGTTCATCACGGCACGCGGGGTCGTCGCGGCATTCACGCACCTCGATCGTTTCGCTGAAGCGGTATAATGGCAGCGGATTCGAGACCGTCACCGTAACGGGCAGCGTCTGTCTCAAGAGTTCGTATTTGTACAGTTCGGCGCCGGCGAGCAGCAGTGCGCCGGTTCCGTAGACTTCGCTCTGCGCCGCGGTGGTGTGCTGCGGATCGCGGCCGTGCGGCTGCACGAAACCCAGCATGCCGTCCGCGCCGACGTGCGCTGTCAAAGCATTCCAACCCGCGACGATATGCGACCCATAAACGCGCGCGTCTAAAATGTGCGCGTTCACACCCCACGCGAGGCCGAAATCGATCAAGCCCGTTGCGCTCATCTCAGGCTCGGGATACGCCGAGGGATCAAGCAGACTTGCATGCCACGCGCCGGAGGTATCTTGGAGACTCGCAAGGCGCGCTGCCAGCTCGCGAAAAAGCGCGACGTACTTTGGCCGCGACGGATAGTTGTCCGGCATGGTCTCCAGAGTCCGCGCGATGCCCGCCAGCACCCAGCCATTTCCTCGGCCCCAAAATACCGGTTGGCCGTTAGCTTCGCGTTTTGCGAAATAGTTGTTGTCGCGATAAAAGAGATGCTGCTTTGGATCGTAGAGATAGGCGACGGTCTGCCAGAATTGGCGATCCATCCAATCGATGTAGCGAGTGTCGCCGGTTTGGGCCGTCAGGCGGACCCAGGTTGCCGGCCCCATAAACAACGCGTCGCACCACGACCACTTGTCGGTGCCGCGCGGTGAATCGAGGCGGAGATCTGTTGCGTTCGGAGCCGGGTTTGCTATGATCGTGTCAAACGCGGCGCGCGCGGCCTGCAGCATTGCGGTTTCGTGGTAGCGTTCGTACATGTCGAGATAGCTTTGCGCGATCACATAGTCGTCGGCGAAATATATTCGCTTGCCAAGCTGCCAATTCAATTGCCGCCCCGTCTGGACCATCGTTTGCAGATAGGTGGGGTTTGATGAAATGCCGGCCAGCGCCGTCAGGCCGGCATCGTACACGCCCATCGTCCAATCGGTCGGCGCCCGATCCGCCGGCAAGTGCATCATTTGCCAATGCGCTGCGAGTTGCATGACCGACAAAATACTCTGTGGCAAAAGTTGCTCCGGCGTTTGTGCGGGTGTGGAAGCGCTTGGCAACAGCACGCACGCTGCCACCGCGATCGCGCTAAGCCTACGCTTCATGCACATTTGTGCCGCAGTCCTGAGCGAGCGTAGCGAGTTGAAGGGTCACCATGACACATCGGACACCGCTCCTAACGGGCGTGTGAGTACAATTGTGTCAGATTCCCTCCGAGGCGAGAGTAAATTACCGGGCGGTACGGTTGCAAAATTGCCAGCATTTGCGGCGTCGGAAAGCGAGCCTGATAGGGCTCCATCCATGCAATCTCATCGACCCGCAATTTCCCGCCCGGTTTGATGTCTTGCGCCACGCCGCTTTGTCGCGTGAAGAACGACGGATCTGCGATGCCGGAAACACACCGCTGCGCCAGGCGCGCAATCGCCCCGCCATCCATCGCGTAGAGGTCCTGGCCGTTGGCGCGGCCGATCTCCGCCAAGATCACCAGCGGTTCGATGGCAAAGAGATGATAGTGGAGTGCGCGCGTCCCGCGCTTCATCTCAAGCGGCAGCGTGCCGTCAGATTGAATCTGATCGACGCCGGTTTTATACGTGGCGATTCCCCAATCGTACAGCGCGCCGTCGTTGGCGGCGATTCCGGCGCTGGCGACCGCGACGCCGGCCCAGTAGTCGTGATTGTTCAACTCACCGGACGGCGGATAGTATGGCTCGACCGCGCGCGCCAAGCGTGCAAACCATGCGGTCGTTACTGCCGCATTAGGATCGGCCGCGCCGGTATCGCGAATCTTCAGATACGCCAGTGCCAAACCGCCGAGCGTCCATTCGCGCTCGTACTCGCCCTGATGATTGACTGTACCGTTCATCGCGTCGCCCTGTGCCCAGGCGAAAAGCAAACGAAGGCCGCACGCCGCCGCGTTGCCGTCGCCGCGCGCGGCAGCATCGCTCGCATCGGTAACGCTCTGAAGATAATTTCGGATCGGATTGAGGTTGGCTTCGTTTTGCGCCAGTTTTTTCGGGTCGACGACCGAATGATGCGCGCTATCGATGTAGTAGGAAACGCCGATGATGTTGCGCACCGCTGGCGGGACCGGCGCGCATTGCGGCGTGGCGGGTAGGGCGGCTACGGCCGCAACTAATCCCGCTGACGGGCTCTTCAAGGGTGTAGTCTGCGCCGCCGCGCCAAGCGTCGTGAGTAGAAATGGCGAGAGGGTCAATGCCAAAACCCTATGACGCATAAACATTCCTCTCTGTGGTAGAATCGGCCGTATGAAAAAAATTGCAGTCACCGGTTCCGCGGGCGTGGTCGGCCGCGCACTTTGCGATGATCTTCGGCGCGATCACGAGGTGGTCGCCATCGATCTGCGTGACGCGGACACTATACTGGATGTGCGGGAGTTGGAAGCGCTGACGAAAGCCTTTGCGGG